>DYJN01000047.1 GCA_020723085.1 Arcobacter sp.
CATGCGCGGCACGGGGGCGGTGAGCGGGCTGCAGGGGGCGGCTAGAGCTGCTTGCGCATTTCGACGCAGTTGAGCATGAGGGAGGGGACGAGGCGGTAGCGGATGAGGGCGAGGTGCTGGTAGCCGTGGCGGGCGTAAAAGGACTCGGCGTTGAGCGTGGAGCGGACCTTGAGTTCTTTGAGACCGCACTGGCGGGCGCGCTGTTCCAGATGCTGCAAGATGGCGGCGCCTGTGCCCATGCCTGAAGCGGATGGGGAGACGTAGATGGCTTCCACTTCGCCTTCCTTTTCATCCAGCATGCCGAAGCCCTCGATGCGACCATTCCGTTCGGCTACGACGAAGTAGCGGTCGTGGATCATGTGATAGGAATCCGGCGAGAGCAGCCCCGCCCAGACGGTCACGTCTTCTTCGGGATAGCTGCGGCGGCAGGTTTCGAGGATGGCGGCGCGCTGGATCTCGTAAATGGCCTGGCGGTCGTCGAGCGTGGCGCGGCGGATGGCGAGCGGGGCGGACACAGGTTCGTGCATCTGGCTCCGTGAGAAAGCATACAATACGAAGCGCTGGAGGCGTCACAGGCATGGAGCTGACAAGGCGAGGATTTCTGGAGATGCAGGCGGCGATGGCCGCATCGATGCAGGCGCGGGTGAGCGCGAACGACCGGGTGCGGGCGGCATTCCTCGGCTGCGGCGCGCGGGCGCACGAGCTGATGGAGGCGATGCTGACGCACCCGCAGTTCGAGATTCCGGCGGTGTGCGACGCCTACAAGGGGCGGATCGAGCGCGCGCAGGAGCGGATCCGCGGGCGGCGCGGCGCGGCGCCGCGGGTGCTGAAGGACTACCGCGAGGCGATGGCGGACAAGTCGATCGACGCGGTGGTGGTGGCGACGCCGGACCACTGGCACAAGCAGATGGTGATCGAGGCGCTGGAGGCGGGCAAAGACGTGTACTGCGAGAAGCCTCTGACGTACCGGTCGAGCGAAGGGCTGGAAATCATCGCGGCGGCGAAGCGGACGGGGCGGATCGTGCAGGCAGGCTCGCAGGGGATGTCGTCGATGACGCAGAACCATGCGAGGGAGCTGATCCGGGGCGGGAAGCTCGGCAAGGTGACCATGATCCGCGCGGCGTACAACCGCAACACGGCTTCGGGAGCGTGGATCTACCCGATTCCGCCGGATGCGGGACCGGAGACGGTGAACTGGGAGATGTTTCTGGGACCGGCGCCGAAGCGCGGGTTCAGCCTGGAGCGGTTCTTCCGGTGGCGGTGTTACGAGGATTATTCGGGCGGGATCGCGACCGACCTGTTCGTGCACCTGTGCACGACGATCCACTACCTGATGGACGCGAAGATGCCGGCGCGGGTCATGGCGATGGGCGAGCTGTATCGGTGGAAGGAGTCGCGCGAGGTGCCGGACACGCTGAACGCAGTGCTCGAGTACCCGGAGGGCTTCACGGTGAACCTGTCGTCGACGTTCAACAATCAGTCGTCCTCGGAGGCGAGCTTCACTTTCCTCGGGACGGAGGGCACCATTGCGGTGGGCTGGGGGGAGCTGCGGTACTGGCCGGAGAACGTGCGCGAAGATAACCGGTGGATCGTGGAGAGCTGGCCGCGGAGGCTGGAGGAGCAGTACTGGAAGGATCCGAAGGTGCAGCAGGAGGAGCTGCGGCACCTGAACAAGCCGCGGCTCATTGACGGCGGCAATGTGTGGCGCGAGGAAGGACAGGACGCGACGATCATCCACTTCTGGCATTTCCTGAACTCGATCCGGACGCGGAAGCCGTACTGGCAGAACGAGACAGCAGGGCATCATGCGGCGGCGTGCGCGCACATGGTGAACGAAAGCGTGAAGACGCGGCGCATGGTGGAATGGGACTTCGCGCGGGACGACATCAAGAGGGCGTGAAGGGAGACGGCGGGTGACTTCCGGCTGGAGCCGGGGGGCATACGGCGGCAGGCGCCGGCGTGGATGTGGCAGTGCCCGGCGAAAGAGCGGATGCTTGATTCCGATGCGGAGAGCAGGAGCACTGCGGCGGAGTGCTGCCCTCGCGCAGGCGCGAAGGGCGACACTGCGGCGGAGTGCCGATCAGAGGCGGGCGGCGGCGCGGGCGCGGGCGGCCTGGGGGGCGAGGTCGGCGCGGCTGCCGGCGAACTGGAGGAAGTTGTCGTAGAGGCGGCGGGCTTCGTCGGCGCGGCCGGAGGCGCGGGCGATTTCGGCGCGGGTGAAGAGCGCGTTCGGGTAGACGAGGAAATCGTAGAACTCCATCTGGCCCGGAGCGAGCAGGGGCCATGCCGGGCCGAGCGCCTCGGCGGCCTGTTTCGTGCTGCCTGCCTGGACGAGGCAGAAGGCGCGGAGTTCGCGGTAGTGGCTGTCCGTACCGCCGGGGGAGCGGCCGATGACGGATTGCCAAGCCTCGGCGGCGCGGGACCAATCGCGGCGAGCGGTCAAGGAGAGCGCCTGGAGTTCGAGGCGAAGCCGCTCGTCGCGGACCTTTTCCGGAAAGGCAGGATCAGCGGCGGCGGAGGCGTAAGCGGCGTACAGTTCTACGAGGGGCTCGCGGCGGGAGTGCCTGGAGCGCAGCAGTGAAGCAGCGGCGGGAGCATCAGAGAAGGCGAGGCGCAGGGCCAGCATGGAGGACGCAATGGAGTGGAGAGGGTTCTTCGGATCGCCGGCGATGCGGGCGAAGCGCCGGCGCGCGAGAGCGGGCTGGCCGGTGAGGAACTCCCAACGGGCGCGGGCGAGTTCGACGGTGCGGTCGCCGCGCCCGGCGCGGCCGTTCAGGAGCTGGGCGGCGGCTTCGGCGGAGCGGCGGGGATCGCCATAGAGGAGCCAGCAGAGCGCCGCCTTCTCCATGGCGGCGCCGTTGTTGAAAGAGGGGTCTTTGCGGTAGCTTTCTTCGAAAGCCTGGAAGGCTTCGGTGAAGCGGCCGGCCATCATGAGGATTTCGCCGCGGCTGTCAGCGGGGTTGGGCGAGGAGTCGAGTTCGGAGTAGCGGGCGACGGCTTTCAGCGCCTCGTCAAAGCGGCCGGCGTAAGCGTGCGCGTAGGCGAGGGAGTTCCAGAAGACGGCGGTTTGCGGCTCGATGGAGAGGGCGCGCTGGAGGGCGGCGGCAGCCCGGTCGAACTGGCGCAACTGGACGAGGGACTCGGCGAGGCGCGCCTGTGCGGCGGCATTGCCGGGGACGGCAGCGGCAGCGGCTTCCAGAGCCGCCGCGGCGGCGCGGGTATCGGAGCGGAGGCTGGCGGCGATGAGATCGAGGCGGGAGCGGGAGACGGGATCGAAGGCCGCAGAATGCCGGGCGGCGGCTTCGACGGCGGCGAGGGCCTGTTCCCGATCGCCGCGGCGGAAGGCGGTTTCCGCCCAGCCGAGCCAACACCAACCGCAGGATGGATCGTCCTGGGCGGCGGCACGGAAGGCGGCCTGGGACTGATCGGGTGAGGCGGCGGAGAGGGCCACGGCGAGGCTGCGGGCGGCAGGCTCATTGTGGACGGAGACGGGCTGGAGCGAGGCGGAGAGTCCAAGCGCCGAAGACAGGAATTGCGCCGAGCCGGCAAGAATCCCGCGCCATTGCGAGGGAGACCGGGAGAGGACTTCGTGGCGCAGGAGCTTGTGCGAGGGAAGTTCGTAGAGGAAGAGGTGGGCCTGAAGCGAGCCGTTTTGAAGAGTGAGGAAGCCGGCGAGCTGGTGGGTGGCGCCGGGAAGATCCGTGGCGGTGCGGACCTCAGCAGAGGCGAGGCGCGGGACGCCTTCGAGCTGGCGGACAAGGGAGAAGGAGACGAGGCGCGCGAGCCAAGAGCAGGAGGCGGACGGCGACTGGTCTTCGATGGGGAGAACGGCCAAACGGCGGATCTGCTGCGAAGACTGACCGCCGCGGCGGCAAGCGGGCAAGGCAAGCGCCAGAGCGAGGGCGGCGGCGAAGAAGGATTTGCGGCTAAAGGACACGGGGTTCGATTTTCATGAGCTCCTCGAACTCCGGCAGCTTGCGGATTTCGGCAAACTCATCTTCCTCAAGATAGCGCTTTTTTTCCTTGAATCCTTCTTCGAGGGACTTGCGGATGTAGAACAGGGCGAGGTCGTTGCGTCCGTATTTTGCGTAGACCTTGGCGAGGTAATAATGGAATTTGGCGCGCTGTTCGACGCTGCGCTCCTGAAGGAGGACGCCGGAGGTGCCGCGGCGCTCGAAGACGTCGGGATCCAGGGAGATGGCCTTTTCGTAACACTCGAGGGCGCGGCGGTAGTCCCTGCGGGCGAAGTAGGCGGTGCCGAGGTTGGAGTAGATGGAAGCGGAATCGGGGTTGATGGCGAGGGCTTTCTTGTATTGGGAGACGGCGCGGCGGTAGCTTTTGCGGGCGTAGTGGACGGTGCCGAGGTTATTGATGGCTTCGGGATATTTCTTGTTGAGTTTGATGGCGCGCTCGTACATTTTTTTCGCCGACCGCAGATCGCCCAACTGCTGATATGCGATGCCGATTTTGTTGAGAATGACGGCGCTGGGCGGCTGGATGGAGCGGTAGACATCGATGGCTTCGCGGTACATGCGGCGGGCCATGTAGATATCGCCGCGCATTTCGGGGCTGACCGGCGGCTTGGCGGCAGGGGCGTCCTGGGGCGGCGGGGCGGCGGGCTGGACGGGCTGCTGAGCCTGAACGGCTGACAGGCAACCGAAGAGGAGAAGCGCAGTGAAGCGCGTCCGCATAAGGACCTCCCGGCTTGGAGCCTACTTAAATATAGCCCGAATCCGGCCCCAGAATCCGCGTTTTGGTTCCGCGGCGGGGGAGGGGGCGGATGGCTGAGGCTGGGTGGAATCAGCGCGAGAGGCTGGGGGGCGCTGTGGAGCGGGCTGTGTGCGGGCGGTTGAGGAGGGGGACGGCGAGGAGGACTCGGAGTCCCAACTGCTGATCCAGGTTTGGCCGCCGCCGTGAAGGCGGCAGAGTTCGACGGGCTGAGTGCCGGCGAGGAAGACTTCAGAGACCGGCTTGGGGCAGGAGGGAGTGGCGAGCTGTCCGCTCAAGGGGTCGATGTCGACGATGGCGATGCCGTCGGGCGGGGTGAAGGGCTGGACGCCGCGGTATTCGCGGTGGCGGTGGGCGCGCTTCATGAACTCGGTCCAGATGGGGAGGGCGGCTTTCGCGCCTTCGAGGGGGAGTTCCCGATTGTCATCGAAGCCGACCCAGACGACGCAGAGGAGCTTGGAGGTGAAGCCGGCGAACCAAGCGTCGTGGGATGTGCCCGTTTTGCCGGCGGCGGGGAGATAGAAGCCGCGGGAGCGGACGCCGGCGCCGGTGCCGGAGCGGAGGACCTCCTCCATGAGATTCACGACCATGTAAGCGATGCGGGGATCGAGGACCTGACGCGCGACGGGCGTGTACTGATAGATGATGGCGCCGTCGGCGGAGCGGATCTCGCTGATGAGATTGCGCTGGACCCAAGTTCCGTGATTGGAGAAGACCGTGTAGGCGGAGGCAATGTCGAGAGGGGTGACTTCGTAGGCGCCAAGGGCGAGGGCGGGGGTGGGTCTGACGCCCTTGAGCCCGGCGGCTTCGGCGAGGTCGGCGACCGCCTGGTAGCCGGCCATTTCGGCGAACTTGACGGTGGGGATGTTGAGGGATCTGGAGAGGGCGAAACGGAGCGTAACGATCCCGTTGAACTGCTGACCGAAGTTGTTGGGGGAGTACTCGCGGTCGTCGTAGTAGAAGGTGGTGGGTTCATCGGCGACCTGGGTGACGGGCGTAATGGGCGGATCACGTCCATCGAGGGTGGCGTTGAGAGCGGCGGCGTAGACGAAGGGCTTGAAGGCGGAGCCGGGCTGGCGGCGCGCGAGGACGCGGTTGAGCTGGCTGGCGGCATAGCTGCGTCCGCCGACGAGGGCCTTGACCTCGGCGGTGTGGGGATCGAGGCAGACGAGGGCGACCTGGGGCTCGGGGTACTTACGGCGCTTTTTGGCCAGAAGGGCGTCGACCTCCTGGATGCCGATGCGGACGGCTTCGAGGGCGTCGCGCTGGAGCTTCATGTCGAGGGTGGTGTAGATGCGGTAGGAGTTGGCCTGGAAGTCGAGGTCGGAGAAGTTTTCCTGCAGCTCGTCGTAAGCGAGATCGACGAAGTAAGGGGCGTCGGAGGACTCCTCGCCGCCCTCGGCGAGTTTCAGGGGGGACTTGACGGCGTCGAGGTACTGGAGTTCGGTGATGTAGCCGTTGTCGCGCATGAGGCCGAGGACGACGTTGCGGCGCTGGATGGCGCGTTCCGGGTGGCGGTAGGGGTTGAGATAGTTGGGGCGCTGGATGAGGCCGGCAAGAAGCGCGGCTTCCTCGACGCGCAGTTCGCGGATGTCCTTGCCGAAATAGACCTGGGCGGCCTCGCCGAAGCCGTGAATGGCGAAGCTCTTGCGCTGGCCGAGGTCGACCTGGTTGGCGTAGTACTCGAAGATCTGCTCCTTGGTGAGTTTCTGTTCGAGCTGGAGGGTGATGAGGGCTTCGAGGGCTTTGCGCTTCCAAGTCTTGTCGCGGGAGAGCCAGAGGAGGCGGGCGAGCTGCATGGAGATGGTGGAGGCGCCGTAGCGGCGGTTCTGGGTGACGTCGACCCAAGCGGTGCGGATGATGCGGATGGGATCGAAGCCGGCGTGATCGAAGAAGCGCTTGTCCTCGGCGGAGATGACGGCGTGGACGAGGACTTTGGGGATGTCGCCGAAGCGGACGAGGCGGCGTTTTTCGCGGCGGCGGTCGTGGAGGTTGGTGACGAGTTCGGGGTCGAGGAGGAAGCGTGGGCGCTCGGTGTGGTCGCGGCTGGAGACGATGCGGACGACGGTGTTGTTTTCGAGGAAGATGACGCCGGGTTCGGAGTGGGGGTAGGCGTCGACGCCGGGGAAGATCTCGACGCCATCGGAGCGGAGGTGGAACCAGCCGATGCGGTTAGAGCGGTCATTGGAGTAGCCGCGGCGGCGGAGAGCCTGGAGGAGCTCGTCCTGGGTGAGGGAATCACCGACGCTGACAGGCTCTGGGGCGGCGTAGAGCTGGGCGGTCTGCGTGAAGGGTCCCTTCTGGAGTTTTTCGTCAACGAGCCGGGAGTAATGAACCCAGACGGCGATGAAAGTGACGAGGAGAGCGACGGCGGCAAAAGAGACCAGGGCGGCAAGGATCCTGGCGAAGGTGCTGCGGAACAAAGGGCGGCGCTGTGGTTTGCCAGACTTAGCGGGCACGGAAGGCTCCCATGGATGTCACTTCCATTGTGGCATGAGGGTCAGCGGCGTTCCTTGTCGAGGGTCTCCAGTTCTTTCCAGATATCGCCGTGGGGGCGCCATTCGGTGGGAGACTCAGCGGAGACATGAGCGACAGGCTCGTCGAGGGTGCCGTGTCCGTAGGGGCAGATGAGGGACTTGCGGGGCGGCGCGAAGAGAGTGGCGCGGCTCCAGCTGCCGCTTTCGACGGGCATGCGGAGACGGCGGAGGCAGACGCGGCAGCGGTTGCGCTGATCCAAGACGACCAGCGCCAGCAGTCCGAGCGAGAGGAGCCAGAAGAGGAGGATTGCGACAGTCCAGGGCAGGTCGTTGGGGAAGCGGGGGAGGCGGGTGTAAAGGAAGATCTCGGGCTCAGGGAGCAGAGTTTCGATGAGGAGCCAGAGGAGGCGGAGCACCGCGAAAAGGGCAAGGATCTTGGCCAAGAAGAAGCCCCAGTATTTCATCTTCCGGCGCCCTCCATTTGAATTAGACGCCGTCGCGGAGGGGAGGGTTCCGGAAGTTGGATCAGCGGCGGAAGAGATTTTTCAGGATGAAAAGGGCGTTGGCGGGGCGTTCGGCGAGGCGGCGCATGAAATAGGGATACCAGGCATCGCCATAGGGGACGTAGAGGCGGAGGCGGTAGCCGCCGGCGACGAGCATGCGCTGGAGATCGCGACGGACGCCGTACAGCATCTGAAATTCGAACGAAGAAGGGGGGCGGTTGTTGCGGGCGGCGTGCTCGATGACGACGTCGATCATGCGGGGATCGTGGGTGGCGATGGCAGGGTATTCGCCTTCGTCGAGAAGGACGCGTGCGAGGCGCGCGTAACTTGAGTCGACATCGCTTTTCTTGGGCCAGGCGACGGAGGGCGATTCGTTGTAGGCGCCCTTGCAGAGGCGGACGGGGATGCGGAGAGAGTTGAGGAGGCGGAGGTCGTCCGGGGTGCGGTAGAGATAAGCCTGGAGGACGGCGCGGAGTCCGTTGTGGGAGGAGTGGAGATCGCGGACGATGGTGAGGGTGCGATCGACGTATTCGCTGGACTCCATGTCGATTTCGACGCGAGAGCCGATGGAGCGGGCTTTGAGGAGGACGGCTTCCACGTTGGAGCGGCAGAGCGAGTTGGAGATGTCGAGTCCGAACTGGGTGAGCTTGATGGAGACGGTGGCGGGCAGGGCGGAGGAGGCGATGGAGTCGAGGGCGTCCTCGATGCAGGCGCGGGCGGCGGCGGCTTCGGCGGCGGAGGTGACGTTTTCGCCGAGGTGGTCGAGGGTGGAGAGGACATTGTCCTGCTGAAGGCGGCGGGCGACGGCGATAACGTCTTCGAGGCGCTGACCGGCGACGAAGCGGCGGGTGAGGCGTCTAGCGGCGGGGGAGGTCTCCATCCATCGGCGGAGCAGGGGGCGGCGGGAGAGGAAGAGGAACGCGGCTCTCAGCATACGGGGCTGATCCCCTTCTACGGTACCTGAAGAGGGCAGGCGGAAGAAAGGGGCGCGTCACGGGGGGAGGACAAGAAATTTCTTTTTTGTTTTGGCGAAGTTGGCGCGGGAGCGAAAGGGGCGGCGGAGAGAAGCGGAGATGTTGTGCAGCGGCGGGGGGGCGCGCGGGCATGGCAACGAAGCAGGCGAAGAAGAAAGCGACGCGGAAGACGGCGCAGCCGGCAAAGGCACCACGCAAGAGGGCGCCGAAGACGGCGGTTCGGGAGGCAGAGGGGACAGCGGCGGTTGCAGCGCCGGATAGCCGGCAGAAGCCGCCGGCGAAGGCGGCGCCGCGAAAGCGCGCGCCGAAGCTGGACAAGAAGAAGCTGGGCGCAATGGTGGACAAAATGCTGCTGCAACTGGCAGAGGACGTGGAAGAGGGAGAGTGCAAGATCACGACGAGCGAGGCGGTGAGGCTGATCCAACTGCGTGAAGCGCTGGGGCTGGAGAAGCCGAGCGCGGTGAAGGTGGAGTGGGTGGAGCCGAAGGCGGAATGAAGATCCGGAGGACCATTCCATACTCGCCGCTGCCGTCACAGCGGAGGTTCCACGAGTCGGAGGCGCGGTTCAAAGGTTTCTCGGGACCGATCGGGTCAGGGAAGAGCCAAGCGCTGTGCCATGAGGCGTTGAAGCTGGCGTACCTGAATCCGGGGCGGACGGGGCTGATCGGAGCGCCGACGTATCCGATGCTGCGGGACGCGACGCAGGCGGCGCTGTTCGAGGTGATGAGGCAGAGCGGGATTCCGTATGAGTTCAACAAAGCGGAGAACCAAGCGGTTCTGCTGGACACGGATTCGCGGATTCTGTTCCGGTCGCTGGATGAATACGAGAGGCTGCGAGGGACGAACCTGGCGTGGTTCGGAGTGGACGAGCTGACGTATGCGAGCGAGGAGGCGTGGGTCCGGCTGGAGGGGAGGCTGAGAGATCCGCAGGCGGTGAGGCTGTGCGGGTTCGGGGTGTGGACGCCGAAGGGATACGACTGGGTGTGGGAGCGGTTCATTCACGATCCGGTGGCGGGTTACGAATGCGTGCAGGCGGCGCCGTTCGAGAACCGGCACCTGCTGGGCAGGGTGCCGGACTTTTATGAGCGGTTGAAGCACAGCTACGACGAGGCGTTCTACGCGCAGGAAGTGCTGGGCGAGTATCTGAATCCGGCGCAGGGGCTGGTGTATCACGCGTTCGACCGGAAGATCCACGTGAAGAAGCTGGAGCCGGAGCGGCAGCGGGAGCTGCTGTGGGCGCTGGATTTCAACGTGGATCCGATGTCGAGCGTGGTGGTGCAGGAAGTGGAAGGGCGGATTCACGTGCTGGACGAGATCGTGCTGCGGCGGGCGGGGACGCGCGACGCGTGCGAGGAGTTCGCGCGGCGTTACGGGGGCTGGAAGGCGGGCCTGGTGATTTATGGGGACGCGTGTGCGGGGCGGCTGCAGACGAGCGGGACGACGGACCGGGAGATTGTGGAGAGCTTCTTCGCCGAGCGGGGAGAGAAGCCGTCGTACCGGATTCCGAGGAGGAACCCGCCGGTGCGGGAGAGGGCGGCGCTGGTGAACGCGAAGCTGCGGAACGCGGCGGGCGAGGTCGGGCTGCTGGTGGACCCGCGTTGCAAGGAACTGATCCTGGACTTCGAGCGGGTGCAGTGGGCCGAGGACAGCAACGAGATCGACAAGGCGAAGGACCCGAGGCGGACGCACCTGAGCGACGCGCTGGGCTACCTGCTATGGGACCGGCGGCAGGGCGCGGAGGCGGCAGGCGAGAGGGACCAAAGGCTGTACTGGTGAGGCGAACAGAGATGCGAGACATCAACCGGGAACATCCGGAATACACGGCGTGGAAGAGCGTGTGGCCGAAGTACAGGGACCTGTACGCGGGCGGAGAGCAGTTGACGGCGAATGCGGACCGGTACCTGATTCCGAGGCAGAAGGAACCGGCGGCGGTGTACCGGGAGCGTGTAGCGCGCGCGTTTTACGAGAACTACACGGGGTCGATCATCGACTGGTATGCGGCGACGCTGTTCCGGCGGGAGCCGATCGTGACGTTCGAGGGGTGGGACGAGCCGGCCCGGCGGTACTTCAATGAACTGGCCGAAGACTGCGACCGGAGGGGCTCGACGCTGAGCGACTTTTTCCGGCGGCAGGTGACGGAGGCGATGGTGACCGGGCGGAGCTACATCACGATCGACTTTCCGAAAGGGCCGCGGCCGGCGGGGAGCCGGGCGGAGGAGGACGCGCTGGGGCTGTCGCGGGGGTACTTCAGCGAGTATCCGGCGGAGAACGTCATTGACTGGCAGAAAGACGAGCGGGGCGAGTACGAGTGGGTGGTGCTGCGGACCGAGCGTGACCTGATGGAGGAAGACGGGGGCGGGAAACAGACGTTGCGGGAGTGGGTGAGGTACGACCGCTGGCGGTATGAGATCTGGCGGCAGGCGGAGAGGCAGGGAAAGGCGAGTGCGCCGGAGCTGGTGGAGGAGGGGCTGCACGGGCTGGCAGGGCTGGGGCGCGTGCCGGTGTTCGAGTTCACGCTGGGCGAAGGGATGTGGCTGATGAACCGGGCGGCGTCGCTGCAACTGGAGCACTTCAACAAGTCGAACGCGCTGGCGTGGGCGCTGACGATGGGGCTGTTCGCGATGCCGGTGATTTACAGCGACAGCGAATTCAAGCAGGTGGTGGGCGAAAGCTACTACGTGAAGCTGGGCAAGGATGACCGGTTCGGGTGGACGGAGCCGGAGGGGCATGTGTACCGGCTGGCGCTGGACAACATCGACCGGCTGAAGGAGGAGATCTACCGGGTGTGCTACATGCTGCATCAGGCGGGCGGGGCGCTGTCGAAGAACGCGGCACTGACCGGGGTGAGCAAGCAACGGGACTACCTGGTGACGCAGGAAGTGCTGCGCGGGATGGGAGACCGAGTGAAGGACATGCTGAAGCGGCTGCTGCGGACGCTGGCGGAGGCGAGGCGGGACGATATTCAGATCGGCGTGGCGGGGATGGACGAGTTTGACATCGGCGAGTTTTCCAGCGAGCTGGAGGACGCGGAGCGGCTGCTGCGGATGGGGATTCCCTCGCCGACGCTGCGGTCGGAGATCCAGAAGAAGCTCGCGATGAAGTATCTCTGCGACGCGAGCCAGGAAGTGAAGGACCGGATCGCGCGCGAGATCGACGCCGGGCTGTAAGCCCGGGAGGAGAAGGAGAAAGGAAAAGGATGGAGCAGGGACAGCACGAGGAAATGCGCGCGCCCACGGGGGCGCAGGCGGAAGAAATCCGGACGGTGATTCGGAGCGTGATCGAAGAATATCTCGATCTGCAAAAGAAGGAGAGCGAGCCGGCGTACAAGGCTGAGCTTCAGGAAGAAAGGAAGAAGCGGGAGCAGCTGGAGCGGCGGCTGAACGAGCTGGTGGAAGAGAACAAGAGAAGCCGGCAACTGGCGGAGGAGAGCGACCGGCACGCGCAGATCAAGAGCGAACTGCAGCGGCTGGGGGTATCGAAGGTGGACCTGGCGTTCAAGATCGTGAAGGACGAGATCGTGAGGACGCCCGAGGGGGGGCTGGTGGCGAAGACGCCGGAAGGGGAGAAGAGTTTTCGGGAATATCTGGCGAATTTTGTGCAGGAGAATCCCGAATTTCTGCCGGCACGGATCGCGGGCGGCAGCGGGGTGCTAAGCCCCGGGCGGGGGCCTGCGGCCGGGGCGGGCGTGGATCTGGAAAAGATCCGGCCCGGCATGAGCCGGGAGGAGCTGCAACGAATCCGGGAGCAGATCAGCCGGGTGGCGTTGCAAAGCCTGAGAGGCGAGTAGCGCGGAAGGCGGCAGCCGCCGCGAGGAGTGGAGAAGAAGAAGAGAGGAAAGGAAGAAGAGGATGGCAGCAATCACATCGGCCAATCTGGCGAATGCGATCGTGAAACTGGTGGCGGTGGACGCGCTTCCCGCGTTGATGGGCCACCTGGTGATGGGCAATCTGGTGAACCGGGACTTCGAGCCGCAACTGGCTCAAGCCGGGGACACGGTGAACGTGCCGATTCCGCCGACGATGGTGGCGAACAACATCGCCGAGGGCGGGACGGTGCAGACGCAGAATCCGAATGTGGAGACGGCGCAGATCGTGCTGAATACGCACGCCGAGGCGACGTTCCAGATTCCGGACGTGACCAAGGTGATCGCCGTACCGGACCTGCTGCGGCTGTACATGGAGCCGGCGATGATTGCGCTGGCGGAGAAGGTGGAGAGCGACCTTCTGGGGCTGTACAGCCAATTCACGGCGAACACGCCGCTGGGCACAGGGGGGACGGCTCTGACGGAGGCGGTGGTGGACGCGGCGGAGACGGCGCTGTTCAACGCCAAGGTTCCGGCGAGCGAGCAGAAATACCTGGTGGTGGACGGCACGGCGTACTCGCAACTGCGGCAGATTCCGCGGTTCAGCGAATATCAGACGGCGGGCGACGCCGGGCTGCGGGCGCTGGTGGACGGCAGCATCGGGCGGCTGAAGGACTTCTATGTCTTCCGGTCGCAGTTCGTGAAGAAGACGGGCTCTGCGCCGGTGACGACGCACAACATCGCGTTTGCGCGGAACGCGATGGGGCTGGCGATCCGGCGGCTGCCGAAGCCGCTGCCGGGGACGGGCGCCATCGCGGAGTACGCCGAGGTGGGCAACTTCGGCATCCGCGTGGTGATGAGCTACCAGCCGAACACGCTGGCGCAGCAGTTCACGGTGGACATCCTGTACGGCGCGGGGGTTCTGAGGAACGGCCATGGCGTGCAGGTGGACAGCTAAAGGCTGAGGGAGAGCGGGGACGGCGGTACGCCGTCCCCGAATTGCAGGGACGGAAGGCGGAAGAGAGGGCAGCATGGATCTGAGGCGCTACTATCAGGAGCTCCGGCGGAAAGAGGCGGAGATCGAGGGCAAAGACATCTACGTGGTGAGCCTGGCCACGGCAGACGGCGGGCAGGCGGGGGTCATCACGCAGGTACCGAAACCGATCGGCTGTCGGCTGATCGTGGAGGGCAGGGCGCGCCTGGCGACGCGGGAAGAAGCCGAAAGCTACGAGCAGGAACAGGAGCGGAAGCGAGCGGAGTTCGCGAGCGAGGAGTTCGCGCGCAGGATTCAGGTGCAGGTGGTGGCGGAACCGAAGCCGGCGCGGGGCGGCAGAGGGGAAGACAGGAGCTAGGAGGGCGAGATGGCGCTGCTGGTGGACGGAGACATCAACAACCTGGAGGACCTGCGCGAGTGGGACAGCGGCGTCCTGGAAGTGGCGCACGGAGAGGGGATCGACCTTGGGGCGAAGCTGCGGCGTGCGCAGGCGGAGGTCGAGGAAGACATTGAGCGGTTCCTGCGAGATCAGGAGAGAGGGTCTCTCGGGCAGGTGGTGATCGAGCGCGGGCTGAAGCACTGGCATGCGCTGAAGACGCTGGAGGCGGTGTACCGGGACTCGTATTTCAATCAGCTGAACGACCGGTACGGGGCGAAGTGGAAGCACTACCTGGAGCTGGCCGAGCGACAGGCGGAGCGGTACTTTGCGGCGGGCGTGGGGATCGCGCTGGCGCCGCTGCGGCGGCCGGCATGGGTGGAAGTGCGAATGGAGGACGGAGCATTGCCGGCGGCGACGTACCGGATACAGGCGGCCGTGGTGGATGGGCAGGGGCGGGAGAGCGCTCCGTGTCCCGTGCAGATCGAGGGCTCGGCGCTGCCGCACGCGCTGGCAGCGCGCCTGCCGTATGCGCCGGAGGGTGCAACGGGCTGGAACATCTACATGAGCGTCGATGGCGGGACGACGGGGCTGCAAAATCCGGCGCCCCTTGGGCTGGAAGAGGAATGGAGTCTTCCGCTGACGGGGGTGATCACCGGACGGCCGCCGGGAGAAGGGCAGGCTGCGGATGAACTCGTGCGGGCGAGCGGCTCGGTGCTGCTGAGGGGGTAATGATGACATTCACGATCCGGGAGGTGCTGGAGGGGATCGCCGAGGTGATTGAAGGAGAAAACGGCCTCAGGGACAGCCTGGAACAACTAAGAGAGCCGTACGGCCTGGCTGAAGAGCATTCGTGGCCGGCAGGAGTGAAAGTGCTGAAGGCGGCGCCGGATCATGTAGAGAAGGCCTGGGGCAGCCGGTATCCGGCGCTGATCCTATACTGCGAAAAAGTCCACAGCCGGCCGACGGAGCGGCTGAGGCGATTTTCGGGCGAGGCGCAGGTGGGGGTGGAGGTGCGCGTGACGCAAGACCGGCTGGAAGGGATTACGGACCAACTTCACTATTACACCGACGCGGTGCGGGACGTGCTGGAGAGAAGCCGGGGTTGCATCGGTCCCGGGCTGTACCTGAGCGGGGAGACGGCCGTGCAAGTCGAGGCGGTGAAGAAGGGCGGCAGCCATTTTCTCCAATCGAGCCGGATTTCATGCACGGTAATTATCAACCGGGAATAAGCGGGGCGCAAGAGCAATGAACTGCTACATTTCGACGAGAGACAGCCGTTATTATGCGGCGATTGAACCGGCATTTGGGCAAGTGGCGGCGGTGACGGCGGCCGAGCGGTTCAGCGGGCTGGGGCTGAGGGTCCTGCAGAAATGGGACGAGCCGCAGCGCCGGGACAAGACGGGCACGAGAAGCTATCAAGGGGTCGCGGGCCGGCTGAGGAAGCGCACATGGTTCGAAATGCGCACGTACCTGTATGCGCGAGAGAGCGGGGACGCGAAGCCGAGGTGCGGGGCGCTGATCGAGGGAGCAATGGGCGCGGCGCCGCGTGTCCATACGGGCGGGCTGCCGGTGGTGCAGGTGTCAGGCATGACGGCGACGTTTGGCGCCCCGCACGGTTTGCAGCCGGGGGACGGGATCGTGCTGGGAAGCGAACTCCGGGTGGTGACGGCATGCCCCGACGCGCAAACAGCGTGGCTGAGCGCGCCGTTGAGCGGGCAGGCGGGATCCACGACGGGCGGGGCGGTGAGTTATGGGCTGGCGCTGAAACCGCCGAGCGTGAGCCTGTACGAATACTGGACGCCGGAGACGGCGGTGCAGCGGATCCTGAACGGCTGCGTGGTGGACGAGATGAGCGTGGAACTGAACGGAGACTTTCACGAGTTGGGGTTCCGCGGGATGGCGGCGGGAGTGATCGACAGCAAGACATTCGAGGCGCAGCAAGGCGGGCTGACGAGCTTTCCGGCGGAGCCGGCGGTGGCGCCGCTGATGGAGATGCCGGTACCTGGGCATCTGGGCCAAGCGTGGGTGGGGACGACAGCGCCGCCGCTGGAGACGGTGGCCGAAGCGAGGATCCGGGTGAGGAACCACGCGGAGCTGCGATGGAGGGATTTCGGGCTGACAGAGCCGAAGTGCGTGGTGCCTGGAGACAGAGAGGTGACGGTCGACCTGGAGGTTTACGGAGATTCTTCGGCCGCATGTGAGGCGCTATATGCAAGTGCGAGTCGTCGTGAGCCAATGCCCCTCATGGTTCAAATGGGAGAAATTCCGGGCGGCATCAGCGGCATTTATATCCCGAATTTTGTTCCCGCTCCTCCTGAATTTCTGGACGACGAAGAGCGGCTGCGGTGGCGGCTGCGCGGATCTGTTGCGCAGGGCACTCGGGAAGATGAGCTGTATGTCGTTTTCGGATAAGAGGGCAGGGACGATGGAATACGCGAGCACGGCGACGCAAGAGTCAAAGACATGGGCGGGTGTCCGGTATGTGGTCCGCAGGCCGTCCCTGCGGCGGAGGGCAGAGATCACGCGACGGGTGCGGCAACTGCTGGCGGAGCTGGAATACCGCAGCGCGGGCGAGAGCATTGAGGACCGGCTGGCCGCGGCAGAGATGGAAAGCCGGATCGACAGCATCTACCTGGAGTGGGGGCTGGAGCGGGTGGAAGGGCTGGCGATCGACGGCGCTGAAGCAGATGCAAGAGCGCTGATCGAACGAGGGCCGGAAGAGCTGGCGAGGGAGATCGCGGAGGCGATCCGCAAGGAATGCCGGCTGAGCGAGGAAGAGCGAAAAAACTGACACTCGCCCTCCACTATTTCGCGGGCGGCACTGCCGGTTGGAGGTGCGAGGATTGCCGGAGGCAAGGACTGGAAGAAAGCCGGCAGTGCGGATGGCTGGGAAAGGCGGCGACGGGAAGGAAAGCGGTGTGGGCGAGGTACGGGACGATCGCCAACCAATGCCCGAAGACGACGATCACAGCGGACAGCGTGGCGTGGCTGGAACAGTGGGCCGTGTGGCGGCAATGCGGACGGTTCCTGCCGTCCGACTGGAGCGCGAAAGACCTGGAGGCCATGGCAGTGCTGGAGCAGGCGTGGGAGAGGATGCAAGATGAAGCGCGAAGATCTGGAGATTGAGGACCGGATTGCAGAAGCCTTGCAAGCCGCAGCCGGCGAAGCCGGCAAGACTCCCGGAAGGCAAGCCGAAGAGTTACTGGGCTTTGAGGGAAAGGGAGCGACGGCGACGGGAGGAGCGGGGATCGGGTTCAGCGAGCTGGTATCGCATCTCGAGGGACTCTCCAAGCCGGCGGGGCTGGCGGGAGGAGGGGGCTGGCAGGGGCTGGTGTCGAGCCTGAATCCAATTCTCGGGGGCATCCTGCGGCTGTTTGGCGGAGGGGAAGACGAGCCCGCGGTAAGCTTGCCCGCCACGATCCGGCGTACGACGGCGAGATACGACCTGGGATTCGCGGGCGGAGACGGCGGCTACTATTTCATTGACCGGGATGCGACAGGCGCCGTGAGGGCGGCGCAGCCTCCCATTCCACCCTCCGTTGTCGTGAACGTAGAAGCGATGGACAGCCGTTCCTTTCTGGAAAGAACGCCGGAAATCGCCGAAGCCGTCAGGCGGGCGCTGCTGGAATCGGAAGGGATGCAAAGCGTGCTGTCACACTGGCAGGAGTGAGACATGCTGGAATTTCCCAATTTGAAAACCGGAGTGAACGGGCAGCATCCACTTACCTGTGAAATTCTGGCCGAGGCACGGGTCTTTCGTTTTTTGGGCGGACGGGAACAGCGTTTTCCCGCGAGAAGGCCGCTGCGGCGATGGACGATCCGGCTGGATCTGCTTGATGAAGAAGAGGCGTGGGCGGTGGAGGAGTTTGCGAGGAAACATTTCGAGACGGCCGAGCCATTCCTGTTCAGGGATCCTCTGACAGGCACCGAACACTGGCCATGTTATCTGGCGGGAAGGCAATTCAGCTCGGCAGCGGAGGGGCCGCTGAAGAGAAAGGCCACGCTGGTTGTGGCCGAGGGCGGAGTATGACATGTATTTTCCGGTAATGCTGAGCCGTGTCCAGGCGCAATATCCGGCTGTGAAGACGCTGGAGTCGGTCCACGCAGAAGCAGAAAGTCCCGGAGGATATTTGTGGCGCGGCGCCCCGGACCAACCCGTGATCCGGAGATGGATGCTGCGGTTCGAAGATCTGACGGACGCGGAAGCCGGCGCACTGAGAGAGCTGTACGAAACGTGCGGGGGCGCGTGGCGCACATTCTGTTTCGCCGATCCGATGTCGAACCTGTTGCGATGGAGCGAGGATGCCGGCAATGCGGCTTGGGGCAAGAGCGCGGGTCTGGTCCTGACCAAGAGCGCCGGCGGAAACGGACTGCCTGCCGAGTTCGAGATTGTGAACTCCAACGCAGCGCCGGGGCAGGTATGGCAGGAGGTGGACCTGGCGCCGGGCGCCGTGGTGTGTTTTTCCTGCGAGCTCCGCGGCGGGGCGGCGACGCTGCGCGCGGGAGGGGCAGCGCTGCGGGCAACGGCGGGAACGGATTGGCTGAGGGCTTACGTGGCGGGGGAGAGCAGTGGCGGGATGCAGCGCCTGGAGGTTGAGGTGGACGCGGGCGCATCGGTGTGGATCCGGAGGCTGCAGGCTGAGATGCAACGCGCACCGTCGCCCTATCAGGGGACGTATGAGCGGGGGGGCGTGTATTTGAAAGCGAGGTTCGCTGAAGGAGGACTGAGGATCACCACTGTGGCACCAGGGCGGAATGAGGCAGAAGTGGTGCTGGAGAGCGCCGGGGAGGACGTGGCGTGATGCCGATCGCGGATCTGAAAGGTCAAGAAGAGACCCTGACGCCGTTGCTCCTGTTCGAGTGCACGCTGTCTGACGGTGCGGTGGAGCGATGGTGCACGCACCGGGTAACGGCAGAAGGGAATGAGTATGCGCCGCGGATCCTGCGCCACTCCGGCTTTGAGATGCGGCTGGGAGCGGAAGAGGGACTGGACCACGGCAGCCGGCTGACGTTGACGTTGTCAAACGTGGACGGGAGGATTTCGCAGATCGACGGCAGCATCGGATGGAGGGGCGCGAGGCTGCGGGTGCGCTTCGGGTTTTTCGATCCCGCAACGGGAAGCCCGGCTTCCGAGCTGGCCGCGGTGTTCGCCGGAATCGCGAATCCGGCGGAGGAACTGACGGAGAAGGAAGCCCGGTTGAGCTTCGTAAACCGGCTGAGTCTGCTGCGGCTGCAGATTCCGCAACCGCGGATCCAAAGCCGGTGCCCGTGGCGATTCCCAGCCACTCAGGCGGAGCGGCAAGAAGCAGTGAATGGCGGAGCATCCGGCATACGCTCGCAGTTCTACCGGTGCGGGTATTCGCCGGATGTTGAGGGAGGACGAGGGAACCTGAACGGAACCGAGCCGTTCACGACGTGTGGTTACACACGGGAGGACTGCCAGCTCCGGGGGATGTTTGACAAAGACAGCCAGGGGAGAGAGACGGCCAGGTTCGGCGGATTCGATTTTCTGCCGACAGGACTGCTGGTACGGCCGCACGGGGCGCGAGAAAGCCAGTGGTCGGAACCGCTCGATGGCAGGGCGCGGCTGAACGACGCGGTGCCGATGGTCTACGGCACGGCGTGGATCGAAGCACCAGTGATCTTCGCCAGGAACGACGGCAATCTGACGCATTGCGAAGCGCTTGTGGGCATGGGGCCGATTGAAGGCGTGCGGAAAGTGATCGCGAACGGCGTCGAGATTCCGCTGGCCGATGACGGGCGGGACATGAGCGGCAGCGGCTGGTACCGGCCGCTGACCAGAGGCGAGCGGACAGGCGCATTCAACGCGGATTTCACGGACAGCGAAGGAAAGCCGATGGGAGATCCGCATGGCAGCCTCGCCTGCGTGGGGCTGGTCGTGCCGAACCAGATTGTCGAGCGTGGCAGATTGCCCAAGGTGGAGGTTCTGGTGGAGGGGCTAAGGCTGCCACGATATGGAGCCGACGGCATTCTCATCGATGTCGCTTTTACGAGAAATCCCGCGTGGGTACTGCTGGATCTGTTCCTCAATGCCGGCTGGCGGATGGATGAAATCGATCTTGGCAGCTTCCACAATACGGCGCAATACTGCGACGAATTCGTTCCGCTGAGAGGGCCTGGCGGGGAGGAAATCCAGGGACCGAGATATGAAGTGAATCTGGCGCTCGCCAAGAGACGCAGCCTGAGCGAGGTGGTGCGAGGCATCCGGACAGCGGCCGGGCTGATGGTGACGCTGGACGCCGCGGGCAAGTTGAGCCTGAGGCCCGAGACGACCATCAGCAGGCAACATCCGCAAAAAGGAGCCTTCAGCAACGCGGCGGAGCCAGTGAACGGAGGATGGCCGGCGTATGAGTTCGGAGATGGGACCGGGGGGACGTCCGGTATTCTGAGGGCGAGGAACGGGGAATCCTCCTTCCGCCTGTTCCGGAAGAGCTCAGGGGAGCTGGCCAACAGGCTGACGGCGGAATTTGCCGACGCATTTCGAGACTATCAGCCGGATGTTCTGTCGCTGGTGGATTTCGAGGACGCGCAGCTTCAGGGGTGCGAGGTATCGGCACCGCTCAGAGCGCTGGGGCTGCCGCATTTCGACCAGGCGGCGCGAGTGCTTCGGCTGCAAATCGAGAAGAATATCCGCGGCAATCAGTACGCTGAATTTGAATCGAGTGTTCAGGCTTTTGGTCTTCGGCCGGGCGACATTATTGCACTCACCCACAGCAAGGAAGGACTCGCACGGACTCTCTTCCGCGTTCTGAAGATCACTGCTGGACTGAACTTCGAAAGCGCCCGCATCACCGCGCAGCGGCACGACGACGGTTGGTACGAAAGAGCCGCGGCGGAAATGCTGACGGGAGGCGCCGGGGGGTTGAGCAACGGAGGGATTCCGTTCTCGCTAGCAGGGAGGCGGCGAACCGCGGAGACGGGGGAGGAGTTCGAGATCGTGGAGGCGGGTGAAGCAGGCGATGGCGGCGTGGCGCTCGCGGTGAAGTTCACGCCGGCTACGGCGCCAGCTCTTGCCGGACCTCACGCTCCTGTGGTGAGCTTAGTGCCCTCTGTTCAGAGCGGCGCCGGGACGCTGGCCGGCGGCAGGACACTCTATTACGCACTGACGGGGGTAAGCGCGGACGGGCAGGAGTCGGCAGGGTCGTTCATCGTGGAAGCGGCGCTGCCGGGAGGACCTTCAGGGTACGCAGTCGCGCTGACGGGCATACGGCTGGACGCTCGAGCGGCGAGCATGCGCGTGTATCGAGGCGAGAGCCCGTCCCGCCTGCGGCGCATTGCGGAGGCGCTGCCTGTGAATGGCCAGTTCGTGGACGCCGGGCTGGAATCCAGCGTCATTCCACTGCCTGATCCGAACTTTGACCATGCGCGGTTCCAATGGCGCTTTGAATATCTCCCGCCGACGCAAGCCGGCCTCTTCGGCGCTGCCGGGATTGGCAACACAACGCTGGGCATGCAGCCAAACGAATATCAGGGCGCCTCGGTCCGGATCCTGCGGGGGAAAGGAGCCGGGCAGGAGCGAGTCATTACTTCAAATACCGCGACCGAAATTGCTGTATCTCCGCCCTGGCGTGTGGCGCCGGATGGGACCAGCGTCTTCTCCATCACGGAAAGCGCGTGGAAGCCGGCGGGTTTGACGCGCACCGATGAGATCCGCTTCGTGGCGCCCGCGGCGTATGGTTCGGCGATTCACTTGATGGGGCTGGCGGTGAGCAGCCGGGGGACAGAGAGTCCGGAAAGCGAGGCGCTGATTGGAAGGCATGAGCTGGGGATTTCCGGCGCCGGCGATACGGATGTTCCTCCGATGCCGGATTTCGGGATCTCGGCTTACGGGCAGGGCGCATTTGTCATCAGCGGAATCGGTTTTCCGACGCTCACAAACACGAGGACGATCCGCACGGGAACTCTGACGGTGCATTATTGGGACGAACTGGAAAGCCCATGCCCGTGGCAGCTATCTCAAGCGCTGGGCGAGCAGGATCTGGTCGTGCGCCTGGCAAGCCCCGCGCCGGTGCAGCAGGGCGACCTGCTGCAGATTGAGCGAGAGCTGGTCCGTGTGCTGGAAGTCTGGAGCGCCGGGGCGGAATTGCTCGTGGATCGAGGCGTGCACGATACGGCCATCGTGCCGCATTCAGCGGCAGTCCGCGTTTACCCACTGCGCCGCTTGACGTCTGTACTGGCTTTCTCGAAAGGGCTGTTCGGAAGCCCGGCGAGCGGCAGCTACAGCAGAAGAATCGAACTTCCCAATTCGAGAATCGCGGCCGCCGAGTTTTATGTGACGAACGACAGGGGGAGCAGCCCGACGGCCTTCACGGCGTTCACGATGACGGAAGAAGGCGGGCTGCGAACGATGGCAGGCGGCCAATATACGTTTCAATACGACGGGGAACTGGCCGTGATGGAGAGCATCTCTCCGCCACTGGTAGTGGAGGCCACGCGGGCGGTTCGCGATGTATTGGCGCGAGTGGAGAGAGCGCCGCTAGGAGCGCCTGTCACAGTCCGGGTGTCGGTGGATGGAGCAACGTATGAGGAGCTGGTGATTCCTGCGGGAAGTATCGAGGCTGCGCCGGTTTCCTGCTTCGATCGTTCTCCGCTCGCGGAGGGGGCGAAGCTGAGCATCTCAGTCATTTCCGTTGGCACGGACCCGAACAGTTATCCGGGACGGGGCCTCACGGTGACGATCCGGCTTTGATCAGTTCTCCGCCAAGCCCCGGTCATGGTATAAAAGGGGAGAGAGCCGAAGGGCGCGTAGCTCAGCTGGTTAGAGCGCCTGCTTCACACGCAGGAGGTCATAGGTTCAAGTCCTGTCGCGCCCACCATTTCCAAGTTCCGCGCCGCTGCCGCCACTCGACCATTGCAGGCCCGCCAAGTTCCCCAAGGGCATCGCGTGCCGGCTGTATTGCTTACGATTCCCTGGATAGTCATTTCAGGGATCATCATGCGAGAGAATCGCGGGCGGGCAAGGCGTAGTGAGACTGCCGCGGGGTTGGAGGTGGAGGCGCTCTACCGACCGCTGCTGGTCCTCGTGTTGGCGGAATTCCTCGAGTGATTCAACAACTCTTCAGCGTGTCAGAGCGGCGGATCCGAGAAGCTGGTCCTCGGAAGTGCGGGGGCAGCGTCCGATACAGCCGTTGCCCCGGGGCTCGCGCACGAAAGCTGGGGATGACTCCAATTCCAGAAAGCGGATCTCGCGCTGATAGCCGCCGCTGGCAAGGTCGGCGTGAAGTTCGCGGGCGTCCAACCCGCCGCCGGTCATTCCATCCGGCCTGCCGTTGTCGAGCTACCAGTGGCGTGGGCGCCGCCGGGCACCGCGCGAATGCGCTGGGTTCACGGAGCTTGACTGGGGAAGTTCATCCGGCGGAACAGTTCCTGAAACCGCGGGTCGGAACGTAGCGGCGCCCATTCGGGCAAATTCAGCCGCACCATCTCCCACCGATGCGCCTGGTAGGCCTTTTCGAGGCTGGCGAACGCTTCGTCCTTCATGCCGAGTCCTGCCTGGAGCACAGCGGCGCGATAGGGGTTGCGGGTGCGTTGGAGCGACCACCGCAGATAGCCGGGAAACCCGCCCGAGCGGTAGGCGTCAAGCATCGAGTCCACGACCTCAGCCGGTACACCCCGCAGCGTTAGTTCCTTGCGCCGCGCCTCCACCATTTCGTCATACAGTCCGAGGCTCCGGTAAACGACGCCGAGGAACTCGTAGCAGCGCGGATCGTATGGTTCCAGCTCGATGGTCTTGCGCAGTTGGGCCAGCGCTTCGTCCAGCCGCCCAGCGCACTGATAGACAGAGCCCAAGGCGAGATTGGCGGCGGCCGACAGAGGGTCGCCGCTCACCGCGCGCTCCGCCTCCGCGACCGCTTCGGCCAGCCGTCCCATCGTGGACAGGAACCAAGCGTATTCATACCGGGCCTCCTCGAGGTTGGGATTGAGTTCGAGCGCACGCTTGAACTCCGCTTCGGCCTGAGCCCAATTCCAGTAAAAGTACCAGGCCGCGACGGCTTGGACGTAGTGCGCCTCCGGAACCGTGTCGTCGATCTCGAGCGCGCGTTTCAACGCGGCGCTGAATTTCGGGTAAGCCTCATCCGGCGTCAGTGCGTCCACCATCCATTGCCAGCCGTACGTCTTGGCGAGCCCCAGGTAGGCTTCAGCATAATTCGGATCAATTTGAATCGCCCGTTCGAAATAAACGATGGCCTTCTGGAACTCCTCCCTGCGCCATTTGTAATAGTGATATTGGCCTTTGAGATACATCTCGTGGGCCTCGGGATTGACTGTGCGGGCGCCCGCGAGCCTGGGGCGATCCTCATGGGGCAGGGTCGCCCGGACCTGCCGCGCGATGGTGCGGGCGAGCTCCCGCCGGAGCGCCAGGATATCCTTGAGATCGGCGTCGTAGGCTCCGGCCCACAGGTGACGGTCGCTCGGGGCGTGGATTAGATTCGCGGTCAGGCGGAGGCGTCCGCCGGACTGCGTAACACTACCTTCGATCACTGCGTCGACATTGAGCTCGCGACCGATCTGAGGAACCGGCTTGGCTGTGCCCTTGTACCGCATCACGGATGTCCGCGAGATGACGCGCAGCCCGCGAATATTGCCGAGAGCGGTGATGAGCTCCTCCGTCATGCCGTCCGCGAAATACTCTTCTTGGGAATCGCCCGAGAGGTTCTCCAGAGGCAGCACGGCGATCGAGGTGATCCGGCTCGCTTCCCTGCTCGCCAAGAGTCGCTCGCGCAGCCTGCCCGTCCCGGTCAGTAATACGACTGCAGTTGCCGCCACCCCGAGCACCGCACTCACCAGCCACCAGCGCAGGCGCGGTCGCGAAGTCCCTGCTGCTTCCGGCGTCCCCCCGGCAGGCGGCGGCGCCGCCTCGACCGGCGACGTGACCTCCACTTCGGCGATAAACCGGTACCCGAGCCGCGGCAGCGTCTGGATATAGCGGGGCGAGCCCACGTCGTCGCACAGCGCCGTCCGGATCTGCTTGATGCAGTGATTCAGGCCCTGCTCGAAATCGACATAGGTTTCGCTGCCCCAGATTTTCTCGCGGATCACTTCCCGCGTCACCACCTGGCCCGCCCGGCCGGCCAGCAGCGCCAACACCCGAGCCGGCTGCGGCGACAGGTGGACCGCCATCCCGGCCTTGCGCAGTTCCCCGCTGGTGGGGTCGAATTCGTAGGCCCCAAACCGGATCAGCGAACCCTCGGGTAATCCCTCCGTCGTCACGGCACTCTCCCGAGCAAGCAAATTATAGCCGCTTCACGGATGGGCGACAAGGCTGAATCTGACCTTTGCGTCCGATCATAACCTCGATCAAGTCCTTTGAAAGCTTCGGATTGGACGATCACAGAAAAATTAGCCAACGATCATCACCCATCCATTGCCCGCAATCCCCGCCTCGCCGAGGATTGAGCCATGCCGGAAGGCCGAATTCAGCGGGCCGGCGCGGGCGTCAGGTCCCGCCGGCGCACGGGCCAACGGCATGGAATCCATTGAAAAAGGAGAACAATCAGATGCGAGGAAGACTCTTCCCTGCGATGCGTGCAGCCGTCGTCGCTGCCGCGCTGATGGTGGCAATGCCCGGATGGGCACAGCAGAATTGCCAGGATCTCCGGGCGATCTGGTTAGGAGAGCTGACGTTCGTCGATGGCGAATTTCACTGGGGTGGCCGCGTGGTCGCCGTAATCGGTGAGGAGGTGTTGGTAGGGACGGTGTCGGAGATCATCGTTCCGTGGCGGACCGGACACGGCGTGGTAGGGATGGACCGTGGGACACAGTATCTTTATGATTTCGGCGGCGGCAATACCTTCACCCTCGAATTGCAATCGACCGGCGTGTTTCCCAGCCCTCCCGGAAAAACATTGTTCGGTTACTACCGTGATGTCAGCAGGATCGTGGACGGTAAGGGCCGATTCTCGAACGCGTCAGGCATTGTTGCTCAGTCCGGGCCGTACCTCGTCTCGATCACAGACACCGGAGAATTAGCCGTAGCTGTTTACACCGCCGAACTTCACGGCAAGATCTGCATGCCGTAGTGCCTGCACCGCGCCTGCACAGCATAGGCGCTGGTGAATGCGACGTGGCGCACGCTTCAGCTTGCGGTGAATGGAGGGGGCGGCAAGCTGAAGCTCGCCGGGGCACGCTGAAGCGTGCGCCACGGATGTCCTCTACAGCGGCAACTTCACGGGCCGCCCATCCCCGCCGAGATCTCCGCCGCCAGGCAGATGTCGTGCGTCTTCACCGCTTCGGCCACGTTGCGGCGCGATTCCTTTCCCACCGGGGCGCACTCGACCAAATGGTTCACATCCGGCACAGACGGATGGTGGGAAACATCGGCCGTGTCTGGCACGGTGGTCTGGACCGTCGCCCAGCGGGTCCGCCCGGGCCAGAGCTTAGTGAAGATCTGGTTGTTGCGGACGGTGCCTTCGTCCCCGAACCGCGAGGCCGGGAAGATGCAGGGCAGCGCTTCCTCGATGGTGCAGCTCACCTTGCCGATTACCCCAGTGGCGAACCGCAGCACGGTCTCCGGGTTCGTGTCGTACCCGAAGCGGAGCCGGTTCTGCGCGGACTTGTTGGCGAGAGAAAAAAGCACCCCAACCTCCGCACCCACGAACCACCGGAGCGCATCCGCCGCACGGCAGCTCGAAGTCAGCAGTTTGGCGCCGCCGTAGAGGTTGCGCCGGATCTACTCGCAGCTGCTGCACCACGGCCCGGTGTTGATCAGGCAATCGGCTTCCGCCATGTAAAGCCGCCCGAACAGCCCCTGCGCGGGCAGCGCCTGGATGGTCTCGAACCGCGGGTTCCACCGCGGCACGAAACTGACCAGCGAATTTGCCCGCGCCCCCCCGCACCGCCGCGTCTAGCGCCGGTACCTCCTCCAGCGCCGGTTCGTCCTCCAGCGTGGGCGCCAGCGCCCAAATGATCATCCGGCGCGAGTCAGCGTCCAGGATCACGCCCAGACGCACGTACTCGTGCTTGAGCCGGATGTAAGTGATGCCGGCCACCTGGAGCGGATCGGCGCCGGCCAGCGCCATCCCGCGCCAAGTTCGGGTAGATCTTGCGCGTGTGGTTCGAGTCGGTTGTCACGACGAACTTCCCCTGGCGCACGCACCGCAGTTTGTCCTCCCGCATCAGCCGGTAATCGCGCATGGAATTCACCCGCCAGCCGCGCCGGGGCGGTTCGGGGGCGATCCGTGGCGGGCCGTAGCCGGGCCATTCCAGGGCGATGCGCTGGAGGGCGTCGCGGAGGGCCAGGCTGGGGTCCAGCCCCGGCTGAACGGCGCGCCGCGCCGGAGCGGTAGAAGCCGGACCGGCTGACCCGGCCCAGCTTCCCCATGCGCTCAATTATCAGGCCGCGGCCAGCCTTCACTTCTTCTTCGGCCCCGCTGTGGACGGCGGATTTCCAGTCAACCCGCAGCATCCGCTGCTGGTCGATGCGCTGCAAGCACACCTTTAACAGGATGCTGAAATTTCTCGCTTGGTCATAAAAATGAAGCCGTAAGTCCTTGATCCTACGTGCGTCAATATGCTGAATCGAGCATATTTCAGCGACCTGTTAATGGTTTGATCTCCCGCGCCTGCTGGCCGATCTTGCGTTCCAGCTCGGCGATGCGGCCCCGGCTCTAGCGCGCCACGCCGTTGCCGGGGAAGGCGTTGCCCGGCGCCTGCCCGAACTCCCGCCGCCAGCGGTGCAGCACCTTGGGGCGGACCTCCAGCTCCCGCGCCGCCTCGGCGATGGAAACCCCTTGCTCCGGCCGCCGCACCGCCGCCGCATGGAACTACCTTGTGAACTGCCTGCGTGAAAGCCCTATGAATCAATTGTCCGGTCAATGGATCTTGAGTCTTGACCGCTTGACTCAATTTCGGGGGCAAGTCCAACGTGACAGTGATCATCGTGCGGCCCTGGAACCGCAAAGATGTCTATCACCACAACCGCAAGGTGCTGATCCGCAAGGGCACGAAAGTTTTTTGACGCCAAACCCGAGGAAAGCAAAAGACCGCACAAAAGCGAATACGTCATCTGATGGATCAGGTGGCGATCAGCAAGACGTCTTGCCGCGTCTTGGCACAGGCCGATGGATTTGTCGGTTTCGGCAGACGCGCACATGTCTTTTGTGCAGGTGACCTCCCGGCGCCCTCTGGGGAGATAGGCTCGATGACCGTCGTGACCCGCCAGGCAGCAGCCCTGAAGGAAGCCCGCAGATACCAAGTCATCTGCCGCGGGATTCTTCAGAAAGCCTGAAATGGCCGAACTTGCTTGATGCTGTTGGTCGGGGCGGGGAGATTCGAACTCCCGACCCCCTGCGCCCAAGGCAGGTGCGCTACCAGGCTGCGCCACGCCCCGACCACGCGTGCTTCTTTGATTCTAGACCACGGGGCAGGGACCGCGCCGCACTCTTCCTCTATAGCATTCGGTCCGCCACTAGACGTGAATGGCATAGCGCGGACCGGCATGTTATAGTAAAGGTGTCCAACCGGAGCGGGGACGTAGTTCAGTTGGTTAGAACGCCGGCCTGTCACGTCGGAGGTCGCGGGTTCGAGCCCCGTCGTCCCCG
>DYJN01000121.1 GCA_020723085.1 Arcobacter sp.
AGCCGCTTTTTCCAGCCGCCGGACAACGAAGCGGCAGGCGCCTCCGGATCGCGAAAACCAGCCTGCCCCAGAAATGTTTTGGCCGCCACGGCGTCCGCCGCCGCCGATTCCATCACTTCGCGGACGGTGCTGCCCGCCGCGAAATCCGGCTCCTGCGCGACCATCGACAGCCGCGCGCCGCGCCGCAGAGACACCACGCCCGCGTCCGGCGCATCCAGCCCGGCGAGAATCCGCAGCAGCGTGGACTTGCCCGCTCCGTTCGGTCCCACCAGCCCATGGCGCTCGCCTTCGTGAATCGCCAGCGTGAGGTTCTCGAACAGCGGCGCCGCGCCGAACTGCTTCGAGACGCCTTCGCAGGTGAGCAGCACCCCCATGTCTACTCCAGTGAACCACGCCGCGCCAGCCCCCCGGCGGGCGTGGTATAAACGGATCAGGGAGGTGGGTCTTCCCCAGTAGTCCCACTGCCAAAGCAGAGTTCCCTCCTCCGGCCCGGCTTCTGGCCAAGGCCGGGGCGAGGCTGTCCGCGCTCCTGCTGCCCGATGATTGCCGCCTCTGCGGACGCCCTCTGGACGGCTTTTCCCCGGTTCCCGTCTGCGAATCCTGCCTGGAATCGCCACCGCCTTTCGCTTCCGAGTTCGCCTGCGCCCGCTGCCGTACGCCTTTTCTGAATCCGCGCCCTCTGAATGAAGAGGGCCTGTGCCGGCTGTGCGCCGCCGGGATCACCGCATTCGACGGCGCTTGGTGCTGCGGCAGCTACGATGGCAGGCTGCGCGGCTTGATTCATCTGTTCAAGTACGGCCGCATGCTGCCGATGGGGCGCCTGTTCGGACTCTGGATGGCGCGCGCTTATCCCCGGGATCAGCTGTTTGAAGTGATCGTGCCCGTGCCCTCCCACTGGCGCCGCCGGCTGTGGCGCGGCTTCGATCAGGCTGCCGTGCTGGCGCGGGAGCTCTCGCGCCATCTGGGAGTCCCCGTGGCGGAGGCGCTGCGCCGCACGCGCCACACGGATCCTCAGGCGGGGCTCGCGCGCCGGCAGCGCCGCCTGAACGTCCGCGGCTGTTTTCGCGCCGCCGCTCCGGAAACGGTCCGCGGACGGCGCGTGCTGCTCATCGACGATGTCCTCACGACCGGCGCGACGGCCAATGCCGCCGCGGCGGCTCTGAAGGAGGCGGGCGCCGCGCGCATCGGGGTCTTTACGCTCGCGCGCGCTGACCGCGCCGCAGGCGCCGCCGCCGCGCTTCTCGTCCGCAATTTCGATTCCGAGGTTCCCGCGCATGAACACGAACATTGACCGGCTTCACACTCCGGTGCTCGTGCTGAACGCCAGCTATGAGCCGATCAACATCTGCGCCGCGCGCCGCGCCCTCGTGCTCATTCTCAAGGGCGTCGCCCGCGCCGAAGAGCACAGCCATGCGATGTTTCATGCGCCCCGCGCCTCCTTCCCGCTGCCCAGCGTCATCCGCCTGCTCGAGTACCGCCGCATTCCGCGCCAGAGCCGCGCGCTGAGCCGCAAGAACATCCTGATGCGGGACCGCTACACATGCCAGTACTGCGGCAGGATCTTCCCCGCCGCCGAACTGACGCTGGACCACGTCATCCCCCGCTCGCGCAATGGCGAAACCAGTTGGGAGAATCTTGTGGCCTGCTGCCATGCCTGCAACAACCGCAAGGGCAACCGCACGCCGGAAGAGGCGGGCATGAGACTGCTGCATCCGCCCCGTCCTTTCACGCTTCACACAGGGCGCCATCTCATGCGCCTGCTCGGCAAGAGCGACGAACGATGGCAAAAGTACCTTTTCTACTGACGGCGGACCGCACCGTGGTCCGGGACGGGCGTCCGTCTATCATGAAATTGGGATGACATCGCTCCGCCGCGCGATTGCGTTCGCCGCGCTCCTGGCAGCGCCGCTGCTGCACGGCCAGGCGATCGAGTTCGAGTCCGGCGGGTTGCACTACCAGACGCTGTCGCGTGACGGGCTGACGGTGATGTTCGCCCCGTTGCCGCAACAGATCCGCAATTACGTCATCCTCCAGGTGGCCGTTTCCAACGGCTCGCAATCCGCCCGCATGGTTCGGCCGGAAGATTTCCGCTTCGTCCGTCAGGATGGCCGCGTCCTGCGCGCCGTGCCGCCGCGCCAGGTGGTGCAGGGCTTCCTCGACAGGGCCAGCCGCAACGACGTGATCCGCATGGTGACGCTGTACGAAATGGGCCTCTACGGCATGTCGCGCTTCCGCTCCACCAGCGGTTATGAGCAGCGCCGCCAGCAGGCGCTGGCCGAAGTCTCCAACCCCCGCCTGAAGGCGGCCGCGTCCGCCTCCGCCATCGTGCTCGTTCCGGTCAGGCTCCAGCCCGGCGAATCCACGGACGGCGCCGTGTTCTTCGATGTCCCCGAAAAGAAACTGGGCGATGGCCGCCTGGTCGCCACCGTCGGCGAACAGGTGTTCGAGTTCAGGATCGGCGCCGACGATCACCCCGGCGCCCTGATCCGCCGGCCCTGAGAGGCATTGGCCCCGGGCGGGCGCGGCTCGCTATCATGTTCCATTGGTCGACCTGCACACGCACTCCTCGTTCAGTGACGGCACCGACACTCCGGCGGAACTGGTCCGCCGGGCCGCGGAGCTGGACCTCGAAGCGCTCGCCCTCACCGACCACGACACGCTGGAAGGGCTGGAAGAAGCTGCCGCCGAGAGCGCGCGCCACGGCCTGTTCTTCCTCCGCGGCATCGAGCTGAGCGCGCGCCGCCAGGACGAGCCCGACGAACTGCGCCGCACTGTGCATATCCTCGGCTATTTCTTCGAGCCTCCCGATAGCGGCTTTGCCGCGTGGCTGGAGACGATCGCCGCCTGCCGCCGCGCCCGCAACCGCGCCATGGCGGAAAGGCTCCAGACTCTCGGCTACGCCGTGCGGCTGGAAGAGGCTGAAGCTCTGGCCCGCCGCGTCACCGCGCGGCCGCACTTCGCTGAAGTCCTCGTGCGCAAGGGCTACTTCCCCACTGTGCGCGCCGCCATCGACGCACTGCTGGCTGAGGGCCGCCCGGCGTTTGTCGAGAAGGAAGACCCCTCGCCCGCCGAGTGCATCCGGCGCCTCCGCGCCGCCGGCGGCGTGGCGTCGCTGGCCCACCCCCGGCGTCTGGGCAACGGAAATCCGGCGCAGGAGGATTCCATCCTGCGCGATTTGACCGAAGCCGGACTCCAGGCGGTCGAGGTGTGGCACCCGGATCACGACCCGCGCACCGCCTCGCGCTACGCGCAGCTCGCGCGCAAGTACGGGCTGGCCGCCACGGGCGGCTCGGACTACCACGGCGCCCGTACGCCGGATCTCCGCCTTGGCGACGCTGGCGGAGCGCGCGTGAAAAAGTCAGTTCTGGACGAGCTGCGCCGGCGCGCCGGCAACTGACAGATCGTCCAGCTTCCGCAGGTAGGCCAGCGCCCGCACGCAGCCCTGCGCCGGCGACCACGCCGCCGACGTAACGAAACCGCACTCCTCGCCCGCGGATGTCACTTTCTCGCCCGCCGCCGGAGGCGTCTGCGCCGCAATCCGGATCGGATACAGCATGCGGTGCACCTGCCCCCGCGCACGGACCCGCTCGACGATCTCCTGCCCCAGATAGCAACCCTTGTTGAAATGCACCGCGTGAAGCTGCCGCGTCTCGTGGACCAGGTGCGCGCCGGTGATGTCCTCGCCGTAACGCGGGACGCCGTTTTCAATGCGCACCGTGCGCGCCTCTTCCGCCGTAGCTTCCACGATGCCCGCCGCGCGCAGCTGTTCGGTCAGGGCATCCCTCTCCGCCGCCGGCACGATCATGCGCCAGCCGGGCTGCCCGGTGGCGGACGCGCGGATCACTGCGCCGCGCCGCGGCGCCCGTTCCGCCAGCGGACCTTCTACGGCGATCTCCGCGGTTGCCTCCGTCAGGTCTTCGAGCGTTACATCATCGGCGATAATGTAGCGGTCCAGATGCCCGAACAGTGTGCCGCGCGTTTCCGGCTCGGTGTCCAGCAGGAGGTGGTCTTCGGCGCAGAGGATCCAGGCGTCAGCGAGAATCCTGCCCTGCGCGTTCAGGAAGAACGCGTACAGCGAGTCGCCCGGCTGCATCTGCTCGACGTGGTTCGTGCACATCGCATGCAGCAGCCGCTTGCGGTCATCGCCGGCGGCGCGGATTCTGCCGCGGGCGGAGAGGTCGATCCAGGCGGCGCCTTGCCGCAGGGCTTCGTAACCTGTCATGGCCTTCAGCGGGCGAAATTGCTGTAGTACAGCCCGATTATCATCGTAACCGCCGCGCTCAGGATCGCGCCCCGCCGCCAGCGCCGCTCCTGTTCCGCGCTTCCGCCCCGCGCCAGCAGAAAGACCATCGCGATCACGTGCAGCGCAAGCAGGATCTTGATGCCGATCAGCGCGTGCCAGCCGGGCGGCGGCGACTTCATGCGCGTCATGAAATTGTGCGCGCCGGTCAGCGCCAGCAGCAGCGCCGCCGCCACAGCCGCCGCGCGCCAGCGCCGCACCCGCGACGCCAGCACCAGCGCCAGAATCAGGACAGCCAGAACCAGGTGCAGGTACAGAGGCGCGTCATTCATAGGCCGGGAATCTGCCTTCCACCCTTATACTGATGTGGACATGACCCACGAGATTCTTCCCACAGGGATGCTGCAGTGCAACTGCTCCGTCTTCGCTGACGAAGCCAGCGGCGACGCCATCGTCGTAGACCCGGGCGACGGCACGGACCTCGACCGGCTGCTCGAGCTGTTGAAAGAAAGACGGTACAAGGTCAAGGCGATCTTCATCACCCATGCCCACATC
>DYJN01000048.1 GCA_020723085.1 Arcobacter sp.
CCCGCCTCGAGGAGGTCTCGCCCTCCCTCTATCGTGCCCCGGGCCGCACCCGCCTCGGCGACTCGTGGCGCCACGTCCTTGATCCCGATCAGCTCTACCGCGCCGCCCTCGCCGCCTCCGCCAGCCTCGTCACGAACGAATCCGCCACCGCCGCCTTCTGAACGTTCCGCCGCTCCAGCCCGTCCCAGCCGTCCACCTGCTCCACCGCCTCCCGCACCCACTCGAAATCCACTCGTGCCGCCAGCTTCTCCAGCCGCGCCCGAAGATCTTCATTCCGCAGCTTGGCGCCCCCGTTCTGCACGGTCAGCACATCTTCCAGCAGCCCGTACATCACCGGCGCGTAGCGGCTCATCTTCTCCGTCTTGCTTGCCAGAAGCCCTTGGCTCGCCTTCACCCACTGCGCGAAGCTCGCCGTGGACGCCGCGGACTCGAGCATCGCCAGCGCCAGCGCGCGCCGCTTCCCGTACTCCTCCAGATCCAGAGCCGCCGCCACGCCGGGACACCCGCCGGCCAGCGCTATCCGCCGCTCCGCGTCCTCCCACCCGAGCGCCCGCGCCGCCTCCTGCATTTCGCTTTCGCTCAGCGGCGTCATCCAGAAGATCACCGACCGCGACCGGATTGTCGGCGGCAGATCGAACGGGTTGGCTGCCGTCACGAACAGCGCCAGATGCTCGGGCGGCTCCTCCAGCGTTTTCAGCAGCGCGTCCGCCGCCTGCGCTCCCGCCCTGTCCAGCCGGTCGATCAGAAACACCCGCCACCGTCCCTTGAGCGGCCGCAACTGCGCCCGGCTCCGCGCCAGCCGCATCTGCTGGATGGAGATCTGCCGCAGCGGGCCCTCCGGGCAGAACGTGACAAAATCGGGGTGGCTCGCAAAAAACAGCGGCTCTTCAGCCCGCTTTTCACCCGGCCATTTTTCTCTTTCGTCGAGAATTTTCCGGTTTTCCGGCAGACTGAGATCGTCCATTTCCACCTTGTGTTCGATTTCGGCCGCCGCCTCCGGCGCCTCCGCCGCGAGCAGCCGCGCGGCGAACCGCCGAGCCAGCGTCGCCTTTCCCACCCCCTCCGGGCCGGCCAGCAGGATCGTCTGCGCGATCCGCCCGCCTGCGATCATCCGTTCCAGCGATTCGGCGGCAGTGCGGTTGCCGTAGAAACTCCTAAACATGCCGCCTCCGGAACTCCTCCACCGCCCGCCATACGCGCTCGCCGACCTCCTCGACGCTTCCGCTTCCATCGACGGCCGCGATGCGCCGGTACAATCCCGCCAGCGTCCGGTAGCCCTGCGCCACGCGCTCGTAAAACGCCCGGTCCTGTTCGTCCATCCGCGTCTCCGCCGCCGCCTCGTCCGCATTGCGCGTCCGAGCCCGCCTGAGCCCCTCGCCGACGCCGATCTCCACGAGCACCGTCAGGCCGGGTTCGATGCCGCGGCAGGCGATGCGGTCGAGCTCGTCGATCCACTCCAGTTCCAGTCCGCGCCCGTAACCCTGATACGCGCGCGTCGAGTCCGTCCACCGGTCGCTCAGCACCGTCGCCCCGCGCTCGAGCGCCGGCCGCAGGATCTCGTCCACCGTCTGCGCGCGCGCAGCGAAATACAGCAGCATTTCCGCCACCGGGCTCATCCTTTCGTGCGAAGGATCGAGCAGAATCGAGCGGATTTTCTTGCCGATTTCCGTCGTGCCCGGCTCGGCCAGCTCCACCACTTCCCCGCCCGCTTCCCGCAGGCGCCGGGCCAGCAGCCGCATCTGCGTCGTCTTGCCGCTGCCGTCCAGGCCCTCAAAAGTCAGAAAGAGGCCGCGGCGGCTCGTCGTAGACATAGTGCAGCACCTTCTTCAGGTCTTCCCACGCCTCCCGCTTGGCGTTCTGATTGTAGGGCCGGAGCAGGTAGGAGGGATGGTAGGTCGGCATCACGGGAATGTCGCGCCACCAGTGCCAGCGGCCGCGCAGCTTCGTGATGCCCTCCTTCGCCCCCAGCAGCGCCTTGGCCGCCGTCGCCCCGAGCGCGCAGATCGCCCGCGGCCGGATGACGCTCAACTGCCGGTACAGGAACTGCCCGCAGATCTCCATCTCGTCCGGCTCGGGCGTGCGGTTCTTCGGCGGACGGCACTTCACCACGTTGCAGATGTAGACGCATTCCCGCCGCACGGCCATGCCCTCCCGCGCCGCCGTGTTGTTGATCATCTGCGTCAGCAGCTGCCCTGCCCGGCCAACGAACGGCAGCCCCTGCAGGTCCTCGTCCTCGCCCGGCCCTTCCCCGACAAAGACCAGCCGCGCCTGCGGATCGCCGCTGCCGAAGACGATGTTGGTCCGCCCCTCGCACAGCCTGCAGCGGCGGCAGTCGCCAAGGTCGGCCGCGATGCGCTCCAGCGTGTCGCCCTCTCGTCCGCCGTCGAACAGCGGCACGAGCCCCGCGGCGGGCGCCGCCGCGGGAGGCTGAACAGCTCCCGCTCCGGCGGCTCCGGCCGAGGAGGCGGCAGCGCGGATCGCCCCCGCCGCGCTCGTCTTCGGGTCTCCGGAAACGGCGGCATCGAATGGGACGGCTTTCGGTTCGTTTTGGCGGGCGGCGGGAAACGAACCGGAAGCTGCCCTGTAAGCTGTTGATTGTAAACCTGCTTTTTCGTCCTTAGCTTCGTTTTGTATTTTTCCCGCCACGGAATGCGAGAAAAATGCCTGCGGCACGCGCAGCTCCCGCACGCCGAGATCGCGGTAAAACTCCAGCCACCGCCGCAGTTCGCGCGCGTCCATGCTGCACTCAACTCCGGCTGTAGAGCTCCAGGCGCAGTCTGAGCGCCTCGTCGAGGATGCGGTCGGCGAGTTCGCGCTTCTTGGCGCGCGCGAGATCGATGACCTCGCCCGCCTGCGTGACCAGCGTGACCTCGTTGTCGTCGCTCTCGAAGCCGAGCCCTTCGGCGGCGACGTTGTTGGCCACCACCATGTGGCAGCGCTTCGCCTTGAGCTTGCGCTTCGCCTCGCCCACCACGTTCTCGGTCTCGGCGGCGAAGCCGATCAGAAGCTGCCCGCGCCCGGCGCGCTCGATCTCCGCCCCCGCCTCGGCGAGGATGTCGGGCGTGGGATCGAGTTCCAGCGGCAGGCGGGTGGCGGTCTTCTTGATCTTCTGCGCGGGAACATTCGCGACGTGATAATCGGCCACGGCTGCGCTCTTGATGACGATGGTGCTTTCCGGCAGGTGCGCCAGAACGGCATCCCGCATCTCGCGCGCCGTCTCCACGCGCACGCACTCGACGTGCAGCGGCGCGGCCAGCTCCACCGGGCCGCTCACGAGGATGACGCGCGCCCCGCGCCACGCCGCGGCTTCGGCCAGCGCGTAGCCCATCTTGCCGCTCGAACGGTTCGAAAGAAACCGCACGGGGTCGATCGGCTCGCGCGTCGGACCGGCGGTGACGAGCACCGTTTCGCCGTCCAGATCATGCCGGCGCGCGAGCTGATAATGCGCTTCTTCGGCGATGCGGGCGGGTTCTGGCAGCCGTCCGGATCCGCTCTCGCCGCAGGCGAGCTCGCCCTCCTCGGGCTCCATCACGACATGCCCGCGGGCGCGCAGCGCCGCGACGTTGGACTGCGTGGCGGCGTTCCGCCACATGACGGTGTTCATGGAGGGCGCCAGCAGCACCTTCCGGTCGAAGGCCAGATACAGCGTGGAAAGAAAATCGTCCGCCAGCCCGTGGGCGAACTTCGCCAGCAGATCGGCGGTGGCGGGCGCGACGACGAGCATGTCGTGCTCGCGCGCCACGCCGATGTGCTCGACGCTGGAAGCCAGCACTTCTTCCGGCGACGAGCCGAACAGCGATGTGATGACCTTGCGCCCGGTCAGCGCGGCGAACGTCAGCGGGCGGACGAACTCCTGCGCCGCAGCGGTCATCACCACCTGCGATTGGATGCCGCGGCGCGCCAGTTCGCGCACCAGCTCCGCCGCCTTGTACGCGGCGATCCCGCCGCCCACTCCGACAACCGCGCGCCAGGACGACATGCCGCGCTCCGGCTCAGAGCGTCTCGCCGCTCTCGTTCTGATCCGGCTGCTGCGGCGCCTGATCCCAGTATTGGATCAGCCCGCGGCGCACTTCTTCCATCGCCATCACGGTGGGCTTCTTGATCGTGCCGGGCAGCAGGGCGCGCTGCCCGCCCTGCAACTGCCGCGCCCGCTTGGCGGCGGCGATGATGAACCGGTAAACGCTCCGTTCCGGGTCGTCCGGAATGACGTTGAAGGGCCGACGCGTATTCTCGCTCATGTCCCTGGCTCGCTCTCCTCGAGTTCGAATGTCTCCAGAATCCTGCGGACCCGCGCCTGCACCTGCTCGTCGGCTGCCCGCAGCCGCGCGGTCCTGACAATCCACAGCAGGCGTTCCGACGCCGCCTGCAAATCGTCGTTCACCAGCACGTAGTCGTACTGGCCGAAGTTCCGGATCTCCCCGGCCGCCTTGGCCAGCCGCTTGCGGATCACGGCGTCGCTCACGTCGCCGCGGGCGCGCAGCCGTTTCTCCAGTTCTTCGCGCGACGGCGCCAGGATGAAGATGCTGACAGCCTGGGGGATCTTTTCTTTCAATTGTCGCGCACCCTGCACGTCGATGTCGAGCACCACGTCGCGGCCTTCGGCGCGCCCCTGATCCACATAGCGGCGGTGCGTGCCGTAGTAGTCGTCGAACACCTGCGCCCACTCGATGAATTCGCCGGCGGCGATCATCCGCCGGAACTCCTCGCGCGTGACGAAGTGGTACTCGCGCCCGTCCTGCTCCTGACCGCGCGGCGCGCGCGTGGTGTAGCTGACGGAAAAGATCAGGTCCGGCTCGTGCGCCAGCAGGCTGTTGACCAGCGTCGATTTGCCCGAGCCCGATGGGGCGGAGATGATGAAGATCTGGCTCATTCGAGATTCAGCGCCTGTTCCCGGATCCGCTCGATATTGGCCTTGATTTCCAGCGCCAGAGAGGTCACGCGCAGCCCGAACTCGCCCGAGCCGCCTGTCTTGGACAGGATCGTGTTCGTCTCGCGGCTCATCTCCTGCATGAGGAAGTCGAGCTTCTTGCCCGTCTCTCCGCCAGCCTCCAGCATCGCATCCAGCTCGCGCGCGTGCACCTTCAGCCGGCCCACCTCCTCGGCGATGTCGGACTTGTCGGCGAGCATCGCCGCCTCCTGCGCTACGCGCAGCGGGTCGATCTCCATGCCCTGTGCCAACTCCCGGAGCCGCTGTTGGAGCCGCGCGTGGTAGTGCTGCATCGCCGGAAGCCGGCACGCTTCCACCGCCTCGACGTCGCGCAGGACGACCGCGTTCAGCTCCCGGATGATGCGGCCGAGCCCGGCGCCCTCGCGGGCGCGGAACTCATCGAGCGCCGCCAGCGCCTGCTCGGCCGTTTCCACCACCAGAGCTTCCAGCCCTTCCGGCGTTTCGGCGTCCTCCGCCGCCTGCACCAGCATGCCGGGGATGCGCAGGGCGGTGTCGATCCGCGGCTCGCCTTCCACGCCGTACTCGCGGCGCGCCTCCTGTATGGCCTTCAGGTAGGCCTCGAACAGCGGGCGGTTCAGCGCCGCGCCCGCGCCGGCGTGCGCCGGCGTGAACTTCACGCGCAGGCTCAGGTGGCCGCGCTTCACGTGCCGCCTGGCGGCGTTGCGCAGCGCCGGCTCGAACGGCTCCAGCTCCTCGCTGACGTAGACGTGCAGGTCGAGCCCGCGGTGGTTGACGCTGCGCGCCGTGGCCACCGCCTCGCCCAGCTCGTTCGCGCGCCGGGCGCGCGCATAGCCCGTCATGCTCTTCAAAGCCATTTCTGTCAATGCTCCCAATCGACCGATTGCAGCTCGTGCAGCCGCTGATAGATGCCGCCCTGCGACACCAGCTCGTCGTGCGTGCCAGTCTCGCTGATGCAGCCCTGGCTGATGACGGCGATGCGGTCCGCGCGCCGGATGGTGGACAGCCGGTGGGCGATCACGATCACGGTGCGGTTGGCCATCAGGTTGGCCAGCGCGCGCTGCACGAGCATCTCGCTTTCCGTGTCGAGCTGCGACGTGGCCTCGTCGAGGATCAGGATGGGCGCGTTCTTCAGCAGCGCGCGGGCGATCGCCAGCCGCTGCCGCTGCCCTCCGCTCAGCTTGGCGCCCCGCTCGCCGACGACGGTGTCATAGCCGTGGGGCAGTTCGCGGATGAAGTCGTCGGCCAGCGCCGCGCGCGCCGCTGCGATCACTTCCTCCTTCGTGGCTTCAGGCCGCCCGTAGCGGATGTTGGCCTCGGCGGTGTCGTTGAACAGGAACGTCTCCTGTCCGACCATCGCAATCTGCCGCCGCAGCGATTTCAGCGTAAACTCCCGGATGTCGGCGCCGTCGATGCGGATGACGCCTTCCGTGGGATCGTAATAGCGCAGCAGCAGCGCCGCCAGCGTCGTCTTGCCGGCGCCGCTCGGACCCACAAGCGCCACCACTTCGCCCTTGTTCACCGTGAGGGAAATGCCGCTCAGCACCGCGCCGTTCGGCGCGTCGGGATACTGGAAGCTGACGTTGTCGTACTCGATCGACCGGCGGAAGGCGCCGAGCTCGCGCGCGCCGGGTTTTTCGCACACCATCGGCCGGCGGTCGAGGTACTCGAAGACGCGCTGGCTCGCGCCGGCGGCCTGCTGGAAGATGTTGTGGATGCCGGCCAGCCGCTTTACGGGCTCGTAGAGCAGCAGCAGGGCGGTGACGAAAGACATGAAGTCGCCCGTCGTCATCCGGCCGGTCTTGATCTGCTCGCGGCCGTAAGTCAGCAGCCCGACGATGGTGGCCGCGCCGAAGAACTCGATGATCGGCGAGGGCAGGCCCTGCATGGCGATGTAGCGCAGGCTGGCCTGGCGGAAGCGCTGGGCGGCGCGGCGGAATTTCGCGCTTTCGGCCGCCTCGGCGGTGAAGGCCTTGACGACGGCGTGGCCGCTGAACCCTTCCTGCAGGATCTCGCTCATCTGCGCCGCTTCGTCCTGGGCGCGCCGCGTGCTGCGGCGGATGCGCGTGCCGAGCCGCGCCGTGGGCAGCAGCACGAAGGGCAGCACGGTGACCGAGACGAGCGCCAGTTTCCAGTCGTTCTGCACCAGCACATAAATCATTCCCGCGGCGGCGAAAATCTGCCGGAACCAGTCGGCGAGCATTTGCGATACGGCGAGCTGGATTTTTTCGATGTCGCTGAGAATGGACGACATCAGGCGCCCGGTGGAGAACGATCTGAAAAAGGCATGCTCCTCGCGGATGACTTTGTCAAAGGTCTTCTGCCGCAGGTCCGTCACAGCGCCGAGGCCGGCGTAACTGATGAGATAATTGCCGAGATAATCCGCGATGCCCTTGATGAAAAACACCATCAAAATGGCCGCCGCCACCAGCGTCCATACATTGTGAATGGGGAAGGGAACAAGCTGGTCGAGATAGAGTTTCATCCCCGTCCACTTCGGGACGGGCAGAGCCACGCGGGCCTCGGGCGACGAGGGTTCGAGCACGCGGTCGAAGACCGGCTTGAGCAGCACGGGCAGCATGGCGCGGCCGGCGCCGGAGATCATCATCAGCAGGACGGCGAAGGCGAGCACCAGCGTGTAGCGGCGCGCGTAGCCGAGCAGGCGCCAGGTTTCCGTCACCATGCGCGGGCCCTCAGCCGGTCCGCGGCTTCGATGGCGCGTTCCACGGGGATCGACTCGAGCCCCTGCGGCGCGTGCAGCACCTCGGCGTCCGCCCGCCATGGCCCCCAGATGCGCGGATCGGAGCTCCCGAACAGGACGAGCAGAGGCACGCCGAGCGCCGCCGCCATGTGCGCCGGACCGCTGTCGTTGCCGGCAAACAGCGAGGCGCCGGCGATCCAGCCCTTGACCTCGGCGAGAGGGGCGCCGCGCAGGGTTTCGAACTCCTCGAACGGTGAAAAATCGTCGTCCGCCGCGCCGAGGATGACGATGCCGAGGCCGTGTTCGAGCCGCAGATGGCGGGCGAGGGCGGCGAACCGGGCGGCGGGCCAGCGCTTGGATTCCGAAGCGGCGAACGGGTGCAGGACGGCGTACGGCGGGCGGGCGGGTTTCGCGGCGCCGAACAGGCGCGCGCGGGGGATCCCGGCGCGCGGCACGCCGAGATAAAACATGGACGACGCCAGATGTTCGGCGGTGTGGACCGTGCGCTCTTCGCCGAGGATCTGCTGCGCGCGGGGGATGCGGATGTTGTAAGCCCACTGGTGGCGGAAATGGGCGAAGCCGGCGCGGAGGCGCGCGCCGGAAGCGAGCGTGAGCCAAGCGCTGCGCGTGCCGCCGTGGAGGTTCAGGGCGAGCTCCGCGTTCCAGCGCCGGACGGCTTTGAGGGAGGGATCGAGAATCGCCGAGACCGCCGGGTTGTGCTCGAAGACGGCGGCGAAGCGCGGTTCGACAGCGACGGCCACCTGGAGATCCGGGCGGTGCGCGCGCAGCAGTTCGAGGGCGGGAGCGGTGAGGACGCAGTCGCCGAGGGAACGCAAGCGCAGCACCAGCACCCGCGCCCCCGGGCTCAGGCTGTCGAGCGCAGGCGCCATGTGTGCGGCTACTCTTCGATGGCCGCCTCGCTGACCAGCATGACCGGGATGTCGTCCCGGATGGGGTAAACGCGGCGGCATTTGGGGCACTTGAGGCCCTGCTGGTCCTCGGTGAGCTGGACGGGCTCCTTGCACACCGGGCACACCAGAATGTCGAGAAGATCTTGACTGATGGCCATGGACTACCTGATTGTAGCAGAGCGCCGTCAGGCGGCCCTCATCTCCTCGCGCGCCTTGCGGATCACTTCGAGGAACTGGCGCGCGCGCTCTTCGAAGACCTCGAACCGGCCCTCCTTGACGGTCCTGGCGTCGACGAGTTCGCCGCCGACGGCGACGGCGCAGGCGCCGGCTTTGAGGAAATCGCCCGCCGTCGCGAGGCTGACTCCGCCGGTGGGGATGAGTTCGATCTGCGGGAATGGCCCTTTCAGCGCCTTGATGTATTTGGCGCCGCCGACGTTGTCGCAGGGGAAGACCTTGACGATGTCGGCGCCGGCTTCCCACGCGGCGAGGACCTCGGTGGGCGTGAGCGCGCCGGGGATGATGGGCTTCGAGTAGCGGCGCGCCATCTCGATTGTCTTCGGGTTGGTCGCCGGCGTGACAAAAAATTGCGCGCCGGCAAGCATGCAGATGCGGCAGGTCTCGGGGTCGAGCACCGTCCCTGCGCCGAGCACCATCCTGTCCCCGAACTGATCGGCAAGCTTTTCGAGCACCTTCACCGCGCCCGGCACCGTCATGGTGACTTCGGCGGCGCGGATGCCGCCGTTGTAAATGGCTTCGATCGCCTTATAGGCGCCCTCGGCCGAAGGGGCGCGGACGACGGGCACGATGCCGATCTCGATGATCGAGGAGAGAATCGTCTCTTTTTTCATGCTTTGATCCTATCATTGAGGGGCCGCGGGCGCGCTATGCTGTGACCATGAAGAAGTTCGGCCTGATTCTCGCATCCGCTCTGCTCCCGATGGCGCTGTCCGGGCAGGAGGCGCAGCCGCAGGCGGCCAAGCCCGCCCGGCAGGACGGACTCTATGCCACGATTCAGATCTCGCACGGCAAGCAGCCGATGGGCAGCATCGTGCTGAAGCTGTATGAACTCGAGGCGCCGGTGACGGTGCGAAATTTCGTGGACTTGGCGCTGGGGCGCAAGGCGTGGACCGATCCGAAGACGGGCGCGCGGACGCGGCGTCCGCTGTACAACGGGCTCACGTTTCATCGCGTGATTCCGGGCTTCATGATCCAGGGCGGCGACCCGCTGGGCAACGGGACAGGCGGCACGGCGGTCATCAAGGACGAGTTTCATCCGGCGCTGAAGTTTGACATTCCGGGGCGGCTGGCGATGGCGAATGCCGGGCCGAACACGGGCTCGTGCCAGTTCTTCATCACCGAAGCGCCCACCCCTCACCTGAACGGCAAGCACACGATCTTCGGGCAGGTGGTGGAAGGGCAGGAGCTGGTGGGCAAGATCGCGCGGGTGCCGCGCGACGGGCGCGACAAGCCCGCCGTGCCGGTGGTGATGACGCGCGTGACCATTGAGCGCGTGGGCGCCGTGCCCCCGGGCGGCATCGTGCTCAGGCCTGCGGCGAAGCCGGCGGCGAAAAAGGCTGCCGCCAAGCGGACGGCGAGACCGGCGGCGCCGAAGAAGTAGGCGCGGGCCGGGCGGGCAGCCCGGATGCGGGATAGAGAAGTCCGCCGGGCAGAGCCGGGGAGGGCGCGCCGCAGCTCTAACAGGTCGCTGAAAAAGGCTCGATTCTGTACATTGGGGCACGTAGAATCAAGGATTTACGGCTTTATTTTTATGACCAAGCGAGAAATTTCAGCATCCTGCTAGGGGGATAATTGCCGGTCCAGGCATGGGCGCCGGAAAAGGGGCATCGTGTTTCCGTCCCCTTTTCCGGCGAGGCGGAGGCTACTTCTTGCGGTCCTGGATGGGCACGAACCGCCGCTCGGCGTGGCCGGTGTAGATCTGGCGCGGGCGGGCGATCTTCTGTTCGGGATCGCGGAGTAGCTCATCCCACTGGGCGAGCCATCCGACGACGCGGGGGATGGCGAACAGAACGGTGAAGAGGCGGGGCTCGAAGCCCATGGCCTCGTAGATGATGCCGGAGTAGAAGTCGACGTTGGGATACAGCTTGCGCTTGACGAAGTATTCGTCTTCGAGGGCGATGCGCTCGAGTTCGCGGGCGATTTCGATCTTCGAGTTGTAGCCGGTGACGGCGAAGACCTCGTCGGCGGTGCGTTTGATGATCTTGGCGCGGGGGTCGTAATTCTTGTAGACGCGGTGTCCGAAGCCCATGAGGCGGACCTCGCCGCGCTTGACGCGTTCGATGTAAGCCGGCACTTTGTCCTTCGAGCCGATCTCATCGAGCATGTGCAGGACCTGCTCATTGGCCCCGCCATGCAGCGGTCCGCTGAGGGCGGCGGCGGCGGCGGCGACGGAGACGTACGGGTCGGCGAGCGAAGAGCCGACGGTGCGCATCGTGGAAGTCGAGCAGTTCTGCTCGTGGTCGGCGTGGAGGATGAAGAGGATGTCGAGGGCGCGGGCGAGGACGGGGTTGGCGATGTATTTGGGCTCGAGCAGGCGCCAGAGCATGTTCATGAAGTTCTCGGTATAGCCGAGCTCGGGGTCCGGATAAACGTAGGGCAAGCCGAAGCGGTGGCGGTAGCAGTAAGCCGTGATCGTCGGCATCTTGGCGATGAGGCGGACGATGTGCTTGCGGCGGACCTGCGGATCATGGACGTTCTTCGCGTCCGGATAGACCGTGGACAGCGCCGCCACCGTGGAGATGAGCATGCCCATGGGGTGGGCGTCATAGCGGAACCCTTCGAGGAACTTCTTGGTGGTTTCGTGGATGAGAACATGCTTCTTGACGAGCGCCACCCAGGAATCGAGCTCCTCCTGAGCGGGGAGTTCTCCGTTGAGGAGCAGCCAGGCGACCTCCAGAAAAGAGCAGTGCTCCGCCAGCACCTCGATGGGGTACCCGCGGTAGCGCAGGATGCCCTTGCCGCCATCGATGAAAGTGATCGAACTGCGGCAGGAAGCGGTATTCAGATAGGCGGGATCATAGCTCATCAGGCCGAAATCATCGTCCGAGACCTTGATCTGCCGCAGGTCCGTGGCGTGGATGGTACCGTCGGTGATGGGCAGCTCGTACTGCCGTCCGGTACGCGTATCAGTAACAAGAAGACGGTCTTGTGTCATTTATACTCCCGAGCGAAAATCGCGGCGAACGAAGACGCCGACACACCATGTCTACTAAATGACGCATTCCCGGTCAAATGGTGACATTCGGATCTGGAAATAGTGTTCCGGGGCTGAGCCGCCATTGGGGGTCGAGGCGGGACTTGACGGCGCGCATGGAGGCGATCTCTTCAGGGGAGAACATGAGCATGAGAAGGTCGCGCTTGCGTTTGCCGAGGCCGTGCTCGGCGCTCACCGTGCCGCCGAGGCGGACGGCTTCACGGGCGGCGCCGTGCATCCACGAGCGGCCGCGGGCGGCGTCGCCGGCCGATTCCGGCAGGATGTTGACGTGGACGTGGGCGTCGCCGATGTGGCCGTAAATCGTATAGCGGCCGGGGAAGGCGCTTTCGAGTTCGCGCCGGTAGAAGTCCATCATCTCCGCGTTGCGGGCGACAGGCACGGCGAAGTCCGAGCTGATCTTCTCAAAGCCCCGGCTGCGGACGCGGGCGTTTACGGCCTCAGGAAGGGAGTGGCGGAAGGCGCGGAAGCGCTCGCGCAGGACCGCCTCGCCCGCCCGCTCGAGCATGGCGCGGAAGCGCTCGCGGCCGGCCGCCGTGGTTCCGAACCAGGACTGTTCGAGGGCGCCGGCGGCGGCGAGCCGTTCGAGCCAGGCGTCGATGGGGTCGCCTTCGAGACCGTCGAGCTGCTGTTCGATCATGAGGCAGGCGCGGGCGTGCTCCGGGACGGGGGCGGCGGCGTCGTGGCGGAGAATGGCGAGCGAAGCCTCGTCCATGAACTCGAGCATGCGCAGTTGCGGGACGGGGCGCCACTGATCGACGGCGGCGAGCGCCGGGTCGAGACCGGGGAAGAAGACGGCGCCGGACAGCAGGGCTCCGGGCTGGGGCAGGAGGCTGACTTCGGCCTCGGCGATGAGGGCGAGCGTTCCTTCGCTTCCACAGAGGAGATCGATCCATGTGGCGTGTTCCGGGAGGCGGTATCCGGCGGTGTTCTTGGTGGTGGCAGGCTGGCGGACGGGCTGGTAGGGGAAATCGAGGGGTTCGCCGCGGCGGAAAGTGCGGACGGCGCCATCGGCGAAGACGGCGGTGAGGGAGAGCAGGTGGCGGCGGGTAGAGCCGTAGAGGAAGCTGCGCGAGCCGCTTGCGTTGGTGGCGATGCTGCCGCCGAGGGACGCGGTCCACTCGGTGGGATCGGGCGCGTAGAACTGGCCGGTGCGGGCGGCGGCGGCCTGGAGGTCCCTGAGGAGCACGCCGGCGCCGGCGACGGCGCGGCCGCGGGTGACTTCGAGGCGGCGGAGACGTTCTGTGGAGACGAGCCAACCGCCCTGCGGGCACCGGCCGCCGGTGATGCCGGTACCGGCGCCGGAGGGTGTGACGGCGACGCCGAGTCCGGCGGCGCGGCGGAGTGTGGCGGCCATTTCCTCGGGGGAGGCCGGGGCGACGACGCAATCGGCGCAACCCTGGTAGCCGGAGGCGTCTTCGACGGCGACCACGGCGGTCAGACCTCCAGGATGACGGGCAGAACAAGCGGGCGGCGCTGGGTCTGCTTGTTGAGGAAGCGCTTGAGGTCGGCGCGGATCTTCTCCTGGATGACGCCCCAATCGGAGCGCTCCTCGCTGGAGGACGTTTCGATGGTACGGACGACGACGTCGCGGGCGGCGGCGAGCAGCTCGGCGCGCTCATCGGGCGAGACGAAGCCGCGGGTGACGATCTCGGGCAGCCCCTCGACGCGGCCGGAGTGCTTGTCGATGGCGATGATCGGGATGAGGAACCCGTCCTCGCTGAGGTGGCGCCGGTCACGGATGACCACGTCCTCGACGATCTCGTCGATGGAGCCGGAGTCGATGCAGACACGGCCGACGGGGACGGTGTCGCCGCGGCGGGCGCCCTCCTCGTCGATCACGAGGGTCTGGCCCGTTTCGAGCACGAAGGAGTCTTCGAGGCCGTAGTCGGACAGGTGGGAGGCGAGGCCGGCGTGCCTGGACATCTGCCAGTACTCGCCGTGGATGGGGACGAAGTAGCGGGGACGGACGAGGTTGAGCAGGAGCTTGAGCTCTTCCTGGGATCCGTGGCCGGAGACGTGGACGGGCGGACTCATCTGGCCGGCGACGACCTCTGCGCCGCGGCGGGCGACGTGGTTCATCATCCGGCCGATGGCCTTTTCGTTGCCGGGAATGATACGGGCGCTGTGGACGACGAGGTCGCCGCGTTCGAGGTGGAGGTGCTTATGGTTGTCGACGGCGACACGGCTCATGGCCGACATGGGCTCGCCCTGCGTGCCGCTGACAATGGCGACGACGCGGTGGGGGGGCGCGCTCATGAGGTCCTGGGGGCGCAGCAGGAGGTTGTCGGGGATGCGGAGAAGGCCGAGGCCGTGGGCGATTTCGGTGTAGGCGAGCATGCTGCGGCCGATGAAGGCGACTTTGCGGCCGCTGGAGCTGGCGATGTCGAGGATCTGCTGGATGCGGTGAACGGAGCTGGCGAAACAGGTGACGATGATGCGGCGCTGAGCGCGGTTGAAGATCTCTTCGAAGCGGGGCAGGACGGCGCGCTCGGAGGGGGTGAAGCCGGGGCGGTCGACGTTGGTGGAGTCGGACAGCAGCAGCAGGACGCCGCGCCTGCCGTATTCGGCGAGCGTGTGGAGATCGAAGAGTTCGTTGTCGGTGGGTGTCGGGTCGATCTTGAAGTCGCCGGTGTGGATGACGACGCCCAATGGCGTGCGGATGGCAAGCGCCACGGACTGGACGATGGAGTGGGTGACGTGGATGAACTCAATTTCGAACGGGCCGAGGGCGATCTTGTCGCCCGGCCTGATGCGGTTCAGACGAGCCTGATCCGCCATTTCATGCTCTTCGAGGCGGCGCTCGACGAGGGCGAGAGTGAAGTCAGTGCCGTAAATGGGGACGTTGATCTCGGAGAGCAGAAACGCGACGGCGCCGATGTGATCCTCATGACCGTGGGTGAGAATGAGGGCTCGGACCATTTCGCGGTGCTGTTCGAGGTAGGCGAAATCCGGCGTGACGATGTCCACGCCGAGCAACTCGGCATCCGGGAACATCATGCCGGAGTCGATGACGATGATGTCGTCGCCGTAGCGCAAGGCGAGACAATTCATGCCGAACTCGCCGAGCCCGCCGAGCGGGATCACCTGCAGGACGTGGTCAGACATGGATTGGGGGACTCTCCTGAAAGTACAAGGCTAACATGCAAAGGGCCCGTCCCAAGGGACGGGCCCGGTCTGATGTTCAATGGGAGAAACAGATTCGACGGTCTCGCGACCGAAAAACCTGTATGTGATTTGAGCGTAGTCGGTGACGAACGGCTTGTCAAGGAAAAATGCCCGCTGATCAAAATGTGGCATAAGTAATTGATTTTAAGTGATTTCTATGTGTTGACAGGATTCATCCGGGAGTGTACGGTCCGGCGCGGACCCGGCCGATTGCGGCAAGGTTTCGGCTCTAACTTTGAGATATCGGGTGGCTTATTCCACTTCTGAAGCGTCTGCGGGCGTACGGGGCGATTCAGTGGGGCTCGAGTGAATCTGCGAATACTCCATAGGAATATGGGAAATCCTATGAAGGAGGAATCCTGTCAATCGATGCGCACGACAATGTAGTGATCGTCGTTGCCGTAGAGACGGACGCGGCGCCGGCGGGCGAGGGCGGCGAAGAAAGCGAAGATGGCTCCGCCGCCGATGCAGATGAGAAGCAGGACTCCAGTGAGCTTGAAGATCCCGAGGAGGAGTCCGGCGACGTTGGGCACGGGCGGGGGCGCGGTCGCCTCGTTGCGGACGACCTCCGCCTTCCATTCCAGGGCGTCGAGGACGGGCTTGGCGAGGTTTTCGGGCACTCCCGGAGGGAAGACGGCGACCAGGACATAGGAGCGTTTGACGAGCCAACCGGGCTGTTTGCGGAACTGGGCTTCCTTGATCCGGGCGAGCTGGGGCGTGTGGAAATAGAAGATGGCGTAGTCGGCGGCGGTGGCGCCAAGCTCGAGCTTGCCCGCCTGGATCTCAGCGCCGTCTTCAAAGCCGGCGACGGAGGCGGGGACCCAGGGGAGGAACTTCTGAAGGGAGTGGACGCCTAGCAGGTAGCGTTCGCTGTTGCGGACGAGGCCTTTTTCGGGCAAGTAGCCGGGCAGGTAAGGAAGCCCGCCGCCGGAGCGCATGGCGGGGGCGGTGCGGGCGAGTTCATCCAGTTCCCTGGGCAGGGGGCGCCAGCCTTCGAAGAGGAAGACGTAGTTGAGGCGGACGAGCATGAGCCCGCCGGGGGTGACGCAACTGGCGAGGGAGCCGCGGACGGGGGTGCACTTGGGGGGGCGGGCAGCCTGATACCAAGCGAGGGCGCCGGTGGCGTCCTGAAGCCGCCACGCGGAGGCGGCGAAACGGCCGACGGGCCCGTCATAGAGGGCGCGTTCGGCGGCTTCGCCGCCGTATTCGGCCCAGAGCATGGCGTCTTCCGGCTGAATGGGGGCGGAGCTGAGCCGTTTCGAGCCGTGCCAGGTGTCCGGCCAGATGCCGGCCCAGGCACAGTTTGCCGCGAGCAGGAAGGTCAGGCGCCGCAGCATTTCTTGTACTTCTTGCCGCTGCCGCAGGGGCAGGGATCGTTGCGGCCGACCTTGGCGCCCTTGATGACCTGGGACTTGGGGGCGCTGGAGGCTTCGCCGCCGGCGAATTGGAGCATCTCCATCTCGCGCTCCTTCTTGCGGTGGAGGTTGCGGGTGAGATCGACGAAAGACGACTGGGCGGACTTGCGGTCCTCGGCGTCCGGCGGGGCGTGGCCGCCGCCGCTGGCTTCTTCGGGCCATGGCTCCATGGCGGCGGTGTGCGGACGTTCGGCGACGGGTTGAAGGAAGAACAGGAAGCGGACGGTCTCGTCCTCGATCCGGTCCATCATCTCCTGGAAGAGCTGGAATCCCTCCTTCTTGTACTCGATGAGCGGGTCTTTCTGGCCGTAGGCCCGCATGCCGATGCCCTCTTTCAGGTGGTCCATCGAGAGCAGGTGGTCCTTCCACTGCTGGTCGATGACGCTGAGCCAGACCATGCGCTCGGTTTCGCGCATGACTTCGGGAACGACGAGGGATTCTTTCTCCTCGTAGCGGCGGCGGAGCTTATCGAGGATGAACTCCTCCATCTCGAGCCTTGACATGTGCTGGATGTCGGCGGGGAGGATCTTGACGCCGAACTGGGAGTTGATGTCCGTCTGGAGTCCGAGGAGGTCCCACTTGTAGGGGTCGGCGCCTTCGGGGCAGCGCACGTCGATGAAGGAGGCGAGGATGCCGTCGACGATTTCGAACAGGCGCTCCTTCATGTCGAAGCCTTCGAGGAGCCGGCGGCGCAGGCCGTAGACCGCCTTGCGCTGCTTGTCCATGACGTCGTCGTATTCCTTGACGTGCTTGCGGATGGCGAAGTTCTGCGCCTCGACGGCCTTCTGGGCGGCCTCGATGCGCTTGGTGATGAGGCGGGACTCGATGGGGACGTCCTCCTCCATGCCGAGGCGGAGCATGAGGTTCTGGATGCGGTCGCCGCCGAAGACGCGGAGGAGGTCATCCTGGAGGGAGAGGTAGAAGCGGGACTCGCCGGGGTCGCCCTGGCGGCCGGCGCGGCCGCGGAGCTGGTTGTCGATGCGGCGGGACTCGTGGCGCTCGGTGCCGATGATGCAGAGGCCGCCGGCGGCGACGACTCTTTCATGCTCTTCGTCGCATTGAGCCTTGAATTTGGCGAAAATCTCCTTCCATTTCTGGATGGGGACGCGGTAATGCAGCTCGCCGCGGATGAAGTAGTAGTACAGGGTGTCGGCGATGGTGCTGGACAGCTCGGCGGGGATGGACTCGGCGGCTCTCGTCTTCAGCGCTTCTTCCTGGGCGAGGAATTCGGGGTTGCCGCCGAGGAGGATGTCGGTGCCGCGGCCGGCCATGTTGGTGGAGACGGTGACGGCGCCGAATCGGCCGGCCTGGGCGACGATGTAGGCCTCGCGCTCGTGGTTCTTGGCGTTCAGCACCTCGTGCCGGACGCCCATTTTCTTGAGAATAGCGCTTAATTTTTCGCTTTTTTCAACGGAAATGGTGCCGACGAGCACGGGCTGCCCGGTCTGGCTCCGCGCGGCGATATCCTTGGCGGCGTTGCGCCATTTTTCGTTTTCGGTGCGGTAGACGATGTCGTTGAGGTCCCTGCGGACCATCGGCTTGTTGGTAGGGATGACGACGACATCGAGATTGTAGATCTTGTTGAACTCGGCGGCCTCGGTGTCGGCGGTGCCGGTCATGCCGGCGAGCTTCCGGTAGAGGCGGAAGTAATTCTGGAAGGTGACGGTGGCGAGGGTCTGGTTCTCGCGCTCGATTTTGACGCCCTCCTTGGCCTCGATGGCCTGGTGGAGGCCGTCGGACCAGCGGCGCCCGGGCATGAGGCGGCCGGTGAATTCGTCGACGATGATGACCTCGCCGTCCTTGACGATGTAGTCGCGGTCGCGCTGGTAGAGGACGTGGGCGCGGAGCGCCTGCTGGACGTGGTGGTTGAGTTCGATGTACTCGGGGTCGTAGAGGTTGGGGACGCCGAGGAGGCGTTCGACCTTGGCGACTCCCTCTTCGGTGAGGGCGACGGTGCGGTTGCGCTCGTCGAGGGTGTAGTCGCCGGTGGTGTATTTCTCGCCGGGTTCACGGCCTTCAATGACTTCGCCGCGGACGAGGCGGGGGATGAAGCCGTTGACGCGGTAGTACTTGTCGGTGGACTCTTCGGAGGGGCCGCTGATGATGAGCGGGGTGCGGGCCTCGTCGATGAGGATGGAGTCGACTTCGTCAACGATGGCGAAGTTGTGCTGGCGCTGGACGCAATCCTCCAGGCGGAACTTCATGTTGTCGCGGAGGTAGTCGAAGCCGAACTCGTTGTTGGTGCCGTAGGTGACGTCGCAGTGATAGGCGGCTCGCCGCTCCTCGTCGTCGAGGCCGTGGACGATGAGGCCGACGCTGAGGCCGAGGAAGCGGTAGATGCGGCCCATCCACTCCGAGTCGCGGCGGGCGAGGTAATCGTTGACGGTCACCACGTGGACGCCCTCGCCGGCGAGGGCGTTGAGGTAGACGGGGAGGGTGGCGACGAGCGTCTTGCCTTCGCCCGTCTTCATTTCGGCGATTTTGCCCTGGTGGAGGACGATGCCGCCGATCAGCTGGACGTCGAAATGGCGCATGTTCAACACGCGGCGGGAGGCCTCGCGGACGACGGCGAAGGCGTCGATCAGCAGATCATCGAGGCTCTCGCCGTTGGCGATGCGCTGTTTGAATTCCGAAGTCTTCGCAGCAAGCTCGGCGCCGGAGAGCTGCTGGAGCGAAGACTCGCGGCTGTTGATGGCGTGGACGATGGGCCAGAGCTTTTTGACTTCGCGCTCGTGCCTGGTGCCGAAGATCTTCGCCAGAAGGGTATCAATCATGGATCGGGGGCTTTCTCTTCATTCTACCGCAGGGGTGTGCGAAAACCGTTCCAACAGGGGGGCGCCGCGGGCGAGAAGGGAAGCCGGCGGCGCGATTCATGCGGTGGCGACGGGGTCTCGGAATTCGCCCTCGGGCTCCTGCCAGTCCTGCGCGGGTTCGGGGAGCTTGCCGGCGGCATTGGCCCAAGCCCAGAAGACGGCGGTGGAGGCGCTGAGCGCGCCGGCGACGAAGCCGATCTGGCGCGGGCTGTGAGTGGCGGCGGCAACGGCGGCGGCGGCCATGGAGATCATCATGACTCCGTTGACGATGCCTTCCGAGGCGGTGAAGACGCGGCCGCGGAGGCGGTCGGGGACGTGGAGCAGGAGCATGGTGCGGTTCATGACGGAATTCATGGCGACGCAGAGGCGGGAGAGGAAGATCCAGGCGGCGGCCTGCCAGATGCCGGCGGCGACGCTGAACAGCATGTAGAAGAAGCCGTGGAGCAGGAACGTGATGGTGACGGTGTGTTTGTAGAGGCGGAAGTCGATGTGGCCTTCCCATTTGCGTGCGGCGAGCCCGCCGGCGACGAGGCCGAAGCCGGCGAAGCCCCAGAGGATGCCGGTGCCGGAAGGGCCGTGGGCGAAGACGGATTCGCCGAAGAGGGTGAACAGGATCTGGGCCGCGCCTCCGCCGGTGGCCCAGCCGGCGCCGAGCAGGAGGATGCCCAGGATGAGCGGATGGCTGCGGATATAGCGGATGCCGTCGCGGAATTCTTCATAACCGGAGCGATGCCGGGCGGCGGGATGGGCGGCGCGCTGCGGGCGGAAGCCCCCTTCGACGCGCAGGGTTGCGATGGCCCAGGCGCTCCAGAGGAAGCTGGCGGCGTTGATCAGGAAGGCGCCCTTGTAGCCGAGCCAGCTCGTGCTGAAGCCGCCGAGCATGGTGCCGGCGGCGACGGTGAGCCAGCCGGTGGTCTGCGTGAGGGCGTTGGCGGCATGGAGGTCTTCGCGGCTCACGAGCCGGGGCAGGATGGCGGCGCGCCCGCTGTTGAAGAAGGGCGCGGCGAAGGTGAGCAGGGCGCTGAGCAGGTAAAGGGTCCAGGTTTTGGGATAGACGAGCAGGACGAGGTGGGCGGCGGCGATGGCGGCGCGCAGGAGGTCGGAGGAGATCATGACGCGGCGGCGGTCGAGGCGGTCGAGGACGACGCCTGCCAGAGGGGCGGCGAGCAGAGCGGGCGCGACGCGGGCGAGCATGGCGCCGCCGACTGTGGCGCCGCTGCCGGTCATGTGCAGGGCCATGGAGAGGACGGCGATCGAGTTGAAGTGATCGCCGATCTCGCTGACCACCTGGCCGAGCCAGAGGTTGCGGTAATTCCGGTTCCGGCTCAGGAGGCGCGCGAAGCTGCTCACTTCCTCAATTAGACCGTTCCGGCGGGGACGGACTCAAATGGGAGCGGCGGGAGCGCCTCAGGGCTTGTTGAATTTCGCGTCGTCGATGTCGACGTTGGCTTTGACGTCAGTGAAGCGCATGATGATTTCACCGACGGGGATGACCTGCTTCATCTGGTGGGCCATCTTGATGCCCGTGCCGGGCACTTCGCGGAAATCGCTGAACTCGGTGCTGACCTCGGCCTCGCCCTGATCCGTGACGCGCACGCCGGAGGTCTTCAGCAGGAGGAACGACTCGGCATCGAACCAGGCAGTGATGGGATTGCCCTTCTCTGGGGTCATGGCGGCGACCCAGGCCTCGCGCTCGCCGACCCTGTCTTTGCCCTTGATTTCGATCTTCGAGTACATCTGCTTCCAGTGCAGTTCAGGATGCATCATCGAATCTCGTCTGGCGTCCTCGAGCATCTGCCCGGTGAAATCGACAGAGCCCATCGGACCGACGCTGAAGCCGCGCTCGCCGTCGAAGCCCTGGAAGATTTCGCCGAAGCCGTCGACGTTGATCACGGCGAGCCGCTTGTTGGGGGCCTTGGCGAAGATATTGATGGCGCCGGACGCGCCCATGGCGGGCAGCTCGAACGATCCCGACATGACCATGGTCCTGACCTTCTCGAGAGCCTCGCGCCCGCCGGTGGCGGCGATGTGCTTCTCGATGAGATCATCGACGGCAATGGTGTTCTGGGCTGCGGCGGCGCAGCAGCAAGCCAAGAGAGCCGGCAGCAGACGAAGCATGAGATAGCGGCCTCCTTGTGGTCAGCGTCATTATGCCACGCGGCCGGCCTGCTACGGGGCCGCCGGCTTCCGCTGCCGGCCTGTGATGCTCTCGAAGAGGCGGAAGTACTGCTCGATCATGATCTCCTCGCGGAACTCGCGGTGTATGCGCTCGCGGCCGGCATCGCCCATGCGGCGGAGGAGTTGCCCGTTCTGAAGGAGGCGGAGGGCGGCGGAGGCGAAGGCATCGAGATCGCCGGGTTCGCACAGGATGCCGGTTTCGCCGTCCACGATCATCTCGGGAACGCTGCCCACGCGCGAGGCGACGACGGGCTTGCCGAGGGCCTGCGCTTCCAGGACCGCCAGCGGCATGCCGTCGATCTTCGAGCACAGGATCATGATGGCGCACGCATCCATCCAATCGTGGACGCCGCCGACGAAGCCGGCGGCGTGGACGATGCCGTCGAGCCCCAGTCTGCGGATCCGGCGGCGCACGGCGGCGAGGTCCGGGCCGTCGCCGGCCATGACGAAGCGGGCTTCGGGCATGCGGGCCGAGATTTTCCTGGCGATTTCGAGGAAATCGAGAGGCGCTTTTTCGGGTGAAATGCGGCCGAAAAAGCCGGCCACGGGTTTGCCAGTGAATTCCGGGGGCCAGCCGGCGGGCGGTTCGACTCCGGAGGGCCGGGGGAGCCGGATGCACTGGCGGACGACGGCCACGCGGCCGGGCGACTCGCCGAATTCCTCGATCAGACGGCGGGCGAAGCGATCGCCGGGCACGCTGGTGCAATCGATACAGGGGGCGCAGACGCGGTTCATGGGGAGATGAACCTGGTCGTTGAAGAGCTGATCGATGACGGGAATATCGGGGAAATGCCGGCGCACGGCCGGCAGAAAGCGGTAAAAGAAATCGCTGCCGGCGGTGAGGATGAAGTCCGGCCTGTAGCGCCGCAGAAGGAAATACAGCATGCCGGCCTGGAGATCCTCGCGGCCGTCGAACAATTCCGGGAGCTGGTAGACATGCGGGGTGAAGCCGCGGACCTGATCGATCCGGTCGGGCACGTGGGCGGCGAGGCGCAACGTGGTGACGACGATGATCCGCGTGTTGCGCCGGCGCCATTCTTTGAACAGTGAGAGGAAGATCCGCTCGGCGCCGCCGATGGTGAAAAAGGGGATCACCAGCATCACGGCGGGCTCGCGCCGGGCTTCCAGGCAGCTCCAGGCCAAACGTCCGGCAGCGGGGTGGGGGTGTGGCGGCGGCTCCTTCATTTGGACCAGGCCCGCATGCACCTCCGCCATGCGGCGGGCGAGGGGGGCGTGGCCGCCGGTGTCCTTGCGGGAGAGGCTGTCGGGGCGGATGCGGTAGTGCATGAGCACGTCGGTCAGCGCCTTGCCCCTGTATCCAGCGGCGACGGCGCGGATCCAGAAATCCCAGTCCTCCGCTACATATTGGCTGCCGACGCCCCAATCGCGGAAGCCGCCCAGCTTTTCCCAGATTTCGCGGCGGAACAAAGCTACCGTGCTGACCGAGTTTTCGCGGAGGATGTCCGGCCAGCGGGGATCGGGAGGAGCCCAGCGCGACGCGCCCGCGCCGAATTCGCGGACAGAGGGGTAGGCGAAATCGAAGTCGCCGAATTCCGCGGCGAAGAGTGCCGCTTCGAGATAGGCAGGATCGAGCAGATCATCGGCATCCAGGCAACAGATATAGCGGCCGCGCGCATGGCGGATGCCGAAATTGCGGTTATCGCCCGCCAGCGAAGGCTTGTCGCGGAACACGACGCGGACGCGGGGGAACCCGGCTCGGGCGAGCCGCCGGAGCCGCTCCGGCGTTTCCCCGTCGGTGGATCCGCCCTCGATCAGGATGATTTCGATGCCGGCCAGCGTCTGGCGGAGCACGGAGGCGAGGGCTTCTTCGGCGTAGCGGCCGAGATTGAAGCAGGGAATGACGACGCTGACAAGCGGTTCGGCGGCCGAGTGCCCGTCACGGAGCACTTCGGCGGGAAAATCCTCGAACCCCGCCGGAGCGCTCGAGGGGATCGGGACGCGGCCTTCACGGCGGCCGTAGAGAACATAGTGCAGGAGCGGGTTGAGTCCCGCCTGCTCGACGTCCGTGTGCCTGTTCCAGTAAAGGGACGTGCCGAAGGCGGCGGAGGCTTCGGCGCCTTCCCACGCGCCGGACAGCGCGTAGTGGACGGAGGCATGGATGCGGGAGCGCAGCACATCCTGCCGGTGCTCGAGGTAGCGGAAGGGATCGAAGAGGGAATACCAGAGCTGGCGCAATTCCGGAGAGGCGAGCACGCGGGCGAGGCGCCAGAGGTTGCGGAGCCCGCGCCAGCGGCCGCGGGGATGAAGAGCCTGGAGCAGCGCCCACAAGGCGGTGGAGGCCAGCGAAGGCGGGAGAGCGGCCGCGCGGGCAGCCGGCGGCTGGCTGGCGGGCGGGGCCGGCGCGGCGGCTTCCCCGGCGCGGCGCAGGATCGCGGCCTGGCGCCGGAGTTCGCGCGCTGTCCGCTGGAATGACTCTTCCTGGCGCGTGGAATACTCGACGTGTTCGGCGAAAAAGCGGGCTTTCAGACGCAGGACTTCTTCAAGATTTTTCCTGAAAAGGTCCTCATGCCGGGCGTATATCATGGACGATATCCGGGCAAAGCGCGCCGGTTTTCTCGTTTCCGAGTACATGGATCCGGCGCGGACGCGGTAGTCGAACAGCGTCTCGGGCAGCAGGCCGGCCTGCCAGCCTTTTTCGAGGATCGAGATCCAGAGGTCCCAGTCTTGCATGGCGGGCAGGGATTCGCAGTAGCCGCCGGCGGAGGACCAGGCCTGGCGGCGGAAGACGCTTGAAACGACGGCCTCGTTGCGGGCGAGCATGCGGGGCAGGGAGGGGAGCGGATAGCGGCAGGCGCCCGCAGCCTCATCGAAGAGGCCGTAGAAGCAGCTCACAAAGCCCATGCCGGGGTGCGTTTCCAGCAAGGCGGCGGCCTTTTCGAGGTAGCCGGGCCGCAGCCGGTCGTCGGCATCCAGGCAGCAGATGAGGGGGGCGCGGGTGTTCTGAATGCCGAGGTTGCGGGCCGCAGGCAGGCCGCGGTTTTCCGTGCGCAGCACGCGCCAGCCGTCTACGGCCAGCGCGTCGAGCCGGGCTACGGTGTATGGGTCTGCCGAGCCGTCGTCGACGATCAGGGCCTCGACGCCTCTCAGCGTCTGCGCGCAGATGCTCGAGAGAGACTCATGCAGGTACTGGCCGAGGTTATAGCAGGTGACGACGACGGCGACGCGCGGCTCCGCGGGCGGCGGGAGCGCCGGCAGGGCGCGGAACCAGATGGGGCGGTGCTCGGGGACGGCGCCTTCCGGGATGGCCGTGTCTTCCTGGTGGAAGCCGAGTGCGGGCAGGCGGCGGAAGGTCCAGGGGCCCATGGGGGGCAGATCAGCGCCCAAAAGGGAGCGGATGGTGTGGAGGGCGGCGAGGCGGAACCAGGTAGCCCACATGTCGCCGCCGCCGATACGCGCCTCCATCGGCGGCCAACTGGAGAAGCGATAGACGGCATCCCCGGGCACATGGGAATAGGGGAAGCTGCCATCGGGAAGCTGCATGTTCCAGATGGCCCAGAATGCGCGGGTGAGCGCGTGGCGGATTTCGGGCGTCAGCTTTCCGGTGGCGCGGACGGCGTTGCAGAGCAGGTCGATGACGTCCAGATCCTCGCAGGCGCCGCCGCCGGGCGCGGGAGCGAAGAGGCCGTCTTCGTTCTGCAACTCGAGGCAGGAGTGGACGATTTTCGACCAGGCGCGGACGGGACGGCGGGCGTAGCGGTAGTACGGGACGAAGTGATAGGCTCCGGCGACGGCATTCAGGAGGGAGGCGCCGCGCTCCGCGCCCCAGAGTCCGGTGGAGGGATCCTGATGCTGGTCGAGCCAGTCCAGGACATCGTGATAGCGGGCCGCGGCGGCAGGGCTGCGCTCCCACTGAAGCGAAAACAGGAACGCCGAGAGCAGGTGCATGACGCGGTTGCTTTCGCGCCAGGGGTTGCTCCAGTCGAGCTGTTGCAGCCACTGGAAAACTTGGTCTTTATCCGAGAAAGTCTTAAGAAAAGACAGGGGATATTGAGGCTTTTCTCCAAGTGCATCCAGGGCATGAAGCGCGAAATAGGTGGTCATGCCGTGGAGGTAATCGAGGTCGTGGAGCCCGCCGGCCTGGGGTGTGGAAGCTGCCAGCGGCTCGAGGAATAGGCCGGTGGCGGGGTCCTGGGCGGCCAGAATCGCGTCCCGGATGGCTTCACGGTTGGGCAGGCTGAGCCCGAGCCCTTCGGCGAGCAGGACTCCCATGGCGGAGGAGGTGACCGTTTCCTGGCCACGGGGAGTAAAGCGGAAGCCTGCCAGCGTGGCGGTGGATCTGAGCCATGCGGCTGCGAGGGCATGGATCCCCGTCTCTGACCACGCGGGACCGGCTGCCGGCGCGGGTTCGGGCAGCAGGCGGGCGGCGAAGAGAAAAACGGGCGGGGGAGCCGTGTCATCGATGCGCGCGTGCAGTTCGAGGAAACCGGGCGCCAGCAGGCTGCGGATTTCGTCCTCTGAGTACTCGATGAAATGCCAGGGATTGCCGGAATGACGTCCGCCATGGCGGAGAGGAGTAGACAAGACGAGGATGCCGCCCGGGCGGAGAATGCGGCAGCACTCGGCGAGGAAGGCGGCGGCGGCTCGGGCGGGGATGTGTTCGATGGCTTCCAGGCAGGTGATCACATCGAAGGACGCGGAGGGGAAGGGCAACTGGTCCATCGCGGCGGCGGCGGCGCGGCGGATGTATCCGAGGCGGGCGCCCTCGCGGAGCGCCTCCGGGGAGACATCGATGCCCGTGACGGACCGCGGATTGCCGAGATCGGACCAGCCCCAGCCTGTGCCGCAGCCGACGTCAAGCACATCTTTGCCGCCGGCGAAGGAGGCGGCGAAGCGGTAGCGCTGATGCATTCTCCGCTCGTAGAGCGTGCCCTGAAAGCCAGGATCTTCGGGGTGCGCGCGTTCAGCCAAGAATTGGCATTCCTTCCTTAGGAGGAGTCAGGTTCCAATGCTCCATTTTGCAATGGAAAAGGAGAGCGCTGCCTGGCGGAAGGGGAGGCGGAGCCTAAAGGTTCAGGCCACGGCGGCCGATGGAGGAGCAGAGGAGCCTTATGCGCGCGATCCTCAGGCTGTTGCTGGCGGGAGTTCTCGCCGGAGCTGCGTCTGGCGGGGCAGTGCGGCAGGAATCCGGCAGAGACCCCTGGCGGCTGGTGCATCCGGAGGCGCGGTGGATTCTGGGAGTGGACTGGGCGCGGGCGCGCAATTGCCTGGGGGCGCAGGTTCTGAAGCGGCAGCTGGGGGACATGCAGGGCAAGATGCGGAGCGCGGGAATGGGCTTTGGGGCAGTCGTGACGCTCGACCGGATCATCGTTTCGGGCGCCTCCATGAAGGCAGGAAGCAATGGCTCTCCGGAAGGGCTCGTGGCGGCCATTGAAGGGAAGCTGGACCGGGCGCGGTTGAGAAAAGAGCTGCCCCCGGGCACGGCAATAGAGAAGTTCAAAGGGGCTGACCTCTATGTCCCGCCCAAGGCGGACCCGCGAGAGCCGCTGCTGGCGGTTGTTTCCGACGAACTCATGATGATGGGGGACCGGGAGTCTCTGGGGCTGATCCTGAGCGGTCAGGGAGGCGCGCGGGATTCCGATCTATACGGGAGCGCCGCGCGGCTGGCAGGAAGCGCGGAAATCTGGCTGGTTGCGGCAGCGCCGCAGACGGAGCAGGACGGAGCTGGGAAGCAGCCGGATCCTTTCAAGGACATGAAGCGGGTGGAGTTGAGCGTCCACCTCCAGCACGGATTGCGGGTCGCCGCACGTGTGGCGGCTGCCAGCAGGCAATCGGCAGAGAACCTGGCAGGAGCGATGCATCTGGCAGGGGCGATGAGTGGAGGGGGCACGGCGGGCGGCTGGCTGCGGCGTCTTCAGGTGGATCTGAGGGGAGAAGAACTGGCCCTCACACTGGATGTTCCGGCCAAAGAGCTGGAACAGGGGATCGAGGAAGGCAAACGGATGGCCCGGCAAGCCGGAAAACAGGCGCTGGACGCATGGCTCGGCGCAGCGCCGGGCGCCACACACGCCCGGGGGCGGCAGGCGGTGCGGGGCGTGGCGGCGGCAAGAGCGAGGGGCGTCGCCACGGGCATGCCATCCGCTGCGTCAGAGCCGAGGGTGCGCACGATCCGGATCGTGGGCGCCGAGGACGGGCCGAAAGAAATCCGATACACTGCTCCCGGCCGCTCCAGCCCGTGAGCGGTACGGTGCGAACCAGCGCTAAAACAAGGAAACGAACCGGCCTCGGTTTTCGTATAATAAGCTGCGGAGGTCTGATTCATGCACAAGCTGCTGCGGTTGTTTGTTCCTGTGATATTCGCTGGAATGATCGTGCTGCCTGCCCTTGGCGCGGGTGATGCAGCAAAGGGCAAGGAGCTGTACATGAAGCGTTGCAAGGCATGCCACGCCGAGGATGGCGCGGGCACGCCAGCCATGCAGAAGAAGTTTGGCGCGAAGCTGCTGCCTCTCGGGGGCAAGGAAGTGCAGGCGCTGAAAGACGCCGAGATCGCCAAGCAGTTCAACGAGGTGGCCAACCACAAAGCGCTGCTCAAGACGCTTCAGCCCGGGGATCTCGACAACGTGATCGCATTCATCCGGACGCTTAAGAAATAGAGTCCTGGAGAGTCTCGGATTCCCACGCCCGCCCGCAGGAAAGAGTGCGGGCGGGCCTTTTGCATTTCCGGCGGCGCACGGCGCCCATTGAGGACGGAGTGTGGGCTCCATGTGGCAGCCCGCGGGGCGGATGGAGTTTGGCACGGGTTCATGGTACGCGTCCGGGGCGACATGTGTCGGGGGGGCGTGCGGGGGGAGACCTTCGACTTCGCGTGCATCATCGCGCTCGTCATGCGGGGTATAGGCGCAGGGGGCCGCTTATTTCGGGCGCTTTGCGCCCTGCATGCGCGGCACACTGGGCGCTTTGCGCCCTGCATGCGCGGCGCTTG
>DYJN01000049.1 GCA_020723085.1 Arcobacter sp.
GTTTGACTCACACTACCAGCCTGCCGATGAGTCAGGGAAATACTGCTGGGCAAGACCGTGAAGGGCGCGGCCAAAGGTTCGCGACCTATTAGATCTGACTCCGGAATGAGCGCGAAGGGTGCAAGATTCTTCGACCCGTGCGGCATTCCTTCGGCGTTGATACGTGCGCCCAGATATCAACCGCCCTCGTGCCATCTTGCCGGCAGGAAATCCCGTGAAGTCTGACGAACATCTCAACAGCCCGGCCGCTGTTTTCCGTGAAGATCGTGTGACAGGGATCATTCTCAGCACGCCCCAGCAGGAGAACCGCCTGAACGAGAGATGCGCCCGCGCATTGCTGGAAACCGTGGGGCAGGTAGCCGCCGGCGCCGGAACGGGATGTCTTCTGCTCGAGCAGCGGGGCGAGATCTTCTGCTCAGGCCTCGATTACGAAGAGCTCTCCGCCTCTGCCGATCTCGACGATGTTCATCGCCTTTTCACCGTGCGCGAGCTGTTGTGCAAACCTCTCGCCGCCGCCGTGCACGGGGCCCGCCTTGGTGCTGGAGTGGGCCTTCTGCTTCAATGTCATTTCGTGCTGGCGGCGCAGGGAACGAAATTCGCCGTCAGCGACATCCACTCGGCCGTGTGGCCTGGCCTCTACTATGGGGAGATGGCGCGCTAACTCGGCCCGCGCCGCGCGTGCGAGCTTGCGCTCACCGGCCGTGTCTTCTGCGCCCCCCGACGCCCTCGCCTTCGGGCTCATCCACGAACTCGTTCTGCCGTTCGAGTTGGAGGAACGCGCCTTTCAGCTTGCCTCGGGACTCGCATCGCCGAGTCCTGCCGCCGTGTCCTCCGGACTGGCTTTCGCCGCACGGTTCGGCGCGGAAAGCTCTGGAACGGACAAGGGGGAGCGGCTGCGGCGGGCAATTGCTCGCCCGGAATGTCAGGAAGCGATCGCTGCGGTGCGCGGGAAGCGCAAGCCGGAATAGCCTTCCGCCCGGGCGGCGGATGGAAAAGAGGCGCGGACTGAGGTCCGCGCCCCGGCGACAACGCAGGCGATGCGTTAGTTGCGGTCAGGCAGAAGGATGAGGTCAAACGGCGCGCCGCCACCCTCGTTGTCCACCGCGATAATGGTGCGGATCATGCCGCCCCAGGTCACAAGCCGGTGGCTGTCGATGGCGATCGTGTTCGTGCCAGCCACAGCCACACGAGCCTGGTACATCCCGATCGGGACCGAAAGATAACCGGACGCCGCCTTGAAGGGCACATTGGTCAGCACAGGCTGTTTGCCCGACAGCGTCTCGAAGGGCGTTGTCACGTAAACATCCACCGCCGGGGCGCCAGGAGCGGTGTGAGCCACCCGGATCTTGATGCGCCCGTCTTCGGGTGCACTGTTGTCATCTTCAAGCAGCATCACGTCAAAGCCCGGTTGATCGCCGCCGGCATAGCCCACCGCAATCGCCGTGTAGTCTCTGTCCGCCTGCACGGGAACGCTGAGCTGCTTGACCACCGTGTTCGTGCCCGTAACCTTGATTTCCACCGTGTAGGTGCCTGCGGGCAGGCTCAGGTATTCGGAATACTCGCGGAACGGCAGGTTCTCAAGCACCATCCCGCCGTTCACGTAAATGTCCACTGCGGGAGCATCAGGCGAGGCATGGACGATGCGCACGCGCGCACCGGAACTTTGAGCCATCGCCAGACCCGCAACCGTCAGCATAGTTGCGCACAGCAATACCAGTCTTTTCATCGCACTCTTCTCGCTTTCCTGGGAATTCGCTAACCGGAATCCTGTAAAGATCCGCTAACGCTACTTCAAATGCTCATGGCGGAAACGCGGATGCAAAAAAACGTGCGTTTTCCCGCGGCTCAATGCAGCCGCCAGCGCAGCCCGAGCCGGCCGAGTTGCGCGTCGGCGCGGTTCCGCTGGCGCGCTCCTCGGCCAGCACATCCCCGCGAAGAGACACGCGCCGCGTTCCATCGTTGTAGGAAGCCCGCAACGCGCCCGCGGCAAAGCGCACGCCCGCGCGTTCATCGATCGCGCCGCGCGCCTCTTCCGGCGTCACGAAAAATCCATCCGTGTGGAAGGCGCGCGCTTCCGCCCAGCGCCCAGTGGCGCGCGAGGCGCGATTCCGCACCGCCCGATAGCTGGCGCGTCCCCGCATTGCCGCCCTCGTAGCCGAGCCATGCCGCGCGCGGCTGCGGCTCGCGGCTGAACAGCGCGATCGCGCCGCCCGTCGCCTTGTCGCCGAACACGCTCAGCGGCGCGCCGTGCGTCACTTCGATTCGCTCCATCCGTTCCGGATCGAGCCGCGTCCAGTACACCCAACCGCCGAACGGGCTGTTTGCAGGCACGCCGTCCCACAGCAACAGAGTGCGGCTGGCGCCCGTCGAGCCCGGCCCGCGCAGGCTCACCCCCCCTGCGTGGTCGGATTTGCCACGAGCGACGAGGTGCGGCGGAACAGCGTGAAGCCCGGCGCCATGCGCAGGCGGTCGTCGAGATTCACGCCGGGCAGGACGGCGATGCGCGGGGCGTCCATCCCAGTCACATGCGCCGGCGCCTCCGCCGATACCGCGGCGGTCACAGTGATTGAAGTCTCAATCGGCGCGGGCGGCGGGCTCGCCGGTTGCCCAGTGGCCGGGAGACACGATGCGAGCGCCCACCCAACCGCACTCCTCCAGGCGCGCGGGCGACGCGCTGAACACCACGCTGACAGAGGGTTCATCCAGGGGACGCACCGGAGCGGCGCGCCGGCGGGGCTCCACCAGCGCCAGATATTTCAGAATAGCGTAGACGTCGTTCTCCACCGGCACAAGCGTCTCCCAGTTCTGCGAGCGGAAGCGGATCCGCGCTCCGCGCTGCGCCATCCGCCACGCCAGGTACGCGCAGCATTCCACTGCCCGTTCGAACCAGGCGCGCTCCGCGTCGGCGGCTTCCAGGTCGAGCACCAGCGTCAACAGGTGCTCCTGCTCGCGCGCGAACTCGCGCACCTGAAGCTCGCCCGTGTGCGCCGTCACGCGCCAGTCCACATGGCGCGCGCTTTCGAACGGGATGTACGGGCGGATGCGGTAGAAGTCGTGTCCGAGCCCGCGGAACAACGTCTCGGCGTCGCCGTGCACCTCCGCCAGCAGAAGCTCGAAGCCGGGCTGCGGCTCAATGGACGGGTACACGAGCACGTCCTGCCGCATCGTGACGCGCGCGCGCCGCTCGGCGAACCCGAACGGAAACGCGGTGGAGAACAGGAAGCTGTCCTCGGCGTGCAGTCCGCGGCGGGGAAACCGCGCCTCCACGGTCGTCTCCACGGCGGCGCCTCCGGGAATCACCGGAAAATACAGGTCCGCCGCGAACACCTCCGTTCCGGCGCCCGCCAGCCGGATCGAAAACGACGGCATCCTCTTCTTCGAGTTGCGGAGCACAAGCCGCGCAGGCGCCGGCTGCCGCGCGCAGACATGCTCGGGAAGATGGATCTCCAGTTCGAGTCCGGCGATGCCGATGCGGCTGATGAAGCTGCTCACCAGCAGCACCGACAGCATCGCGGCCAGCAGCAAAAACAGCAGGTTGTTGCCCGAAGCGAAGCCCGCCCCACCCACCAGCAGCGCCGCCGAGAGGAACAGCAGCCCGCGCGTCGTGATGCGCTCGCGCACGCGGTGTTCCAGCCACCGCCGCACGCCTGCGGCCGGACTCCGCCACCACTCGGTCATGAGCCTGCCCTCATTCTGTCATAATGGCCGTTTTCTCATGCCTGACGGTCCTGCACAACCCGTGCGCCTGATGCGCTCGCTCGGGCTGTTCCAGCTCATCGTGATGGGCGTCATCATGGTGCAGCCCACCGCGCCGATGCCGCCCTTCGGCGCCATCAGCGCCGGCGCCAACGGCCACGTCGTCACCACCGTCCTCATCGCCATGTTCGCGATGATGCTCACCGCGCTCAGTTATGGCCGCATGGCGCGCGCGTATCCGGCGGCGGGCAGCGCCTACACCTATGTCGCCCGCGAGCTGCACCCCGCGCTCGGCTACTTCACCGGCTGGAGCATGCTGCTCGACTACCTCGTGAACCCGCTCATCTGCGTCATCTGGTGCGCCAAGGCTCTGATGGGACTGTTCCCGGGCACGCCGTTCTGGCTCTGGGCCTTTGCCTTCGCATTTCTGTTCACCGTGCTGAACTTGCGCCGCATCACCGCCACGGCGCGCACTAACGAAGTCCTCACCGCCGTCATGGGCGTGATCATCCTGTGGACTCTCGGCGCCTGCGCCCGCTATCTCATGCACCTGCCGGAACTCGACGCCCAGCGGTTCCTCACGCCTTTCTACGATCCCGGGCGGTTCTCCTGGTGGTCTCTTTCGAATGGCGCCTCCATCGCCGTACTCACCTACATCGGCTACGACGGTCTCGCCACGCTCTCCGAGGAAGTGAAAGATCCGCGCCGGAACGTGCTGCGCGCCATGGTGGCCACCTGCTTCATCATCGGCGTGCTGTCGGCTGTCGAAGTCTACGCCGCCCAGCTGGTCTGGCCCGCCGCCGAGCCTTACCCCGACCCGGACACCGCTTACCTCGCCGTCGCGCGCCGCGCGGGAGGCGAGATCCTGTTTCAAACACTCTCATGGACTCTTGTTGTAGCCACCGTCGGGTCCGCCTCAGGGGCGCTGCTGGCCGGCGCGCGGCTGCTCTATGGGATGGGCCGCGACAACGCCATCCCGCGAGGCTTCTTCGGCTATCTGCACCCCAGGACCCGAGTGCCGAGCCGCAACATCCTGCTGATGGGTTCGCTGGCGCTGCTCGGTGCGTTCGCCATCTCCTATCAGACCGGCGCCGAGCTGCTCAACTTCGGCGCGCTCATCGGCTTCATGGGCGTCAACGTCTCGAGCCTTGTCCACTACTACCTCCGCGGGCGCGACCGCCACTGGAGCCATCTCGTGGCTCCTGCCGCAGGCTTCCTGGTGTGCCTCTACCTCTGGCTCAGCCTGAGCTGGATCGCCAAGATCGCCGGCTTCGCCTGGCTCGCCTTCGGCGTCGCCTACGGGGCGTGGAAGACGGGCGGCTTCCGCCGCGACATCATCCGCTTCGAAATCCCCGCCGACGAATGACGGCAGCGCAGGGCTGCCCGGGCGCTCCCTGCTAGACTGGTAGGTTCACGCAAATGCTGGATTCCACGCTATCCGACATCGAAGCGCGCGCCCTGTCCGCCATCGAGACGGCTGCGGACGCGGCGGCGCTCGAACAGGCGCGCGTCGAATTCCTCGGACGCAAAGGAGCGCTGGCGCAGATCGGCAAGGATCTCGGCAAGCTGTCCCCGGACGAGCGCGCGCGCACCGGCAGGCTGCTGAACTCGGTCAAGCAGCTCCTCGAGGAGAGGTTCGGGAAGAAGCAGGCCTGGTTTGAGGAACAGGCGCTGCGCGCGCGGCTGGACGCGGAGTGGCTCGACATCACGTTGCCCGCGCCGGGAGCAAGACCCGGCTCTCTCCACCCGCTGACGCAGATCCAGAAAGAGCTGGAAGAGCTCTTCACGAGCCTCGGCTTCGCGGTCGTCGACGGGCCCGAAGTCGAGACCGAGTGGCACAACTTCGACGCGCTGAACATTCCGCCCGCGCACCCGGCGCGGGACGCGCAGGACACGTTCTGGCTGGAGGACGGCCACCTGCTGCGCACCCACACCTCGCCCGTGCAGGTGCGCGCCATGGAGCGGTTCGGCGCGCCGCTGCGCATCATCGCCCCCGGGCGCGTCTTTCGCAACGAGGAGGTCGACGCCAGCCACGAGCACACCTTTTACCAGCTCGAAGGCATGATGATCGACCGCGACGTCAGCATCGGCCACATGCTGTACTTCATGAAGACGCTGCTCGAGGCGATCTTCCGCCGGGAAGTCACGGTGCGCCTGCGCCCCGGCTTCTTCCCGTTTGTCGAACCCGGCTTCGAACTCGACATTCAGTGCCTGCTGTGCGGCGGCGCGGGCTGCCCGGTTTGCAAGCAGAGCGGCTGGGTGGAGCTGCTGCCCTGCGGCCTCGTGCATCCCAACGTCCTGCGCGCGGGCCGCATCGATCCGCTCGAGTGGAACGGTTTCGCCTTCGGGCTTGGACTGACGCGGCTGGTGATGATGCGTTATGCGATCGACGACATCCGGCTGCTGCAGTCCGGCGACTTGCGATTTCTCCAGCAGTTCTAGAGGTGACCCGCGGTGAAGTTCTCCTGCAACTGGCTGCGCGAGCTTGTGCCCGGCCTTGACCTGAGTCCGCGCGATCTCGCGCGCCTCATCACGATGAAGACCGCCGAGTGCGAGGGCGTGGAGCCCTTCGCCCCCTGGCTCGAAGCCGTGGTGGCCGCGCGCGTGATCTCCGCAGAGCCGATGGAGGGCTCGCATAACGTCAAGGCCATCGTCGACGCCGGCCCGGAATACGGCGCGCGGGCCGTTGTCTGCGGCGCGCCCAACTGCCGCCCTGGCCTCGTCACCGCCTTCGTGCCGCCCGGCGTCACCATCGCCGGCGGAAAACATATCCGCGCGGTTGTGATTCAGGGCGTGGAAAGCCAGGGCATGCTCGCCTCCGGCGCCGAGCTCGGCCTCAACCGTGACAGCGCGGGCATCCTCGAACTGGACGGCGCCGAACCCGGCGCGCCCATCCCCGGCTGCCCGGTGGACCACATCATCGAAGTCGACAACAAAAGCCTGACGCACCGTCCGGACCTCTGGGGCCATCTCGGCATGGCCCGGGAAGTGGCGGCGATCACCGCCCGGAAAATCGCCGACCCCGTGCGCGAAGACCTGATTCCCGCGGGCGCGCCCGCCTGGCGCGTCGACATCCGCGACTTCGGCCTCTGCCCCCGCTACTCCGCGCTCGTCTTCGAAAACGTCACCGTGCAGCCGTCTCCGCTATGGCTTCAGGCGCGGCTCGAAGCGCTCGGGCTGAATCCGATTTCCAACATCGTCGACGTCACCAACTACGTCATGGCCGAACTGGCCGAGCCCATGCACGCCTTTGACGCCGACCTCCTGCATGGCGACACCATCATTGTGCGCCGGGCTGAGGACGGCGAGGCGTTCGACGCGCTCAACGGCGAAAGCTACCGCCTGTCCCCGTCCAATCTCGTCATCGCCGACGGGCGCGGCGCCGTGGCGCTGGCGGGCGTCATCGGCGGCGCGGGTTCCGCCATCCGCGAGTCGACCACGAGGATCGTGCTCGAAAGCGCCAACTTCGAACCCGCCTGCATCCGCCGCACGTCCGCCGCCCTCAAGCTGCGCACGGACGCCTCCATGCGCTTCGAGAAGGCGCAGGACCCTGTGAACACAGTACGCGCCCTGGCGCGCGCCGTCGAACTGTTCCGCCTCGTCTCGCCCGGCATCCGTCTCGCCGGCGGGCTGGTGGACTCCTGGCGCAAGGCGCCGCCGCCGGATCCGGTCGAACTGGAGATGGAGTGGCTGGAACGCCGCCTCGGACGCCCCATCGGCAGGGACGAGGTGCGGCGGATTCTCGAATCGCTCTCGTTCGGCGTCGAAGAGCCTCGCCCGCAGGTGTTCCGCGTCAGCGTCCCGTCCTGGCGCGCCACCAAAGACATCTCGATCCGCGAGGATCTGCTCGAGGAGATCGGGCGCATGGTCGGATATGACACCGTGCCGCCCGCCGCGCCGCTGATGCCCGTCCGCCGCCCGTGGATCAACGAGGAGCGCCTGTTCCACCACTCGGTGCGGGAGATGGCCGCCGCGCAGGGCTTCACCGAGGTCTCCAACTACTCGTTCATCAGCGAGGAGATGGCCGCCCGGTTCGGCTTCGCCCCCGAAGAGCACCTCCGCGTCGCCAATCCCATCTCCAGCGAGCAGACGCTGCTGCGCAAGAGCCTTCTGCCCGGCGTCCATAAAAACATTTCTGATAATGCGCGTTTTTATGGAGCCTTCCGCCTCTTCGAGATCGGCAACGAGATCCACAAGCGCGAGGGTGGGCAGCTTCCGCTCGAAGTGCCGCACTTCATGGCGGCCGTCTATGGCCGCGGCGGCGGGCGCGAGGCGCTGTTCGAACTGAAACGCCTGGCCGAGTGCCTCATGCCCGGCTGCGAAACCCGGCCCGCCGCGGCGCGCCCTTACGAACACCCCGCGCGCGCGGGCGAAATCCTCTGGCGCGGAAAGACCCTGGGGCGCCTGTTCGAATTGCATCCGCGTCTTGTCGAACAGGGCCGCGCGGCGATCCTCGACCTGAATCTCGCGGAAATGTTCGCGCTCGGCCCGGTCCCGAGAAAGTACTCCCCGCTCCGCCGCTTCCCGGCGAGCGAATTCGACCTCTCGGTGGTGGCGGGCTTGCGCGTGCACTGCGCCGAACTCGCCGCCCGCATCCGCGACGCCGCCGGCGCGCTCTGCGAGCGCGTGCAGTATCTTTACTCGTATCAGGGCAAGCCGCTGCCCGAAGACCGCCAGAGCCTGACCTACCGCGTCACACTGGCGGCTCCCGACCATACTCTGACGAACGAAGAAGTTGCCGGCGTGCGCGGGCGGATCATCGCCGCGCTGGAAGCGGCGGGCTTCTCCATCCGGCAATGACGGCATCTCCGCGTCACGCGCGCCCCTGATGCTGCCCGCGGCGCGGAGCCCTGCTTCCGCTACCGGACCGCGCGAGGACGGATTGGCCGCGTCTCATTCCAGCCGGAACCGCGCGGACAGCTTCAGCCCCCGTTTGCCGGAGTGGTTCCCCGCGAAGACCGTGTACTCGCCGGGCGGGGTAACCCACTGCCTGCGAGCCTCGCTCCAGACGGAGAACGGGTGCGAGGCATCCCGCTCGTCGATCTCGATCGTCACGCGCCGGCGCTCACCCGGCTGCAGGCGGATCTTCTCCCAGCCGGCGAGGCGTTTCGGCGGCTCGCCGGCTTCCGGAGGCAGGCCGAGATAGACCTGCGCGACCTCCGCGCCCGCCCGCGGACCGGTGTTCGCCACCTCAAAAGAGACGGCAAGGCGGCGGCGCGCCGGCGCCGCGTCCAGCCACTGCAATTGCAGCCCGGAGAACTCAAAGACCGTGTACGACAGCCCGTAGCCGAACGGGAACAGGGGTTCGATGCCGCGTGAGTCAAACCACTTGTATCCGGCGAGGAACCCCTCGTGGTAATGGACGGGGAACGGCTCCTGCGAACCGGGCGGCGGCGCGGCGATGACGGGATGCGGCAGGTCGCTTTCCGACAACGGGACCGTCAGCGGCAGCTTCCCGCTGGGGTTGACGGCGCCGAAGAGGATGTTGGCGATCGCCTCCGCTCCGCGCTGCCCGGGATACCACGCGGCCAGGACCGCCGCAGCCCCGTGGACCCAGGGCGCATTCGGGTTCTTGCGCCGCTCGCGCGCCGCCAGCGCCGGCCCTGCGCCCGAGGTCCATGACATCAGTTGCGCGCCGCCGCTCTCCAGCACGACGACGGTACGGGGATTGGCGTCGATCACGGCGTGGATCAGGTCGTCCTGCTGCCCGCTCAAGGTAAGCGAGGGCAGGTCCATTCCTTCGCTCTGCCACTCTGCGGCGAACACGATGGCGACATCGGAACGGCGTGCGAGCGCTGCGGCGGCGCGGGTGTCCTCCCCGGTGTGGAACTGCACGCCGGCGCCCGGCGCCAACGCGCGGATCGCCCTGAGAGGTGAAGATGGCGCCCACACAATGGCGCCCCAACACGGCGGACACGGCGCGGAGAACCACAGCGCGGGGCCGCCGGTGGGAATCACCTGCGCCGAACCGCCCCCGGTGAGCACTGCGGCGTCGGCATGACCGCCGATCATGGCAATGGACCGCAGGCTCCCGGCATCGAGCGGAAGAAGGCCATGGTTCACCAGCAGCACGCTTCCCTCTTCGGCGACCCGCTGCGCGATGGCCTCGCTCTTCGCGAGATCCAGCGGGGCGCGGACTCCCGCCTGTTCAAAGAGGCCGACGGCGAAGAGGGCCCGCAGCACGCGCCGCGCCATGTCGTTCAGCCGTGCCTCCGGGAGCGAGCCGTCCAGCACGGCGTCCTTCAGGCTGCGGTCCCGCTGTCCGCCAAAGAAGGAACCGCCCGGCTGCTCCTGATCGAGACCCGCCAGAGCCGCCTTTACCGAACTGTGCGTGGCGTACCAGTCCGACATGACGAAGCCGCGGAAGCCCCACTCCCCCTTCAGCACCTCATTCAGCAGCCAGGAATTCTCGCAGGCGTATACGCCGCCCACCAGATTGTAAGAGCACATCACCGACTGCGCGTCCGATTCGCGCAGCGCAATCTCGAAGGCCAGCAGGTCGCTCTCACGGGCGCCGCGCTCGCTGATGCGCACGTCGGCGGTGAACCGTCCTGTCTCCTGATCATTCAGGGCGAAATGTTTGAGGCAGCCGATGACCCCCTGGTCCTGGATGGCGCGCACATGAGCAGCCGTGATGCGCCCGGCAAGCAGCGGGTCCTCGCCCTTCATCTCGAAGGTGCGCCCGCAGCGGGGCTCGCGGCCCGCGAGGTTCACGTTGCCGCCCAGATTCGCATTGATCCCATATGCGCGCAACTGGTGGCCGATCACCCAGCCGTAGTCGTAAGCGAGGGCGGGATCCCATGTGGCGGCGCTGGCAATGGAGGATGGCAGCGCAGTGGCCTGACCCACCTGGTTGCCCGCGCCCACGCTTCCGTCCGCGAAATGCAGCGCCGGAACGCCCAGCCGGGCGATGCCCGGGATGTAGCCCGCTGTGCCCAGAGGACCGGGATTGTACTCCGTCAGCGCGCCGTGCAGCAGTTGCAGCTTCTCATCGAGGCTCATCCGGGCCAGCAGCGCTTCCGCGCGGTCATCCGGCGAAAGGTTGGATGATGCGCCCTCCGCTCCGCCCGGCGGCTGCGGCGACAGCGCCACCGGAAGACCTGCGAGTCCAAGCGTCACGAGCAGTCCGGCTCGCCGCAACATGGGAACCTCCCCGGCGCGGGTCTGCACAGACCCGGCTTCGATGACATTCTGTCATTGACTGCCGTTGCGGCAAAGGGCCCCGGCGCTCAGTGGCCGCCGGCGCCCGGGGCGGCGTCCGGCAGGAAGTAGAACGCCATGCCGAGCATCAGATACACGGCCAGCAGCATGGCGCCCTCCATCCAGTTGGATTCGCCGTCGGAGGCGATCTGCGCGGCGATCACCGCCGTCACCACCACCGCCAGCACTTCCGCGGGCGTGAAGACCAGATCCATCGGCCCGGGACCCACGCCATAGCTCAGCAGCACAAGCAGCGGCGCCACGAACAGCGCCACCTGAATGCTCGATCCGACGGCGATGGACAGGCTCAGATCCATGCGGTTCTTCCACGCCATCAGGATGGCGGAAGAGTGCTCGGCGGCGTTGCCGATCACCGCCACGACAATCACGCCGACGAAGACCTGCGACATGCCCCAGGCGTGCGCCGCCTGCTCCACGCTGCCCACGAGAATCTCGCTCATCCAGGCGATCAAAGCCGTGGCGGCGGCGAGCACGGCGATGCTCCGCCCGCGGCTCCAGGGAGCGTGCGTCTCCGGCGCTTCCGCTTCGCTGCTCGACGGCAACCCGCTGAAGAAACTCCTGTGCGTTACCAGCGAGAACACGAGATGGGCGGCGTAGACCGCCAGCAGCACCAGCGAAATCTCCAGGCTGAGGTCGTTCTCTACCTCGCGCGAGGCGCGCGCCACGTGATGGAACACCGCGGGCACCACTAGCGCGATAGCCGAAAGGATCAGCAGCGTCGCCTGCGCGCGCGCCGCCAGAGCCTGGAACGCTTGTGTCGGACGGCGCAGCCCTCCCACGAGCATGGCCGCCCCGGCAACCAGCAGGATGTTGCCGATGATCGATCCGGTGAGCGAAGCCTTCACCACGTCATGCAGCCCGCGCTGCAAGGCGGCGATGGCGATGATCAACTCCGCCGCGTTGCCGAAGGTCGCGTTCAGCAGCCCGCCGATGCCTTCGCCCGTGTGCGCCGCCAGATGCTCGGTGGCATGACCCAGCCAGCCGGCCAGCGGCAGAATCGCCAGGCACGCCGAGGCGAAGATCCAGCCGTGCGCGTCCGGCGCAAGCCACTCCAGCGCCGCGGTCACCGGCACGAACACCAGCAGCCAGTCAAGGGAAGGTCGCAGTCTCATCGGCTTCTGCCTGCGGGCGTGCGCCCGCAGGCTTCCGCCATTTTCGCATCCTTCCGGCGGCCCGCGGAGGGCTATCCTGCAGGAATGAGCGATCTGTCCGGAGCGGCGGGCGAACCGCGCCGCACCGCGCTGCGTTTCATCGTGCTCCTCGGGCTGGTAAGCCTGTTCGCCGACATGACCTATGAAGGCGCCCGGAGCATCTCCGGACCGTTCCTCGCGCTGCTGGGCTCGAGCGGAGCTGTCGTGGGGCTCGTGGCGGGCTTCGGCGAGTTCGCCGGCTACGCCCTGCGGTTGGCGTCCGGCTGGATCACGGACCGCACGCGCCGCTACTGGACGCTGACGATCACCGGTTACGCCATCAACCTGCTGGCCGTGCCGGCGCTGGCGCTGGCAGGCAGGTGGGAGACCGCGGCGGCGCTGCTGATGCTGGAACGGATGGGCAAGGCGCTGCGCAATCCGCCGCGCGACGCCATGCTGTCGTTCGCCACGCGCAGTGTCGGCGCGGGGTGGGCCTTCGGCCTTCACGAGGCGATGGATCAGACTGGCGCGATTCTCGGCCCGCTCATTGCCGCTGCGATCCTGCATTGGAAAGGCGGCTACCGGGAGAGCTTCGCCGTGCTGCTCATCCCGGCGCTGATGGCGCTGGCAGTGCTGATTCTGGCGAGGAGCACGTTTCCGCGTCCGCAGGATCTCGAGCCGCGCTTCGCTCCGCTGGCGGCAGCCGGACAGAAGGAAGCGTTCTGGATGCTCGTCGCAGGAGCCGCGCTCTGCGCCGCGGGGTTCGCGGATTTCCCGCTCATCGCCTTCCATTTGGAAAAGACGCGGCTGCTGACGGACGCCTGGATCCCCGTGTTGTATGCCGTCGCGATGGGCATCGATGCGCTGGCGGCTCTGGCCCTGGGCCGGGCGTTCGACCGGTTCGGTCCGCGCGTCGCCGCCATCACGCCTCTGTTTGCCGGACTGGCTGCTCCGCTGGCGTTTTATGGAAGCCCGGCAGGCGTTTGGGCCGCAGCCGTGCTCTGGGGCGTGGCCATGGGCGCTCAGGAGTCCGTGCTCCGCGCCGCGGTGTCCAGACTCTCTCCGCCGGAGCGGCGCGCCACTGCGTTCGGAATCTTCCATGCGGTCTTCGGAACCGCGTGGTTTCTCGGCAGCGCGCTGCTGGGACTGCTCTATGACCGGTCCCTCATGGCGCTGGCTGCGGCGGCAGTGGGCTTCGAAGCCGCCTCCTTCCTGGTTCTCCTCCGTCCGCCGAAGGCCGCTTCCTGACAGCGGCAGGCCCCTGCATGCGGTTCAGAACGGGCGCTTCGGCGCGGGCTTGGGCTTCTCGCCGACGAACACAAGCAGCACGTCCACGCTCCTGCTCTTCTCGTCCACCCTTTCCTCCTGCTTGATCTCGCTGAGGAAATCGAACAGGTCCATCTCCCGGACCCGTTGCACGAAGGCAGCCGCGTAGCCGCCCCGGTACGGCTCGCCCGGCTTGATCGCCCATAATTTCCGGATCACCGGCTCCGACTCCAGATCCAGCCCCTGGATCCGCAGCCGCCCCATCGTGTACACGGGTCCCGGATCCACATCGACGAACAGCTCCACCGCCTGCCGGTCCTCCCAAAGACGCCGTGCCGCCTTGTAGGACGCCTTCATGTGCCCCTTCTCCTTCAGCCGGTCGAGCACGCGCAGGACCCCCTTGCCGATCTCTGACATCCCCGCCGTTCCGCCGGCTTTGAACTGGCCGATCTCCTGAATCTCCTCCTCCGAAAACGGCGTCCCGCGCACATGGATCTTCTCGAGCCGGAACACCGGTCCTTCGTCCACCTCCACCGTCACCACGACGCCGAACACGCCCGGCGCGGGCGCCGCCGTGATCCTCTTCCACGATGCCTTCAGCATCCCCACGGAATCGTAAATCGGCCGGATCTGATTCTCCAACAAAAACCGGAAATTCGGCTCGAAAAATGGCGTTCCCGCCGCTAATTGCACCATCGCTTTCCGCAGATAATCGGCGCGCAGGGCTTTCGTGTTCACAAACCGCACGTCGGCGATAATCGGCGGCGGCGCCTTCGGTCCGAACACGATCGTCAGCTGATCCTTCCCCACCAGCGTCACCCGCCCCGCCATCGGCTCCTTCACGCCCTTCTCCGCCGCCGCCTTTTCCAGTTGTTGCGCCAGCCGCTCCAGCAGCAGCCCCGAGGGCGGCAGCGTCTCGCCCATCAGCGGGAACTCCCGCCGCACGCGCGCCTCGAATTCCTGCCGTGTCACCGGAACCCGGTCCAGCATCCACGGCAGGAACTGTTGCGGCTCGGTCACTTGGAACGTGATCTCCATGGCTTGCTGCGGCGTCAGTTCATACTTCCACCCCACCCCCTCGAAACAGCCCGTCGCCAGCAGCCGGTCGCGGGCTTTCTCGATGTCCGCCGTCCGCACCCGCTGTCCCACGCGCAGCCCCAGCAGAGGCAGAACCTGTTGCGCCGTGTAGTGCTTCAGTCCCGCCGCCTTCAGAGACTGCAGAACGTAGGTTTCGTCTCGCGCCGCCGTCTGCTTCGCCGCCGCCGGCTTCTTCGGTTGGGGGCGCGCCTTCGGCGCCTGCCCAGGCGCGGACAGCGCCATGAGGAGCACAGCAGCGGTGAGGTATGTCATTTGGTTTCATTATGTTCGAAAATGCCGGATGTTACACTGAAAAGGATGGCTTACGACCTCATCGTCATCGGCAGCGGTCCCGGTGGCTATTCGGCCGCCATTCGTGCCGGTCAGTACGGGCTGAAGACCGCCCTCATCGAGAAAGATCCCTATCTGGGCGGCACCTGCCTGCACGTCGGCTGCGTCCCTACCAAGGCGCTGCTGCACACGGCGGAAGTCTGGGACTACTTCCGCAACCCGGCGGCGCAGGGCATCGCCTGCGAGAACCCGCGCCTGGACTACCCGAAGGTGCTCGAGCGGAAGTCGAAGATCGTCACAACCCATGCGAAGGGCATCGAGTTCCTGATGAAGAAGAACCGGGTGGAGGTCATCCGCGGCTACGGGCGGCTCCTCGGACGGGGACGCGTCGAAGTACTCGCGGGCAACGAATCGCGCACGCTGGAAGCGGACAACATCATCCTCGCCACGGGCAGCGAGGCGCGCATGCTCCCGGGGCTTGAGCCGGACCAGAAGGCCATCGTCACCAACGTCGAGATCCTCTCCCGCACCGAGATTCCGAAAAGCCTGATCGTCATCGGCGCGGGCGCCGTGGGCGTCGAGTTCGCCTCCATCTTCAGACGCTTCGGCAGCGAGGTCTCGATCTTTGAGATGCTGCCGCGGCTGGTGCCCGTGGAAGACGAAGAGGTGAGCAAGGAACTCGAGCGCCAGTTCAGGAAGCAGGGCATCGCCTGCGAGACCGGCGCCACGGTGCTGAACGTGGAGCGCACTGGCAGCGGCGCGCGCATCGAAGTGCAGCTCGCCGGCGGCAAGGTGCAGAGGTATGAAGCCGAGATGCTGCTGGTCGCCGTCGGACGCAAGCCGAACACGGAGAACGCCGGGCTCAACAACACCCGCGCCGGGCTCGACCGCGGCTTCGTGAAGGTCGATGGCTATCAGCGCACCGCCGAACCCGGTCTGTACGCCATCGGCGACATCGTCGCCGGCACGCCGCAACTGGCCCACGTCGCAACCATGGAAGGTCTCGTCGCCGTGGGCCACATCGCCGGCAAGAACACGCGCCCCGTGAACAAAAACCGCATCCCCGGCGCCACCTACACCGAGCCAGGCATCGGCAGCGTCGGGCTCACCGAGAAGCAGGCGCGCGAACAGGGCTACGACGTCAAGACCGGCAAGTTCCCCTTCGCGGGGAACTCCAAGGCGTCGATCCTCGGCAGCCACGGAGGCTTTGTCAAGGTTGTCGCTGACGCCCGCTACGGCGAGATCCTCGGCGTCCACATCATCGGACCGCACGGCTACGAGTTGATCGCCGAGGCGGTCGCCGCCATGGAAGCCGAAGCCACCGTCGAGACGATGATGTCCACCATTCACGCCCATCCGACGCTCTGTGAGGCGGTGGGCGAGGCGTTCAACAGCGTTTACGGCCTGGCCATCAATGCGTAACCTGGTCGTCCGCGAACTGGGCCGCGTGCCTTACGGCGAAGCGTGGCAGTTGCAGAAGGATCTCGAGAGCCGCCGCAAGGCGGGCGGGATTCCTGACCACCTGCTGCTGCTGGAGCACCCCCACGTACTCACCATCGGCCGCAATGGCAAACAGGAGCATCTGCTGGTCAGCCGCAGCCGCCTGGCCGAACTCGGCATCGAATACTTTGAAATCGACCGCGGCGGCGACATTACTTACCACGGACCCGGACAGATCGTCGGATACCCGATCCTCGACCTGCGGGACTGGAAACGCGACGTCGTCGCATATGTGCGCGGCATCGAGGAGACCGTGATCCGTGCGCTTGGCCGCTTCGGCATCGAATCCTGGCGCGAACCCGGCGCCACCGGCGTCTGGACCTCCGCCGGCAAGATCTGCGCCATCGGCGTCCACATCTCCCGCTGGGTCACCACCCACGGCTTCGCCTTGAACTGGACCACGGATCTGAAATACTACCAGTACATCGTCCCATGCGGCCTTCCCAGGCCCGTGGCCTCGATGGAGTCTCTTGGCGCGCGCCCGGACCGCAGCCAGGTCCACCGGGCGCTGATAGAGGAGTTCGCAGAAGTTTTTCAATACGACCCGGCGCCTGCCATCGCCGGCGCCTGAAGTGAACAAGATCGCAACGAGGAGAACCAAACCATGGCTGATGTTGTCATGCCGCAGATGGGCGAAAGCATCGTCGAAGGCACTCTGACCAAGTGGCTGAAGAAGGTCGGCGACCGCGTCGAGCGCGACGAGCCGCTGTTCGAAATCTCCACTGACAAGGTCGACACCGAGATTCCTTCCCCCGCGGCCGGAGTCTTGAGCGAGATCCTCGTGCAGGAAGGCGCCACCGTCGCCATCAACAGCGTGGTCGCGCGCATCGCCGCCGAAGGCGAAGCCGCCGCCCCGGCGCCGGCGCCGCCCCCGGCCGTTTCCGCTGAACCTCCCGCGCCTGCTGCTGCAGTCGCAGCCGCGGCTCCTGCTGCCCCTCCTCCGCCCGCGCCCGCTCCGGCAGCCGCTGAAGCCGAAGAAGCTCTCGGCCCGATCTCCCCGCTCGTCCGGAAAATGGCGCGCGAGCACAATATCGACCTGCGCGAAGTGAAGGGCGCCGGCGCGGGCGGCCGCATCACGAAGCAGGATCTGGAATCGTATCTCGCCGCCCGCCAGGCGCCGGCTGCGCCCGTCGCCGCCGCACCCGCACCCTCCGCCGTTGTTGCGCCCTCTGCCGCCGCAGCTCCGGCGCCTGCTCCGCTGCCGCGCGTCGAGCCGGCCAAGGTCCGCATCGAGCCCATGTCGATCATGCGCCAGAAGATCGCCGAGCACATGATCCATTCCAAGCACGCCTCGGCCCATGTCACCACCGTCCACCGCGTCGACATGACCCGCATCGTGAAGCTCCGCGAGCGCATCAAGGCCGATTTCCAGCAGCGGTACGGCTTCTCGCTCACCTACCTGCCCTTCATCATCCGCGCTACCGCCGAAGCGCTCCGCGCCTTCCCCATCTTCAACTCCTCCATCGAAGGCACGAACGTCCTCTATTACAACGAGATCAACATCGGCATTGCCGTCGCCCTGGATAACGGCCTCATCGTGCCCGTCATCCAGAACGCCGATGAGAAGAACATCGTCGGACTTCAGCGCGCCATCGTGGATCTCGCCGCCCGAGCCCGCTCCAGGCAGCTCAAGCCCCAGGAGGTTCAGGGCGGCACGTTCTCCATCACCAACTTCGGCAGCTTCGGCTCGCTGTTCGCCACTCCGGTCATCAACCAGCCGCAGGTGGCCATCCTCGGCGTCGGCGCGCTCGAGAAGATGCCGGTGGTCGTTGAAGGGGACGCCATCGCCATCCGCCACATGGCTCATCTGGCGCTCACCTTCGACCACCGCCTCATCGACGGCGCGCTTGCCGATCAGTTCTGCCAGAAGGTCAAATCCATCCTCGAAAACTGGAGCGAAGATGTCCTCTAGGGTGCCGCGGCGCGACCATGGGGCCAGACGCCCATGGTCACCGCTGAAAACGTCTTTCTCGAGTTCTCCGTCGCCAAGTTGCGGCAATATCTGGCTCGCATCCACGCCTGCCTCGATCACCTCGGAGAGGAGCAGGTGTGGCGCCGGGCGTCAGAGTCTTCCAACTCGATCGGCAACCTCTGCCTGCATCTGGCGGGCAACGTCCGCCAATGGATTCTGCACGGCATCGGCGGCGAGCCCGATGTCCGCCGCCGGGACGACGAGTTCGCCGCCCGCGGCGGCGTGGCGAAAGCCGAACTGCTCGCGCGCCTCGACGACACCGTGCGCCGCGCCTGCGGGCAACTGGAAGCGCTCCCTCCGCATCGCCTGCTGGAAACCATCCATCCCCAGAACTACAGCGTCACGGTGCTCGAAGCCATCTACCATGTCGTCGAACACTTCTCCGGCCACACCGGCCAGATCATCGCCGCCACCAAGGCCATGACCGGCGCCGATCTCGGCTTCTACCGCCATCTCTCCGGCGCAGCCGAGCCCCCGCCTCCGCCCGCAGGCCAGGAGATTCCCTGAAACGCAAACAGCCGCCCCGGGGGCGGGGCGGCTGCCAGCGGTTTCAGAACGGGCCCGCTTTAGAACAGGCTCCACAGATACTGGTTGTACACCTCGTGGTGGTATTGCACCTCGGAAGTCTTCACAAAAGTTCCCAGAAGCCGCGGGCAGCGGTCCGCGCTCGCCTGCTTCAGATCCGCGTACCGTCTCTTGACGTCCTCGCCCAGCAGCTTGTCGGTCCAGGCGGACTTGCGGAAATTCTCGATCGCGTCGTAGATGTTGTCGGGCAGATACCGCTCCGCCTGCCGCAGGTTCTCCATGGTCGAAATCTCGCCTTCCAGTCCGGTGCGGAACAGCGAATACAGCGCCATGTAAGGGTTCGCGTCAGGCCCCACGGAGCGCACTTCCACCCGCATGCTGCGCGCGTTGCCGATCGGAATGCGCACCATCGAGCCGCGGTCCACCGCTGACGCCTTGATCTGGTTCGGCGCTTCGAAGTGCGGATCCAGCCGCCGGTAAGCGTTCACGCTGGCATTCAGGAGAAGGCAGATGTCGTTGCCGTGCGTCAGAATGCGGTCCACAAACTGCCAGCCGAACGCGCTCAACTGCTCTTCACCGTTCTCGTCCCAGAACAGGTTCGTCCCGTTCTGGCTGACGGAGACGTTCGTGTGCATCCCGCTGCCGTTGACGCCCACAACCGGCTTCGGCAAGAAGCACGCCGTCAGCCCCATCTTTGTCGCGATCTGCCGGCAGATCAGCTTGTATAGCTGAATCTGGTCCCCCGCTGAAACCACATCGGCGTAAGAGTAGTTGATCTCGAACTGCGATGGCGCCACCTCCGGGTGGTCCTTCTCGTTCTCGAATCCCATCGCCCGCTGCGCTTCGGCCGTCGCATCGATGAACTCGCGCAGCGGATCGCCCGGCAGCGAATGGTAGTAACCGCCGGTGTTCACGTACTCGAACTTTTTCGTCTCGTGATAGGTGCGCTCGGCGTCCACGCCCTTGAACAGGAAGCCCTCAATCTCGTTGGCGGCGTTCAGCGTGTACTTCTTCTCCTGATAGAGCTTGTCCGCGTAATACTTCAGCACGCCGCGCATATCGGCCGAGTACTGCGAACCGTCCTTGTCGCATACCAGCGCGAAAACGAGCACTTTGCCCGGCCCGAAGATGTCGGCCGGCGCCCAGTAGAACGACGGCCAGTCCACGGCCAGCCGCAGGTCGCTCTCGCGCTGCGCCGTGAAGCCGCGGATCGACGAGCCGTCGAAGGTCAGGTTGTCCCAGTTCTTCACCAGGAACTTCTTGTCGTAATCGAGCATGTGCAGCCGGCCTTCCAGGTCGCTGAACAGCACTGTCACGGCCTTGATCCGCCGCTCATCGGTCAGGTATTTCAGCCGCTCCTCCTGGACGGCGTGCAGAGGCGCCCGGTTCTTCCGCTGCTCCTTGGCTTTGAGATTCAGCTCCTCAAGCTCCGAATAGGAGAGCACCAGGAATTCACGCAATGAAGTCGGCATCCTTGCTCCTGTTCTGATCGTTGCAGTCTGTCGGGGTTTCTCTCGTCGGGGAGAGCGTGCGCCGGCGGGGCTGCCTGCCCACGGCCGCCTGCATGAACCGTAGCAGGCGGGACGCCTTGGCTACTTTTAATTATGCGAACACCCCCCATGGGCATGGCAACGCCTGCGGCCGCCAATTCCCATCGCATTTTTTTATGGGTGCGGTTCGAGGAATTGATCGGCTGCCGCATCTCGTTCAGGCTTGGATACTTGTCTGTCATGCGGGGCGCCGGCGGCAGGAGTCGCCCTTCGCCCGGCCCCGGCCCCTCTGTTACACTGCCCCCGTAAGGCAGAGCTACCGCCCGACGGAATCCCGACGGAGCCGCGTATGACCCCAAGCCAAGTCCTCGATTTCGCCCGCCAGAAAGGCGTCCGCCAGGTCGATATCCGGTTCACCGACCTTCCGGGACTCGCCCACCACATCTCCTACCCCATCAGCCAGCTCTCCGAGGCCAGCTTCGAAGAGGGCTTCGGCATCGACGGCTCCAGCATCCGCGGATGGGCCGCCATCAACGAGAGCGACATGCTGCTGATCCCCGATCCGGCCACCGCCTACATCGACCCGTTCTTCGACGTGCCGACTCTCTGCATGGCAGGCGACATCCAGGATCCCATCACGCGCCAGCGCTACGACCGCGATCCCCGCTGGATCGCCCGCAAAGCCGAGCTTTACCTGCTCAACACCGGCGTCGCCGACGCCGCATTCTTCGGCGCCGAGGCCGAGTTCTTCATCTTCGACAACATCCGCTTCGACCAGAACGCCCAGAGCGGCTTCTATTTCATCGACGCCGACGAAGGCCGCTGGAACTCCGCCCGCGAACAGAACAACCTCGGCTACCGGCCCCGCTACAAGGAAGGCTACTTCCCCCTGCCCCCCACCGATCACTACCAGAACCTCCGCGCTGAGATGGCGGAGTGCCTCCAGTCGGTGGGGCTCGAAGTCGAGTGCCACCACCACGAGGTCGCCACCGGCGGGCAGGCCGAAATTGACATCCGCTACGACACCATCGTCCGCGCCGCCGACGGCATGATGCTGTTCAAGTACGTGGTCCGAAACGTCGCCTACCGCCGCGGCAAGACCGTCACCTTTATGCCCAAGCCCCTGTTTGGCGACAACGGCAGCGGCATGCATTGCCATCAGAGCCTCTGGAAGAACGGCCGGCCGCTGTTCGCTGGCGACGGCTACGCCGGCCTCAGTCAGCTCGCCCTGTGGTACATCGGCGGGCTGCTTCACCACGCCCGCGCCCTTTCGGCGATCATCGCTCCCACCACCAACTCGTACAAGCGGCTCGTGCCCGGCTATGAAGCCCCGGTCAATCTCGCTTACTCCCGCCGCAACCGGTCCGCCGCCATCCGCATCCCGATGTATTCTCCCAATCCCAAGGCGCGCCGCATCGAGTTCCGCCCCCCCGATCCCTCGGCCAATCCTTACCTCGCCTTCGCCGCCATGCTCATGGCCGGCCTCGACGGCATCCTGAACCGCATCGACCCCGGAGAACCCCTCGACAAGGACATCTACGACCTCTCGCCCGAAGAACTCCGCGGCGTGCCCGCCATGCCCGCGTCGCTCGACGAAGCCCTCCAGTGCCTCGAACAGGACCACGAGTTCCTGCTCCGCGGCGATGTCTTCACCGAAGAGCTGATCGAAACCTGGATCAATTACAAGCAGAAGAACGAGGCCGACGCCGTGCGCCTCCGGCCCCATCCTTACGAGTTCGCCCTTTACTACGACATCTGATCCATGCGCGGCATCATCGAAGCCGTCTGCGTCTCGCCCGGCGGGCTGCCGAAATTTGCCGTGCCTTCGGCCATGGCGGGCAGGCTCGGCCTTGAGGGCGACGCCCACAACCACCCTCAGATCCACGGCGGTCCGGACCAGGCTTTGCTGCTCATCGCCGCCGAATCGCTCGCACTGCTGCGCGCCGCAGGCTTCGCCGTGGCGCCGGGCGTGCTCGGCGAAAATCTCACCACGCGCGGCCTCGATTTCGCACAGCTCGCCGCAGGAACGCGCCTCCGCGCCGGCGATGCCGTGCTCGAACTCACCCGCTTCCGCAAGCCCTGCCGGCAGCTCGATTTCCTTAATACGGAGCGCCCCGGCGCCGTTCAGCAGCGCCTTGCGGACGAGCCGCATCTGGCCGGCTGGTACGCCCGCGTCCTGTTGCCCGGCCTCATCCGCGCAGGCGATATCATCGAGCTGACGGAGCGCGCCGTCTGAACCGTCCTTGAACCCGCATCCCGCCGCCCTGGAAGCCGTCGTCCCGCCGGAGTTCCGCCCCGGTCTTTCGTTGCTGCTCGCCCGCTGCGCGGACCGTCCGTTCGTCATGGAGCGCCTCCGTTCGCTTGCCGCCTCCCGTCCCGCTGAGTTCCAGCAGGTTCTCTACATGCCATTCGGCATGCAGGCTCTTGTCAGCGTCTTCTCCGCCAGCCGCTTCCTGTCACGCGAAATCGAGCAGCATCCGGACTGGCTCCTGGAGATCCTCTCCTCAGGCGCCCTCCACCGCCTCGCCCTGCGCGAAGAACTCGATGCCGGACTGCTGACCTGGCTTTCCGGCGGGGAGGGGCCGCCCGATCCGGTGAGGCTGGCCGCGTTCCGCAGAAAACAGATTTTACGCATCATGTTGCGGGACACGCTCGGCTTCGGCGCGCTCGCCGAGATCACTGAAGAACTTGCCTTGCTGGCCGAGTGTCTCCTCGACGCCGCCTGCGCGCGCCTCCGCCGCGCGCTCGAACTCCGCCACGGCCCGCCTCCCGCCGGTTCGCCCGTCCCCTGGGCCTTCTCCATCCTCGCCGCCGGAAAGCTCGGCGGCCGCGAACTCAACTACTCCTCCGACATCGACCTGATCTTCCTCCACACCGGCGAAGGTTTGACCACAGGCCCGGAACCCGTCTCCGCCCCCGAATTTTTCCGCCGCCTCGCCCTCGAAATCACGCGGCTGCTCGGACAGGCGACCCCGGAAGGCCTCATCTACCGCATCGATCTCCGCCTCCGCCCGGAAGGACGCCACGGCGTGATCTGCCCCTCGCTCGATTCGGCGCGCCGCTATTACGAGTCCCGCGCCCGCGACTGGGAACTCCAGATGCTCATCAAGGCCCGCCCCGCCGCGGGCGACACCGGCCCCGCCGCCGCCCTGCTTGAGTCCCTTCAGCCGCGCATCTACTCCACCTCGCTCGATTTCCGCGCCATCGATCAGATTGCCGAAACGCGCGAAAAGCTGGACCGCAAGCTGCTCGCGCGCCGCCGCGCGCCCGGCGTCGACGTCAAGCTCGCCCCCGGCGGCATCCGCGACATCGAGTTCCTCACGCAGTGCCTCCAGCGCCTTTACGGCGGGCGCGAACTCTGGCTCCGCAACGCCTCCACGCTGCAGGCGCTCATGCGCCTGCGCGACAAGGATCTCCTCTCCGGCGCCGAGTGCGCCCGCCTCGTCTCCGCCTATCAGTTCCTCCGCGCGGTCGAACACCGCCTGCAACTGGAAGAGGATCGCCAGACCCACTGGCTGCCCGCCTCCCCGGACACGCTCGAACGCGTCGCCCGCCGCGTGCCCGCCGACCTGCTCGGAGGCGATCCCTCCGGCGGTCAGCTCTGGCAGCGCCTGGAAGAGCACCTCGCCGCTGTCCGCGCCATTTACGACCGCATCCTCTCCGCCCAGCAGCCCTCTCTTCCGCCCGCCTCCTTCGCCGCCGCGCCTCAAGCTGCTTCTTCCAAACCCGGCGCCGACCGCCTCGACCTGCCTCGCGATTCCAACCTTCTCCGTTTCCTCGATCAGCGCTGCCCGCGCTTCGCCGCCGCCGTCCGCCGCACGCCTCTCGGCATCTCGGCGGCAGCCTTCGACCACTTCCTCGAACGGCTCCTCTCGCATCCCGGCCACCTCGACATCCTTGAGGGCGACGCCGCGCTGGCTTCCCGCCTGCTCGATCTGGCCGCCCACAGCCCGCACTTCGCCGATCAACTGGCGCGCCGCCCGGAGCTGCTGGAGGCGCTCGCCCTTTCCGCCGGGTCCGGCGCGCTGGAGGAATCCTTCGCCCGCCTTGCCGATGCTTCCGGGCTTCGCAAACAGTTCTTGAGGGAAATGTTCCGGATCCAGGCCGAAAGCGTCTGCCTCCAGCGGCCCGTGTTCGAAACGCTCGAGCAGGTCTCGCGCCTGGCGGATGCGTCCATCGCCGCCGCCGCCCGCATCGCCGCCGCGTCGGCAGGCTTCCCGCGCTGCGAACTCATGGTGGTTGCGCTCGGCCGCCTCGGCATGCTGGAGTTCGACCTCGGCTCGGACGCCGACCTCGTCTTCATCCTGCCCGACGAACATCCGGGCGAGAAACCGCAGTGGACGCGCGTGGCCGAATCCATCATCTCCATTCTCGGCTCCTACACGAGCGACGGCATGATGTTCAGCGTCGACACGCGCCTTGGGCCGGAAGGCCGCTCCGGCCCGCTCGTCCACACCGAGACCTCCTGCCGGGAATATTTCCGCTCCCGGGCCGAAGCCTGGGAAGGCCTCGCCTGGATGAAAGCCCGTGCCGTCGCCGGCCCCGTGGACCGCGCCACGGCTCTGCTGGAAGAACTCCAGCAGATCGACTGGCGGCGCTACGGCCAGAACGCCCGCTCCCGCGAAGAACTTCGCGCCATGCGCCTGCGGCTCGAAAAGGAACTCGGCGCCGAACAGCCCTTGAAGGCCGGCCCCGGCGGCTGGTACGACATCGACTTCGCCCTGACCTGGCTCAGGCTCCGCGGCGCCGGACTCTTTTTCAAGGTGCTGAACACGCCCGCGCGCGTCGCCGTGCTCGAACAGATGGGCCATCTCGATTCCGCCCAGGCTCGCTTCCTGCTCGATGCGGCGGCCTTCTTCCGCGCACTCGACCACGCCCTGCGCGTCACCTCCGGCCACGCCCCCGCCACTCTGCCGCGTTCGCCGCGCCAGGCGCGCCTGCTCGACGCCCTGCTGCGCCGCTGGCTGCCTCCCCACCTCTCCGCCCAGCCTTTCGAAGAAGAACTCGGCCAGCTCCAGTCCCGCATCCGCCGGTTCTTCGACTCCCTGTTCTCACCCGCCGCATAAGCGGCCCATCCGAACCCGGCGAAGCGCGCTGCAGCCCGAACGGAGCCGCAACGGAACCGGGCGCTCCCGCGGCTGCACGGCCCTGCGCCGCCGCCCCCGCCCGTGTTCCCGCCGCCCACCCCCACGGTGTTCGCCGCCGCCCTTGGGCGGCGGCTGCATCCCACGCGGGTGACTTGGCACTGAAGTGCCGTCCGCAACACGGCCGGCCAGCCTGGAATTCTGGCGGAAGCCGGAAAACTTCCCGTGCGGAGAGGAAGGCCAATTTCCTCGCTGGAACATTCTGAACCGTTCCCGTTTTTCTGAAAATTCGGTACGGGGAGCCGCGCCCGGGCCAGGATGCCCCTTCGGGAAGCCGGCATGGAGGAATGTCCCGGATGGCAACGCCTGATCCCCCGGGCCGAACACCCGGCAGCGACGTGTCCTGTTCATCGCCCCGGAGTGCGGATTTCAGGGATCCAACCGCCCGTCGAGCCACCGCCGGACTTGCATATCGGCCATTGGCGACGCAGCCTCGCTTCATCCCTTCTGTCCACGCCGGCGGGTGCGGTTCCATTTGCCAGACTTGCATCCGCCTCGTGCACCCATTGGAGCCGGTCCGCCGGTATTTCCGGCGCCCTGCTTCCACCCCGGCTGCTACCCCTTTCCGGCAGCCAGGTCTATGGCGGAACCCTCAGCCGCGGCCGATAGATGAAGTGTGCGGCGCACGGCGCTAGCGTGCGTGATGGCTGCCATCCTCAGGGCGCAGTCCCCGCAGGAACTCGCAGCAGCCATTCAGCGCGAGTCCATCCTCAGACAGCGGCAATCGCTCGCTTCGCAGGCTCAAAATCCGGCAGCGGCGTTCCCGGCGCGTAACGTCCACAGAGCATCTCGACCTGCGCCCGCCGGCGATGTCTCGCCTGCACGGTCTCCGGACTCATGGAGAGCAGGAGCCTCTGCGGCTGCTCAAATGGCTTCAGTCCAGCGGCAACGGTCAGCGCTCGCCCGCCAGCCGGGCGCATCCATCTCAGCCGCGCCCGTTTTGGGCACACAACCGTCGCCATTGCCGGAAGGCGCGCCTCCTTCCGCTCGCCAACCGGCGCCGCCTGATGGAATGGCCTCATCCAGCATCTCCGTCCAGCTCCAGTCCGTTGCCCTGCAGCCACGCCCCGCTCTGCCAGAGCCGCCTGCGCCCGCAGCTCTTCTCGCCTGCGCCCCCTTGCCCGCATCTGCATTGATGCCGCTTTTCAGCCGCGCCGCGGCCTCTTACGGGATCCAAACGTCTTTGCTCCAGGCGGTTGCCCGCAAGGAGTCTGCCTTCCAGCCTTGCGCCGTCAGCCGCTCAGGCGCTATGGGGCTGATGCAGCTCATGCCGGAAACCGCAGCCACCTTGGGCGTGGAAGATCCTTTTGATCCCGAGCAGAACATCGTCGGCGGGGCGCGATACCTGCGCCTGCTGCTCGACCGATTCAATGACGACCTTGCGCTCACGCTGGCAGCTTACAATGCCGGTCCCGGCCGCGTGGAAATCTATGGCGGCATCCCGCCGTTCCGCGAAACGCAGGACTACGTCGCCACGATCCTCGGCCGGCTTCCGCGCACAATAGCTGCTCAGCCTCCCGGACCTTGAGGATGCGCAAGGAGGCTCTTTCCCCGCCGGGCGCAGCGGGCGCCAGGCCTACCTCCGCCGCGCCGCTTCACGCTCCAGACGCGCCCCGTCCCTCAGCCCCTGAAACCGCTCCAACTGCCGGCTCTTGTTCGGCCCCCAGAAGCTGCCGTCTTCATACAGGACGAGGTCGAGTTGCACTTCCACGGGCGGCCCCTCCGGCAGAGCAAGGGTTTCCGTCCATGTCTCCCGATCCTGGTAGCTCGGCCGCCCGAGGCTGACCCCCAAGCCATTGGTGGATACCGCGTGAGTGCGAACAGAGACCGCCTTGCCGTTCTCGCCGCGCTTGACGAGCCGAACCGCATAGGCCGCCACCGGGCGCCCCGATCGATTCTGGAATTCCAGCAGCGCCTGCGGCCCCCCGGCACGCATCTCCACCCGGTGGGCCACACTCAGCGGCGCCGGGCTCTCCTGCCCCGCCGCGCAGACCGGCGCGGCTGCGATCGCTGCCAACACCATTGCCGTTCCCAGCCGAATCATCTTCGAGCTCCTTTCTCTCCTCCCCTGAGATTCACTCCGTACACATGTCGTCACAAGCGCAACAATGAAAGGTGTCCGAAACAAATATCCCCGACTGTTCGTCATAATACGAACACGACATCCGCCACAAGGCGCAGGATCCGCTGCTAAACGACCTCACGCCCGGCTTATCACAGCAGTTCATTCCCACGCGCATCGTGTTGCATGTCATCGTGAACAAACCCGCCCCCCGTACGAGCACGCAGGCAATGTCGAGCAGGGCTCGCATTCCGGTTGCTGCAAGGCCGCGGCCTTCGCCCCCTCCCGCGCGATCCCGGGCTGGAGCATGAGACCGATCAAGATCGCAAGCGCCCTCATATTCCTTTATACCCCCCGGGACTTCTGTCAATAGGAATCCCGAAAGGCTTTTTGTTTTCTGCGGTGAATTCAACGTCCAGCAGGCTTGTCCAAATTAGCTGTCGAGGAATGAGGGAGCGGCGGCTCTGGCAGGTTGTGTTTGTTCCTGGAAGAAGGGA
>DYJN01000050.1 GCA_020723085.1 Arcobacter sp.
CGGGGGTCAAGTGAAGAACTGAAGTGCTCGCCATGCCTATATGACGAGTTTCCAGTGCTATCGGTTATTCCAGGACAGCCCGTTAGAAGTTCGCCGTGGCCGACCCCGAGCCGGCATTGTTCGTCATCGTCACTTGCACCGAAGCCAGCGCGCCGGCGTTGCCCTGCAGCGTGAATGGAACGACCAGCAAGAATTGGCCGCCATATTGCCGCGATTCGCTGCTGGCAAACCACGTCTGAAACGCGGAGGAGACCGGCACATTCACCTCCGCCGTGCCCAGAGAGGCGCCCGGCGCCGGGGTGAATCGGAACGTGGCGCCGGTGACCTCGCGCGTGTTCGAGTACCCGGTCACTTGCACCTCGAAACCCGTGAGGTTGCGCACGATCACGAGCCTGGTGATCTGCGGACCCATGGAGGGGATCCTCATCGTCTTGACCACAAACGGATCGGGCTCGACCACCGTGCTGCCGAGCCGCAGCGTCACGCGGATTGTGATGACTCCCGCCGTCGTGCCTGTCTGCAGGGCGAACAGCGAACCCGAGGCGGGAACCGCGGCGGTCTGCCCGGCGGGAATGGAGAAGTTCACCGTGTTGCCGCCGCTGGCAAAGCGCACCGCAGGATCCGGGGGCAAACCGTCTTCCGGCGTGAACTCCAGTTGCGCCATGCCATTCAGGGCCACAGGGAAGCTGTGTCCGAGTTGCAGCCCGAAGGACGGCTGGCTGGCGGGTGCGGCCGTGTCCGGGAGCTGCGTCACCGTCAGAGGTGGAAGCTGCGGCAGGGCGATGTTCAAAGTGAACGTGCGGCTGGCCGTCAGCGGCGGCTGGTTGCCGTCGCTTACCGTGACTTCGATCGTGAAGGAACCGTGCTCGGCGGGCGTGCCGGTGATCGCGCCTGTCTCGGCATTCAGCGCCAGCCCCTGCGGCAGCGAGCCGGAGGTGAGGCCCCACTGGAACGGCGCGCGTCCGGCGGCCTCGAGCAACGCGTCATAGCTGTCGCCGGCCCTTCCCTCTGGAAGCGCCGTGGTCAGGATGGCCGGACGCAGGAATACGGTGAGTGTGAACGCACGGTCGGCGGTGAGCCCTTCGCTGTCGAGCACATGAGCCGTGAAGGTGAACGAGCCCGAAACGCCGGGCGTGCCGGAGATCGTTCCGTCAGCGGCGAGAGCCATGCCGGGCGGCAGGCTTCCGCCCGCCAGCGAGAAGGCGTAGGGCGGGAAGCCTCCTGCCGCGGCGAGCGCTGCCTGATACGGTTGTCCCTCGGTCGCCTCAGGCAGAGACGACGTCGTGATCACCAGCGGCTCGCCAAACCGGACTGTATAGGTGCGCGTGGCGGTATTCTGGGCCGCGTCCTGCACCTGCGCGGTGAACGTGAACGATCCTGCCGTGGAAGGCGTGCCGGAAAGTGTACCCGTTGCAGCATCCAAAGTGACGCCGGGCGGGAGAACGCCCGCCGGAACGCTCCAAGAGTAGGGAGTCACTCCGCCCGCGGCAGCAAGCTGCGCGGCGTACGGCACGCCGGGCGAACCCGCCGGCAGCGTCAGCGTCGTGATGGAAAGCGGCGACGGCAGGACGGTCAGGGTCAGCCACCCGAACGCGCTGGCTCTCGCCGAGTCGGTGACCGTAGCCTGGAAGACAAACTGCCCCGCCTGCGTGGGAACGCCCTGCAAGGCGCCGCTGGAAAGCAGCGTGATGCCGGGAGGCAGAACTCCGCCCGAAAGCGTGAACGTGTAAGGCGCCGTGCCGCCGGACGCTGTCAAGGAACCGGAGTAGGCTGTCCCCACCCTGCCCTCGGGCAGCGCGGTCTGATTCAGCTTGAGCGGAGACTCCTGCACCGAGATCCGCAGCTGAGACTCGGAGAACGCGCCGTTGACATCTGTGATCCGCACCACGAATACGAATAAGCCTTGCGTCGTGGGGGTTCCCGTGATCGCGCCAGTCGCCGGATTCAGACTGAGCCCCGGCGGCGGCGCGCCGGCGCCGCTGCTGATGCTGTATGTGAACGGCGCCGTGCCGCCCTGGGGCGACAGCGTGCCGGTGTAGCTCTGGCCCACATATCCTGTAGGCAGCGCGGCGCTAATCAACGGCGTCGGATTCACCGTGATCGTGTATGTCCGTTCCACGCCCTGCTCGAGAAACTGGTAGTAGCTGGCATAAACGGTGAATGTGTACGTCGTGGGGGCGGAAACCGTGGGGAATGTGCCCGTCATCGCCAGCGTGGTTCCGGTCCCGCTGGGAAAGACGAAACTGATGCTGCCCGGGAGCGTGGAAGGTGCTACGTACCAGGACGCGTTCAGGTTCGACTGAATCGTGCGAGTGACAGCGACGCCCGATGTCGCCGGGCTCAGAGGCGTGGGCGTCAGGAGCGCCAGCCGATGGTCGACGGCGAAGGTATAACTTCCGCTCACGACGACCGGGCTGGGGGGTGCAGCCGGGGTGAATAGGGCGAACGTGTAAGTACGGCTAATGGTGAATGAATAGAAGCCCGGTCCGGTCAAGGTCCCCGAGAGCACGCCCGTCGTGGAATTGAACGTCAGACCTGGCGGAACCTGCCCGCTCAGAACGAACGGCCCGGGGGTGCCGAGGGCAGGCGGATTTATCACCTGAAAGACGATGCTCACCGAATCGTTGACAAACCCCTCGAACGTCTGCGAGGGCGGGTCCATGGCGGGTGCTGGTGCCTGCGCGGCCAAAGGGACCGCGCTCAGAAGCAGCAGCAGGCATGCGAAGGACAAGCCGCGCATCACTGGTCACCTCCTTGCCGTTCGAACTCCGCCGGACGCGGCACGAAGAAGACCGAGGGCTGCACCGCGCCAAGGTCCGCCATCCACGCCGGTCCGGCGTCGCGCGCCGCCAGGTGGAGCACCCCTGCCACGCCGGTGGCGTTGATGGCGGCGACCTCCGCCGGGCAGCGCCACTCGCCTTCCAACTGTCCCTCGCCGCTCCAGAGCCGGACCACAGTCCCGCCCGCGGAGGACTCCGCCGACAGGAGCTTGCCGTTGCCGGCGCTGGCCAGCAGCCTCGCGCCGGTCTCGCCGAGCTCCTCCAGTTCCACCGGTTCCACGGCGGCGTCCGCCCCGCCGATGCGTAACGTCCGGCCCTCGATCCAGGCGAAGCGCCCCCCGCCTGCGAGGAAAGTGAACGCTGCCGCTCCGCGGCTCAATTCCCGCATCGACTGGTCTTCGTCCAGGAGAAATAGAACCCCTTCGATGCGCGCCAGCAGCCGGTTGCCGCCGTCGCTCAGGGCCGCGCTTTCCACGGCCAACGGCAACTCGCGCAGCAGCGCCGCTGCCCCGTTTTCATCCACCCGCCACACCTGCACGCGGCTGCCGCCGGCCAGCAGCAGCGCATCGCCCGAAGGGCTCCAGTTGAGAAGGAACGGGTTCTCCACCGCCCCTTCCAGCGGGAGGAGGACGGAATCGCCGCCGGCGTCGAACTGCTGCAATGCGACCCTGCCCTCTCCGTCGACCATCGCCGCCTCCGGCTTGCACGGCCGCACGGCGAGAAGCTTCGCAGGAACGAGTTCGACGGCGCCCGCCGTCTGCGCAGCTCCGCCAACACCTACGACGCGCTCATAGCGGCCAGGCGCTTCGGTGGAAATCCAGCCCAGCCCTGGCACGCCCGGCACCTGTGCCAGACAGGCGCCGCCAAGAATGACAAAGGAAATTGCTGCTCTCATGAGGCTCCTCCGGATCCCGCTTCAGGGCCTGGGCGGCCCGACGGTGGGCGTGCCCGGCGTAACGGTGGTTGAAGCGGCCGCGCCCGGCGCCGCCGCTCCGCCTCCATTGCCGCCCCTCGTGGCAGCGATGGCGCCTGCAGCGGCTCCTGCTCCGGCGATGAGCAGGAACGTGAGCAGCTTCGCGGAGATGCCGCCCGCCGCCACTGCCGCCGCGATGTTGCTCATCTGGATCTGCGCCGTCCCTCTCAAACCTTCCTTGACGGCCAGAACGCGGACCGCGTACTTGCCCTGCGCCGAATTCGGGCGGATGCCGCGCACCACCACGCGCCCGGAGCTGTCGGTGGTCAGCGTGATGTTGTTCAACCCGTTGCTGAACACGGCGCTCGCTCCGTCGCGGGGCGCCGTCAGAGTCACCAGCGCGCCCGCCACCGGTTTGCGGTTCTCATCCTCCACCTGAATGATCGCCTCCCGGCTGACGCGCTGGCGTACGTTGAGGATGGCCTCGTCCCCTTCCACGATGCTGATGCGAAGCCCGCCCTTCGCCTCCTGCGCCGGCATTGCAGGCGTGCATAACGGGGAGTGGACGAGAACAATGGAAAGCAGAACGGCCAGCCCCGGCCGCCGCCAATGAAACCCAGCCATAAACTCCTCCAGTTGCCTCCGCCGGATGCCTTGCGGAAGCGCCTCTTGATCTCTCGTATGATACACCTGAACGCCATCCTAATGAAGACGCGAACAGAAGACCGGTCTTTCCGCGCTCCGCCCTGCGCTTCCGCCTGTGCATCGCGGCCCCGCGGAGGCGCCGCATGAATGCGGAGCCGGCGTTGGGCCGTGCCGCCATCATCGGGCTGGGCGCGCTCGGCAACGAGCTGTTCCGGCAGCTCGGCCTTCTGGCGGTGGAGGAGGTGCTGCTGATCGATCCCGACCGGGTGGAGCCGTCGAACCAGGCAAAGTGCGCGTTCTTCCGCGCGCCCGGCGCCGTGGGCAAGCCCAAGGCGGACGTCCTCGCCGGAATCGGCCGCGAGTGGTTTCCGGAAACTCGCTGGGAACCGCTTGCGGCGGAGATCGCCGACGTGGGCTGGCAGCGGCTGCAGGCCTGCGGCCTCCTGTTCTGCGGACTCGACCGGGACTCGGCCCGTCTGGAAGTGGCGCGCATCTCCACGCGTCTCGGCCTCCCCGTCTGCGACGGCGGCATGATCACCACCGGCGGCGCCGCCGGCCGCGTCACCTGGTTTCCGGGGCGCGGGGCGGCCTGCTTCTGCTGCCGGCTGACCGCGCGCAGGCGGCGCGAGTATCTGCAGACCTGGTCCAGCGCTGCGCATCCCTGCCGTGTTCCACAGGAGCCTGGAGGCTGGAGCGCCACGCCGGCTCTGGCCGCCGCTACGGCCGCGCTGCAGGTCCACTATGGCTTTGAGTGGCTTCGACGAGGCGAACCGGAGGCTCGCAGCGTCGAGTTCCGCCTCGATCAGCCGCTTCGGCTGGAAGAAGTGCGGATTCCACTGGACAAGTCCTGCCCCTTTCACGCCGCGCCGCCGCCTCTGGCGCCGGTCTCCGGGCCGCTTTCCAACGCCTTGCGGCCGGGCCAGGAGATCGCCTGGGAGTGGCCGCTGTGCCTGCGGGCGCGCTGTCTGGATTGCGGCGCCGAATTCGAGCCGCGCCTTCGGGTGACGCGCTTCCGCCGCGAGGGCGCCTGCCCGCGCTGCGGCCGGCGGCGCCTGCTCGAACTCGACAACCGCAACCGCATCGCTCACGGCGATCCGCTCGCACGGCAGGCGCCGGAGGACCTGGGCTTGCCCGCCGAACACCTGTATAGTATTCAAGAGGGATTCCTGGTGGAGGAGACGGAATGAACGCACGCAACATCGCGGTCCTGGCGGCTGCGGCTTTCCTGCTCACCCTGGTGCAATTCTTCGCCGCCATGGGCGGGCCGGGCATCGCGCTGGCCGCAAGCCTGTCGCTCGCGTTTCTGTCCCTGCTCCTCATGAAAATGTTCGAAGTGGAGCTGCCGAATCCCTGGCTGGCGGTGGCCCCTCCGCTGGCAGCCGGCCTGCTGGGCGTGCTGCTGTGGAGCCTGGCGCAACCGCAGATCGACCGGCTCTACTGGATGGCGCCGGCGCTGGCCGGGGCGCTGGCCGCGGCCATCGTCTGGTGGCAAAATCGCGACGCCCGGCGCTGCGCGCTGTGTAATTGCCGCCTGTCTGGCAAAATTTCGTTCATCTGCCCGCGCTGCAATCTCGAAGTTTGCGAAACAAAGTGCTGGGATTTCGAGAAAATCCGCTGCCGGCTTTGTGTACAGAATTCAGTTCCCCTGTTTCCTCCCAGCCGCCAGTGGTGGGACCGCCACGTGGGCCCGCCGGCCCTGCAGGGCCGCTGCCAGGTCTGCCAGGTCGGGCCGGACGAGGCCGATCTCCGCACCTGCCCGAAGTGCGGCCGGCCGCAATGCGTCGAATGCTGGGACGATTCCAACGGCCTGTGCGCCCGCTGCGGCTGGCGCGTCCAGGCGCTGCCGGAATCCTTGAAAATGTTCCTGACAGATCAGTCTTAGGGGGTGCAGATTTATGCCGAAATATCAAATGTATTTCGACACCGTCCAGGGGGAGGCCAAGTACAACGTCGATATCGACGAAGTGGAAATCCTGGATGATGTCCTGCACGAAATTCTGTATGACTTGAGAGAACGCGGAGACGTGCTGCAGGGTGAAGGCGAGCCGCAGGTCGTCTGGAACGGCGTGGCGCTCGACTTCCGCCGCCCGCTGCCCGAGCAGGGGGTGCGTCCCAACGACGTGCTGCGCGTCTCCACGGTCGCCACCAACGGCTGATGGCGCAGGCTGCCTTCGAGCGCATCCGCGAGCGCCGCATCCGAAACGAGTGGGAGTGGCTCCGGAGGACGGCGCAAGCCGATCCCGCCGCGCTTGCCGTTCCCGCAGAACCGGGCGGCGCCGTTCTCCTTCCTGAGACGCCCTATTACGCGCTCGACGGCGCGGTCCGCCGCGGCGTCGCCGTGCGCTTCGCATTTCCTGAGTATTACCCTTCCGTGCCCGTGGAAGCCTGGCTCGCCGAACCCGCGCTGCATCCCAACATCCACCCCGAAACCGGCTTCGTCTGCCTGTGGGACACGCGCCATGAAGGGACCTCGCTCGTCGAGGCCGTTCTTCAGCTGCAGCGCGTGGTGACCTGGCATCTGTACAACTTCTCGGCTGACCACCTCATGCAGCCGGACGCCGGGCTGCGCGCCGCTCTTCCCTGCCGTCCGGTCACTCCTCCACCGGACTACTACAGCGAGCGAAGCGCCGGATACCTCCCGGGCAACCGGAGAAAAAGACTAAGCTGATGGGAACCCGCCATGTCCAACGCCTCCCGTAACGCGCTCCGCGCCGCCCTGCATCAGGTGCTCGGCGACAAGTATGAAATTCTCCAGTGGATCGGCGGAGGCGGCATGGCCGAGGTCTTCCTGGCGCGCCACCGCGCCCACGGCGCGCTGTTCGCCATCAAGGTTCTCGCCGAGCAGCTCGCCGGCGAGCCGGAGATCGTCGCCCGCTTCATGGACGAGGCGCGGACCGCCGCCACACTGGGAGGCCACCCCAACATCGCGCCCGTGTATGACGTCGGCGAGTGGGGTTCGCTGCACTACCTGATCATGCCCTACATCGAGGGCGAAGACGTCAAGAGCTACCTGGAGCGCCGCGGACGGCTCCACCCCTCCGAAGCCGTGACCATCGTCCGGCAGGTGGCCGAAGCGCTGGTGTGGGCGGGCGAACGCCGCTTCGTCCACCGGGATCTCAAGCCGGCCAACATCCGGATCGACACCAGCGGACGCGCCATCGTGCTCGATTTCGGCATCGCCAAAGCGGGCGACGCTCCCTCGGCCCGCACGCGCGCCGGCGAGACGCTGGGCACGCCGTATTACATGTCGCCGGAGCAGATCTGCGCCGAACCCTGCGATCACCGCAGCGACCTCTACTCGCTCGGCGTCATCTTCTTCGAGCTCCTCACCGGCATGAAGCCTTTTACCGGGGACAGCTACCGCGCCATCGAGATCGGCCACTGCCAGAAGGCGCCTCCCTCTCTGAGCGCCCTCCTGCCGGACATCGACCCGGAACTCGAGCGCATCGTCAACCGGCTGCTGGAGAAAGACCGCGAGCGCCGCTATCAGTCCGCCCGCGAGCTGCTCGACGACCTGCGCCACTCTTACCGGCTGGAAACCGAAATACGCCTCGAGCCGGTCATCGACCGGCCCGATCTGCTGGAAGCCGCGCGCAGCGGCCCTCCATCCGAAGGCGCCACAGAGTACCCGCAGGAGGAGGCTCCCGCCCCCGCCTGGCAGCCGGCCCCGGCTGCACCGGCGGCACGGCCGAAGCCGCGCAAGGGACTATACGCCGTGCTGGCTCTGGCGGCCGTGGCCGTGCTGGCCGGGATTTACTTCGTGGCTCGAAAGAGTGACAATGAGGGCGCCTCTGGGAAGAAGGCGCAGAAGCAGGAGGCGCAGGCGCGCGAGCTGCCATCCGTCGTGCAGGTTGAGGGGACGATGATGTTTCTGATCCCCGATGGCCCGTTCATCTTCGGCGATGACAGTCCGGATTCGCCCAACCGGCGCGCGGAGGTGCGCCTGACTGCGTTTTACATGGACGCCACCGAGGTTTCCAACGAGCAGTACGCGCGCTTCGTCGAAGCCACGGGGCATCCCGCGCCCCCTTCCGAGGACTTCCGTTCTTCCCCTTCGCTGCCGGTGACGCACGTCGGGCTTTCCGATGCGCGCGCCTACTGCGCCTGGGCAGGCAAGCGCCTGCCCTCGGAGCAGGAGTGGGAGAAAGCGGCGCGCGGAGAAGACGGGCGCATCTATCCGTGGGGCGATCAGCCGATGCCGAACCCCGGCACGCTGGTTCCCGTCGACGATTACCCGGAGCGGCAAAGCCCGTACCGGATTCTCGGCCTTGCCGGCAATGTCTTCGAGTGGGTGGACACGCCCTTCCCGGTCACCGAACGGGAGATCGAAGACATGCGCCGCGCCCTCGGCTCCGCGGCGGTGAGCCGCGAGTGGCATTGCATCAAAGGCGGCAGCTTCCTGCTGAAGGATGACCGCTTTTTCCGTGTATATATGCGGAGGGGCTGGCCCGATGACCTGCCCCACGCAGCGATTGGTTTCCGGTGCGTGAAAGATGCCCAATAAGATCCCTTCCGCCGCTTCCGGCCTTCTGATGGCCGCGCTCGCGGGCTTCCTCACGGGCGCCCAGGAGCCGCTGATCAACGCGCGCGACGCTTTCTTTTCCGCCTCCGACATGGTGGCGATCCAGAAGAAGGCAGCTGCCAAGAAATCGGCCAAGACCGTGCCGGTGCGCCGCTCCGAGCCCGCCCGGCAGGAAGGCGGCAAGTCCGCCGGTCCCAAGCCGGAACTGGCCTCCGCGCCGCCGCTCCGCGAGGCTGAATCGTACTTCCAGAAGGTGTCGCTCACTGCCGAGAACCTGCCCCCCATGGGCTTGCGCTACAGCCTTCTGAAGCGCATGCCGCAGGGATTGGCCGAGGTGAGCACGGAAACCGAGTTCCACGCCGGCGACAGCATCCGCCTCAGCGTGATGGGCAACCGCCGGGGCTATCTGTATGTGATCGCCCGCGGCTCCAGCGGAGTGTGGTCGCCATTGTTCCCCCATCCGGAATCCTCGCAACTCAGCAATGAGATCGTGCCCGGGCGGCTGTACCAGATCCCCGGCGGCGAGGGCGAGTACTTCACGTTCGACGAACAGCCCGGCGAGGAGCGGCTCTTCGTCCTGTTCTCAGCCCGCCCCGTGGACGACCTCGAGGAACTCATCTCCACGGTGTCGGGCAAGCGCGCGCCCGCGCCGGACCGCCCCGCGCGCCCCGCGCCCACGATGTCGGCTTCCAACCGTTATAACGACGAGTGGGTGGACCGGCTCCGCGCGCAGGTGCAATCGAGGGACCTCGTGTTTACCAAGGTGGACAAGAACACGGCCGCCGCGCCCGCCCCTGTCGGCGCCGGGCCTGAGGCCGCCGTTTATGTGGTCAACGCCTCCACCGCCGGATCGCCGGCGGGCGCAGGCAGAGTGGTGGCCGAGCTAACGTTGCGGCACCGGTAGGCCGATAGATGGGGGAGCAGAGGAGGAGTCCATGTACCTGCCGGCCTTTCCGAAAATTGCCGCCGCCTGTCTGACGGCGGGCCTGATCTTCGCTGCCCCTCCGGCTACATCCTTGCGCCCCGGCTCGCCTTCCGGCGGGACCGCGCCCCTCCGGGGCGGTCTCCATGCCCGGCCTGAAACGGCGGGATCCAAGCGGATCGAGATCATCATCGAACGCAGCGACCGCGGCGAGCCGCGGCGCGCCGACCCGAGCCAGGTGTTCCGCACCGGCGATCTCGTGCGCTTCCGTTTCCGCGCCTCGTTCAACGGCTATCTCTATGTGATGAACCACGCCACCTCGGGCAGCTTCATCCTGCTGTTTCCGAAGGAGGAGACGGGCACTATGAACCGCATCGAGGCCGGCCGCGAGTATCTGGTGCCGATGACGGATAACGGCTGGTTCCGCCTGGAAGGGCCGCCAGGCTACGAGGTGGTCTACTGGCTCGTGAGCCCGGTGCGGTTGAGCGACGGCCGCAGCGCCCTCTCCGTGCCGAAGCTGCCGGCGCCGGCGCCGCACCTGAATCCCTCGATCACGCCGCGCTGCGACGACACGATCTTCCGCGCGCGGGGCGAATGCATCGACCATGCCGCGGGGCTGAAGCCTCTTGAAAAGAACGCCGCCCTGCCGGAGAACCTCGCCGGATTTTCCAGTGCCGCTTCGCGCGAGCTGACCTTCGTCAAGTCGAACAAGTCGGCCGCCGTGGCCGTGCAGGACGACAGCGAAGAGCCGTTCATCTATACGCTGCGGCTTGCCCACCGCTAAGGAGCCGAGCCATGACAGCCCGCCTGTTGCTGATCGCTATCGCCGCCGCCGCAGCCGCGCAGACTCCCTCCGCGCCGCCGGAAGGGCGGCAGCGGGACCTGAAGTTGACGCGCGAGCCCGCGCCGCCCGTCGTGAAGCCGGGCGAAAGCGTCGTCATCCCGCGCAGCTACGCGCTGGTGATCGGCATCAGCGACTACCCCAAGCTGCCGCCGCAGGGCCAGCTCCGCTATCCCGCGCGCGACGCCGCCGCCATCTATGCCGCGCTGATCAGCCCCGAAGGCGGTCAGTTTCCGCCGGAGAACGTCCGCCGCCTCATCGGCAAAGACGCCACGCTCGCCAACATCCGGCAGGCGCTCGAGCAGTGGCTTCCGTCCGTGTCGAAGGACGAGGACCGCGTCGTGATCTACTATGCCGGCCACGGTTTCGTCGCCGGCGGCAAGGCGTATCTGGCTCCGTACGACATCGACATCAACAACATCCCCGGCACTTCGTATCCCATGGACAAGCTCGGCCGCGTCATCGGCGCCGGCATCCGGGCGAAGTGGAAAGTGCTGCTCACCGACTCCTGCCACTCCGGCGCCATCACGCCGGAAACCGACACCCGGCAGATCAACGCCAGCCTGCTCCAGCTCGACCGGTCGCTGTTCTCGCTCACCGCCAGCCGCGACCGCGAGCAGTCGTTTGAAAGTGAAATCTGGGGCGGCGGCCACGGCGTCTTCACGTACTACCTGATCAAGGGCATCGAGGGCGAGGCCGACGAGAACGCCGACGGCGTCGTCACAGCCGACGAACTCGGCGAATATGTCCGTGTCAACGTCCGCCGCGACACCAAGACCCGGCAGAACCCCACCGCCGAGCGCGGAAGTTACGATCCCAGCATGATCCTCGCCTTCAATCCGGCGCGTGCTCCCGCGGCGCCGCTCCAGCCGCCCAAGTTCGGCGCGCTCGTCATCGAAAGCAACATGGACGGCGTCGAGGTGTTTGTCGACGGCAAGAGCCAGGGGGTGGTGAACAAGGCCAAGCCGCTGCGCCTGCCGGGCATCCAGCCTGGCGTCCATACGGTTCAGGGCGTGCGCATGGGCTACGAGCCCGACGGGCCGCGCGAGGAGACCGTCTACCCGGGGCAGGAGACAACCGTCACGCTGCGCATCGTCATCCCGCGGGTCCGCAAGCGCTCCGCCGTCGACTCGTTCAACGAGGGCATGGAGAATTACCAGAAAGGGTCCGAGAAGAACTATCTGAAAGCCGCCGGGTTTTTCCGCAAGGCGCTGAACGAGGATCCGAAATACAGCCAGGCCGCGCTCTACCTGGGCCGCGCCTATCATGCGCTGTACGATTACGGCAAAGCGCGCCAGGCCTTCGAGCAGGCCATCGCCATCGACCCCGACTATGCCGAAGCGCAGGCTTCGTTCGGCGGCATGCTGCTCGACGTCGGCGATCTCGATTCGGCCATCCGCTATCTGACCGCGGCCTACCAGCGCGATCCCTCCAGCTCGCTCACGCCGGCGCTGCTGGCGCAGGCCTTCACGCGCAAAGGGGCCTACGGCGAGGGGATCCGGTATGCGCGCGAGGCCATCCGTCTGAACCCCGGCCACGGCGAGGCGCATTTCTGGCTGGCGGAAGCCCTGCGCTTCAGCAAGAGATGCCCGGACGCCATCGCCGAATACCAGCAGTATCTCCGGCTGAGCGACTTCGATTCCAAGCTCGCCGGCAAACTGAACTACTATGTGCTCGGCTACCTGGCCGGCATCGGCAGAAAGAAGCGCGCCGCCCAGAAAGACATCTGGCGCGAGCTTCAGTTCATGGCCAATTTCGGCCTGTGCGACTGCGAGCGCATCGGGCGGCGCTACGACGAGGCGGTCCAGTGGTGCCAGCGGGCGCTGCGCCTGGACCCGGGCGACCTGTACGCGCACTACGCGCTCGGCCTCATCTTCACCGAGAAATTCAACCAGTCCTCCTCCGCCGGGTACCTGTCCGCCGCGCGCTCGCACTTCGAAAAGGTGATCGAGCTGAACCCCGACACGAACGAGGCCGAACGCAGCCGCAAGTACCTGGCGCGGATCAGCCAGGTGGTGTCGCAGTTGAGCCGGCCAGGCGCAGCCCCTTGAGTTTTTCTCCTGAAACTGGTGCAATGTAGCCGGCGATGGCATACAATCACAGGGATACGGTTCAGGAGGAGTTCCTGGGATGAGCCTCTATCAGACGCTCTACTTCATGTCCCTGGCAGGAGGTTTTGCCGGACTGCTGTCCTGGGGTCTCACCGCTCTGCTGTCGGCCACGCTGCTCTCCAGCCGCGCGGCGCTTGCCGATCTCACCGCCTCCGCCCTGCTCGGCCTGATGATTGGTCTTCTTACGGTGGCCTTCTCGGACAAGTGGTCCGGCAACCGCGTCGTCGCGCGATATGTGCTGGCGGGCGGACTGATCGGGCTCGTGGCAGGCGTCCTGGGCGGACTGGCGATGATCCCCATCACCCAGAACCTCGGGGAGGCGCTGCCCTTCCTGGCCCGCCTGCTGAGCTGGACGCTTGTTGGCAGCCTCATCGGGCTGGGTCTGGGGTTGCGCTGGGTGATGGCCAACAAGATGCGCGTGGTGCATGCCTGCCTCGGCGGTCTCGTGGGCGGCGCCATCGGTGGATCGCTTTTTCATGTGCTCGGCAGCCGGATACCCGATCTCACGCAGGCGCTTGGGTTCGTGCTCGTGGGCGTGGGCATCTGCTTTGGAGTCACTCTGGCGCCCATCCTGCTGCGGGACGGCATTCTGAAGTTCGTCTCCAGCGGCGATGCGCGCGCGCAAGCCAAGTTCGGCCGCAGCGGCAAGGAGTGGGAGATCCGCCAGGGCGACACGCTGCTGGTCGGTTCGCAGTCGCTCGACCTCAATAAAACGGCGTTCGCCGTCGGCGTGCAGGTCTTCATTCCTGATGCCGCCATCGCGCCGCGGCACGCCATCCTGTTCGGCAAGGACGGGCGTTTCTACATCGCCCGGCATCCTGACATCAACAACCCGCAGGGCCTCGCACGCTATGTGTTGCGCGTGCGCGGCCGCACGGTCACGACGTCTCAGGAACTCCGCGCGGGCGACGACATCCTGGTCGGGCGCACCGCCATTAAGTTCCTCACCAAGAAGGAGGGCTGATGATGCCGGCAGGAGCGCGCATGAAAACCGGCAGCCTTGCACTCTCGGCGGCGGCCATCCTCGCCATCGCCGCTGCCCCGGCCCGCGGACAGAATCCCGGGCTCGACTTCGCCGAACCGCTGAAGCTGGTCTCCTGCGAACCCGCTTCAACGGTGCCCTGCTTCCGCATGAAGCTGAATCTGGTCGACGGCGCGGGCCAGCCCTACAACACGCAACTGCCCCCGCCGGACAAGCTGGCCGCGCAGATCACCGTCAACATGGGCGGCCAGCAGATCACGCCGTTTTACGCCACCGCCGCGGGCGAATCGGTGGCCAAGGTCCGCGGCCGCGCCGCGCTCGTCATCGTCGACAACTCCGGCAGCATGAAGCAGCCGCTGGCCTCGGGCCAGACTCGTTTCGAAGCCGCCAAGATGGCCGTCAAGAGCTTCCTCGGCCAGTTTGAGGAGGGCGTCGACCGCGTGGCGGTGGCGCCCTTCGAGAGCCATATGGTACGGGAGCGGATCGAATCGGCCGTCTTCGCCCGCACGCGCTCCGCCGCCATCGCGCAGGTGGACGCGCTTCCAGAACCGGGCATCCGGAACAACACGGCGCTGTTTTCCAGCGTCGTCTTCGGCGCCCAGACCTTGCGCAGCGTCCTGCCCAAGCTGGAAAAGGAGATGGGCGAGTCGCCCGAGGCGATGGTGATCATTCTCACCGACGGCAACAACGACGTGCGCAAGGGAGACGATTTGGGGCTGCTGGCCGGCCCGGCAGGCATGGAGGAGGCGTCGCGGCACGCCCGCCAGGCGCCGTTTCCGATCATCGCCATCGGTTTCGGCGAAGCCGGAACGCTCGACGAGGCAGCGCTCCGCCAGATCAGCACCAAGTACTATCTCGCCTCCGATTACGAAGGGCTGCAGCGCATCTTTACTTTCACGCGCACGTTTCTGAACAACCGGCTGGCGGCCACGTTCTCGTCGCCCTACCCGGACCGCGCCTCGCTCGCCGGCCAGAATCTGCCGGTCACGGTCGAACTGAAGCTGCCCGGCGGCCAGGTGCTGCGGTCGCCGGAGTTCGTCTGGTCAGCGCCGCAGATGGGCGTCCCCGTCTATGCGGGCAAGTGCTCGCCGGACGAGATGAAGGCGGTGCTCGCCAACCTGCCGGTGAGCGCGGGCTGGACGTCGATCGTGCGCCCGCTGGGAGTCTTCTGCGGGCTTGCGCTGCTGCTCCTGCTGATGTGGCACTGGCTGCCGCGCCTGGTTTGGCCGGAGCAGTTCCTTGGGGTGATGCCGGGTACGGGCGCAGGCCAGGCCAAGTGGGTCTCGCAGACACGGATCGTCAACGGCGTCATCGCCGGCAGGCCGGCGCCCCCGGGCTTCCAGAGGGGGCCGGGTGGAGCCGCCATGCCTCCGCGCAGCGCCGCCGACGCCACCGTGGTCAATCCGCAGGCCCACCGTGATTTTTCGCAGACCCGGCTCGGCAACCGCCAGGGACCGGGTCCGCAGAGGCCGTTTTAGACGACGGTTTTGTACCGCTGTCCAGGTTGTTGTTTGGATTTTGGATGACGACTGAGACCGGAAACCAGGAGAGGAGACTATCTCATGCCGCTAGTCAAGGTGATTCGCAAGGGGGTCACGCCCTCGGTGCGAAAAGTGCCAACGTCGACGGCCGCCGTCATGCTGCCCATGACCCTGAACCGGGTCGGCAAGGAGGCGGCCTCGGAAAACGAGGAACTCGTCAAAGTCGAGGACCTCAACGACGCGTTCGCCAAGTTCAAACCGGAACTGAACTTCAAAGCCACTGCCGGCCCGGAGGAGACGGAATTCCGGGCCGAGTTCAAGTTCCGCTCGATGAAGGATTTTGATCCGGAGAACCTGCAGAAGAAGCAGGAATTCCGCGATGAAGAAGGCAACATCACGTACGCCCGGAACGACATCGCCGACCTGAAGGCCAACATCGACCTTCTGTACCGCCTCAAGGACCGCTGGAAGCTGCCCGCCGTGCGCCGCGCCTGGAACAGCGAAGAGCAGAGGTCGGAGATCATCCGGGCCTTGGGCCGCCTGCGCGAAGAGCTGCAGAAAGTGGCCGGAAAGGGAGGGGCTCAGTAAATGGCAGAATTGGTTGAAACCCGCACAACCGCCGAGATCCTCGGCGAGAGCGTCGCCAAGGAACTGCTGCAGGAGATCTTCTCCGACCTGCATCCGGGCTTCATGGACGAGTCCCGCACGATCTCGTCCATCTTCACGCCCCAGTCGGCGGCGGACTTCCTGAAGCAACTCATGGACCTCGAGACCCTGCTCTCGGTGGAGGACACCTATGAGCAGACGGTGAAGAAGCTGCAGGAGCAGATCGACAAGGCCGAGGCGATCCGCGACGAGCTGCTCGAGAAGCTGTTCGCGCTGATCCGCCCCATCGAGCGCAGCTACCGCCAGATCCAGCTTTTCTTCGAGAACTCGAAGGTGATGGACGGCAAGGTGCGCAAGCCGGTGGAGCTGTACGTGCTCAACGCCGACGCCAAGGCGATGAAGGACGTCTTCTCGATGAACATCGCCGCCGTGGAGAACTTCGTCCGCAAGCGGAACGACAACTTCAATTTCCGCGACGATATCTGCAACCTTGTCGTGCCCGGCATGGTTCCGCAGCCGGTGCGCGAGAAGTTTGAAGACATCGCCAACATGTGGGGCATGCTGCTGATGACGGACGTCGACGACGAGAAGTCGTTCCGGAATCTCGAGCGGAACTTCCTGCCCGGCGGCAAGTACGAGTTCATGAAGCGGCCCGAGGATCGCGCCGCGGCCGACGTCGTCTGCTCAGGCTACCTCATGGCCCGGCAGAAGCACTGGTTCGAGAAGACCGTCGAGGGAGGCGACGACCTGTATGTGCCGCCCTCGCTGGTATTCGCCGGCGCGGTGGCGCGCGCCGACGACGGACAGGGCATGGCGCAGGGGCCCGTCGGCTCGCGCTTCGGCCAGATCGTCGGCGCCGAGAAGGTCCGCTTCGAGCCGCTCATCGGCGAGATGGAGCACCTGTCGATGGAGCGCCAGCTCATCCCGATCATCCGCGACGCCGACAACCACCTGTGCTTCTTCGGCTGCCGCACGCAGGCCGAAGACCCCAACGGCGTGCTCAAGTTCTTCACGAGCTACCGCATTCTCCGTTATCTGGAGCGCTGCTGCCGGCATTACCTGTTGCAGGTGGCCGGACAGGTGCTCACGCGCGATTTCATGGAGGAGAGCATCGAGAAGCCTCTCAAGCGTCTCCTGGACGAGCAGGTCGAGCAGGGCACCATCCTCGGCTACGACCTCTTCGTCGACAAGGACTCCAACAAGCGCATGCAGGGCATCTGCGACATCAGCCTCAACGTCATGCCCACGGGGCCGGCCGAGACCTTCGTGCTGAAGATCGACACGCCGGAATTCGCCAAGGGCGAGCAGAAGCAATGACCGGTTTCCGTTATTAGGGTGGAGTCAATCGGGTGAGCGACGGACGCGAACACTGGGCCGGTTCGGCCGCCAGAACCCACGAAAAGACGGGCGGCAACGTCCAGGCGGGCAAGATGCCCTTGCCCGCCGGAGGCGACGCCGCCCGGAAAGCGGAGACCGAAGGCGACCTCATCAACGAGGCGCACGGCGTCCGCACCGTGCCGCGCGGCGAGTACCGCCGGTCCATGCAACTGAACCTGCCGCGCGCCGTGGGCGCCCGGATGGCTGAGCCGGCCGCTCCGCCGCCCGATCTCTCAGCGAGAAAAGCATCCGATTACCTCCCGCCCGCTCTGAAAGCGCAGCTGATCGCCCAGGAAAAACTGGCCCCGGAAGAGGCGCCGGCTCCATCCTTGGCCCCCAGCCGCGCAGTCGAAACAGCTTCAGCCGGCGGCGCCGTCCCCCAGCCCGGGACTCCGCCCGGGACCGCCGCGCCGCCGCTGGCCAAACGGATCTTGGGAAAATTGTTTGGCCTCTTTGGCAAGTAATGAAGGAGGAAGAGATTCATGGCCGCTTCGCCGTACCGGTGCACCGTCACCATCGACGGAACCAAGTTCGACGCCGTGTCCACAAGCGTCCGTTTCCACACGGACAAGGACCGCACAGGCATGCCCCAGATGGGCAGCCTGAACACGAAAATCCGCGTCATCGCCGATTTCCACGATGACAAGAACCTGCCGTTTTCGGCGCTGAAGAAGTTCTTTGATCTCGCCAACGTCGTCACCCGCGAGAAGATCAAGGACATCAAGCTCGAATATTGGAAGGACGACAGCCACGAGGACGCCCTCGTCAGCTTCGGCTTCAAAGGCTGGGTCAGCCGCTTCGAGACTTCCAACCCGCACCCGCTGGGCTTGGCCGCCCTGCACACCGACGAGGAGTTCGCCAACAACCCGGCCACGGCTTTTCCGAGCCTGAACCATGTTCTCGTGCTCGACCTCGAGCCGACCTTGAACCAGGAGAAGTTCAAGGACATCAAGATCAGCAAGTAAAGGGCCTGTCAGAGGAACAAGGAGGATAAGCCATGCCGAATCCCTATCGCAGCACCGTCACCATCGACGGAACCAAGTTCGAAGCCGTCAGCAGCCAGGTCGTCTTCACGACCGACAAGGACAAGGCCGGCATGCCCGAAATGGGCAGCCTCAAGACGCGCATCCGCGTCTGGGCCGATTTCCACGACGACAAGAACCTGCCGTATTCGAGTCTGCAGAAGTTCTTCGATCTGGCCAACGTCGTCACCCGCGACAAGATCAAGGACATCAAGATCGAGTTCTGGAAAGACGACAGCCACGAGGACGCCCTCTGCTGCTACAAGTTCAAGGGCTGGATCTCCGACTACGAGGTCTCCAATCCGCCGCTGGAGATGGCCGGCTCGGCCGAGGGGCTCAACCACATGATCGTGATGAACCTCGAGCCTGTCATGAACCAGCAGAACTTCCAGGAGATCACCTTCAGCACCTAGGCCGGTTCCGCTGCCGCCCTGCGGGCCGCGCGGCCATGGCGGCGCGGCCCGTCCGGGCTTCACTAGAAAGGAGAAGGCGCCATTCCCTTCATCGCGTTCCCTCTCCGGCTCGACAACGGCTTCCTGCGCCGGACCGACGAGGCGGAAGCCGTTCTCCGGTTCATCGAAATGATGGCCCGGACGCCCGGCGGCAGCTGGGCCGGGTGCCCCTCTTTCGGCGTGCGGCAGTTCTTCGAGAACATGAGGTTGCGCCCGGAAGGCCTGCGGCAGGCGGAGAAGGCGGTCAACGACACGCTGGCCGGTCTCGGCATCACCCATTACCGGCTGAAGTCCATTCAGAAAGAGCCGGGCCCCAATCCGGATGTGGACGTGTACTCGGTCACGCTCGTCTCCACCGAAGACCCCTCCATGACCTGGACCTCCCGGCTGAGCGATTGACCCCTCGCACGAGGCTGGAACATCGGGAATCGATCCAATGCCATATCAGCGCGCCACGGCGATCGAAATCGACAGCAAGATGCGGGAGGATTTCCGCAAGCGCCTGAAGGAATACGGCGTCAGCGCGGAAACCACCGACCCGGTTCTCGCCGTCCTGTTCCGCACCTTCGCCCAGCAACTGGAGAACCTCTACAGCGACACGGGACGCATCCGCCTCGCGCTGCTCGACGAACTCATCGCCGGACTCGGCATCGAACCACGGAAGGCGCGCCCGGCGCAGGCTGTGGTTCGCATCCACGGCGCCTCCGCGCCCGTTCCTATTGACGCCGGCGTGGTGCTCCGCAGCCAATCGCCCACGGGTGAGCGTTTCAACTTCAGCACCGACGCGCCCGTCACCGTCTCCGGCGCGCAGATCGTCTTCGGCGCCGCTTACGAAAAAAACCAGCTCCGCGTCCTGCCCGGCGTCGAGATGCCGGAGAACTTCCTCGCCGCGCGTCCCGCGCTCGACCCCGTCAAAGTCAACCTCGGTCCGAACCCTGCGCTGTTTCTCGCCGTCCAGCCGGCGCCGAAGGAGCACCTGAGCGGGCACAGCGTCTATTTCGATCTCACCCCGGACGCGCGCCCCGTGCAGGACGCTCTGGCCAGCGAAACATGGTGTTTCGCCGGACCGCAGGGCGAGTTCTCCGCGCCCGGCATTCTGCGCCCGCGGCCGGCCAATGCCGGGCTGCGGCGCCTGGAATGGCTGATCCGGCCGGGCGCCGCCGCCGCAGGCGAGGAACTGCAGGACAAAACGCCGCTGCTGCCGCCGGGCTTTTACGCGGGCCGCGTATTCCTGCTGCCCCCTATCCCGCCCGAGCGGCAGTTCCTCTGCGCGGTGCCGCGCGGGCTGGAGCCGCCGCTCGGCCGCATCTTCGGCCGCGAAGCCCAACACCTCTTTTCCCAGCCCCGCGCCTGGTTGAAGATCACCTTCCCGCGCGACATCCCGCCGCTGCACACGGCCATTGGCGGCATCTTTCTTCATGCCATCACGGCGTCCAACGTCGAGTGCTTCAACCAGACGATCGTTTTCGAGAAGCACGGCACGGCCATCCCCATCAGCCGCGAAGGGGGCACAGACTGGCAGCTCGTATCGCCGCTTTCGCTGATCGGCGAAAACGACACGCCGTATCTCGACGAGATGGCGCCGTCCACGGACCCCCATGTCGGCCGCTTCGCCATCCGCAACGGCCGCATCGAGATCACTCCGGCGCGCTGGCCCGATGGCCGCCCGCAATCGCAGGTCAACGTGCGCGTCTGGATCAGCGCCGGCGAAGCGGCCAATCAGGTCGGCCCCGGCCAGATCACTTCCATAGAACTCAAAGGGGCCGGCGCCTCGTTGCGCGTCCTCAATCCGACCTCAGCCGCCGGCGGCGCCAGCAGCGAGTCGTTCGCCACCGCGCAGGAGCGGTTCTCCGCGGCGCTGCTTTCGCGCGACCGCATCGTCACCCGCGCCGACCTGCTCGCCGTGGTGCGCGCCTTCGACCGGCGTATTCGCGATGCGCGCATCGCCTCGGCGGTGGAGCGCGTCGGCGGCGCGCTGCGGCGCGTCGAGCGCGTCACCGTCTCGCTCGACCGCGAGGATTTCACCGACCCCGAGCTCGAGGCCGCATACCTGCGCGACGAGCTGCAGTCGCTGCTCGCCTCGCGTTTCCTGCACGACATCGGCCTGAGCGTCCGCACGGAGTGGGTGGAGCCATGAGCCTGGTGATGCCAGACCTGTCCTCCAGCTTCCATGGCTTCCATCACACCGTGGATTCGGCGCTGGAGGTCCTGTCAGATTTGGGCGTCTCCGCCGGACGCATCACGATCACCATGGACGGGCCCGGCTATCCCTCGCGGTGGGTCGTCTCGCAATCTCCCGCGGCGGGCGCGGAGCTGCGGCCGGGCGACGGCATTCAGCTCCGCGTCGCCGGACTCGGCTACTTCAATCACTTGCCCGTCCCCTTCTGGGACTCTGGAGGCGAAGCCGAGATCGGGACGCGCGAGATCGTCTCCGCCATCGACGATCCCTTCCAGAAGGCCGCGCACTGGCTTCGCGAGGGCGCCCGCCTGTTCGACATCAGCGAGCGCAACCTCGACGCCTGTGCGCGCTGGATCTCGCTGTTCGGGCTCGATCCCGAGCAATGGCCGCAGGAGCTGTGGTTCCGCCTGTCGCTGCTGCTGCCGAGCCTCCAGTCGCTCGCCGGCAAGGAGCACGGCATCCGCTTCGCGCTCCAGCTGCTGCTCGACCTGCCGCTGGAGCGGATCCGGCGCAAGCCGCGCGTGCGCTATCTGACGGAGGAGGATCTGAGCCTGCTCGGCGAGGCGCACAGCCGCCTGGGCGTGGACTACGCGCTGGGAGATCATCTGGAGGACCTGGCGCAGCTCGTGCTGGTGATCGGGCCGGTTCCGCTGGAGACCTACTACAAGTTTCAGCAGGAGGAGCACCGCTACCTTCTGAACGCCACCCTGTTCCTGGTCGCAACCTGCCACCAGCGCTGGACAGTGGAATGGAGCGTGGCCGACCGCCGCCGCGCGCCGCGGCTGGGCGTGGAGGCGATGAATTCCCGCCTGGGGCTGAACACTCACCTCGGCGCATCGCCCGAATGAACGCCGGAGAACTGCTATGACCCCTGCCTACCTCCAGGTCAACATCGATGCCCAGGACATCCATACACTGAGCCCTGACCTAATCCTGGTCAGCGCCGACATCGTGATGGAACTCAACGAACACGGCTGGTGCGACCTCGAGTACCGGCAGACTCCGGACCGCCGCCCGCCGGTGGAAGACCTCATCGGCAGGACAATCGAGGTGGCGGGTGTGACCGAGGAGCACGAGACTGCCGTGCTTTTCGGCGGAGAAGTCGTCGAAGTGGGCCTGGACTATGAAACCAGCGGCGCATTCCGGTTGCACATCCGCGCCGCGACGCACACGATCCGCATGGACGTCGAGCCCAGGCACCGATCGCATCCCCCGGCGCCTTTCCGGAAAATCGCCGAGACGCAGTTGTCTCACAGGAAACTCTCCCTGTATGCGGAGTTCGAAGAGAAGGGCCCGCTGAATCTCGACATTGGTTACATTCAGCTCGGCGAGACCGACTACTCGTTCCTCCGCCGCGTCGCCGACCGGTTCGGGCTCGCGATGCGCGCCAAGTCCGACGGGGTCTTGTTCCTCGATCACTTTCGCGACGAGGGCACGAAGCTTCAGTGGCGGGCGGAGAGCGGCTTGATCGAATTCCGGCTCTGCGGCAGGCTGGCGCCCCATAACGTCGCCGGCTGGACCTATGACCGCAGGCTGGCTGAAAGCAACACTTACTCTCTCAGCCAAGAGGAGGATCTTTTCGGTCCCGGAAGCGGACTGGCAGCCAGTGCCAGGACCCAATCGGACGAAAATCTGTGGACCGGTTATGTGGCGCGCCCCTATCTTTCTCACAGCGACCACGCGATCCAGGAGGAACTCAAGCTCGAGTCGATGCGCATGGGGCAGTCGAGGGTGTACGGCATCGGCGTTTCACGCGAAGCGAGGCTCAGGCGGGGGTCCAAGGTCGCCATCGAAGGCCCGGTGGATTTCGCAGGAGACTGGGGAGTGCTCAAGGTGACCCATCGTTGGCGCCCCGCCGGCTACACGAACGAATTCGTGGTGTCCGCCTCCAAACGGCCGTTGAGCTGGAAGAAGTACGAACAGCCCAGATGGGCGGGTCTCATGGCCGCCCGCGTCGTGGAACTCGGCGAGGACGAGCGCGAGGGCCAAGTCAAGGTGCAATTCCCCTGGGAGGAAACGGAACCCTGGCTCTGGATCAGGTTCCTCAGCCCGTACGCCGGCCGGAACCGCGGCATCTATTTTTCGCCCGAGGTGGGCGACGAGGTGCTGGTGGGATTCGAGTCTGGCGACAGCAACCGTCCGGTCATCGTCGGCAGTCTGTGGAACGGCGTGGAAACACCTCCAAGCGGCCCTGTCTACGGGGACGAATACAGGAACAACGACATCAAGCGGATCGCCACGAAGAGCGGCAACCGGGTGGTTCTGGACGACAAGGACGGCGAGGAGACGGTTGTGATGGCCACGCCGCGCCACGTGCGCGTGTCGCTGTTCGACGGCGGGCGGAGGCTCCTGCTCCACTCCGATGGCGACATCCATATCCATGCGGGCGGCACAGTTCACATGAAGTGCGCGAAGTTTCTGCGGGAGATCGGTTGAGGAGGACCCATGCGCGTATTCGATGCAGCCAACAAGACGCCGACCAGGATCGACCTGAGCGGGGATTCGTTCTCGCCTGACATGGGCGCCCTCGTGGGATCGTCCTATACGGAGGACGTGCTCAATCACGGCACGCTGAACCAGGTCGTGCAAGGCAATGTCACCAGGAACTTCCTGGTGAATGAAACCATCACGGTGGGCGTGAACCAGAGTCTCACTGTCGGCGCCAACCGTTCCGCCGCCATCGGCGCCAACGACTCGCTCACCGTCGGCGCCAACCTGACCGAGATGGTCGGCGGCGTCGTCAACCAGACCTATGGCGGCGGCCAAATCACCCTCTGCGGCGGACCTCACACGCGGACGGACGCCGCTTCGAGCGTCTGGATGTGTCCGAGCGGCACGTTCATCAACAGCGGCGACCTGTACGAGACCAAGCTGACGAATTGCGCGGCGTACGTGTTCCAGCAGCAGAATGTCGCCACCGCGGTGGACGTCTTCGGATTGAAGAGCGAAGTCGTGGTGGCGAAGAACAAGAGCGAGGCCATCCAGACCAAGCTCCAGAACCTGTCCAACAAGATGGTCGCCGGGCTTCGCAACACGGCGCAGGCGACGTGCATCGCCATTCATCTGATGCGTTCCGACATGACCGGGGCTCACCCCGAAGTCCGCGCCGTCCGCCCGGCGGTGGGCTGCGAGATCAGCGCGCCGCCGTCGTCGATTCCGGGAGTCCAGTAATTTCATGGCAGAATTCACCGAGGCCAGCCACTCCCAAGGACCGGGAAGCCGCAATCCGTGGCGGCCCTTCCGCCGCGCCGAGAGCCTTGCCGGCTCCTCCATGTTCTGGCTGCCCGTGTCGAACTTTCCCGTGCGCAGCCAGGAGAAGCAGTGGCTGCTGGGCTTTTTCGCGCTTTTCACCGAAGGCCTGAAAAACACCCTGGAATTCCGCCAGGAAAACTTTCTCAATTTCGATCACATTTACCCGCATCTCCAGGATCCGTTTCTCCGGCACACCCTGGAATTCAACCCGATTCCCGGGATGCTGGTGGAGCCTTCCAAACCGCTGTTTCGCCCGCCGACGGAGGAGCAGCTGCGCGAGATCATGGAGTCCGGCGACGCCTCGAAGATCCGCAACGCCCCGAAGAACATCGCGTACTGGCTCGCCAAGAAAAAGGGGCTCCGCCAAATGGAGGTTTTCTTCGGCTTCGGAGCCATGCTGTCGCTGTGGCTTCCGGTCACAGACGAGACGCGGCCGCCCGACTTCCGCCTGCCGAAAAAGGCGCTGAAAAACCCCGCCTTTGCGGGGCTGGATCTCGAAGCGGAGATCGAATTCACCTATTCGCTCCGCGACCCGTTCCTGCCCAAAAGCAAGCAGCTGTTCGCCCCCGATCTGGCAGGCGATCCCCAGTATGGCGGCACGCCGTTCGCCGTTCCGCTGCTCACCGCGCAGGACGTCTTTTACGCCCGCGGCGAGCAGCGCGAAGCGTGGCTGGAACTGTTCGGCGCCTACGCCGCGGAAAGCCGCGCCGACCACGGCATCCTCCTCTGGGGGCGTACGGACATCGAACCCGTCATCCTGGAATGCCTCCGCATCCTGCACGAGCAGGAACTCAAGTACCCGGCGGTGCCGCAGCCATGACGAAGCTCCCCTGGAGACCCGTTGCAACGAATCTCTCCTCCCCCGAGGGCTGGAACCTCTGCCTGTTCCGGTACCCGGAGGGCGTTCCTTTGGCGGAGGAGGACCGCGCGCTGCTGCGGAAGATCTTTGAACCGTTTCTTGCGCGGGTCCTCGAAGAGTACGCCGGCTTTCACCCGCACGGGCTCATCCAGTACAACCAGCTCAACCGCGGCGGCGCTTCGCGCATCATGAGCGCGAATTTCATGGCGTGGGGCATCGACAACGGGCTGGGCTACTGGCCCGAACGGGAGCCCCCCACGCTTTGGACCGAGGAGGATTTCACCGAGCTCGATATCGGCGAGATGCCCCGCCCCCTGATGCACCAGCTCTTCGGCGTCAACAAGGGCCTGCCCGCCATCCAGGAATCCTTCCGCCTGCTGCTGGGACTCGGCCCGATGGTCTTCACCCTTTCCGAAGATTCGGTCCAGAAGGTGAAAGAGCTTGCTACGGCCCAGTTCCGCCCTCTCATCGCGGAGCCGGCGCTGCGCATGTTCGCGTATTACTACCCGCTGCTCTGCGCCGCCGCGTTCTCGCACGAAAACGAAGACAGGCTTGCCGCATGGACCTGCGGCATCCATTTCTTCCTCCGCGAAAGCCCCGAGGAAAAAGGCATCTTCATCGCCTCCAGGCGCCCGCTTGACCGCGTCTGGCAGGCCGCAGGCGCCGTCCAGTCCGAACCCGGCGTCTGGACATGGCCGAATGAACCGCCCGGACAGGCGGAGAAACAGGACTAATCGAATGAACCCCAGCGATCTCAAATTGCGGAGCGTGAACTGGGAGCATGGCATGCTCCTCACGCCGGACCACTTCCTCCGCCAGGAACGCTACTTCGACTCGCTCTTCCTCTGGACGCTGCGCTACATGACGAACGCGCGCGGCCTCGTCGGCCCGGGACCGCGCGTTTCGGAGAACGAAATCGGCGCAGCCCGCTACGACCCGGTCGTCAGCCTCCACGAGGACGAGGAGCAGCTCACCATCACTGTGTCGCAATGCCGCGGCGTCACCGCCGCCGGCTGCATCATCGACATCGATCCATCCAGCCCCGTCTCGCGCAGTTTTCCCAGGACGGATCTGGAGGGCGTGCAGGAAGCGCCCGTCTATATCCTCGCCACCCCGCACGAGAAAGCGCCTGCCGAGGGAGAGGCCGATGAATTCAACCCGCAGATGCGGACCGAGCGGCAGTGGAACTACCGCATCAGCCTGCAGCCTTCGGCCGACCTGATCCCCTACGCATTGGCAGCCGCGCAGATCCGGCGCCAGCGCTACGGCGCGGGTTATGAGAAGAATCCCGATTTCATTCCCGCCTGCACCACCATGGCTTCGCACAGCGAACTCGCCGCCGGCTACCGCAAGATCGTCGAAGAGGCCACGTTCCTCGCCGAGCGGTACGCCGAGCTGCACCGCGCCATGCGAGAGTACCTGATTCTGTTTACCGAGCGCGGCATCGAAACCGAGGTCGACACACAGACGGTGCAGTTCGTCGACCGCATGGTGGCGGCGCTCCAGGATCTGGTCTACGAGCTGCTCGACTACGCGCAGCCGCCGCAGCGCTTCTTCGGCCAGCTCCGCAAGTTCCTGCATTCAGCGGCGGTCTACTTCGACCTGACGCCTGGTCTGCAGACCTACTACGACACTCTGAAGGAGGTCGGCGAGACCGAGTTCATCCAGCTCATCAACCAGCAGAAGCGCATCCTGCGGATGACGCGCACCTGGCGCGTGCAGGACGATCTCGGCGTCGAGGTGCGCTCCGCGCTCGCGTCCCTGGCGGCGTTGCAGCGGCTGGAGCGGGCGCTCGAAGGCAAATACGTCGACTTCCGGGTGAGCCCGCAGCTGGAGGCGATGAACTTCGTCTTCGACCGCGGCGGCAACGTGCTGTACAAGCTCGCCGCCAAGCCCAGCCGCGTGCAGGGCGTCGGCGACGACATGGTCACCTTTTTCAGCCAGCTCCGGCTGGAAGGGCGCGACAAGTACCGCCTCATCCTCGTCGGCGAACTGAATGCCGCGTTTGAAAAAGGCATGCGCATTCCCGCCGAAATCCGCATTAATGAAGGCAGCGGCTTCCAGCGGGCGCCGCTGAACCTGATCAGCGAATCCGTCATTGCCGGGCAGACCAACTTCGAATTCGACTTCGAGGCGCCCGACGTGCCCACCATCACCGATCTGCGCGTCGCCGTGCCGGCGCACATTCCCGTCCGCACCGCGCTGCTGTTCAACCGCCACCGCTTTTATGCGGGACGCGCGCAGGAGCCGGCGGCGCGCGGGGTGCAGCC
>DYJN01000122.1 GCA_020723085.1 Arcobacter sp.
AAGATTGAATTACAAGAACGTCCCGAAGGTTTTCAAAACCTTCGGGACGTTTCCCCTCAAAGATTTCCGAAGTCTTTTTACAATGCGCTCACTTCGATCCCATTTTGTTCGAGCGCTTCTCGCAGCTTCTTCGCATTGCTGGATGCGGAGGGGTTATCCCCGTGCAGGCATAACGTCTCGACCCGCACCTGATTTTCCCCGAAGCGGATTCCCTCCGTTGCGAGCCGGACAGCGTGGCTTGCCACCTGCTCCGGGGACTCGATCAGCGCCCCCGGCCTCGAACGGGACATGAGCGTACCGTCCGGGTTGTAGGCCCGGTCGGGGAATCCCTCGTTGGCGACGCGCAGGCCCAGGCCCAGTCCCGCTTCGACCAGGGCCGACCCCGCCAGCCCGACCAGGACCAGCTCCCGGTCGAATCGCCGGACGGCGCGGGCGATGGCCTGCGCCAGAAGCCGGTCTTTGACGGCCTGGTTGTAGAGCGCCCCGTGCGGCTTGACGTGGCGCAGGTCCACGCCCTCGGCCCGGGCGAAAGCCGCCAGCGCCCCGATCTGGTAAAGCACCAGCGCTTCGGCTTCCTCCGCCGAGACGGACATCTCGCGGCGGCCAAAGCCCTGCAAATCGGGCCAGCCGGGGTGCGCCCCGACAGCCACACCGTGCCGCTTCGCCAGCCGGACGGTGGCCTGCATCACACTCGCGTCCCCGGCGTGGAAGCCGCAGGCGATGTTGGCGGAGGTGATGTAAGGCATGATGGCCGCGTCGTCGCCGAGGGTGTAACGGCCAAAGGATTCGCCCAGATCGCAGTTCAGGTCAATTTTCATAGTTTCTCAACTCCAGTATACAATCCGTTCACCATCGCCCGCCAGCGGGCCTGAGCGGCTTCGACGGTCGTCGCCCGGAAGCGGATCTGCGCCTGGCCCGGGACGCACTGCGCCAGGACGGGCAGGTCGGCGCTGACGACGCCGGCGATCTTGGGATAGCCGCCGGTGGTCGGGCAGTCGGCCATCATCACGATCGGCTGTCCGCTGGCGGGGACCTGGATGCTGCCCATCGCCATGCCCTCCGAGAGCAAGTCGGCGCTGCCGGAATGTTCGATGGGGGGGCCGCTGAGCCGGTAGCCCATCCGGTCGGAGGCGGGGCTGAGGCCGTAGCAGCCGTTCAGGAAGATTTTCATCCCCTCGGCGGTGAAGCGATCCGTTTGCGGGCCGGGGATGACCTCGATCAGCGGGGATTGGGTGTAGGCCGGGCGGAATGCTTCCGGCAGCGTCCGCGCCGCCAGGAATTGGGCGTCGAGAGCCGTCGGGCCAACGGGAAGCCTATCGCCGGCTTCGATCCGTTTGCCCAGCCCGCCGCGCAGATGGGTCGAACGCGACCCCAGGGCCGGCTCCGTTTCGATGCCTCCCGCCACGGCCAGATATGCCCACATCCCGCCATCGGATTTGGTCAAGCGGATCGTCCAGCCGCCGCGCACCCGCAGCGAGACCCAGAGCGGGAAGCTCCACACGTAAGACGAGAGCGCGTAGCCGGCCCCGGTCACGGCAATGAGGCAATCCTGCGTCGAGCGGAAGGCGGCGTCGCCCAGGCCGATCTCGAGGGCGGCGGCTTCGGGCGGGTTACCCGCCAGGGCGTTGGCGGCCCGCAGGGCGAAGGCGTCCATCGGCCCGGAGCGCGGCACGCCGAAACGCCCCCAGCCGCGGCGGCCCAAATCCTGAACCGTCACCAGCCCGTCGGCGGCGAGCACTTCAAGCGTCATCCACGGCCTCCGCCACGAAGCGGACCAGGTCGCCGGGCGCGAACAGGAAGGGCGTTTCCGAGGCCGGGTCGAAGAGGCGCAGCGAGGTGCGCCCGATCAGCCGCCAGCCGCCAGGGGAGTCGAGCGGGTAGATGCCGGTCTGCTCGCCAGCGATGGCCACCGTCCCGGCCTTGACCAGGGTGCGGGGTGTTTCCAGGCGGGGGACGACCAGGCGCGGGTCGAGCCGTCCCAGGTAGGGGAAGCCGGGGGTGAAGCCCATCATGTAGACGGTGTACTCCGTCTCGGTGTGGAGGCGGACGACTTCAGCGGGAGAGAGGCCCGTCGAGGCCGCGACAGCCCCCAGGTCCGGGCCGCTTTCGCCGCCGTAGCGCACCGGGACCTGGATCCGGCGCGGGGCCCGAGTGGCGTCTATCGCCACCCGCTCCGCCAATCCCAAAACCCAATCCGCAACCGAGGCGTAATTCGTGACCAGCGGGTCATAGTGGACGAGCAGGGCCGCGTAAGCCGGGACGGTTTCGATCACGCCGGGCAGGGGCGAGGCCTCGATCAGCGCCGCCAAGGCGTGGACGCGGCGGTTGACGGCGGGGGCGATCCGGTCGCCGAGTTGGACGAGGCAGGTTGAGTCGCCGAGGGGCTTGAGCATTAGCAGGTGAAACGCGAGATGCTTTCGATGTGGTAGGTCTGGGGGAAGAGGTCGAAGGGGGTGACCTGGGCGAGGCGGTAGCCGTGTTCGATCAGGCGGCGGGCGTCGCGGGCCAGGGTGGACGGGTCGCACGAGACGTAGAGGATGGATTCGGGCCGGGCAGACGCCAGGGCGTCGAGGACTTTTTTGTCGAGGCCGGCGCGGGGCGGGTCAACGATGGCGTGGACGTGGCGCAGATCGGCAATTTGCGTTACAAGAGCGGGCAGCGCGTCTTCCGCCGGGGCTTCGTAGAGTTCGACGTGGTCGAATTCGTCCAGGTTGGCGGCGAAGTCTTCGCAGGCGGAGGGCGAGGCTTCGATGCCGATCAACCGCTGGCAGCGAGGGGCGGCGAAGGCGCTGAACAGCCCGACGCCGCAGTAAACGTCGAGCAGGGCGTCCATTTTTTCGGGCAGCAGGTCGAGGGCGTGTTTGACCATTTTGGCGGCCATGGGCGTGTTGACCTGGAAGAACGAGGCGGCAGAGACTTTGAACGGGCGGCCAAGGACTTCGATGGTGAGGTGGTCGTCCCCGGCCATGACGATGGGGTTGTCGGCGAAAACATGGACGGCGGAGATTCCGGCCTCGAAGTCCACTTCGGGTGGGCGATGGTCGTCGGATTCGATGACCAGCATCAAGTCGTCGCCCGCGCCGGCGCGGATGGCGATGCGCTCGTCGGGCGCGCCGGGGTCGAATTCAAGTTGCGGCCAGAGGGCGTTAATGGAGGGTTCGGGCAGGTGGCATTCGACGATGGGAATTATTGTTGGGGCAGGTCTTGCACCTGCCCCGGCCCCTGCCCCGACGAATCCCAATTTTCCTTCTCCGGTCAGGTGGAATTGGAGATGGTTGCGGTAATTCCATTCTTGCGGCGAGGGGACGATGGGCCGCACGGGCGGGTTTTTGATCTTGCCAATACGGGCGAGCTGGTCGCGCAGGATGTCGGTCTTGGCGGCCAGTTGGTCGGCGTAGGAGAGGTTCTGGTAGTGGCAGCCGCCGCAGACGCCGAAGTGGACACACCTCGGCACAATCCGCCTCGGGGAGGGGACGACCACCTCGACCAGTTCGGCGCGGGCGAAGTTGCGTTTCTCCTCCGTCAACCGGACGCGGACGGTCTCGCCGGGCAAGGCAAACGGGACGAAGACGGCGCGCCCGTCGTCGAGGCGGCCCATCGTCTCGCCGCCGTAGGTGAATTTGTCGAGGTGGATTTCGAGAAGGGGGGAGGACATTTTCATCGTTGGAGCACACCCGTCACAGCCTGGACGATCTTCGCCACTTGCAGTCCTGACAATGTGCCCAGTTTTTTGACCAGCCGCTGCTGCGAGACCGAGCGGATTTGCAGGCTGTCGGCTGCCGAGGGTTGGCTCAAGCCGTTTTGACCGTCAGGCTCGACGCGCACCATCCAGGGGGCTTGGGCGTAACGGTCTTTCCAGTCGGTGAAGGGGACGACGACCTTGAGCGGCAGGATGCCGACCAGGTCGCTGCTGACAATAACGGCAGGACGTGTCTTTTGGATTTCAGACCCGACGGTCGGGTCGAGGTTGACCAGCCAGATTTCACCCCGCAGCATGGTCATTGGTCATCATCCCCGTAGAGGAAATCGTCGCTGTCCAGGGCGGAGAAAGCGGTCAACTCCGGGTCGGTGGCGTAATCGGCCTGGAGTTCACGGGCGGCCAGCAGCATCTGGCGGCGCTGACGGTAGCGCAGTTCGCGCTCGATCATGTCACGGACCAGTTCGGAAAGACTGCGACTCTCTTCTTGTGCGATCTGGGTGAGGATTTCGTGCTGGGATTTTTCGAGAAGGATCTGGGTGCGGTAGAGTTCCATACATGCGCCTCCTGGGTGTGTAGCTATTATACACAACGAGAAGGCGCGTGTCCAGCGACTCTTTCAAATTGGTATTGGAGTCCGAAGGCTCTGACTTCGGGGGAAGATCTGGCCCTTACAGGGTGC
>DYJN01000006.1:0-38364 GCA_020723085.1 Arcobacter sp.
CGCTGGCGGCGCGGGCGTGAAGCGGGACGCCGGTGATTGTGAGCCGCCCCCGGCGCGTGGTATGCTGAATACTTACATGACGCAAGTTCGGAACAGCCTGACGCACGTCCGCCACCATCATCATGGGATGGGCGGGCGTAGCCTGTTCTGAGCCGCGTGCAGGAACAAGTTCTCACGGCCCGCCGGTGCTCCGGCGGGCTTTTCATTTCTCTGGAGACGTCAGACGATGGAACTGGACTTTGACAAATCCGGCGGGCTGCTGCCCGCCATCGTGCAGGACGCGGGCGACGGGCGCGTGCTGATGGTGGGCTTCATGAACCGCGAGGCGTTCGAGAAGACGCTCGAAACGGGCTTCGTGACCTTCTACAGCCGCTCCCGCAACCAGCTCTGGATGAAGGGCGAGACCAGCGGGCACCGGCTCCTGGTGAAGACGGTGCAGACCGACTGCGATCAGGACGCCGTGCTGGTGCAGGTGGAGGCTCAGGGTCCCGGCGTCTGCCACAAAGGATACCGCTCCTGCTTCTACCGCACCTGGGACAACGGCGCCTGGCGCGTGTCCGAGCCGCAGACATACGATCCGGAGAAGGTGTACTGAGTCATGAAACTGAAGCTGGGCATTCCCAAGGGTTCGCTCGAAAACGCGACCATCGACCTGTTCCGGCGCGCCGGATTTCAGATCACGGCCTCGTCCCGCTCCTACTTCCCCGCCATCGACGATCCCGAGATCGAGTGCATGCTGATCCGGGCGCAGGAGATGGCGCGCTACGTGGAGGACGGCGTGCTCGACGCGGGGCTCACCGGGCGCGACTGGGTTCTGGAAAACGAAGCCGACGTCGTGACCGTAGTGGATCTCATCTACGCCAAGCAGAGCTTCGGCAAGGTGCGCTGGGTGCTTGCCGTGCCGGAGTCCTCGCCTGTGCAGAGCGTGAAGGATCTGGAAGGCAAGATCATCGCCACCGAACTGGTGGGCGCCACCAGGCGGTATCTGGAGAAGAACGGCGTCAGAGCCAAGGTGGAGTTCTCCTGGGGCGCCACCGAGGTGAAGCCGCCCCATCTCGCCGACGCCATCGTCGAGGTGACCGAAACCGGTTCCTCGCTGCGCGCCAACAAGCTGCGGATCGTGGAAGTCGTCATGGAATCGAACACGCAGCTGGTGGCCAACCGGCAGGCATGGGAAGATCCCTGGAAAAGGCGCAAACTGGAGGATATCCGGCTTCTGCTTGAAGGCGCCATCAACGCGCTGGGCAAGGTGGGGCTGATGCTGAACGTGCACCGCGAGCAGCTGCCGGCTGTGCTCGGCGTCCTGCCGGCGCTGAAGAACCCGACGGTGAGCCCGCTGAGCGACGGCGAGTGGCTGGCGGTGAACACGATTCTCGATGAGTCCACCGTGCGCTCGATCATCCCGCGTCTGAAGGAAGCGGGCGCGCAGGGCATCGTCGAGTATCCGCTCAACAAGATCGTGATGTAGCCATGCTGCGCATACTCACTTCAAAAGATGCTGGGCGGCTGCTGAAGCGGCGCGCGGCGCGGCTCGACGAAGCCGAGGCTGTGGTGCGGCCGATCCTCGAAGACGTGCGCCGGCGCGGGGACGCGGCGGTGCTCGAATACGCGCGGCGCTTCGATGGATTCCAGGGGCCGTCAGTGCGCGTGCCGCGACGGACGCTGGAAGCCGCCGCGCGCGGACTCTCCCGCGAGTTCCGGCGGGCGCTGCGGACAAGCGAGAAGAACGTGGCCGCGTTTGCGCGGATGCAGTTGCCGCAGCCGAAGAAGGTCGCCCCCGCGCCGGGGCTGCGGCTCAGCCAGGTGGTGAGGCCTCTGGATGCTGCGGCGGCCTACATTCCTTCAGGTCGCTATCCGCTGCCCTCGACCGTGGTGATGACGGTCGTGCCCGCGCGCGTGGCGGGCGTCGAATCGATCCTCGTTTGCACGCCGAACCCCTCCCCGGAGATCCTCGGAGCGGCCCATCTGCTCGGCGCCACCCACGTTTTCCAGATGGGCGGCGCGCACGCCATCGCGGCGTTCGCTTACGGCACGAAGACCGTGCCGCGCGCAGACCGCATCGTGGGTCCGGGCAACATCTACGTCGCCGCGGCCAAGAAACTGCTCGCGGGCGAAGTGGGGATCGATTTCATCGCCGGACCGAGCGAGATTCTGATCATCGCCGCCGGGGGCGATCCGCGCGTGATTGCGGCGGACATGCTGGCGCAGGCTGAGCATGACGGCGACGCTTCGGCCATCCTGCTGACGCCATCGCGCCGGCTGGCTGATGCCGTCGCCCGGGAGGCGGAACGGCAACTGGAGACCCTGCCGACAGCCGCCACGGCGCGCGCGGCTCTGAAGCGCAATTCGGCCATCCTCGTCGTCTCCAGCCTGGAAGAGGCGCTCGATCTCACGAACCGCTTTGCGCCGGAGCATCTCTCCATTGCCGATGCTTCGCTGCTCCGGCACGTACGCCACGCCGGCAGCGTCTTCGTGGGTCCGTGGAGCCCAGAGGCGGCGGGCGACTATGCTTCAGGACCGAACCACGTGCTGCCAACCTCCGGCGCGGCGCGGTTGCGCGGCGGTCTTTCGGCGGCGGATTTCGTCAAGGTGATCTCCGTGCAGGAGCTGAGCGAGCGCGCATTGCGCGGGCTCGCGCCCTCCATCACGGCGCTGGCGAGGGCGGAGGGGCTCGAAGCGCACGCGCGCAGCGTCGAAGTGCGGTTCACGGGGAAAGGCGGCGGACGATGCTGAAACCGCGCACAGCAATTGAGGCGATGGCGCCGTACTCGCCGCCCAGCTCCGGGCGCGAGGGCAAGCTGCGGCTGGACTTCAACGAGAACACCCTGGGCTGTTCGCCGCGCGTGCTGGCTGCGCTGATGGAAAAGCTGAGTCAGGAGCAGCTCTCCATCTACCCGGAATACGAGGCAACGCGGCGGGCGCTGAGCGGGTTCTTTCAGGTTCCAGAAAACTCCTTCGCCTTCACGAACGGCACGGATGAGGCGATTCAGGTTCTCATCCACACCTACGTGGGCGAAGGCGACGGCGTGCTCATCCTGCGCCCGTCGTACGCGATGTACCGCTTCTATGCGGAGGTCGCCGGAGCGCGCGTGCGCGAGGTTCCCTACCGCAGCGGGGATCTCGCGTTCCCTTTGGAGGAGCTGCTCGCCGCCGTCACGCCGGCGACGCGCGCGATCCTGATCTCGAATCCCAACAATCCCACGGGCACGGCGGTTGGCATCGGCGGCATCGTGCGCATCCTGGAGGCTGCGCCGGCGGCGGCGGTGCTGATCGACGAGGCATACTACGATTTCTACGGCGTCACGGCGCTGGGCTTGATCGACCGGTATCCGAACCTCTTCGTCAGCCGCACGTTTTCCAAGGCGCACGGGCTGGCGGCGCTGCGCGCGGGGGTGCTGTTCTCGCGCGAGGAGAACGTCGCATACCTGCGCAAGTCGCAGTCGCCTTATTCGGTGAACGCAGTGGCGGCGATCGCCGTGCGGGCGGCGATGGAGGACCGCAAGTATCTGGCGAACTACGTCCGGCAGGCGCTGGAGGCGCGCGAGCTGCTGTATCAGGGCTTCCGGCGGCGCGGCATCCGCTACTGGGAATCGCAGGGCAATTTCGTGCTGTTCGAGGCGGGCGCCCGTTCCATCGAGATCCGCGACGCGCTCCGCGCCCGCGGCGTGCTGGTCCGGGACCGCTCGTACGAACTGCCGGGCACGGTGCGCGTGACGGCGGGCACGCCCGGTCAGGTGGCGCGATTCTTCGCAGCGCTCGATGAGGTGTGGCAATGAGCCGGCAGGCGCTCGTGTTCGACATGGACGGCGTGCTGGTGGACGTCACGGGCAGCTACCGCGCTGCGGTCGTGGAGACCATCCGCCATTTCACGGGCGTAACCGTGACGCCGGAGTCGATCCAGGAATGGAAGAACCGCGGCGGCTACAACAACGACTGGGTGCTGTGCCACCACTACTGCCGCGAACTCGGCGTGGACCTGGATTACGGCGCCGTGGTGGACTACTTCAACGAGGTGTTTTTCGGCAGGAACAACGACGGGCTGATCGCGCGCGAGTGGTGGGTGCCGCGGGACGGGCTGCTCGAGCGGCTCGCGGAGCGCTACCGGCTGGCCATCTTCACGGGACGCAACCGCCGCGAACTGGAAGCGACTCTCCGCCGCTTCGTGCACGAGCCGCTGTTTGAGACGCTGATCACGAGCAGCGACATCGACAACGGCAAGCCCGCGCCTGACGGGCTGCTGGAAATCCGGCGGCGTACCGGCGCGGAGATCGCCGCGTTCGTGGGCGACACCGTGGACGACGCGGAAAGCGCCCGCGCCGCCGGCGCGCCGTTCATCGGCGTCGCCGCCGCCAGTGCGCCGATGCGCGAACAGCTCGCGGCAGCGCTGCGGGATGCGGGCGCGGCGGCGGTGATCGAAAACGTCAATGAATTGGAACAGGTGCTGCCACGATGAGGTCGGCTTCCATTGAACGGATGACGCTCGAGACCCGGATCCGCGGCTCGCTGCGCATTGAAGGCCGCGGCCGGTACGACGTGCGCACGGGCGTGCGGTTCCTCGATCACATGCTCGAACTGTTCGCCAAACACGGCGGATTCGACCTGACGCTGCACGCGGAAGGCGATCTCGACGTGGACCAGCATCATACGGTGGAGGACGCCGGGATTGTGCTCGGCCAGCTCTTCGCGAAGGCGCTGGGCGACCGCCGGGGCATCAACCGCGCCGGCTATTTCGTGCTGCCCATGGACGAAACGCTGGCGGTGGCGGCGGTGGACCTCGGCGGGCGGCCGTACCTCGTTTACGAAGACAAGGTGCGCACGCGGCTGGTGGGCGATCTGCAATCCGAGCTGCTCGAGGATTTCTTCCACGGCTTCACCACGCACGCCGGCGCCAACCTGCACGCGAAGGTGCTCTACGGACGGTCGAACCACCACAAGGTGGAAGCCGTGTTCAAGTGCTTCGCCCGCGCGATGAAGTACGCGTGCTCGAAGGACGCGCGGCTGAAGGATCAGCTGCCCAGCACGAAGGGGCTGCTATGATCACCGTGGTCAATTACGGCGCGGGCAACCTGCGCTCGGTGGCCAACACGCTGGAAGCCCTGGGCGCCCGTTACGCCGTGACGCAGGACGCGCGCGCGGTGGAGGAGGCGGAGGCCGTGGTTCTGCCGGGCGTGGGGCATTTCGGGCAGATGATGGAAGCGCTGGACCGCCTCGGGCTGCGCGATGCGCTGGCCCGCAAGGCCCGTTCCGGCGCTCCGCTGCTGGGAATCTGCCTGGGGCTGCAGGCGATGTTCGAGTCTAGCGAAGAGGCGCCGGAACAAAAGGGGCTGGGATTGTTTCCGGGCGCCGTGCGGCGCTTCCCCTCAGGCGTGCGCTGCCCGCACATGGGCTGGAACACGGTGCGGGCGGTCCGGGCGGCGCGCCTGCTCGAAGGGCTGGGTCCGGCGCCGTACTTCTATTTCGCCAACAGCTATTACTGCCCCGCCGGCGCGCACGCCGCGGCGCTGTGCGATTACGGCGCGGAGTTTTGCGCGCTGCTCGAAAGCGGCAATGTGTTCGGGGTGCAGTTCCACCCGGAGAAATCAGGACCTGCGGGGCTTGCGATGATGCGGAACTTTCTCCGCCTCGCCGGGGCATTGGAGTAAGCGATGCTGGCAAGACGCATCATCCCCTGCCTCGACGTCACCGGAGGGCGCGTGGTGAAGGGCGTGAATTTCGTGGGGCTGCGCGACGCGGGCGATCCGGTGGAGCTGGCGGCGCGTTACAACGAGCAGGGCGCCGACGAACTGGTGTTCCTCGACATCACCGCGTCCAGCGATGAGCGCGAAATCATGGCGGGCGTGGTGGCGCGCACCGCGCGCGAAGTGTTCATCCCTCTTACCGTCGGCGGCGGCATCCGCAGCGTGGAAGACGCCCGGCGCATCCTCCACAGCGGCGCGGACAAGGTGAGCGTGAACACCGCCGCCGTCCGGCGCCCGGAGCTGATCACGGAGATCAGCCGCGAATTCGGTTCGCAGGCGTGCGTGCTGGCGATCGACGCGCGCCGCAACGGACGCGGCGGCTGGAACGTGTACACGCGCGGCGGGCGCGTCGATGAAGGCATCGACGCTGTGGAGTGGGCGGCGCGGGGAGAATCGCTCGGCGCCGGCGAAATCCTGCTGACGTCCATGGACGCCGATGGCGTGCAGCAGGGATTCGATTGCGAACTGACCCGCGCCGTCAGCCGGGCGACGGGCATCCCCGTGATCGCTTCGGGCGGCGGCGGAAAGCCGGAACATTTCATTGAAGTGCTGACCCGCGGCGAAGCGGACGCGGCGCTGGCGGCGTCAATCTTCCATTACGGCACGTACACGGTGGGGCAGCTCAAAGAGGAGCTGATGCGGGCGGGGATACCGGTGAGGATGCTCGAATGATCATTCCGTGCATTGATCTGATGGACGGCAGGGTGGTGCAGCTCGTGCAGGGGCGCGAGAAGGTTCTGGAGGCAGCGCCGCCGCTGGAAATGCTGGAGAGGTTCCGGCGGTTCCCCGAAATTCAGGTGATCGATCTGGACGCCGCGATGGGGCGGGGCGACAACACGGCGATCGTGGAGACGCTCGCCGCGCGGGCGCGCATCCGCGCCGGAGGCGGGGTGAGAACGCCGGAGCGCGCCCGGAGGCTGGTGGAGGCGGGCGCGGCGAAAGTGATCGTGGGCACGGCGGCGTTCCATCTGCCTTCGCTCGAAGCGATCTCCGCCGCGGCGGGGCGCGAGAGGGTGATGGCGGCGATCGACTCGAAGGGCGGCAGGATCACGGTCAGGGGCTGGACGGAGCAACTCGACAGATCGGCGGAAGATGTTTTAATCGGCCTTGAGCCGTGGTGTTCCGGCTTTCTGGCGACGTACGTGGACAAGGAAGGGATGATGCAGGGCACGGATCTCGAATGGTTCGCGCGGCTGCGGCGCGCAACCCGCCTGCCGGTCACCGCCGCCGGGGGCATCACGACGATGGAGGAAATCCGCGCGCTGACAGCCATGGGCATCGATTGCGCGCTGGGGATGGCGATTTACACGGGGCGGCTGGACCTGGACGAGCTGGCGGAGCTGAACCGGCCATGATGCTGCGCGCGGCGGTGATCGACGTCGAGACCACGGGCTTGAGCCCGCTGGCGGACGAAGTGGTGGAACTGGCGATCGTGCTGTTCTCGTTCGATCCGATCACCGGGCGCGTGGTGGAAGAGCTGGAAGCCTACAGCGGGCTGCGGGATCCCGGACGCCCGATTCCGCCAGGCGCCACGGCGCAGCATGGCATCCGCGACGAAGACGTCCGCGGACAGCGGCTGGACGAGGAACGGATCCGCGCGATCCTGCGCCGGGCGCACTACCTGATCGCCCACAACGCTCCCTTCGACCGGGGATTCGTCGGGCGCCTGTTCCCCGAGACAAGGCAGATGCAGTGGTTGTGTTCCATGGAAGGCATTGCCTGGCGGCAGAAGGGATTTCCGTCGAAAGGGCTCCAGGCGCTGCTGGCAGCGCACAGGATTGAGCCGGGCAGCGCGCACCGCGCGCTGGACGACGCGCGCGCCACACTCCGGCTGCTCGCCGCGGCGAAGCCGGGCGGCGGCACATATCTGAAGGAACTGCTGCCGAAGCTGAAGTGAAAGACCGCTTCCGGCGGGTACACTGATGGCAATGGCCGGCGATCCGCTCTCCCCGAGGCTGCGCACCACCCTGTTCGGCCTGGAATTCGCGAACCCGGTCATCGCGGCGTCCGGCACGTTCGGCTATGGAGTCGAGATGGCGCCGGTCGTGCCGCTCGGCATGCTGGGCGGGTTCGTCGTCAAAGGACTGTCGCGCGAGCCGATCCGCGGCAATCCGCCGCCCCGGCTGTGGGAGACGCCCGGAGGCATGATCAACTCGGTGGGGCTGCAGAACGTGGGCGTCCGCGCGTTTGTGCGGGACAAGCTGCCCCTGCTTCGCGGATGCGGCACGCGGGTGATCGCCAACGTGTTCGGCTACGAGGCGCAGGACTATGTGGAAGTGATCCGCGTGCTCGAAGACGCAGAGGGCGTGGACGCGTACGAACTCAACGTCTCCTGCCCCAATACAAAACACGGCGGAATGTTTTTTTCATCCGATCCGAGGCTGCTCGAGGAAGTGACGCGCGGGGCGGTGCAGGCGGCGAAACGGCCGGTCATCGTGAAGCTCTCGCCGAACGTGGCGCGGATCGGCGAGATGGCCCGCGCGGCGGAAGACAGCGGCGCAGCGGCGGTTTCTCTGGTGAACACCTTTCTCGGGCTGGCGGTCGACGCGCGGACCCGGCGTCCCCGGCTCGGCGCGGGCTACGGGGGCGTTTCCGGACCCGCCATCAAACCGCTGGCGCTGCGGCTGGTGCGGGAAGCCGCTCTCGCGGTGAAGATCCCGGTGATCGGGCTGGGCGGAATTCTCACCGGCGAGGACGCGGCCGAGTTCCTCATCGCGGGCGCGAGCGCCGTGGAAACGGGCACGGCAACGATGGCGGATCCGAAGGCGCCGCTGCGGATCGCGGCGGAGCTCGATGAATTCCTGCGCGAACAGGGCGTGGAGCGCGTCCCGGCGCTGGTGGGAACGCTCGAGTGGCCCGAGTGAAACGCACGGTCAGCTTAGCGTGAAGGAATCCCCGCGGCTGGGGATCACCGCGTCAATCCCGTAGCGCTCGTGGATGGCCTGCTTGAGAGAAGCCGACTGCGACGGCTCGCCGTGGACCAGGAAGATGCCCTTCAGGCTGCGCACGGCGGGCTTGATCCAGGCAAGCAGTTCGTGCTGATCGGCGTGCCCGGAGAGTTCGTTCAGTTTGACCACTTCGGCGCGGAGCCGGACAGGCTCGCCGAAGATCGGCACTTCCGGCCACTTTTCGACGATTTTGCGGCCCAGCGTCTGCTCAGCCATGAAGCCGGTGACGAGGACCATGTTGCGGGGGTCTTCGATGTTGTTGCGGAGGTGGTGGAGGATGCGCCCGGCTTCGCACATGCCGGCGGCGGAGATGATCAGGGCCGGCCCCTTGAGGTCGTTCAGGGCCTTGGATTCGCTGGCCTCGCGGACGTAGCGCAGCATGCGGAACCCGAAAGGATCCTCGCCGTTGCGCAGGAAATGGGCGGTCTCTTCGTCGAACAGGTAGACGTGCCGCCGGAAGACCTCGGTGACGTCAACGGCCAGGGGGCTGTCGACAAAAACCAGAATCGAAGGAATCTGTTTTTCCTCGATCAACTGGTGCAGCAGCAGAATGAGCTGCTGGGTGCGGCCCACCGCGAAGGCGGGGGCGATGATCTTGCCCCCCCGCGATGCGGCGCGGCGCACGGCATCGCCGAGCTTTTCCTTGACGGCTTCGAGATCTTTGTGGAGGCGGTCGCCGTAAGTGGACTCGAGGATGAGGTAGTCGGCCTCGCGCAGCGGCTCGGGGTCGCGGATGATCGGCAGGTTCGGCCGGCCGACGTCGCCGGAGAACGCGAGCCGGGTGCGGCGCCCGTTTTCCTTCACTTCCATCAGAACCCACGCCGAGCCGAGGATGTGGCCGGCTTCGAGGAACCGGAATGTGACCCCCGGAGCGATCTCCCTGGGATCGCCGTCGAGCGCCGGTCTGAACTGCTGCAGGGCCCGCTCGGCGTCAGCCTGCGAGTAGAGCGGCTCGACGATCTCGACTTCGTCTTCCACGCCGAGGAGCCTGCGGCGGTTCTTGCGTTTGGCCATGAACAGCGCGTCCTTCTCCTGCAGGTGGGCCGAATCGGGCAGCATGGAGTGGCACAGGTCCACCGTGGCGGGGGTCGCGTGGACCGGGCCTTCGAAGCCGCTCTTGACCAGCGTGGGAATGTTGCCTGAGTGGTCGATGTGGGCGTGGGAGAGCAGCACGGAGTGGACGCGGGAGGCTGCGAAAGGGAAGTTTGCGTTGCGTTCGCGCGCCTCCTTGCGGCGGCCCTGGTACAGGCCGCAGTCAAGTAGTATGCGGGCGCCCCCGGCGGTGATCTCGTGCATGGATCCGGTGACGGTCTGCGCCGCGCCGTGAAAGGTGAGCTTCATCAGAGACAGAATCTCACATCGCGCGCCAGGCGGACTTGAAGATCAGGAAGGCGTAGACGGCGGCGAGGCCGTAGAGGGCGCGCTGCTCGCGGTTGCGCCGGTAGAGCGCGAAGGAAAACCGCTCCGGGGGGATGTGGTCAGGCAGCGTGGGCAGAAAGGCGCGGACGCGCCTGGCATACTCGCCGAACTCCGAAAACAGTTCCGCCAGATGCTGTTCTTCCAGCTCCACGACAGGCAGGTATACGAGAAGAAAGTAGGCGCCGGCCAGCAGCGCGAGCTCGGCTTTGGCGGCCGCGATGACGCAGCCCAGAGCGGCCAGCAGCGATCCGATGTAGAGCGGATTGCGCACAAACGCATACGGGCCGCTGACGGTCAGGCTCTCGTCCTTGCGCAGGTGCCCGGCAGCCCAAGCCCGGATGGCGAGCCCGAGCAGGCAGAAGGGCAGCCCCAGCACGAGCGTCGGCGGGACAGGATCGGAGAGCAGCGCGAAGAGCGCCGCCAGGGCAATGCCGCTGGGCACGCGCCACTTCTGGACGGCATCGGCGTAGGGCTTGGGAAAAAGCGCCATCAGAGCACCTCCCGTAACGCATTCAGCACTTCGCGCGGCTGGATGGCGTGCATCTCCGGTCCAGGCGCAGAGCCGCGGCGGTACGAAGCGCGCGCGGACGGATGCCGGAGCACGCGGACGCGGCTTGAATAGGGCCCGTTGCGGAGCGGATCGGTGGGCCCGTAAATGGCGACGCCGGGGCGGCTGAGAGCTGCGGCAAGGTGCATGGGTCCACTATCGACGCCGATGACGGCGCAGGCGCGGCGCGTCGCGTGGATCAGCCCGGAGATCGAAGAGACGTGAACCAGGACGCCGGGTTCGCGGGCAAGCGAAGCAGCCTGCCCGGGGCTCACGTTGAAGACCAGCGGCAGATCCATCTCTTCGCGGACCAGACCAGCGAGCGCAAGCCAGTGTTCCAGAGGCCACTGTTTCGAGCCCCAGCCGGCGAACGGAGACGCGAGGAGAAAAGGGCCGCGCGGCAGTTCGCCTTCCTCGCGCCCGTCCGGCAGCGGGAACTCGTGCGCACGCCGCGGAGCGCCCGCCGCGGCGGCGAGATCGAGGTTCCTGTCAACGACGTGGGCCGCACCCGAGTGCACGCGCTCATGATAAAAGAGCCCCGCGGCGCGTTCGCGCAGCAGGGCGCTGTCGAAGCCGAAAACGCGCCGCGCTCCGGACAGGCGCGCCACAAGCGCAGACTGGATCAGGCCCTGGAAATCCACGGCGCAATCGAACGGTTGCCGGCGCAGGCGGCGCAGGCTGTCCAGCAGGGCCGCGGGACCGTCCCGGCGGAACTCGAGAATCTCATCGGCGATGCCGTTGCCATCGAGCAATTCACGGAACTGCGGCTTGACGATCCAGCTGATTCTGGCATCGCCCGCAGCGCGCAACGACGCCGCCGCCGGCAGCGCGTGAAGAATGTCGCCCATGGCGCCGAGACGGATCACGAGGACGCGCTTCATAGGTTCATGAGCCGGATCCGGCGGATTCCGCGATGCGGCGGATGAGCTGTTCGCGCCATTCGAGATGATCCGCGGTGAGGTCGATGGCGTGCGCCGGCGGCTGGCTGGAGAACAGCACGGCATCCACGTGCCGCAGGGCGGCGACCAGCTCGGCGCGCGCCTCGGCGGGCAGGAGCGGGCGCGGGGGCTCGGTGATGTAAACGACCAGGGATGAAGCACTCCCCTTGATCCGCTCCAGCTGGGCGGCATGCTGCGAAAGAAGAGGGTCGAATGGACCGGCGGCAAAAACGGCGTCCGCGGGGGCCTGCCATTGCGCGGCATCGCGGACGATCTTGCGGCGCGTATCCATCCATTCCGTTGTAGCATCCGGAGCGCGGCGCCTCAGGGTGCGGCAAGCAGTTCCAGCGCCGCTGCCGCCACCTGGTCCGCGGTCACGCGCGTCATGCAACGGTGATCGATGGGGCACTCGCGGAGCAGACAGGGGCTGCACTCGACGGGCTCGCGCACCAGGCGGACGCGCGGGCCAAGAGGCGATGTGGCTTCCGGGTCGGTCGAGCCGAAGACGGCGACCGTCGGCACGCCCAGAGCCGCCGCCACGTGCATGGCGCCGGAATCGTTGGTGAGAAACAGCATGCACCGCGCCGCCAGGTCCATGAACTCTTCGAGCGTTGTGGCGCCGGCAAGGTTGCGGGCTTCCACTCCGCAGGCCCGAATCCCGGCGGCGACTCGCTCGCAAAGTTCATGCTCGGCGGGCGAGCCGAAGACGGACACCGAGGCGGCGCAGTGCCGGGCGATAGCTGCCGCAGCGGCGGCGAAGCGTTCCGGGAGCCAGCGCTTGGCCGAGCCGAATGCGGCGCCGGGGCTCAAGCCGATCACCGGCTCCGGCTGCCGGGCGTTTCTGTTCAGCAGAGGCTCGGGACCCGGCGGAAGCGCATCGAGCCAGCCGGCGCGGCGGAGAAGTTCGAGGTAGTAGAAGCTCTCGTGCCTTGGGACCTCGCCCCGCCGGGGCGGTTCGACCGGATGTGTCAGAAGCCAGCGGCGGGCGTCTCGCGCGTAGCCGATGCGGACGGGGATGCGCGCCAGGGCCGCGATCAGCGCGGCGTCGAAGGCGTTCTGCAGCAGCAGCGCGCAATCGAACCGGCGGCGGCGCAGCTCGCCGGCCACGCGGAGCCGTTCGCGCAAGGCGGCCAGGCCGGAACGTTTCTCATACAAAATGATTTCGTCGGCGAGACCGCCGGCACGGTAAACGCCGGCCACCCACGGGCGCGCGAGCACGGCAATGAAAGCGCCGGAAAAGCGCGAGCGGACGGCCTGGACGGCGGGAAGACTGAGGATGGCGTCGCCGACCCAGTTGGTGGCCCGGATCAGGATGCGGCCATAAGGTTCCACGTTCCGGCTCCGGGCGGCGGATCAGGCCCGGGGCTTTTGCCCCAGCACCCCGAGCGCCTGATCGTGGGTGAGTTCCTCCACCTTCTGGCTGATGTTGTAGGCGCAGAATTTCGGCCCGCACATCGAGCAGAAGTGGGCGTCCCTGAAGCCCTCGTCAGGCAGCGTCTCGTCATGATACGCCCGGGCGGTCTCGGGATCGAGGGCGAGCTCGAACTGCCGGTTCCAGTCGAAGCGGTAGCGGGCGCGGCTGAGTTCGTCGTCCCAGTCGCGCGCGCCCTTGCGTCCGCGGGCGACGTCGGCGGCGTGAGCGGCGATCTTGTAGGCGATGATGCCCTGCCTCACGTCCTCCTTGTTCGGCAGCCCGAGGTGCTCTTTGGGCGTCACGTAGCAAAGCATGGACGCCCCGTGCCAGCCGATCATGGCGGCGCCGATGGCGCTGGTGATGTGGTCGTAGCCGGGGGCGATGTCCGTGACAAGCGGGCCGAGCGTATAGAAGGGCGCCTCGTGGCACCACTTCATCTCCTCCTCGACCTGCCGTTGGATCTGATCCATCGGCACGTGCCCGGGACCTTCGATCATCACCTGCACGTCGTGGTTCCAGGCGATCTCCGCCAGCTCGCCCAGAGTCCGCAGCTCGGCGAACTGGGCCTCGTCGCTCGCGTCGGCGAGCGCGCCGGGCCGCAGCCCGTCTCCGAGGGAAAATGTGACATCGTATTTCTGGAAAATCTTGCAGATATCCTCGAACCGTTCGTACAGGAAATTCTGCTTGTGATTCTTCACCATCCACTCCGCCATGATGGAGCCGCCGCGGCTGACGATGCCGCAGATCCGCTTCGTGGTGAGCGGAATGTACTGGACGAGCACGCCGGCGTGGATCGTCATGTAGTCCACGCCCTGCTCCGCCTGCTCCTCGATCACCTCGAGCACGAGGTCCGCCGTCAGATCCTCGATGCGGCGGACGCGGGTGACGGCTTCATAAATGGGGACGGTGCCGACCGGCACGGGCGACTCGGCGATGATGGCCTTGCGGATGGCGGGGATGTCGCCGCCGGTGGAAAGGTCCATCACCGTGTCGGCGCCGTAGCGGATGGCATAGTGGAGCTTCTCCAGCTCTTCGGCGATGTTTGACGTGGTGGCGGAGTTGCCGATGTTGGCGTTGATCTTGCAGCGGGCGGCGATGCCGATCGCCATCGGCTCGAGCCGCGTGTGGCGGATGTTGGCGGGGATCACCATGCGCCCGCGCGCGGCCTCGCTGCGGACCAGCTCGGCGTCCAGCCCCTCTCGCTGCGCGACATACTGCATCTCCTCGGTGATCCGGCCCGTGCGGGCGTAATGCATCTGCGTCCGCACCGGGTCAGACAACCGCTGTTCAGCCCAGCTCGCTCTGTCCATGACTGTATTATCCCAATTCCCCGGCAGCGGCGCCTTGCCCGATCTCCAGCAGGGTTCCACCCCGCGCCGCAGCGTGGTAGGGTAGGCGTGAGCCGGCATGACGACGCGAAGAGACATCGAAGCGTTCCTCGCGCTGCGGCGCATTGCCGTCGCCGGCGTCTCACGGAAGCCCGCCGGCTATGGGCGCATGGTGTTTCGCGAGCTCCGGCGACGGGGCTACGACGTGGTTCCCGTGCATCCGGAGGCGGAAGAGGTCGACGGCATCGCCTGCGCCCGGCGGCTGGCGGACGTGCAGCCGCCGCCGGAGGCGGTGCTGATCCTGACAAGCCCTGCGCTCTATGCACGGCTGGGCGCGGAAGCGAAACAGGCGGGCGCTGCGGCAGTCTGGTTCCGGCAGAAGGGACCCGCGCTCAAGGGGGTGGCGGTGGTCGATGATGAGTGCCCGCTGATGTGGCTCAGGAACACGGGTTGGATCCACCGGTTCCACCGCGCGCTGCGGCGGTGGTCCGGCACGCTGCCCGAGTGAAGAGGGAGGCAGATTATGCAGTGGACAAGGAGATCGTTTCTGGCGGCGCCGGCGGCGCTTGCGCTTGACGGAGGCGCGCCCGTGCGCAAGACGCCGCTGCGGGCGCGGCATTTCGGACCGCTCTATTACGACGAGTCCGAGTGGACTTTCCTGAAAGAAGTCTGGCAGACGCGAAGCCCGTTCCGGTTCTGGAATTTCGAAAATCAATTGCCCGATAAAGTCGCCACACTGGAACGTGAATTCGCGCAGAAAATGGGCGTGAAATACGCCCTGGCGGTGAATTCCGGCACGAGCGCTCTGGAGGCGGCGCTGGCGGCGCTGGAAGTGGGTCCGGGCGATGAGGTTGTCGTGCCCGCCTGGACCTGGCACTCGTGCTTCCAGGCCGTGGTGCGCCACGGCGCTCTGCCGGTTTGCGCGGAAATCGACGAAAGCTTCAACCTGAATCCGGCGCGGGTGGAAGCCGCCATCAGCCCGCGGACGAAAGTGATGATGATCGTGCACCTTCAGGGCAATCCCGCGGACATGGACCGGCTGCTGCCAATCGCCCGCAAGCACGGCTTGAAAGTGCTCGAAGATGTGTCCCAGGCTGTCGGCGCATCCTACAAGGGAAAGCGGCTGGGCTCGATGGGCCACATCGCCGCGGCAAGCCTGCAGGTGAACAAGACGATCAGCGCGGGCGAGGGCGGGATGGTTTACACAAACGATCCGCGCCTGTTCGAGCGCGCCGTGCGCTTTCACGATGTGGGAGCCCTGCGGCGCGTGCATGAAGACTGGCTCGGAAAAGGCAGCCTGGAGAGCGTGCCGGGTTCGAATTTCCGCATGAATGAATTCACGGGGGCGGTGCTGCTGAGCCAGGTCAGAAAGCTGGACCGGATCGTCGAAGACATCCGGGCGGTCGCGCGGCGCGTGTATCAGGGCATCGCGGATCTGCCGGGACTGAAAACGCGTCTACTCCCCGATCCGGCGGGAGAACTCGGCGTGGGCGTGTATCTGGACCTCGGCTCGAAAGAAGCGCGGGATCTGTTCCTGAAAGCCATGCGGGCCGAAAACGTGCCCGCTTCGCCTCCTTCCGGCTCCGTGGTCCTGCCCGTGCAGCCGTACGCGGAGAAAAAGCTGACCCTGCATCCGGAATGGCCGACCTTCAGGGTGGGACGGGGACCGGAGATCCGTTATGGCGCTTCCTCGTGTCCGCGGACTCTCGATGTGCTGGGCCGGTTCGGCGGCGTGCTGCTCGACCCGAAGTTCAGCGAAGCGGACACGCGCGACATCGTCACAGCCATCCGGAAGGTGTATCCGCAGGTGGCGGGCAGAACTTCCGGCTAACCGCTGCCGCGGCGCGGATATGATGGGGCCATGACCGGTGGCCCGATCCGTCTGCTCCTTGCCGGCGCGCTGTGCCTTGCGGCCGCGTTCGCCGCCGAGTACCACGTCTCCCTTCATGGTGATGACCGCAATCCCGGGACAATGCAGCGCCCGGTGCGGACCATCATGGAAGCCGCACGGCGCGCCCTTCCGGGCGATGTGATCACGGTTCACGAAGGGACATACCGAGAGCGCGTCACGCCGCCGCGCGGAGGAACATCGGACCGGATGCGGATCACTTACCGCGCGGCGCCCGGCGAGCGCGTGGAGATCAGGGGATCGGAGGTGGTGAAAGGCTGGGTGCGCGACGGCGGCGATGTGTGGAAGATTGTCCTTCCCGAAACATTTTTCGGATCTTACAACCCTTACCGCGACGAAATATACGGAGACTGGTTCACTGACCGCGGACGCAAACACCACACGGGCGAGGTCTATCTGAACGGAGAACCCCTATGGGAGGCCGAGTCGCTGGACGCCGTCCGCGCGCCGAAGCCGTTCCCGCTTGCACGGAATCCGGAAGGGGCCCTCCGCCCGTGGTATGCGGAGGCGGGAGAGACGGAAACGACGATCTGGGTTAATTTCGGCGGAAAGAACCCGAACGAAGAGCTGGTGGAAATCAACGTCCGGGACAGTTGTTTTTATCCGTCCGGACCCGGCAGGAATTTTATCACCGTGAAGGGCTTCCGCATGATGCACGCCGCCACCCAGTGGGCGGCGCCGACGGCGGAGCAGATCGGGCTGATCGGCACGCACTGGAGCAAGGGATGGATCATCGAGGACAACGTGATCAGCGATTCGCGCTGTTCCTGCATTACGTTGGGGAAAGACCGGGCCACAGGGCACAACGTGTGGACCCATGACCCCTCCAGGGACGGCGCAACCCACTACAACGAAGTGATCCGGAAGGCGCTGAAGGCGGGGTGGTCGAGGGAGAACATCGGGTCGCACATTGTGCGGAATAACGTAATTTTCCGCTGCGAGCAGGCCGGGATTGCAGGCTCTCTGGGGGCCATTTACAGCAGTATTTATGGCAATCACATTTACTCCGTGTGGGAGCGGCGGCTCTTTACGGGCGCGGAAATGGCCGGGATCAAACTGCACGGCGCCATCGACGTACTCATCCAGGGCAACCGGATCCATAACGCCGGGCGCGGCATCTGGCTGGACTGGATGGCGCAAGGGACGCGGGTCAGCCGTAACCTGCTCTACGACAACACGACAGACGACCTGTTCGTCGAGGTGAACCACGGTCCGTTCCTGGTGGATAACAACCTGATGCTTTCGCCGCTCAGCCTGAGGGACTGGAGCGAAGGCGGCGCATATGTGCACAACCTGTTTGTTGGCGCGATCGAGAGCCATCCGGAACCGGCCCGCAAAACTCCGTTCCACCGGCCTCACTCGACACGGGTGGCCGGAATCGTGGAGACCCGTGGTGGCGACAACCGGTTTTTCAACAACCTGTTCGGCGGCGGGCAGGAGGCGGAACCCAGGGAGGACCGGGTAACTGGTTATGGCCTGTGGATGTACGGGCGGTTCAGGCAGCCCAGCTTCGCCCAGGGCAACGTGTACTTCCGTGGGGCGCGGCCACTGGCGGACGAAACTGGCTCCGTGGAGGTCAACACCGAATTGGCTGCGGAATGGCAGGAGGACGGCGGGGCTGTGCTGGTCCGGCTGCGCGGTCTGGAACAGGGCTCATGGCAAGGCGCCGCCACCAGGCTGGTCAACAGCCGGCTTTTGGGAAGAACGAAAGTTTCCCGGGCGAAATTCGAAGACGCCCGTGGCCGGCCGTTCCAACTGGATCGCGACTACTTCGGAGCCCGGCGGGGCAGCAGGCCGGCGCCCGGTCCGTTCGAGCAGCTCGGAGCGGAATCAGTGCGCGCATGGCCGTTGGACAGCGCACGGCCCTGAAGCCGCCGGCGCGGTACGTTCCTGGATGCCTGCAGGGAAGGCCGCTTCAAACCGCCCTCGCTTGGGCCTTCCGGCAGATGAGGAACTGTCTTCCTGTTGCTACTGGATCAGAGCGAAGGCTTTCTTCATCGCCGCGGCTGTCGCGGCCAGCGCCTGCTCCGGCGGCATGGCACGGAGGGCGGCATTGAAAGGCTCGCACCGGGCAGGCGCGTCGCAGCCCAGTTCCTTCAGCGCTCGCAGGAAATCGGCCAGCGGGATGACGCCGGTGGCCAGCGGCAGTTCGCGTTCCAGGTCCTTTTGCTCGTCCCGGGCGCGCCCAGCCGGCGCGTCGTTCAGATCGATGGAGATGACGTCGGAAGCCCGCAGCGCGCGCAAATCGTCCACCGTCTCGCCGGCGGTGTACCAGTGCCAGCTGTCGAGCACGAGGCCGACGTTAGGCCGGCCGATTTCGGCGATCAGTTCGCGCGCCTCGCGCATTGTGTGGACGAAGGGAAAGCGGCGCGCGGTCCAGGAAGTCTTCGGCCCCACATATTCCAGGCCGAGGCGGCAGCCGTGATCTTCCAGCACGGACGCGGCCGCCCGCAGGCGCCGCACATGCAGGCGGAAGTTCTCGAGATACGTCAGATCGCCGCTGGCAGGCGAGATCCAGGTGGTCACCCGGTTCGCGCCCGCCCGCTGCAACGCCCGGGCGCGCTCGGGCAGAGCATGCAGCCCCTTCTGGAATTCTTCTTCGCCCCTGCGGAACTCCACAGGAAGGCCCGCCTGTCCCCACTCAACGCCGGCCTGCTTCATACGTTCCAGCAGCCGGGCGCGCTCGGCGTCACTCGCCGAAGCCAGCCACCCGGAATCCGCCGTCACCGCTTCGAATTCGAAGCGGGCGGCGTACTCCACCGCCTGCGGCAGGGAGGCTTTGACGCCGATGGAGCCGCAGTCGAGCTGAATCTTCATCCGCGCACCGCCCGGGCGCGCCCGCAAAAACGCTCCACTGGCCAAAAGCCCGCGCCTCGTCATACAATTCCTTTCAAACCCCGCGCGATGACGCGCAGCGCTTCCCCATGAGCTTATCACTTGAGCAGTTGCTCCAGCGGCTGGAAGACGCTGCCACTCCGGTTGTGTGGCTGGATCCGGCGCTTCCCGCTCAACTCTGGGAAGAGCTCCCCGCGGCAGCCGCCGCCCGCGGCTTCCACGTCCTGAACCTTGGCGAGGCAGGGCCTGTCTTCGACCTGTGTTCGCTTCTAGCCGCCTTCGGGCGTTTGCTTCCGGACAGCACCTGCTATGACTACAGCCTTCCGTCGCTTCGGGAAGCCCTGTTCCGTCTCGAACCGCAGGCGAAAACAGGCTGCCTCGTTCTCTTCCCGGAGCCGGACTCGCTGCGGCAACAGGATGAGTCAACTTTCGAGGACTTCATCGAACTGATTGAAAACGTGGATGATCTGCGTCGGGCTCAAAGGCGTTCGGGCCTCAAGGCGGTCGTCCGCGACTAAAGTCGAAGATTTTACACAATCAACTGATGCATCCATAAGCTAGCATCTGCTATCTTCATGAGTAGCCATGTTAGCAGACGCTAAGCCAAGGAATGCCGGCGTGCAGCCCGCCGGCAGAGGCAAAGCCCGAATGACAGGAACGGAGCGGCGGGCGGCGATCGTGCACGCAGCAATCCGGCGATTCGCGATGCACGGCTTCCGGGGAACGACAACTCGGGAGCTGGCTTCTGCGGCGGGAGTCACCGAACCGGTTCTCTATCAGCATTTCGCCACCAAACGCGACCTGTACACGGCGATTGTGGATCAGTTGATCGCGCAGGCGCATGAGCGGTTCGACGAGCGCGCAAAGCTGCTCGAGCCGGACGCGACGGACCGGGAGTATCTGCAGTGGCTCGGGGAGAGCATTCTTGCGTACCACTCCGAGGATCCGGATCGCGTGCGCCTGCTTTTGTTCAGCGCGCTCGAGGGGCACGAGCTGGCGGATCTGTGGTTTGAGAAGGCGACTCTGGATTTCATCCGCCGGGTGGAGCAACACCTGGAAAGGCGCGCCGAAGCGGGGGCCATCCGGAGCGAATCGGCGGACTTGCTCGCCCGGGCGTTCATTTTCATGGTGAGCCACTTTGGAATGATGCACCTCCTGTTTCCCGGGCGTTGCGTGCCGGCTCCGGATGCAGGCGTGGTGAAAAAACTGGTGGACATTTTCTTGAATGGGATCGCAACTCGCGGACAAATTACCGACGAAAGCCATGGCAATTCATAAATCGTACTTTGCGCTTTCAGGCCTGCTGGCCGGCGCGCTCGTTCTCGGCGGCTGCGGCGGCCGGAAGGAAACGACGGCAAAAGCGGCGTCCCGCCCGGCGGCGCCGATCGCAGTGCGCACCGCCGTAGCGCAGGAGCGCACGGTGGAGCGGGCGATCATGGTCACCGGCTCCCTGCTGCCGGACGACACGACCACGGTTTCCTGCGAAGTCCCCGGGCGCGTGGCGAAGCTGCACTTCGACTTCGGGCAGCCGGTGCGGAAGGGACAGCTGATGGCGGAACTCGACCGGCAGGAGCTGACGCTGCAGCTGGAGCGGGCACGGGGGGCGTTGGACCAGGCCATGGCGCGCGTCGGGATGGACCGCGAAACCATGAAGGAGCCGGACTCGACGCCCATGATCCGCCAGGCACGGGCGCAGATGGAAGACGCGCTTTCGAAGTACGAAAACGCAAAAAAGCTCGTCAAGACCGGCGACATCGCCCAGGAGCGTTTCAACGAGATCGAAAAGATGTACCTGGCGCGCAAGGCTGCCTATGATGCGACGTTGGATGACCTCCGCACGCAGCTGGCGCTGATCCGTTCCCTCCGGGCGGAAGTGGCGTTGGCGGAGAAGCGGGTGCGGGACGCCTCCATCATCGCGCCGTTCGACGGCATCGTGCAGGTCCGGCACGTGGCGGAAGGGCAGTACGTGCGCGACAACGCGCCCATCTATACGCTGGTGAGAGCCTGGCCTTTGCGCCTCCGCGTCGAGATACCGGAGTCCGCCGTTTCTCACGCGCGCGCCGGCGCGACGCTGGTGTTCACCACAAGCGCCGCTCCGGGCGCCGAGTTCCGCGCGGCGATCCAGCGCCTGAATCCGTCGCTCGATCCGCGTTCCCGCATTCTGGTCGCGGAAGCCCGCATCGAAGCCCGGGACGAGCGGCTGAAGCCGGGCGCGTTCGTGCAGGTCCGCCTGGTGACCGACCCTGCATTCCGGGTCGTCTCGATTCCGCGCGCGGCGGTTTATTCCGTGGCTGGGCTCAACAAATTCTTCACCGTTGAGAAAGGCAGGGCGGTGGAGCACCGCATTCCCGAGATCCTGGCAAGCGACGGCTTCGTCGAGATCCCGCCGGGCATCATCGAGCCGGGCGCCGTCGTGGCGATCTCCAGCGTGCCGATGCTGAGCGACGGATCAGCGGTGACGGTCCGGCAGTAGCGGCGGTCCCATTCGGAGTCATTTTCGATGCAAAAGCTGGCTGAAATCTGCATTCGCCGGCCTGTTTTCGCCACCATGCTCATCCTGGCGCTGGTGGTGGTCGGGCTGGATTCTTACCGGAAGCTCGGCGTCGACTTTTTCCCGAAAGTCGAGTTTCCCTACGTCTCCATCACCACCGTCCTGCCGGGCGCATCGCCCGAGGAGGTCGAGTCGCAGGTGACCAAGCCCCTCGAAGAGGCGGTCAACACCATCTCCGGCATCGACGAGCTGAACTCGACCTCCGCCGAAGGCGTCTCCATTATCAGCATCGGCTTCGTTCTCGAAAAAGACCCCGAGATCGCCGCGCAGGAGGTGCGCGACAAGGTCAGCACCGTGCTTGGGCAGTTGCCGCGCGACGCCCGCACGCCCGTGGTGGAGAAGCTCGCCACCGACGCCTCCCCGGTGCTGAACGTCGTCATCAGTTCGCAGCGGGATCTGCGCGAGGTGACCAAGATCGTCGACGACCAGATCAAGAAGAACATCGAGACAATCAGCGGCGTCGGACAGGTCCGCTTCGTCGGCGAGCGCAAGCGCCAGATCCAGGTGCTGCTGAACCCGGAAAAGCTCGCCGCCTACAACCTGAACATCGAGCAGGTTCGCATGGCGCTGGCGGCGCAGAACATCGAGATCCCCGGCGGGCGCATCGACGAAGGCAACCGCGAACTCACGCTCCGCACGCTGGGACGCGTCGAGCAGCCGCTCGACTTCGCGCGCATCATTGTCGCCACGGTCAATGGCGCGCCCGTGCGCGTCTCCGACATCGGCGAAGTGCAGGACTCTTACGAAGAACCCCGTTCCATTGCACGGCTCAACGGCAAGCCGGCAGTCGCGCTCGCCGTGCGCAAGCAGGCGGGCACCAACTCGCTCGACGTGATCGCCGCCGTCAAGCAGCGGATCGACGAGCTCCGCCCGTCTCTTCCCCCGGACTTCGAGCTCTCTTACACGCGCGACCAGTCCGGCTTCATCCGCGCGTCATACAACGCCGTCCTCGAACACCTGATTCTGGGCGGCTTCTTTGCGGCCATCATCGTGCTGTTCTTCATCCGCAACTGGCGCTCCACGCTCATCGCCGCCATCGCCATTCCCACTTCCATCATCTCCACCTTCTCGCTGCTCAACTGGATGGGGTTCAGCCTGAACCAGATCACGATGCTGGCTTTGACGCTGGTGGTGGGCATCGTCATCGACGACGCGATCGTGGTGCTTGAGAACATCTTCCGCAACATGGAGGAGAAAAATCTCCCCGCCATGGAAGCGGCTTTCATTGGCACGAAGGAGATCGGCCTGGCCGTTCTGGCCACCACTCTGTCGCTGATCATCATTTTCATCCCCATCGCCGTGATGCCCGGCATCGTGGGGCGGTTCATGTCGTCCTTCGGCTACACGGCGGCATTTGCCGTGGGCATCTCCCTCATCGTGTCCTTCACGCTGACGCCGATGCTCTGCTCGCGCTTCCTGAAGCTGGGCGGTCACGGCAAGTCCACCAAGGCCGGGTTTTTCGACAAGCTCTTCGCCTCGCCTTACAGGAAAATGCTCGTCTGGTCGCTCAGCCACCGCTGGGCTGTCGCGCTCGGCGCGCTGGCAGTCATGCTCTCCACCGTGCCCATGGTCCGGTCGATGGGCGTGGACTTCCTGCCCACCGACGACCAGTCCGAGTTCGAGATCAACGTCCGCATGCCCGTCGGTTCGTCGCTGGACGGCACGTCGCAGGTGATGGAGCTGATCGAGAAGGATCTCGCCGGGCTGCCCGGCGTGCGGGACCTGTTCGTCACCATCGGCGCCGATCAGCGCCGCCAGGTGGATCGCGGCTCGATCATTGTCGAACTCGTCGACGTGAAACAGCGCCGTCACTCCCAGCAGCAGCTCATGGACATGGCGCGCCAGAAGCTGGCCAGGTACAAGGACCTGATCGTCACTGTGCAGCTGCCGTCGCTGATTTCCGGCGCTCCGAACAGCGACTTCATGTTTTCCATCCAGGGCCCCGATCTGAACCGCCTGGAGAAGTACGCCAACTCGCTCATGGCCCGTCTCAAGCAGGTCCCCGGCATGGCGGACATGGAGCTGACCTACGAGTCCGGCAAGCCCGAAGTGCGCGTCCACATCAACCGCGACAGGGCAGCCGATCTCAACGTCAACGTCGCCCAGATCGCCAACGCCATGCGCGTGCTCGTCGGCGGCGACGACCAGGCGACGACATACAAGGAGGGCGACGACCGTTACGACGTCATGCTGCGCGTCGCAGAACCGTACCGCAACTCGCCGCGCACGCTGGAGCGGCTGTACGTGCCCTCCTCCACCCTCGGCAACGTGCCGCTGTCCAACGTCGCCACGTTCGAACTGGGCACGGGCCCCACCTCGATCGACCGTTACAACCGCCAGCGCCGCGTGCTCATCATGGGCAACCTCTCCAAGAACCTCGCCCTCGGCGACCTGATCAACATCGCCAGCCAGCACATGGACTCCCTCAATATGCCGCCCGGCTACACGTATGGCACCGTGGGCCGCTCGCGCGAACTTGGACGCGCGGTAGAAAACTTCCTCATCGCCTTCCTGCTGTCCATCGTGTTCATGTACATGGTGCTCGCTTCGAACTATGAGAGTTTCATCGACCCGGTCACCATCCTGCTTTCGCTTCCTCTGTCGGCGCCGTTCGCCCTGCTCAGCCTCTTCATCGCGCGCGAGAACTTCTCGATCGTTTACACCTCGCTCGGCATCCTGGTGCTGTTCGGCATCGTCAAGAAGAACTCGATTCTGCAGATCGACCACATCAAGGGGCTGCGCCGCGAGGGAATGCCGCGCCTCGAGGCCATCATCCAGGGCTGCGAGGACCGGCTGCGGCCGATCCTCATGACCACGGCGGCTCTCGTGGCCGGCATGTTCCCGCTCGCCCTCGGCACTGGCGCGGGCTCCGGCTCGCGCCGCACCGTGGCCATCGTCGTCATCGGCGGCCAGACGCTGGCTCTGCTGCTGACGCTGCTGGTGACCCCCGTGGCGTATTCCCTGTTCGACGACTTGGCCCGCTCGCGGCTGTGGCAGCGGCTCTTCGCACGCGTTCCGAAGCCGTCGCCGACGACCGCGGCGATGCTCGTGCTGGCGCTTCTCCTGGCGCCGGGCGCCGCGTCCGCGCAAACCGCGGCTGCTTCCATCCAGGATCCGCTGAAGGCGGTCCGCCGGCAGGTGCTGCATGCGCCCCGCGTGGGCGTTTCGGAAACCCTGCGGGAGCTGACTTTGCAGCAGGCGCTGGAGATGGCCCTGAGGAACAATCTCGAAATCGAGATCGAGCGGACCTATCTGGATACTGCGGCGGCGTTGATCAAGAGCGCGCGCGGCGCCTTCGATCCGCTCCTGCAATACAACCCTTCGTTCGACACGCGCAACCTCCCCGTGGCCAACACGCTCGCCGCCCCCGGCGGCAGGCTGAGCGAAAAGTACCTCAACCACAATTTCTATGTGCGGGGCAAGACGCCGTTTTCCGGCCTCTCCTGGCATATCGACTTCGAGAACCAGCGGCAGTCGACGAACAATCCCTTCACGGCGCTGACCCCGTTTCTCACATCCCGTCTTGGCGCGGGCTTCACGCTGCCCCTGCTTCGCTTCCGCGAAGTCGACGCCGACCGCGCGCAGCTCCGCATCCGCCTGAAGCAGCGCGACCAGCAGCGCGCCACGTTCGAGCTGAAAGTGATCGAAGTGGTGACCCGCACGCAGTCGGCCTACTGGGATCTGGCGGCAGCCATCGAAGACGCTGTCGTGGCCGCCGACGGCGTGCGGCTGGCGCGCGAGCAGCACGAGCGCAACCTGCGCTTCATCGAAGCCGGCACGCTCGCGCAGGTGGAGAGCGCGGCATCAGAAGCGGAACTCCAGCGGCGCATCGACTCCTTCCAGACCGCTCTCACCGTGCTCGCCGCGGCGGAAAACCAGCTCAAGACGATCCTCACGCCGAACCCCTCGGATCCTCTCTGGAACGAGCGGCTGCTTCCAGTGGATGCCCGCGCGCTGCCGCCTCCGGCGCTCACCGTCGAGGAAGCTCTCTCGACCGCTCTCCGGCAGCGCCTCGAACTGCGTTCGCTCGAACTGAGCCTCGACCAGAACCGCACGCAGATTCAGCTGGCCAGCTCCGCGCTCAAGCCGCAGGTGATGCTGACGGCGAACTACTTCAACAGCGGTCTGGCAGGCGTGCTCGCGCCCTCCTCGGGCGGCGGCTTCTCCAGCTTCTTCGCTCCCCTCTTTGATCGTGTCAATACGCTCTCGGGCCTCAACGGTCTGCCGCCGCTGCCTACGATCGAAACCGGCGCCCCCGTACCCGCCTCGCTGATCGGCGGCTATGGTTCGACACTGTCCAATCTCGCCACCGGCAATTTCCAGACCGTTGCGGCAGGCATTTCCTTCGAGTGGAACCCTCGCAATCGAGCCGCTCAGGGGCAGCTGGAACAGGCGGTGATCCAGGAGAAGCGGCTCAGGCTGACCCGCACACAGGTGGAACAGGGCATCGCGGCGGGCGTCCGCACGGCTCTCCAGAACCTGGAAGCGGCCCGGCTCCGCATCGACGCGGCACGGGCCAGCGAACGCGCCGCACGCGAAAAACTGGAGAGCGAGATCCGGCTCTACCAAACCGGCGAGAGCACCAATTTCCTCGTGCTGACGCGCCAGAACGAACTGCTCGATTCGCGCCGGCGCGCCGTGGCGGCGGAACTGCTCCTGAACCGCGCAGTGGCGCAGTTGCAGCAGGCTCTCGGCTCCACGCTCGAAGTCAACAGGATCCGCCTCGACTGAACCGGGCCGGAACTTACAGAACGAGCGCGTTGAAGAACAGCTTCAATGCGAGCCACGACTGCCCCCGGTACTGGGGGCGGAAGCCGAACAGCACCGCACGGCCCGGACCGGCGGAGATGTCGAGCAGCGCCGGCTTTCCCGCAAGGTGCTTTTCGCCGAGCAGCCAGCCGGAGGCCAGCACGTCCTGCGGCGCATAGCGCAAAACGGGGGCGGCAGCGCCGTTCTGGCTCTCCCAAACCGGACTCGCTTCATTCCAGACCGTGAACTCGGAAGGCAACCCGCGCGCGAGCGGCGATGAGCCTTCCAGGCGCACGTTCAGCAGCGAGCCCGGACAGTAGAACTCGCTCGAGGACACGCCCGAGACCGCATTGCGCGCGTCGATGCCCAGATGCCGGACCGCGTATTCGCCGGAACGGTTGAAAAAGATCAGCCGGCCGCCGGCGGCGAGGAATTCCTTGAGAGCTACTGCGCCTTCCGCACCGAGCCCGCCCGTGAATTCCTCGGGCATCGAGCCGCGGCTGTGCCCGTTCTCGATCACATTCGCGCTCATATCGGCGAACACAATGACATCAAAGCGCTCCCGCAGGCGGCCGGCGCGGATGGCGGCGTTGCCCACGGAGGAGTACCGCCAGCCGAAGTGCTCCAGGATCCACCGCGTCCAGCCTTCATCCATGCTCGGGACAAACGGCTTGTACACGGCCACCCGCGGCTCCTTCAGCGGCTGGAACTCGTCTGAAGGGCGGGCGCCGATGGCGAAGTCGCCGCTGCGCGGGCTGCGGTACACGGGCCGCTGCTCGCGCCACCCGCGGGTGACGGCGCGCCAGGAATCGCTGTCGGAAGCGGCCAGAGGCCGCGCAGGAAAACGGAATTCGCGCGTGCGTTCGAGCTTCGCCTCGAACGGCGCGCTGATCGTCTCCACCCTCACGCCGAGCAGCAGCGGCAGCGTGTGGGCGGTCACGTCATAAGGGCGCTTGGGCGGACCGCCGGGATACTGGCGCAGGTCCGGGTACTGCTGCCGCTCCAGCAGAGTCTTCGCGAACGAAGAATAGGGCTGCTGCGTGCGGATGACGTATGTGCCGGCGGGAAACTCCTTTCCATCGGCGCTGAACGGAGCCGAGGCGCGCTCGACTTCCACCATGGCGAAGTCCATCGTCTCCAGCAGCCGGCGCGCCGCGCCGCCATCCGCCTGCGCGGGAGGGATCACGAACGCATAGGGAGACGTGCGCGCAACAGCGCGGCGCAGGATGTCATGAAAGCCGCGCAGAAACATCTCCCGGCGCAAGGCTGCCGTGTCGAGCAGGCTCTCCATGGCGATGAGCTGATCCGTGACGATGTCCCGCAGCGTCCACCTGCCGCCCGTCCAGGGTTCCAGGTGATTCCAGGAGCTTTCGCGCGGCGAGTAGCCCGTGCCCCTGCTGGAAATCCTGGCCGGGTCGATGTCAACAGGCGTGGCGATGCGGACGCTGGCCGACTCGCTCAGGATCCGCAGGCCCCCGTGGTAGCTCTGGTAGTGCCGCGCCGGCGTCCAGTAGTCGTACATCGCATTGACCAGGATGCCCTTGCGGCCTGCGGCGGTGAGGTCTGCCGCCATGTTCATGCCCGTCATGTTGCAGAGCTGCGCGATCAGCGGATCGATGTTCGGCTCGATGGGGTCCATCCACGGCGGCACAAACATGCGGGCGCCGAACATCCCCATCTGGTGGACGTCATACACGATTTGCGGCCGGAATACATTGTGTAACTTCTCGACGACGGCCCGGTTTTCCGCCTGCGTAAAAAAATACCAGTCACGGTTGTTGTCGTGGCCGACGTACTTCTGATACAGTTCCGGCGGGTTGGTCCCCTCGAAAGGCGTGCCGAGCGTACGGCGGTACCACGCGGTGACCAGATCAAGACCGTCCGGGTTGATCGAAGGGGCCAGCACCAGGATCACGTTGCCGAGAATGCGCAGCGTCCTGGGATCCTGCGCCGTGGCCAGGCGGTGCGCCAGTTTCACCGCCGTGTGCGTGGAGGCGATCTCTGTGGCATGAACGCTGCACGTGATCAGGACCACCGTTTTGCCCTGCGCAACCAGCCGTGCCGCCTCTTCCGGCGCCGTGGTGCGCGGATCCGCGAGCCGCCGCTGGATCTCCAGGTGCTGGTCGAGGTTCGCCAGCGTGTCCGGAGCGGAGATCACCGCGGCGATCATGGGCCTGCCCTCGGTGGACCGGCCGTATTCGACGTATTTCACGCGCGGCGAGTGCTTCTCGAGAAGCTGGAAATAGGCGACGACGTTCTTCCAGTCGAGAACCGTCCGGTCGGCGCCCATCTCATGGCCAAAGTGCTTCTCAGGCGCCGGCGGCTGGGCCGCCAGCGGCAGGATCAGAGTCAGCGAGAGGAGGAGGCGGCGGGAAACAGTCATGGACGGTTGAGTTCCTTCCACAGAGCGCGGTAGTAACGCATGAACCGTTCGGGCTCCCGGCTCTGGGCCACTTCCATCAGGGTGTAGCGCTCGTAACCGGACTGGCGCAGCAGAGTGAAGAGCTCGCGCCACGGGTAGCGCGGGTCGGCAAGCTCGTTGATATGAACATTGCGGATCCACGGGCGCAGGAGCTCGAATGCGGCTCGGATGGAGCCATTCCGGACCTCGCCCGGATTCGAATTCCAGCAGAGTCCGACCGCCTTGTGATTCGTGCGGCGCATGATGTCAGCGCAGACGGGCGGAGCGGAAGTTCCGGAGCCATGCACTTCCACCCAGAGTTCGACGCCCTTGCCGGCGGCGTAGTCGCCCGCTTCGCGAAGCGCCTCGGCAATCCGGGCGACGGTGACCTGCGGCGGAACATCTTTGGGCAGGCCGTTGGGCCGCACTTTGACGCCCCAGGCGCCGGTGTCATGAGCGAGGTCGGCCCACATCTTGGTCTCCTCGATGTTCTTGCGCCGGATATTCGCATCCGGGCTGTGGTACTCGCAGGTGGAGCCGAAGCTCAGCAGCCGCACCTTCGTCTTTTCGAAGCGGGCGCGCACGCGGGCGCGCTGCTGTGGCGAAAGCGAGGGTTCGACGCCGTGCGCGTGCGTGGTGCGCAGCTCCACGGCTTCAAAACCCGCCTCTTCCAGTTTTGTGATGACGGTCTCCAGATCCCAGTCCTTGAGCACGTTGTAAGTGACGGCGCCGAGCATCATCGGTAAGTACCTCCAGAATTTCAGACGGAATCGGCATCGGCCCGCAAGCCCTCCGCCAGGCTTTCGGCGGGCGGAGCCAGATCATAGCCTTCCCAGCGGGCGACCACCGCGCTGGCAAGGCAATTCCCGAGCAGATTGACTGACGTGCGCGCCATGTCCATCAGCGTGTCGACCCCGAGCAGAAGGGCCACGCCTTCCAGCGGCAGCCCGAACGTGGCGAGCGTCCCGGCCAGGATGATGAGCGAGGCGCGCGGCACGGCAGCCACGCCTTTCGACGTCAGCATCAGCGTCAGCATCATCATAAGCTGCTGGCCGATGGAAAGCTCCACGCCCGCCGCCTGCGCGACGAACACCGACGCCAGCGACAGGTACAGCGTCGTGCCATCCAGATTGAACGAATATCCTGTGGGCAGCACGAACGCAACGATATGGCGCGGCACGCCGAAGCGCTCCATGTTCTCAAGCGCCAGGGGCAGGGCTGCTTCGCTCGATGCCGTGGAAAACGCCAGCAGATAGGGCTCCTTCACCCACTGGATAAAGCGCTTCGCGGGAATCCGGAAGATCAGCGCCACCGCGCCGAGCACGCACACGACAAAAATCGCCAGCGCCACGTACAGCGTGAGGATCAACTTGCCAAGCCCGAACAGGACTCCGATCCCCTTCGATCCGACCACCGCCGCCATCGCGCCGCCTACGCCGACAGGCGCGAGGTACATGACATACTTCGTGTACTCGAACATGACGTCCGCGAGCGATTGCAGGAACCGCACGACGGGCTCAGCCCGGACGCCGATCATCGTGCAGGCGGTCCCGAACAGGAAGCAGAACACGACCATCTGCAGCACTTCCCCCCTGGCCATGGCGTCGATGACGGAGGTGGGGAAGGTGTGTTCGAGCACCGCCGTCCACGTGGCCTGCTGCTGCGGCGCGAGGTTCTCCACCGCGGCTTTTTCAAGCGAGATGCCCTCGCCCGGCCGCGCCAGGTTCACCGCGGCCAGCCCGAGAAACAGCGCGGCCGTGGTGACGATTTCGAAGTAGATGATCGCCTTCAGCCCGATGCGCCCCATGGCCTTGGCGCTGCCGGAACCGGCGATGCCGACAACCAGGGTGGCGAACAGAAGGGGGGCGATGATGGACTTGATCAGCCTGAGGAAGATCGTCCCCAGGAACGCCAGTTGCCTGCCAAATCCCGGAAAGAAATGGCCGATGGCGATGCCCGCGGCCATGGCGATGAAGATCCAGGATGTCAGCGAGAGCTTCTTCATCTATCTTTCCCCCCACTTCAGCTTCTGGCGGAGCACGTCGAAGAAGAGCATGCGCGGCGGGCGCACGAGCGACAGCGGATGCGGCGTGGCGCGGCAGACGATGCAGTCGTCCCGTGACAGCGGCTCGCCGACTTGGCCGTCGATTGTGAGATAGGCCTCCGTGTCGGCGGCGGAATTGACCACCCGGATCACGCTGGAATCCGGCACGATGACGGGGCGGTTGTTCAGCGTGTGCGGGCAAATGGGGGTGATGCAGAAGGCCGACACGCTGGGGAAAATGATCGGTCCGCCGGCGCTGAGCGAGTAGGCGGTGGAACCGGTGGGCGTCGAGACGATGAGCCCGTCCGCCTTGTACCGGCAGACCAGATGGGCATCGACGTAAGCGACGAGGTCGATCATGCGGGCGATGTGCGCCTTGGTGATCACGACGTCGTTCAGCGCGATGTAACGGGAGACGGCATTGCCGCTTCGCTGCACCTCGCAGGAGAGCATGCGGCGGCGGGCGATGCGGCTTTCCCCCTTCAGGGTGCGCTCCAGTTCGGGGAACAGTTCGCTGGTCGAGATCGTCGTGAGAAACCCGAGGCCGCCCAGATTGACGGCGAACAGCGGAATGTCGCGCCCGGCGATGGCGCGGGCGGCGGCCAGCAGCGTGCCATCGCCCCCGAGAACGATCATCAACTGGCAGCCTTCCGCGATCTCTTCGCGTGGAACCGGAGCCCCCCGCCCGGGGACGTAGGCCGCCGCGACCGGATCCAGCCGGCAGGCGACGCCGCGCTGCTCGAGCCAGTCCAGCAGCGAGCCCAGCAGCCCGGCGGCATGAGGCACGTCAGGCTTGGCGATGATGCCGACCGTGCGGATCGAATCCATACAGGAGGAACTCCTTGTTGCCCTCGGCGCCCGTGATGGGGCTTTCGATGACCCCGCAGGAGAAGCCCAGTTGCTCGGCGGCCGAGCGGACGCGCTCGACCGCTGCCGCATGCACCGCCGGGTCCCGGACGATGCCGCCCTTGCCCACCTGGCCGCGGCCGGCTTCGAACTGCGGCTTCACCAGAATGACGAACTCGCGCGGCGGCGCAAGCAGTGACGCGAGGGAAGGCAGCACGAGAGTGGCGGAAATGAAACTCACGTCGCAGACTGCAAACTGAACGTCTTCGCCGATGATAGCGCGGCTCAGGAACCGCGCGTTGACGCCCTCGTGAAGCACCACCCTCGCATCGGAACGCAGCCTGTAATGGAGCTGTCCCTTCCCCACATCCACGGCGTGGACCCGGAGCGCGCCGCGCGCCAGCAGCACCTCCGTGAATCCGCCCGTGGAGCAGCCGGCGTCAAGGCAGACCCGCCCCGCGGGGTCGATGCGCCAGTGGTCGAGCGCGGCGATCAGCTTCAGAGCCCCGCGGCTCACCCAGGGGAAGGGTTCGACGATTTCGATGGCTGCGCCATCGTCCACCAGGGCGCCGGGCTTGTCCACCAGTTGTCCGGACACCCTCACGGCGCCAGCCAGCAGCAGGGCGCGCGCCTTCTCGCGGGAAGGAACCAGGGCGCGGTCCAGCAGGAGCAGGTCGATGCGGCGGCGCGGCACGAGAGTCACGAAGTGCGGTCCACGATGAGATCGGCGATCTGCCGGAGCCGCAGCGCGCCGCCGCCAAAAACGGCCAGAGCCTGATGCGCCAGCGTCCGCTGCTGCTCCGCCATGCGGCGCGAGGCGTCCAGCCCGTAGACCGCGGGGAACGTGATCTTATGCTGGGCGGCGTCCTTGCCGGCGGTCTTGCCGAGCTGCTCGGAGGTTTGCGTGACGTCGAGGATGTCGTCGACGATCTGGAAGGCGAGCCCGATGTGCTCTCCGAACCGTGAGAGCGCGTCGAGCTGCGCGGGCGCCGCCCCGGCGTGCATCGCGCCGAGCCGCAGGGAGCACCTCAACAGGGCGCCCGTCTTGGCGCGGTGAATCCTCTCCAGCAGTTCTGCCGTGGGCGTCTGGTTCTCGCCCTCCAGGTCATGCACCTGCCCGGCGATCATGCCTCCCACCGTGCCCGCGGCGTGCGCCAGCTCCGCCACCAGCGCGGCGGAGCCCGCGCGGGCGAGCGCCTCGAAGGCATAGGTAAGGAGCGCGTCCCCGGCCAGGATCGCCATCGCCTCGCCAAACACTTTGTGGGAAGTGGCGCGTCCGCGGCGCAGGTCGTCGTTATCGAGCGCCGGCAGATCGTCGTGGATCAGCGAATAGGCGTGGATCAGCTCAAGCGAGCACGCCACGTCTTCGATCCCATCGACGTCCGCGCCCGCCACCGCGCGGGCCGCTTCCAGGCAGAGGATGGGGCGGATGCGCTTCCCGCCGGCGAAGACCGAGTAGCGCATGGCGCGGTGGATCGTCTCCGGCGGCTCGGATTCCGGGGGCAGCAGGCGGTCCAGGGCGGCATCGATGCGCTGCGCCTGCGCGGCCAGGTATTGGGAAAGGGGCAAAACGGAAGATGTCATTTTTGTTCCGGGCCGAAGGGCTGGGGAATCACCTTCTGGCCCCGCTTCAGGAGGGTTTCAATGCGCGTTTCGGCTTCCACCAGCTGGCGGCGGCAGGTCTCGGAAAGCTGTACGCCTTTCTCGAACAGTTCCAGGGCGCGCTCGAGCGGCACGCCGGGCTGCTCCAGCTCGTTGATGATCTGCTGGAGTTCCGCCAGCGACTTCTCGAACGGAACCTCGGGAGTTTTCTGTTCGCCCGCTTTGTGTTTTTCGTGCTCTGCGGCCATTGGCTCCATTTTACGATTCACCGGCGGCCGCGCCATTGCGGGCGGAGAGCCGCGCAACGGGCCGCACCAGCAGGAAGAGAACTCCGGCGGCGGCAAGCGTGAGGATCGCCAGAGTCCGGAAGAGATCGAAAGGCGGCAGGCGCCCGTAGAACGACGCAAGGCGCCCCGCCAGGTAATTGCCCATCGACAGCGACAGGAACCAGACGCCCATCATGAGCCCGGCGACGCGCGCCGGCGCCAGCCGCGTCATCGCGCTCAGCCCCACGGGACTCAGCAGCAGCTCGCCGAAGGTGTGCAGCAGGTAAGTCCCCACCAGCCACATCGGGCTGACCAGAACGCCGGTGGCGGAGCGGCGGCTCGCTTCCATCATCAGGACAAATCCCCCCGCGGCGCAGACCATCGCCAGCGCAAACTTGGCCACGGACGACGGCTGCCGCTCTCCCAGGCGGATCCAGATCCAGGCGAACACGGCGGCGAAGCAGATGATGAAGGCGGCGTTCAGCGACTGATACCAGCTCGCGGGAAACGCGAAGCCCAGCAGCACGTTGTCGGTGTGATTCTTGGCAAACAGGTTGAGCGACGAGCCCGCCTGCTCGAATGCCGCCCAGAACAGCGCCGATCCGCAGAAAAGGACGGCGACCACGGCAAGCCGCCGGCGCTCGCCCGGCGTCCAGCCGCCGCCAAGAAACATCCAGGCGAAAAGACCAAGCGTGGTGAGGGCAAGCACGGCGCCCGCGGAGTCCACGAGGAGCTGCACGCTGACCGTGATGACGCCGGACAGATGCAGCGCCGGCACGGCTGCTCCCGCGAGAGCGCATCCCAGCACGGCGCGGCGGAAGTTGCGCCGCCATCGAAGTCCGGCTTCCGGAGTAGGCGGCTCCACAGGACGCTGCCCCGCCGCGCCGAGCCGTGGAAGCCCGCGCCAGAAGGTAAGCGCGCCGACAGCCATGCCGAGCCCTGCGAGCGCGAAACCGAGCCGGTAGTTGACGCGCTCCCCCACCCAGCCGCAGGCCAGCGGCGCCAGCGTGGCGCCGATGTTGATGCCCATGTAAAAAAGGGAGAATCCGGACTCCCGGCGCGGATCTTGCTGCGGGTAAAGCTGCCCGACAATGGTCGAGATGTTGGGCTTGAGCAGTCCCGTGCCCGCGACGACGATGGCGAGCCCCGCAAAGAATGCCGCGTTCGAGGGAATGGCCAGCGTGAGATAGCCCGCCGCGATCAGCATGCCGCCCGACAGCACGCTGCGCTGCTGCCCGAGGATGCGGTCCGCGATCCAGCCCCCGGGCAGGCTCGCCATATAAACGCTGGCCGTGTAAAGACCGTAAATCGCGTAGGCGCGCGAGGGATCCAGCCCCAGTCCGCCCGCCGCGGCGGCGGCGGTCATGAACAGCACGAGGATGGCGCGCATTCCGTAATAGCCGAAGCGCTCCCACAGTTCGGTGAAGAACAGCGTGGAGAGCCCGGCGGGGTGGCCGAAGAAGCGGGTGTCCTGGGTCATGGCCTGCGGGGGCGGACGCGGCGGCGGCTCATTGGGCCAGCCAGCCTCCGTCGATGACAATGTCGGTGCCGGTGATGAAGCGCGCCTGATCCGAACAAAGGTAAACGGCCAGCGCGCCGATGTCGTCCGGGCGCCCCCATTCGCCAAGCGGCAGCCGCGCGAGGAACGCGGCGTTGGCCTGCGGGTCGTTCATCAGCGCCGCGTTCATCTCCGTGGCGAAGGGGCCGGGGCTGATGCCGTTCACCGTGATGTGATGCGGCGCCAGCTCGAGGGCCAGAGCGCGCGTGAGCCCCAGCAGGCCGGCTTTGGAAGACGAATACGCCGCGCGGCCGGGCAGCGAAACGTGGCTCATGATCGACGTGAGATTCAGGATGCGGCCCCAGCCGTTCTGGATCATCTGCGGGATGAAGGCGCGGGCGCACAGGAAGGCGCTCGTCAGGTTGGAGTCGAGGACCCACCGCCACTCCTCCAGTGTGAACTCCGTGACCGGCTTGCGCAGGTTGACCCCTGCATTGTTGACCAGGATGTGAGCCGGGCCAAGGTGCTCGGCCACATGCGCGGCCAGGCGCGCCACGTCCGCTTCCAGCGAAACGTCGGCGGGCGCCAGGATCGCGGCGGGGCCGCAGAGGCGGGCGGTCTCATCCAGCTTCTCGACGTCGCGCCCCACGCAGGCGACGCGGGCGCCGGCGCGCGCCAGCGCCACGGCGATCGAGCGGCCGAGGCCCCGCGAAGCTCCGGTGACGACGGCTGTACGGTTCAGCAGCGGTTGCGGGTCAGGCATGGGAGAGAGTTCAGGAAGCTTGTTTTGACGAGCGCGAAAGCGCCAGAATGCGGTCGGCCACGGCCTGCGGCTCGTCTATGTCGCTGAGCCGGATGCCCCCGGACTCCGCCGCGGACTCGATCTCGATGTCGCCGGTGCCCCACAGGCGCTGCCAGATCGAGCGGTGAACGGTGATTTTCTGGATCCGCTCCAGCGCCATCGTCGTGGCGTTCTGGCTGATGAGCCCTTCGCTCAGACGGAGCATGCCCTCCGCAACGGTCAGACGTGTGGACCACGAGCGGACATACAGGCGCAGGGGAAAAATGAAGAAGACAAGCCCCGCCAGCAGCCATGCCCTCGGCGTATCGGGCGCGACAAAGAAGACATAACGCAGAAGCGCGCCAACCGGGATGAGGCACAGGACCAGCAGCGCGTGGGCCTGCCGCTGAGACGGGCGGAGAGTCAGATCATTCACGGCTTTCTCCGACTGCCCTATTGTATAGCAGCGCGCCGGCGCGTCCCTCGGCGTCCCGGGGGCATTTACGCCGGGAACAGGAATCGGGTACTCTCATGAGGAAGGAGGAATCCCGTTCGAATGAGACTTCAGATCAGCGCTGTCCTGGCGCTCGCCCTTGTGCCGTGCGCCGCGGTGGCGGATTTCAGCTATCAGGAAAAGACGCAGGTGACTGGAGGAGCGCTGCTCAAGATGATGCGCTTCGTACCCGGCGCCGGCAAGATCAAGGAACCCCTTTACACCCAGGTTTACCTGCAGCAGAACCGCATGGCGAGGGTGTCGGACCGCGAGATCGACATCATCGACCTGAACAAGGAGCTGATGCTGCACATCGACCTTGAGAAGAAAACCTACTCGTCGATCACGTTCGAAGAATACCGCAGGGCCGTTGCGGCGATGGCCGAGAAGATGGCCAGGCAGATGGGCAACAAGAACCAGCAGGTCATCGCGGATATGCGCTTTTCGGTCAAGGAAGGCGGGGAGAACAAGGTGATTCAGGGCCTGCCGGCCAAGCTGATGAAGCTCCATCTCGAGATGGATCTGAAGGACCAGCAATCCGGCCAGGCCATAACGACCACCATCGACGCGGATGAATGGCGGACCCCGAAGGTGGCCGGCTACGAGCAGCTTCAGGCGTTCTATGTGGCTCTCGCCGGGAAGGTCGGCATGGGGCCTGAATCCCTGCGGACCATGCAACTCGCCATGGGACAGGCGGGCACGGCCGAGGGCATGGCGCGGATGGCGAAGGAAGCGTCCAAGCTGGAGGGCGTGCCTCTGGTGCAGGTGACCCGCTTGATGGGCCTGGGCGCCGGCATCCCCGACATCGATATGCCAAGTGGAGCGCAGGCGGGCGGCGCGGCGACGGAGTCAGCCGCGGGCTCCGCGCTGAGCCGGCTGGGAAGGCTCGGCCGGTTGGGAGGCTTCGGCAGAAGGAAGAAGCCGGAAGAGCCGCCTCCCGCTCCCAAGAAAGCGGAGGAGGCCAAGATGGGGCCGTCCGTGCTCTTGGAAGCGACGACCGAAAACTCCAACTTCTCCACAGCCGCCGTCGATCCCGGCAGGTTCGCCGTGCCGGCGGGCTTTAAGGAAGTGGAGCACGAGATGAAAAAAGTCTTGCGGGAAATGCAGAAGAAATAGCATTCCCCTGGATGCATCGCGGGCGCCGGGCGCCATGCGTCCGGCGCTCCTTTTGTCTGCGCACAGCAGCGCTTTTCCTGCGGGACAATGAAATCATGGTGGTCGTCGTCGAAGGAGTGAGGCTGCACCTCAGCCATCCCGTCGAGTACGCGGCGGAGTGGATCGGACAGGAAGAGGTGATGCGGGAGCTGCTGGCCGCCTGGATGGCGCTCGGCGAAGACGACCTGCCGATGAACCCGCGCATCACCGGCAAGCCGGGCGTAGGCAAAACGACTCTCGCCTACGCCGCGGCGAAACGGCTCGGGCGCGAAGCCTACATCATGCAGGGCACGGTGGACACGCGGCCGGAAGACCTGATCGTGCAACCGGTCGTGGAAGGTCCTGGAACGCTGAAGTACGTGGCCTCGCCGCTGGCGACGGCGATGCTGCGGGGCGGCGTGGCGATTCTCGACGAGGCCAACCGGATGCCCGAGAAGAGCTGGGCCAGCCTGGCGCCGCTGCTGGATTCGCGGCGCTATGTGGAGAGCGTGGTGGCGGGCATCAAGATCCCGGCCCATCCGGAGTTCCGGCTGGTGTGCACGATGAACGAGGACGCCTCCACGTTTGACCTGCCGGAGTACATTTTCTCCCGTCTTCAGCCGCAAATTCACATCGATTTCCCTGAAGAATCCGAGGAAAAAGCCATCCTGCGGCAGAATCTTCCGATGGCGGAAGAAGACGTGATTTCACTGGTTTCGGAGTTTCTCCAGTCGGCGCACGGCTCCGACGAGCCTTATACCGTACGGGACGGCATCCATGTGGGCCGCTATGCGATGCGGCTGCTGGAGGCGAAGCGGGCGCCGGACCTGGAGCACGCCATCCGCCACGCCATCCGGCAGGTGCTGGGTGAAGATGCGCTCCGCCATGTTCTCTGACGCCGGAAAACTGGGGTTGCGGCGGGG
>DYJN01000006.1:38379-88667 GCA_020723085.1 Arcobacter sp.
CCTGCCGGTCGTGCCGCGGCGGATCGAATTCGCCGCCGTCGTGCGGCAGCGGCTGCTGGCGCTGCGCCCGGCGTGCGTGGCCGTGGAGTTCCCGCGCCGCGGGCGGGAGGCATTGCTCGCGGCGCTGGAGCGGCTGCCCCGGATCAGCGCGCTTCTGAGCCGCGCCGATCTTCCGGGGCAGGAGTGGGACGAAGACGAAGAGCCTTCCGTGACGGCCGTCATCGAGCCGGGCGACGCCCTCACGGAGGCTTGCCGGACGGCGCTGGAGCTTGGCGCCCGCCTCGTGCTCTTTGGCGCGGCCGGCAAGCCGCTGCGCGAGCGCTGGGCCCCCTATCCGGATCCTGCTGCGTTGGGCGTGATCTCCTACGGGCGCTATGCCGGACTGTACCTTCGCTGCCCGCCGCCTCCCCCGGCGGAAGGCTCCGGCGCGTGGGAAGCAGCCGCGTGGCTCAGCCGGCTCGACAGGGGCGCGGAAACGGCAGTGGTCCTGCGCCTGTCCGCATTCGCGGAGATTCTGCCGCTGCTGGACGCCCCGATGGAGCCGCAGGATGAGCCGCCGTCCGGACGGTGGATCGCCGCCCCGGTCTCGCCGGGCGTTCTGGGCGACATCACGGAGGATTGCCCCTGGTTGCAGGAGCGCTACGAGCACTGGCGCGGATCCATTACGGCGGAACAGGACTCCGCCGTGCCGGACCGGCGCGCCTGGCTGAACGAGCTGTGGAGGGAAGCCGCGGAGAACTACCGCGCCATCTACGGCGGGGAGCCGGCCCCATGGCAGCAGCGGCAGGCGGCGCGGTTCCTGGCCAGGCTTGCGCGCGCCGGCGGGCTGGTGGCGCCTTCGCTGTTCGACCTCGTGGCTGCTGCGCGCGGCGCCATCGATGACAATTTCGCCTATGAGGTCTGGCGCCTGGGCGCGGGCTACAACCACCAGCAACTGGATCCCGGCGAGGACGGCCTGCAACTGCGCGCCGAGGACGTGTTTCCGCACACGCGGCGCCTGCGGTTGAGGCAGAGATACGAACTCGAGAAGCGCCGCGCCGCGCCGCGCGTCTGGAAACGCCGCCCGGGCCGCGCGCCGGACCTGTGGGCGGCGCAACTCGGGGGAGACGCCATCTGCAGCTACCCGCCCGAGGACATCGTCATCGAGGATTATGGGCGCTTCCTGCGGCAGAAGGCGGTGACCATGCTCGGCGAGGAGCGGTCCCGCATCGAGCCGTTCACCACGTCGCTGCTGGATGGCGTCGACGTGCGCGAGACCATCCGCCGGTGGCACGAGGGGCGGATCTACGTGCGCGAGACCGAGAAGCTGACGGGCGAGGCTGGAGCCGTGGTCGTCATCTTCGATGAAGACCCCGAGAACCACTATTCGTGGCTCACCACTTGGCTGGGCGAGCACTCCAACGAGAGCGACATGGCGTTCTACTCCACGCCGCCGTTCGACTGCCTCTTGGGCCCCGGCATCGGACGGGCCGAATACGGCGGCTTCCTGATGACGATGCCGCCGGGACGCATGGCCGACGTCTGGACCGATCCAGACTACAGCTTCGCCGAGACCAAGCCGGAAAGGCTGCTGCTGGCCGCGATCGATTACTCGCTGGAACGCCGCATCGTCTATGTCGCAGCCCGGCCCCCGCGGCCCATGATGCGCCAGATCGCGGCGCGGCTCGACCGCCACATTCTTTATATTCCGCTGGGGGCGCTGTCGCCGGACAAGCTCAGGAAGATCCGCGTGCTGCACGTGCTCGACAGTTACGAGCGCAGGCGCATCGCCCAGCGCTACATCTGGTGAAACGCCAGTCCAGGCGGGCGCCGTCTCACGCAGGTGAACCGGCCCGGCGGGCCGCCGTCATCACGCTGATATACTGAAGGTTTGCTCGCTTTGAGACTCCCGATGAAGTGGATCTTTGCTCTTTGTGCGCTGGCGGGTATCTCCCACGCGCAGGAATTTTACAGCTCCCAGGCCGCAAGGCTGGTGATCGGCCAGAACCCGTTCACCAACGCCTACCCGGGGGCCAGCGACGTATTGTTGGGCTCCGCCACCGGCGTGGCCTACGCGGCCGACACGCTGATCATCGCCGATGGCAACAACATCGGCGGCACGCCAGTGAACCACCGCGTGCTCATCTACCGCAACGTGAGCAGCTTCATCCCCGACCGCAGGGCCGTGCTGCCGCCGAGCGACCCGCGCTGCCCGGCGTGCGTGGGCAAGGCCGATGTCGTCCTGGGCCAGCCGGACTTCACAACCACCGAACTGAAGGCCGCCGCTCAGGACACGCTCCGAAACCCCCTGGGCGTGGCTTACAACGGCCGGGTGCTCGCCGTCGCTGACACGGACAACAACCGCGTGCTGATCTGGCGCTCGCTGCCCACCGTGAACCAGCAGCCTGCCGATCTCGTCGTCGGCCAGAAGGATTTCACCTCGTCCGCGCCGGGGTTGAGCGAGACGGCGCTGCGCGGCCCGACGGGCCTGTTTCTCGACGAATCCGACGGCTTGTGGGTCGCCGACACCGGCAACGACCGCGTACTGTACTTCGGCGAGATCACGCAGAACGGCCAGCCCGCCAAGCTCGTGCTCGGCCAGCCGAACTTCACAACGGACCAGCAGCGCAGCCGCTTCCCGGAGTACCTCTCCAGCGCGGACTCGATGCTGGCGCCCTCTTCCGTGTGGGTGGGTGCGGGCAAAGTGATCGTGGCCGACCTCGGCCTGAGCCGCGTGCTGATCTGGAACTCCATTCCCGCAAGCAATGGCCAGGCGGCTAGTGTCGTCGTCGGACAGCCGGATTTCAGCCACCCGGAATTCAAAACTGGCGGCACCCCCACGAACAGGCTCCTATGCCCCTCCAACGGAACCGGCGAGGACAGCAACCCCACTTACCCCGACCGCTGCGCGGCCACCCTGGACATGCCTCGCGCCGTCCTGAGCGACGGGCGCCGGCTCTTCGTCGCCGACTCGGGCAACGACCGCGTGCTCATCTGGAACGAGATCCCCGCCCAGAACGGGACGCCCGCCGACATCGTGCTCGGCCAACTCAATTTTGAACTGAACCAGAGTTCGGATTCCGGCGAGCCGCGCCGCGTCGCTTCGACGGACTCTTTCAAGACGCCCACCGCGCTGGCCTACGACGGGCTGAACCTCTACGTTTCGGACACCTACAACCGCCGCGTGCTCGTCTACACTCCAGGCGACTTCAATCTGCCCGTCACCGCGGTGCGCAATGCTCCGAGCCCGTCCACGTACGCCCGCGGCTCCATCGTCTTCAGCGGAACGGTCGAGAAGGATGTCGAGCTGACCATCAAGATCGGAAACGAGAATGTGAAGGACAGCGACGGCAACGTGATTCAGAAGGAGTACAAGATCACGACGACCGTCGACGACAACTTCGAAACCATCATCGACCGCTTCGTGCAGTTGATCAACGATTCGCCGGATCCTTACGTCACCGCCGCTCCCAACAAGCTTTACAACGCCCTGCTGCTCATCGCGCGCGCTGCCGACGTGGCGGGCAACTCAGTGACGCTGGAGACCGCCGTTTCGCCGGAAGGCTCGAAGATCGTCATGACCACAAGCGGCGCGAAGCTCAGCGGCGGGCAGGACCCGGCGCTGGTGGCGCCGTTCGCCCTCGTGGCGGTGCTTGGCGAGAACCTCGCCGACCAGACAGCCGCCGTCGAGGATCTGACCCGGCCGCTGCCGTACGAGCTCGGCGGCGTGCAGTTCTTCGTCGACGGTCTTCCCTGCCCCATCGTGGCCGTGTCCCCGGCGCGCGTGATCGCACAGATCCCCGTCGAAGTGGCGGGCTCCAACAGCGCTTCCGGCGTGCTGCGCGTACGGCGCAACAACGGCGGGATCACGGTGTCGAGCGCCGTCGCCGTGAGGCTGATTGAACAGAACCCCTCGGTGTACACGCTGGATTCGCCCGCGCCCGCGCCTGGGCTTGCGTATCATTTCTCCAGCCAGGCCACCGGCACGATTTCGGTCGACGGAGCGGCCAACCCGGGCGACACGCCCACCGTCTACATCCGCGACCGCAAGTACTCCTATCGCGTGCAGGCTACCGACACGCTGGCCACGATCCGCGACAACCTGATCTCCCTGATCAACGCCTTCGATCCGGAAGTGGAAGCGTTCGCCGCCGGACCGTTCCAGCGCATCCGCCTGCGGGCTCGCATCGAAGGTCCGGCCGGCAACGGAATCCCGATCAAGGCCGAGGCCAACACGGACGCTCAGGTGATCATGACGGCGCTCAACAGCGAACTCTGCTGCGCCAACACGGCGGGCGCGCCGGTGACCGAGGACAATCCCGCCGCGCCCGGCGAGACCATCGTCGTTCTGGCCAGCGGCCTGGGGCTGGTCGGGCCCGAAGCGGCCAAGACGGCCATGGAAACCGGCAAGCCGTATGAGGGCCCCGAGGTGAACGATCCGCTCGAGTTCGTCTCCTCGCTCGTAGGCGGCCGCACGGCCAACGTTCTCTTTGCCGGCCTCAAGCAGGGCGCCGTCGGCGTCTACGAAGTTCATCTGGAATTGAACCCCGATCTGCCCACGAACCTCAAGACCGAAGGCTGGATCGCGCAGAGCTTCCAGATCTCGAACATCTTCACGATTCCCGTGGTCAGCCGCAAGCCGCGGGAGCCGTAGTGAGCCATGCCGGAATCCCGCGCGAATTCCAAGCCATGAGGAGCGAAACCATGAGGCGATTTCCCGTGTTGATGCTGCCGGCTCTCGGCGCAGCCGCCCTGGCGCTGGCCCAGGCGCCGCCCTCTTACACGATCGCCAACGCCGTGGGCAACGGCACGGCGGGCTTCGCCGGCGACAGCGGCAAGGCGGCTGAGGCGCAGATCAACTATCCGCTCGGGCTCGCCATCGACAATTCCGGCAATATTTATATCGCCGATCACTTCAACCACCGCATCCGCCGCGTGGCCGCCGACGGAACCATCACCACGGTGGCGGGCTCCGACAGCATCGGCTCCACCGGCGACGATGGACCTGCCACGAGCGCCCAGCTCAACTATCCCTCCGGCATCGCCATCGACAGCTCCGGCGCCCTGTACATCACCGACACCATGAACCACGTCATCCGCAAGGTGGTGGTGGGCGGCAACATCACGCTCTTCGCCGGCCAGCGCGGCGTCTCGGGCTTCCAGGAAACGGACCTCCAGGGCGAATACTTGCAGGCCAAGGACGCCCAACTCAATGCGCCCACCGGCATCGCCATCGACGGCTCGGGCAACATCTACTTCTGCGACACGCGCAATCACCGGGTCCGCAGGATCGGGACCGACGGCAAGATCCAGACCATCGCGGGCGCCGGCGAGAAGGGCGAGACCGGCGACGGCGGCAAGGCCGTGGAAGCGAAGCTGAACTCCCCCACCGGCGTCGCCGTGGACGCCGCGGGCAACGTCTACATCGCCGATCAGATGAACCACCGCATCCGCAGGGTGGACAAGGACGGCATCATCTCAACGGTTGCGGGCACGGGCCTGCCCGGCTACTCCGGCAACGGCGGCCTCGCCACGAATGCGCGGCTTTTCTACCCGTGCTGCATCGCGCTCGACAAGCAGGGCAACCTGTTCATCGCCGACCGCACCAACAACCGCGTCCGCCGCGTGGATGCGCAGACCGGAACCATCTCGCTCGCCGCAGGAACCGGACGCTTCGGCGACGATTTCGATGGCCGCGCGGCCGAGCAGGCCCGGCTGCGCTTCCCCATGGGCCTCGCCGCCGACCCGCAGGGCCGCGTCTATTTCAGCGACAACGCCAACAGCCGCGTGAAGCTGCTCACGCCCGTGGCCGAGAATCCCGCGGAAGCCTTCGCCGAGCCCCCCGCCATCCGCGCCGACGGCGGCGTGGCCACCGACACGGCGTTCGGCGCATCCACCGCCATCGCACCGGGCGCGTGGATCGAAATCTATGGCACCCATTTCGCGGCCGCTGAACGCGAGTGGCAGAGCGGGGACTTCCAGGATGGCCGCGCCCCCGTCTCGCTGGACGGCACTCAGATGTGGATCAACGGTCAGCCTGCGCCGGTCGCCTACATCAGCCCGAACATGATCCGCGCGCTCGCGCCTTTGGAACTCGGCGCCTCTTATGCCAGCATCGCAGTGGAGACGCCCGCCGGCCGCAGCCGCGCTTACATGGCGAAAGTGGATCTCGCAGCCGCTGGCGTGCACGCGCCCGCGAAGCTGCGCCTGGCAGGCAGGCAGTTCGCCGCGGCGCTGATCGAAGGCGCGGACGCGTATGCGCTGCCGCAAGCCGCCGTCGAGGAAGTGAACTCCCGTCCGGCGAAGCCTGGCGAAGTGCTCGTGCTCTACGGAACCGGCTTCGGTCCGCTGACGCCGCATGTCGAAACGGGAGAAACGCCCGCAGAGCCGGCGCGTCTCGTTTCGCCGGTCGAAGTCCTCCTGGGCGGCATGCCTGCCGAGATCCTCGCCGCCGGCTCGGCGCCGGGCAAGATCGGGCTCTACGAGCTGCGCGTCGTTGTCCCTGCCGTCGCGGAGGGCGGCGCCCTGCCGCTGGAGATCCGCCTCGACGGCAGGCCCCTCGCGCAGCAACTCTACGTCGCCGTGGAACCGTGAGCCCCGGGCTCAGGGCAGAACGATCCGCACGACGCCCGGACACCGGGCGCGGACCGTCTTTCCACCAGCCGTGATTTCATATTCCCCGCGGAAAGCGCGCACGCTGTACTCGCCGCCGCTCCCCGTCGCGCCTTCGGCATCCGTCCGCCAGCGGCGGTGCGCCAGCTCCCGCCAGACCTCGTAGTTCGGCTTCGCGGACCAGTCCTTCCGGAGCATCGCAGCCTTCGGGCGCCAGTGGCGGCCCTCCCAGAATCCCCACATCAGCACAGCGTCCACGCTCGGATGGCTGAAACAGACGGTGAGAAAGTCGCGCGTGAATTCTGCCTGCAATTGTTCATCATCCGTCTCGAAATCGAACTCTGTGATCCGGATAGGCAGGTGGAATTCTGCGAACATATCGAGAATTTCCAGCATCTTTTCCGGCGGCGTGACCTCCCGGAAATGGCCCTGAATGCCCACGCCTCCCAGCGGCGCCCCGCGGTCCAGCAGAAAGCGCAGCGTCTCGTAGAAGTGCTTCTGATGGGCGGCGTCCCTGCCTCCCGCGGCCAGGATGTTGAAGTCGTTGAGGTAGAGAACCGGCTTCGGATCGTACTCCTTCGCCTGTTCGTACCAGGCGGTCATCTCCTCCCGCCCCAGAATGTCGATCAAATCGTGGTTCGTGTACGGCTCGTTCACCACGTCCCAGTCTTCCAGCAGCCCGCGCGTAGCCGTCACTTCATCCCGGATGTGATCGAGCGCCCGCCTGCGCAGCGCCGCAGGATCGCCCGCCAGCGCCTTCAGGTCCCTGGGCAGCCAGCGCCACCCCGGCCACACCAGATTGTGCCCGCGCACGCGGGTGATGCCATTGGCGTGCAGCCACCTGAGCGCCGCCGGCGGCGTCTCCCGGTCGCGTTCCCACTGCGGCCATTTCAGGTCGTTCTCGAGAACGGCCATATTGAAGTTGTCAAGAATGGCGCGGCGGTACTTCTCCGAATCGGGGCCTTTGCCGAGCAGGAAGCGGCCCGCAATCGCCGTGCCCCATCCGAAAGCGTGCCCGGTCATGCGGACGCGCACCGGCACGCCCGCGGCGGGCTTGCCGTCCGCCCGCGTCACCTGCACCGTGAGTTCCGCCTTGCGGATGCGCTCGATGCGCGCCTCAGCCGCCTCCCGCCACGGCTGCGCCGCCAGCGGCGGCAGCAGCAGGACGGCAGCCGGGCACAACAGGAAGGGAAGCGACACTCGCCGCATGACCGGCATCTTCTCACAGGTGGAGAATTGCCTGCGGCCGCCCCTCAGGTCGTGTGGAGACTGCGGACAATCGCGCAGTTCTCCGCAATCTCGTCCTTGAACTTGGGCCACATGCCCACGATGACCGCATCGCCCGGTTTGATATTGGCGAACGCAAACCGGAACGCGGCTTCGATCTGCTCGCGGCTGCCGCCCGCGCGCCCCGCGCCAAGGATCTTGAATCCCAGGCACGGCTTTGAAGTCTGCCGGATCACCCGCGTCATCCGCTCCGGATCTTTCTCCAGAAATGGCTCCCCGAGCGGGCGTTCTCCGTTCATCAGCGCCCGCACCTGCTCCGGCGTCCGGGTCACGTGGTAGAAGCAGGCCATGTAGTAGTCCACCGGCCATCCCTTCTCCTCGATCCACTCGATGACAGCAGGGTTGTGCGTGGACACTCCCGCCATCACGCCCGTGTCCCGCACCCGCTGGACGAACTCAAGCACCCGCTCCATGCGCCCCGCGCGGAACGCCTCGTCGGTCCGGTTGCCATGATGCGCCATGCCGAGAAAACCGAGCTTCGCCATGTCCGGGATCATGGAGAAGTCCTTGTGCAGCTCGAAGTCGCTGAGCAGAAAAACCTGGATCTTCGAGCCGCGCTCCCGCACGCCCTTCAACGTCTCGATCGTCTCCTTCTGGTAGTGGAGCTGCCAGGCGGTGATGCCCGCGCGCTCCGCGGCGAGGATCGTTTCCACGCGTCGCTCGGGCGTCATCCACTCGCGCATGCACTGGTCGAAAATCCGGTTGAAGTGCGAGTAGCCCATCAGCGGATTGGTGCCGATAATCAGGCGGGAGATCTCGTGCCTGCCGCCGAATTTCACCGTGGGCAGGGGCGGGGGCTGGACCGCCAGCGCCGGCGCCGCGGCGGCGCTCTGAAGGAAAGCTCTTCGCGTGGAGGACATGGCAGCTCCTGAGAAAACAGAGAATGTTGTCCTCTTTATAAGCGTTCGCGGCTGCGGGGTCAAGCCGCGCAGGTATCATGTTCGGTATGGCGCTGCACCCGCTTGCCGGCCACCCCGCCCCCCCAGAGTCCCTCGTCGATGTCAAGAAGCTCGTCGGCGCTTACTATGAGAAGGCGCCCGACATGAGCGACCCGCACCAGCGGGTGAGCTTCGGCACCAGCGGCCACCGCGGCACTTCTCTTGCCGCCACGTTCACCGAATCCCACATCCTCGCCATCGCCCAGGCCATCTGCGAGTACCGCCGCGAACGCGGCTGCACGGGAGCGCTCTTCGTGGGCAAGGACACGCACGCGCTGTCAGCGCCGGCCGAGCGCACCGCGATCGAAGTCTTCGCCGCCAACGGCGTTGACGTCGCCATCGAACAGGACGGCGGCTACACGCCCACTCCGGTGATCTCGCACGCCATTCTCCGGGCCAACCGGAACGGCGGCGCCTTGAGCGACGGCGTCGTGATCACGCCGAGCCACAATCCGCCCTCCGACGGCGGCTTCAAATACAACCCGCCCGATGGCGGTCCGGCAGGCTCGGACGTGACCTCGTGGATCGAACGCCGCGCCAACGAGCTCCTGCTCGAAGGCAACCGCGGCGTCCGGCGCCTCCCGTATGATGAGGCCCTGCGCTCCGGGCGCGTGCGCGGCGTCGATTTCGCTCAGGGCTACATCGAGCAGCTCGGCGCCGTCATCGACATGGACGCCATCCGCGCCGCGGGGCTGCGCATCGGCGTCGATCCGCTGGGCGGCGCCGCCGTCCACTATTGGGCGCGCATCGCCGGCCGTTACGGGTTGAACCTCACGGTCGTGAATCCGCGCGTGGATCCGGCGTTCTCCTTCATGACGCTCGACCACGACGGCAAGATCCGCATGGACTGCTCCAGCCCCTATGCCATGGCCGGGCTCGTGAACCTGAAGGATCAATTCGATGTCGCCTTCGGCAACGATCCGGACACGGACCGCCACGGCATCGTCACGCCTGACGGGCTGATGAATCCGAACCACTATCTCTGCGCCGCCATCCGCTATCTGTGCACGCACCGCCCCGGATGGCCCGCGGCGGCGAAGATCGGCAAGACCCTGGTGTCGAGCGGAATCATCGACCGCGTGGCGGCAGCCGTGGGGCGCGAAGTCTGCGAAGTGCCTGTGGGATTCAAGTGGTTCGCGCCGGGGCTCCATGACGGCTCGCTCTGCTTCGGCGGCGAGGAAAGCGCCGGGGCGAGCTTCGTGCGCCGCGACGGCAGGGTCTGGACCACCGACAAGGACGGCATCATCCTCGGGCTGCTCGCCTGCGAGATCATGGCTGTCACCGGGCGCGATCCCGCGGCGCATTACCGCGAGATCGAGAGCGAATTAGGCCGCTCCTTCTACACGCGGATCGACACGCCGGCCGAACCCGAGCAGAAAGCGAAGCTCGCGCGGCTGGACGCGGGCGCGGTCTCAGACAGCGAACTGGCAGGCGACCCGATCACGGCGAAGCTCACCGCGGCGCCGGGCAACGGCGCGCCCATTGGCGGCCTGAAAGTCGTCACTGCGGGCGGGTGGTTCGCCGCCAGGCCATCCGGCACCGAGAACATCTACAAGCTGTACGTCGAGAGCTTCCGCAGCGCGGAGCATCTCCAGAGGATCGTGGAAGAGGCGCGGGCGCTGGTGCTCCGCGCCCTGCGCTGAAGCGTCAGTCGAGCGCGGCGATCTCGCCGGGCACGATCTTGCGCGTGCGCGGCAGGTAGCCGCGGTAGCTGAGGTATCCGGCGCCGGCCAGGACGCCCACGAACACTGCCAGCTTGATGAGGTCGTTTGTCCGGTTTGCCGGCAGCGTCTTCCAGAGAGCCCAGAGGACGGGTTGAGCGATGCACATGGCCCACACGGTGCCATAGAAATAGCGGCGCTCGTCCCCTTCGCCCGCCGTCGATGGCTTCACGCGCGGCAGCTTGCCGAGCAAGCCCAGGATCCAGATCGGCACGGCGATGGGGAAGTACCCATGCCAGTAGATCTGCTTGAGCATCCATTTGCCTGTGATCACCGCCACGGTCAGTCCCGCAAGATTCAGCAGCCCATAGGTGATGGCGGCGCTCCAGGCGAAGGTGTAGCAGACGCGGCGGTAGAGAGGGTTGGGCTTGTCTTCCGTGAACCGGATGATGTATGGCGCCGGCTCGCACCCCGGCAGCCTGCCGCGCAGCCCGGCGATGCCCGTTCCCACGAGCACAGCCGCCAGCCACCACGTCATGCTGCCGCCGAAACCCTGCTCGAAGAGCCGGAACACCATCGGCCCGGGGATCAGAAAAAACACAAAGATCCAGATGGGCCAGTGGTTGAAGCGATAGTAGAGCTTGTTGCGCGTGCGGATTTTCCGCTGGCTGGCCAGTTCGATCTTGACATCCACCATACAAACCTTCCAGTGTGCCACAGCCGGGCCGCGCGGCAGGCGGTAGAATGCGGCTCATGCGGATCAGCCTCGATGGGCAGAGGGCGCTCGTCACAGGCGGCGCGCGGGGCATCGGCGCGGCAACCGCCGGGGCTTTGCGCGCGTGCGGAGCGGAAGTGATCGTCGTGGACAGGCTCGGCGATGCGCCCGTCGATGTCGCCGATCCGCAGGCGCTGGAAGACGCCTTCGCCCGCGCTGGCGCGCTCGACGTCGTCGTGGCCAATGCGGGCGCGACCCTGTTCCGCCGGCTCGATGAGATGGTCGATGAGGACTGGCGCCGCCTGCTCGACATCAATCTGACCGGCGCATTCCACACCGTGCGGCTGGCGGCGCGCGTCATGAAGCCGCGCCGCCGCGGCGCCATCGTGCTTGCCGCAAGCACCAATTCTTTCGATGGTGAAGCGGACCTCGCCGCCTACAACGCCACCAAGGCGGGTCTGCTCGGCATTCTCCGCACGGCGTCGAATGAACTCGGCCCCTGGGGCATCCGCGTCAACGCCGTCTGCCCGGGGCTGATCCGCACGGATCTCACGGCCGGCCACTTCGCGCAGCCGCAGTTGTTGAAAGACTACTGCCGCCACATCCCGCTCGGCCGCGGCGGCGCGCCCGAGGAGGTGGCGCTGGCCATCGTGTTCCTCGCCTCGCCTCTGGCTTCCTACATCACCGGCGCAACGCTTCTGGTCGACGGAGGCCAGATGGCGGCCAAGTTCGGCATCTGGGATGAGCGCATGGGGCGCTTTGCCGGCGATCACTGGGAGCTCGCGGACCCGCCTTCGACCACCGCCTGAATCGTCGCCGGAGCATTGCCCTCCAGCCGGTTGTTCACGAACAGGAACGCCATCTGCCTCCGCTGCCGCGCGCGCTCGATCAGCGCCCGCAGCGCCGCCCGCGCGCCCTCGTTGACCTCTTGCACCCGCTCATACGGCTCGAATTGCTTCACCGCCTCCTCGTACGTCCGCCCGTGCCGCAGCAGGGCGCGCGCCGTCAGAAAATCCGCCGTGTAGGCGGCTTCGATTTTCACCTGCTGCTCGATGGGCGGCATTCGGGTCCACGAGTTGAATACGTGCGCCGCCCCGCGCCCGCGCAGCGCGTCAAAGTAGGGCTCGTCGAGATACTCCCTGTTCCGGATCTCGACCGCGTACCGCCAGCCGGCGGGCAGCGCGGCGAGAAAGCGCCGCAGGTCCGCGGCGAACGGCTCGACGCTTTCGTAGTGCCGCTTGCCCATCGTGCCGAACTCGAAGATGAGCACGCCCACCTGCGCGGCGTAGGGCTCCAGCGGCTCCAGAAATGCGCGCTGAAACAGGTCCGCATTCAGGAAATGCTCGTTCGCCTTCCCTGCCCTGCCTCCGTAACGCGCGTGCCCCGGCCATTCCTTCACGGTGATCTCTTCCGGCGCCTTCAGCCCGAACTGCAGCCTCGGCGATGCCGAGCCGAACAGCCGCCGCCAGTAGTCGCGCGACGGGAATTGGTAGAAGGAAAAATCGCCGCCCACGGCGGGAAAGACCTCGGCGTACTCCGCCAGGCATTCTGCCTCGAACTTTTTCTGCGAAAAGCGCCCGCGCGTCATGTAGCGCTCGCGCGTGTAGATCCGCCCGATCCAGCCTTCGTACTTCCACGAGCTCGTGCCCAGGTAAATCCCCTGCGAAGCGAGTTCGGCAAGGCGAGCCGCCAGGCGCGCGCGCGGCGAGGACGGTTCCGTGAATAAAGGCAGGGATTCCATGCTCGGCCTGCTTCTCATTGTCTCCCCGGCGCGGCGGAGGGATTGACAGGGAGTTCAAAAGTGTAAATAATTACAGTATGGAGTTGACAGCCCGGCAGCAGGAGATCTACGACTACATCCTGGCCTACCGGCGCGGGAACGGATGCTCGCCGTCGATTCCCGAGATCCAGCGCCATTTCGGCATCCGCAGCCCGAACGGCGTGGCGGGGCATCTCCATGCACTGGAATCCAAGGGCGTCATCCGCCTGTCGAGCCGCGGCTCGCGGCGCATCGACGTGCCTGCGGATCCCGCGCCGGGGGCGCGCGTCACATCCCTGCCCGTGTTTGGCGCGATTCCGGCGGGTCCGCCTCAGGCTGTCGCGCCTGCGGCAGCGGAGGGCGACGCATGGCTTGACGAAACGCTGCTCGGCTTCCGCCCGAAGCCCGCCTCGTTCCTGCTGAAGGTGCGGGGCGATTCGATGAAGGACGCCGGCATTCTGGACGGCGATCTGGTGCTGGTGGAGCCGAACCCCGCGCCGCGCGCGGGGCAGATTGTGGCGGCGCTCATCGACGGCGAATCGACGCTGAAGCGGCTGGTGAAGCTCCGCGGCGCGTGGTTCCTCAAAGCGGAGAACCCCGCGTATCCGGAGCTGCACCCGCGCGCAGATCTGGTGATTCAGGGCGTCGTGCGCACAGTGATCCGGAGGATGAACTGACCCGCCGGGCTATGCCGGCGGCATGGCGCGGGACGGCAGGATCCGGACGGGCGCGTCCACGACAGGATGAGCCGCAGGTGGGGCGCCCGCCGTGCCCGGCGCCGCTGCAACAACGGAAGTCCAGATTGTTTTGCCCGCCCTGCGGCCGCCGCATGAGTCGCGCCGGCGATGCCTGGCTTCGTGCTGCGCTTGCGGGCCAGTCTTTCTTCTGATACACAGAGACGCGGGGCGGGAGAATTTTGCGCCGGATGATTTCATTCGTCCTTACTTGTTCGGAGCAGGAAGCCGAGCGGCTCTCCGCGGAGCTGTGGGAGCGCGGCGCGGCAGGCATTGAAGAGATCTCCCTGCCAGGCAGCCGCTGCCGGCTTCGCGCCTATTTCGAGAACCCCGAGGGGCTGCCGGATGCGTTCGCCGCATACGGCGGGCGCGTGGAGCCGGTGCCGGACGTCGATTGGGAATCCGTGTCGCGCCAGGCATGGCCGGCGTTTCCTCTGGCGCGGCGCCTTTTCCTCGCGCCGGAGTGGGACCAAAGCCCCACGCCGCCGGGGCGGCTGCGGCTGATCATCCACCCCGGACAGGCGCTCGGCACGGGCGCGCATCCCGCCACCCGGCTGTGCCTCGAGGCGCTCGACCAATATGTGGAACCCGGCCAGAAGGTCCTTGACGTCGGTACGGGATCCGGCATCCTCGCTGCCGCTGCGCTGCGATTAGGCGCGCGCGTGGCTGTGGGCTGCGACATCGACCCCGCCTCGCTGGAAATCGCCCGCCGGAACTTGCATGCCGATGGCCTGACAGCGGCGCTGTTCCGCGGCTCGGCGCGGGCGGTGCGCGCGGGCGCGTTCGACATTGTCGTGGCCAACATCAACGCCGCCACCCATGAATCGCTGGCGGGGGACTACTCAAGGCTCGAGCCGCGCCTGCTGGTTCTGAGCGGATTTCCGGAGCGCGATGCCCCCGCCGTGGAGACAGCGATGCGGCGGTCCGGCTATCGCGTGGTGGCGCGGCAGTCGGAAGAGGAGTGGCGATGCCTGATCCTGGCTCGTGAGCCCGGCGCGTGATGGCGCGGGGCGCGCCGGCGGCGCCGCGCTTTGAGCGCGCCGCCCCTGCCCTGCCCTGTTCCGCCCGCCGGCGCTATTCGAACATTTCCTCGACGGGCGCCACGCGGGTGTTCCGCGCCTCCACCTCGATGCGCCGCCGCCGTACCGCCTCGTCCTCCCGGAGCAACCAGTCCGGCTTGGCGGACTGATATCGGATGTCCGATGGCGCATTGCCGAGGATCGCGTTTCTCAACGCGCCCATGTCCGGACCAGCGAAAGCGAACCCCAGTGCGCGCGGGCGCAGATGCCGCTCCACGGCGCGGCGGACATCGGCCGGCGTCAGCTCCGGAAGCCTCCGCCGCAAGTACTCCGACTGCAACCCCGTGCCATAGAACAGGCCGTCGATTTCGTGCCCGAGCTGCGCGCTGCGGGCCTCTTCGAGCAGCACCCAGTGCCGCTCGAGGAAGGAGCGCGCGGCTTCAAACTCTCCTTCCGTGAGCCCATCTGCGGCGAGCCTCTCCATTTCATGCAGCGCCAGGCGCAAGGCGAAGTGCGCCTGCGCGGGCGCTACAGGGCGCACCCACAGCTCGAAGATCTGCCGCTGCCGCGCGTGGTTCGGCTCCGGCTCGAGCGTGAACATCGGCGCCGGGAAGTACTCGATGTAGGCGTAATCGCCGTAGTTCAAACCGCGCTGCTGGCGCAGGCTCTGGAACAGCCGGCCGCTGCTCATCCGGTGCTGCCCCAGCGCGGATGCGGCCACCAGCAGCGCCGGATAGTCCTCGTGCCCCCGGCGGACCTCCAGAGGGAAGCCCGCGGAAATGGCCACGCTCTGCGCCGGCTTCTCCACGAAAACCATGGAAGAGGCGGCCGGCGCGGGCGCTTCCGGGACGGATCCGCCGCTTCGAGTTCTCGCCGGCAGCGCCCCCAGCCGCTCCCGCAGCCGCGCGGCGGCGCTCTCGGCTTGCGCCCCGCCACAGGCGATGATCACGTTCTCGCTGGCGTATTCGGCGGTGTAAAACTCGCGCGCCGCGCTCAGATCCATTCTCCGGAGAGACGTCACCCTCCCCTGGCATGGATGACCGTATGGATGGCCCTCGAACAGCAGCCCGTAGAGCGCCTCCCGCCCGAGCTCCTCGTCGTTCTCACCCCGCAAATCGGCTTCCAGATGGTGAATCGCGTCGCTGCGCAGGCGCAGGAAATCCTCCTCGCGCCAGCCGGGATCGCAGAGCATCTCGGCCAGCAGCTCCGTCATTTCGACTGCGTGATCCGCGTGGCACTCCATGCCGAAGCAGGTCATCTCCTTGTCCGCGGTGACCTCGACGGCGGCGCCGCGGGGAAACACGAAGTCCAGGATCTGTTTGTAGCTGCGCCGCCGCGTCCCCCCGTGGGCCAGCATTTGCGCGGCGAGCCACGCCGCCCCTTCCCTGCCCTGCGGATCCAGAGCCGAGCCGGCGCGGAACACGGCTCGGACCGAAAGAATCGGCGAGCGGTCTTCGTGGACCAGGAACTTCATCGCGCCTTCTCCTCCAGCGTCACGATGGTCCTGCCCTCAGGACGGAACCACCGGCGTGCGGCGGCGCTCACATCCCGCGGCGATACGCCCGCGTAGGTCCTGAAAAGGCGGTTCACCGTCTCCGGCGTGCGCCGCAGCGCCAGGAACGGCGCGAGCTGCGCAGCCACGGCGTCACTGCGGTTCAGACCCAGCACGAAGCGGTAAAACAGATGCGACTGAACCTGTTCGAGCCGCTCCTCCTCCGGCGGCTCAGCGGCAAGCCTGTCCAGTTCTTCTTCTATCGCACGGCGGACATCGCCGGTCCGCTCCGGCTGCTTGACCCGCGCCACCACCGTGAACAGGTACGGATCGAGATGGTCCACCTGATTCGCCCACAGTTCGTCCGCCCACTGCTCTTCGATCACCAGCCGGCGGTAAAGGTCCGAGCCAGGGCTGAAGTTCAGCGCCGAGATCAGGTCAAGGACGGCGCACTCAGCGCTGCCGTCATCGTAAGCAGGCGCCCGCTGCGCCACGGCGGCGTAAGGCAGGGTGTGCGTTTCCCACTCGATCCGCGCCTCCCGCGGCGCAGGCTGCGGCGGCTCCTGCGGGACCTCCAGCCGGTGCGTCCCGCGCCGCCACCCGCCCCAGTGCTCATCTACGAGAGAGCGCGCCCGCTCCGGTTCGATGTCGCCCGCGATGAGCAGCGTCGTGTTTTCCGGGCGGTAGAAGCGGTCGAAGAAAGCCAGGCTGTAACCGTACATCTCCGGCATCCGCTCAATGTCGCGCAGGAAGCCCATCGTCGTGTGCTTGTACGGATGGACGCCGAAAGCCGTGTCCCGCAGCACCTCGTACAGGCGGTTCAGCGGCTCGGCGCTGTCTTTCCAATACTCGCCGAGCACGGCCAGGGCCTCGGTCCGGAAGTCCTCTTCGCTGTATGCGAGATGGAGGAAGCGATCCGCTTCTATCGCGAGCAGCAGGCCCAGATCTTCTACGGCCAGCGTCGTGTGATAGACGGTCCGGTCGTCGTCGGTGTAGGCGTTGGAGGAGGCGCCCATGCGCTGCAGCTCGCGCTCGTACCGCTCCGGCGGCCACTCGGGAGTGCCGCGGAACATCATGTGCTCGAAGAAGTGGGCGAAGCCGCTGCGCCCCGGCTCTGTTTCGTTGCGCGAGCCGGCGTGGACGACGATGTACACGCTGGCCGTGCCGTGCCACGGCAGCGGCACGGCTACCAGCCTCAGGCCGTTGGCGAAGTCGTGGATCTCGTAGTCGAAGGGGAAAGCGTTTCGTTGCGCCATGAGTCTCCGCGGAGTTCTTCGTAGATTTCCGCCAGGCCGATCAGCCGCTCATCTTCGTAAGGCGCGCCGATGAACTGCGCGCCTGCCGGCATGCCCTCGCCGTTGACGCCCACGGGCACGGCCATGGCCGGCAGGCCGAACAGGTTGGCAGGCGTCAGCGGCCTCGCGGCCTCCAGAATGGGCATCGGCGGCTGCCGGTGCGGAAAAGCCGCCGTGCCGAAGGCCGGCGCCACTATCACCGTGTCCGCGCCTGTCTGTTCCAGCAGGCGGGCGCGCATCGCGTCGCGTTCGGAGAGCACCGCCAGCAGGCGCTCCGCCGTGACGGTTTCCCGCGCTTCCTGCAGGAGCGCCGTGCCCGTCCAGGCGCACTCCTGCTCCCGCCCGGCCGTCAGGCGACGCAGGCTTTGCGTGATGAGGTCGACGAAGAGCACGCGCCACAGCTCGTGCGCGCCGTCGAAGAGCCGGGCGTCGAAATCCGCCTTCCCGAAGCCCGCCTGCCAGAGGCCCTCCGCCGCCCGCACAGCCGCCGCCGCGCACTCCGGCCGCACTCCCTCCGGCAGCCACAGGGCGATCTTCGTGCGGCGAACCTCCGGGCTGCGCCGCGGAACCGGCGCGCTGAAGGGATCAAGAACATCCCAGCCCGCCAGTGTTTCAAACAGAATCCGTACATCCCGTGCGGTCCGGGCAATGGGGCCGCAGACGCCCATGAATCCCCCCGGATGCCCGATGACCGGCCAGTGCCCCCCCGCGCCCACGCGGCCGGGGGTGGGTTTGAGGCCGCAGACGCCGCAGAAATGGGCCGGCTCGCGGATGGAGCCGCCTCCATCGCTGCCGATGCCCCCGGCGCTCATGAACGAGGCGATGGCAGCCGCCTCCCCTCCGCTCGACCCGCCCGGCGTGTACTGCGCGTTCCACGCGTGGTTCGTGCGCCCGATGATCCGGTTGTCGGTCTCGTAGTAGTACAGGAACTCGGGCGTGGAGGTCTTGCCGAGGACGATGGCGCCGGCGGCTTTCAGCCGCGCCGCCGCCGTCGAATCGCGCGCGGCCCGCTCTTCCCGCCGCAGCAGGCTGCCGCAGTACGTCACGCGCCCTTCGAGATCGAAGCTGTCCTTGACCGTCACCGGAATGCCCGCCAGCGGCCCTTCCAGCCTCTGGCGCGCCCGCTCGCGCGCTTCGTCGGCATAAACTTCGATAAAAGCATTTACGCGCGGATTTGTTTTTTCGATCTCCGCCAGATGCGCCTCAACGAGCTCTGCGGCGCTCGTCTCGCCCCTTTCGAGCGCCTCCCGCATCCGCCACAGAGGCAAACGGTTCCACATGCTTCCAGCCTAGCAGCGGCAGGGCCCGCTGCTACAATGGCGCATGTGGCGGCGTTGACATTTGAACAGGCGCGCGCGGAGGTGCTCGAGCGCGTCGCCGCGCGCGCGGCGCGGCCCGCGGTGGAGACCGCTCCGCTGGACGAAGCCTGCGGGCGGGTTCTGGCGGAAACCGTGATCGCCGACCGCGATTATCCTCCCGAGCCGCGCTCCATGCGCGACGGATTTGCGCTCCAGGCTTCTTCGACGCCCGGCGAGCTGCGCGTCGTGGGCGAGGTGCGCGCCGGCGAGCCGTGCCGCTTCACGGTCGGTCCCGGCGAGGCAGTGGAGATCATGACCGGCGCCTCGGTTCCCGCCGGCGCCGACGCGGTGGTCATGTTCGAACACGTCTCCGCGGCAGGAGGCAGGCTCCGCGTGCCGCAGCCCGTCGAGCCGGGCGCGAACATCAGCCCGCGCGGCTCCAGCCTGAAAGCGGGCGCCGCCGCCGTGGATGCCGGCACGCGCCTGACACCCGCTTCCATGGCTTTGCTGGCGGCCGTCGGCGCGGCGCAGGCATCCGTCTTTGCACGCCCGCGGGTGGCGATCCTGCCCACGGGCGATGAGCTCGTCGGAATCGAAGAGCAGCCCGCCCCATGGCAGATCCGCAATTCCAATTCGCACGCTCTGGCCGCTCAGGTGCGGCGCGCGGGCGGTATCCCGGTGGTCCTGCCCCCCGTGCGGGACCGGCTCGATGACACGGTGGAGGCTCTCGAACAGGCGCTGAAACAGGATCTCGTGCTGGTGTCGGGGGGCGTCTCGGCGGGCACGTACGATCTGGTGGAAAAGGCGCTGGAGCGGTTCGGCGCCGTGTTCTATTTCGACCGCGTGCTGATCCAGCCGGGGCAGCCTTGCGTGTTCGGGCGCGCGGGCGAGACGTTCTTTTTTGGGCTGCCGGGCAACCCGGCGTCCACGTTCGTGTGTTTCGAAATCTTCGCCCGCGCCGCGCTGGATCTGCTGGCAGGCGTGGCGAAGCCGCCGCTGCCGTTCACGCTGGCGGTGCTGGCCGAGCCATTCCGGCACAAGCCCGGTCTGACCCGCTTCCTGCCGGCGCGGCTCGAGGACGGCGCGCGCCTGCATCCGATCGCCTGGGGCGGCTCTGGAGACGTGTGCGCGCTCGCCGGCGCCAACTGCTTCCTGGTCGCCGCCCCGGACCGGCCAAACTACGAAGCCGGAGAACTGATCCGCGTGCTGATGGCCGTATGAAGAAACTGTCTCATTACGACGAAGCGGGCCGCGCCCGCATGGTGGACGTCGGCGCCAAATCCGCCACCGCGCGCACGGCCCGCGCCGAAGCGCTGGTGCGCATGAAGCCGGAGGTGATCCGCGCGCTCGGGCGCAATCCCAAGGGCAACCCGCTGGAAGTGGCGCGGATCGCCGGCATTCAGGCGGCCAAGCGCACTGCGGAGCTGATCCCCATGTGCCACCCGCTCCCGTTGACGCACGCCGATGTCGGCGTCGAGGTGGAAGAGCGCGGCGTGCGGATCGAAAGCTCCGTGTCCACCACCGCGCAGACCGGCGTGGAGATGGAGGCGCTGACGGCGGCGGCGGTCGCCGCGCTGACCGTTTACGACATGACCAAGGCGCTCGACAAGTCGATTTCGATTGACAAGGTGCGGCTGCTCGAAAAAACCGGCGGCAAGTCGGGCCATTACCGGCGCGCGAAGAGATGATCCGCATCGCAGTGTTGACGCTCTCCGATTCGGGCGCGTCCGGCCGCCGCGCCGATCTCTCCGGCCCCGCCGTGGCCGGGCGGTGCGCGGCGCAGGGCTGGCAGGTGTCTCATCAGGAAATGCTGCCGGACGACGCCGCGGCCATCTCGCAGCGGCTGGCCGAACTGTCCGGCAGCGGCGAGTACGACGTCATCCTCACTACCGGAGGCACCGGCATTGCCGCTCGCGACTGCACGCCCGAAGCCACGCGCGCCGTGCTCGAAAAGGAGCTGCCCGGACTCGGCGAGCTGATGCGGGCCGAAGGTCTCCGTCACACGCGCCGCGCCGTGCTGAGCCGCGCCGTGGCAGGCACGCGCGGCCGCTGCCTGATCGTCAACCTGCCCGGCTCGCCCAAAGGTGCCGCCCAATCCCTGGATGCTATCTTGGATCTCGTGCCCCACATCGTCGAGCTGCTGCAAGGCCGGACGGAGCACCGGCAGGAGACGTAACTGACCCGATGATTCACGCATCTCACAGAGTGATGAGGTTGTTGTGCGCGGCCGCGCTCGCCTGCCTCGCTTGGCCGGCTTTCGGGCAGTTGACGCTGCCCGGCACGCCGGCGCCGAAGCCCGAGGCTCCCGCGAAGAAGAAGCCGCAGATGCCGGGCCAGCCTGCGCCGAAGCTGCCGCCGGATCTGGCGGAAGGCCCCGTGATCCGCGCCACGGTGAACGTGGTGCTCGTGCCCACCACGGTCACAGACAGCAAGGGGCGCTTCGTGCAGGGACTGGAGCCTCAGGATTTCCTCCTCTACGACAACGACAAGCTCCAGACCATCAGCCGCGACATCGCCTCGCTGCCCCTTTCGCTGGTCGTCTGCATCCAGCGCAGCAGCAACGTGGATTCGGTCCTGCCCAAGATCCGCCGCATCGGCAACGTGCTGAACGATCTGCTCGTCGGCCAGGACGGCGAGGCCGCCGTGCTCGCCTTCCATCACGAGATCGATCTGCTCCAGGATTTCACGCGCGATCCCGATGAAATCAACCAGGCGGTGGAGAAGCTGAAGCCCGGCAGCCGGAGCTCACGGCTCAATGACGCCGTGCAGACCGCCATCCGCATGCTGCGTTACAAGAAAGACCGCCGCAAGGTGATCCTGCTGATCGCCGAGACGCTGGACCGCAGCTCGGAAGCCGGCGTGAAGGAAGTGGCCACCGAGCTGCAGCTGCACAACGTGGACGTTTATACGCTGAACATCAACCGGCTGGTGACGCGGCTCCAGGAAAAACCGGACCTGCCCCGGCCGGATCCTTTCCCTCCCGGCGCCCGTCCCCGCCCCGGCGTGGCGCCCAGCGATCCCACGACACTGGCGCAGATCTCCGGCGCGCCGGGCTACTCGGCTGAGTTCGTCCCGGTAGTCGAAGAGATTTTCCGCGCCGCCAAGGCCATCTTTGTCAAAAACCCGGCGGAGGTCTACACGAAATTCACGGGCGGGCGCGAGTTCGGCTTCCTCACGCAGGACGGGCTGGAGCGCGCCGTGGCCGCCATCGGCTCGGAGATCCGCAGCCAGTACATCCTCAGCTACTCGCCGAACAACAAGATGGAGGGCGGCTTCCACCGCATCCGCGTGGAGGTCAACCGCCCGCGCCTGAAGGTGCGGACGCGCCCCGGCTACTGGATGGCCGCCGTGCCCGATTGATGCCCGCTCAAGCCGCCCTGCGGAATTCGAGCGCGGCAAAGCTGACCACGCTCTGCGGGTCGATGTTCCACTGCTCGTACAGGCGCAGCCTGCCGCGCGCCTCCGGCACGGCCTTCAGAAACGTGTAAAACGGCGCGCTGCCGCACCACTTCAGGTCGTCGTGACTGGGGCGGACCAGCTCCCAGAAGCCGCCGGGATCGCCTTGCTCCAGCCTCTCGATGCGGGCCCGGTCGCGCTCGGCCACCTCCGCCATCTCCCCGCGCCGCGCTTCCGCTTCGAGCGGATCGCCATAGCGCCGCCCCTTGTGCGCCATGTCCACGCTCAGCACCCAGCACAGCCGCTGTCCTTCGGCGGCGCCCATTTCTCCCAGCGCGTCGAAAAATTCGCGCACTCCCTCGTCCTCCTCGGGCGCGCCTCCGCGGTACAGGCTGCGCGCGAACGGTCCCACAAGCACCGGCAGAATCCGGATCTCCGGGCCGAAGATCGCTTGAAGGAAGAGCACCTGGAATTCGATGGAATGCTCCACGGCATGGCAGTAATCTTCCATCTTCGAGGCGCGCGGCGCCTTCGCCGCCAGCTTCTCCACCAGCGCCCGTTCCGTGCGCGCTGTGCCGAACGGCGTGACAAAATCCTTCCGCGTGAGACCGAACTTCTCCGGCTCGCCATAGTGCGACGTGCCGAGCACGACAAAGGTACGGTCCCTCAGCGCCGCCCCCAGCACGCGGTAAGCTTCGCGGTAGCAGCTCCAGCCCCCCTCGGGGCTGACATGCGGCGCGGCGATGCCGAGAATGTCCTCGCCGCCCGTGCCCGTCTCGAGCCCCTGCTGTTCCATCCACGCCCGCAGCATTCCTGGCTCGTCCGGATACGCCGCGCCGGCGTGAGCCGGCTCGCGGACCTCAGCCTCCGCAAACGCCCTGTGACGCGCTTCCTTCATCCCTTCAAAGACGGGACCTTCGACGAAACCCGCCCGCTCCAGCGCGTCCCTGAGATGGTTCATGATCTCGCCGCTGCGCAGGTCGTTCGTCATCCGGTAGATGGCTTCGCGGAGCTCGTCTTCGCTCTGCTCGCCGTCGAACATCGCCAGCAGAGGCACCAGCGGCGGGGGCACGATCAGCGTGACATCGGAATAGCCGAACGGGTCGCGCATCATCAGCCCGGGGCGCTCCTCCAGCGGAGACGGCAGGAAGTCGAGGTCCATCCGCAGGCGAGGTAGTGGTTTCGGCACCATTCCATCATAATGTGTAATGCGGCTGGAAACCCGCCGCGGAGGCGGGCCGAATCCACGAGGAGAGAATGCCATGCAACGTCTGGAAACGCAACAGATCCTTTCGGCGCTTCAGGCGCTGCCGGAGTGGTCGTACGAAGACGGCGCGCTGAACCGCTCCTACCATTTCCCCTCATTCACTCACGCCATGGCTTTCCTGGCGGGCGCGGCAACGGTGATCGAGAAGATGAATCACCACCCGGACTGGTCAAACGTCTACAACCGGGTGGAGGTCCGCCTTTCCACGCATGATGCCGGCGGCGTCACGCAGCTCGATCTGGATCTTGCCGCGCACATGGAATCCCTGGCCCAGAGGCTCTTATGAAGAAATCCGTTTTGGCTCTTTTCCTGGCTGCAGGTGTCTGCGCCCAGACGAATTTCCCCGGCTCCCCGCATGTGGATGCGGCGATCGAGGAAGCGATCGCGAAAGACCAGATTCCCGGCGCCGTGTGCCTGGCGGCGAAAGTGGAACGCGACGGGCGTACGTCCGTGCTCCATTTCAAAGCTTACGGCAACCGGGCGCTCGTGCCGGAGATCGAGCCGATGACCACGGACACGATCTTCGATGCGGCGTCGCTGACCAAAGTCGTAGCCACCACGGCTTCTCTCATGAAGCTGTTCGAGCAGGGCAAAGTCCGGCTCAACGACCGCGTCACCGACTATCTGCCGGATTTCCAGGGCGGCAAGAGCGACATCACCGTCCGGCACCTCCTCACGCATTTCTCCGGACTGCGGCCTGATCTCGACCTCGAGCCGGAGTGGTCGGGCTACGAAACGGGCATCGCCAAAGCGCTCGTGGACCAGCCCGTGGCCGAACCGGGACAGCGCTTCATCTATTCCGACATCAATTTCATTCTGCTGGGCGAGATCGTGCGCGTGGTCTCCGGACGCCCTCTGGATCAATTCGCCCGCGAAGAGGTCTTCTTGCCGCTCGGAATGACGGAAACCACATTCAACCCGCCTGAGCAATGGCGTCCGCGGATCGCCCCCACAGAGATCGTCAAAGACACGCTGTTGCGCGGCACGGTGCACGATCCCACCACCCGGTACATGGGCGGCGTGGCAGGCCATGCCGGCATGTTCACGACAGCAGAAGACCTGGCGCGGTTCGCTTCGATGATCCTCAACCTCGGCCGCCTCCCCGACGGACGGCAGTTCGTGAGCCCGCTCACCATCCGCAAGTTCGCCGAGCCGCAGACGCCGCCCCTCCAGCCGACGCTCAGGGGGCTGGGATGGGACATCGATTCACCCTATTCCGGCAACCGCGGCGAACTGTATCCGCTCGGCTCGTTCGGCCACACCGGCTTCACGGGCACCTCGCTGTGGATCGACCCCGAGACGCGCAGCTTCGTCATCCTGCTGGCCAACAGCGTCCACCCGAAGCTCCGCCCGCCGATCACGCCGCTTCGGTCAAAGGTGGCGACCATCGTTTCCGCGGCTCTCGGCGTGGACGCGCCCGGAGTGTCGCTGACGGGCTTCCACGAACTTCAGCCTCTGCGGGCTCTGGGGCGCAACGTGGAGGTGCACACCGGACTGGACGTTCTGGAAGCCGGCGGCTTCCAAATGCTGATGGGAACACGCGTCGGGCTCATCACCAACCATACCGGGCTCACCCGCGACGGGCGCCGCAACATCGACGCCATGCTCGCTGCCGGCGTCCGCCTCACGGCTCTGTTTTCTCCTGAGCACGGCATCGCCGGCACGGAGGACCACGAGAACATCGAGCATGGAAAAGACCCCGCCACCGGCATCCCCGTCTGGAGCCTTTACCGGGGCAAAGACCGGAAACCGTCGCCGGAAATGCTGAGCCAGGTCGACGTCCTTGTCTTCGATATCCAGGACATCGGCGCCCGTTTCTACACCTACTTATCCACTATGAAGAATGCCATGCAGGCCGCGGCGGAGGCCAAAATACCCTTCGTGGTGCTGGATCGCCCCAATCCCATCACCGGCGTCCATGTGGAAGGCCCGATGCTCGACGCGGAGGCGCTCTCCTTTGTCGGCTGCTCGATCCTGCCTCTGCGGCACGGCATGACACTCGGAGAACTGGCCCGGATGATCAATGCCGAGGAGAAAATCGGCGCGCAGCTCGAGGTCGTAGCCATGAAAAACTGGCGGCGGCGGGACTGGTTCGATTCCACCAGCCTGATCTGGGTGGATCCTTCGCCGAACATGCGATCGCTGGCAGCCGCGCTGCTCTATCCGGGCGTGGCAATGCTCGAATATGCCAGGAATTACTCGGTGGGCCGCGGCACTCCGGCGCCCTTCGAGCTGATCGGCGCAGACTGGATCGACGGGCGCCAACTGGCTGCGTATCTCAACCGCCGGATGGTGCCCGGCGTGCGCTTTTACCCGGCGAGGTTCACTCCAGCCGACTCGAATTTCAGGGGGAAGGCGATCGAAGGCGTGCGCTTCGTGATCGTCGACCGGGAGGGATTTTCCTCGCTGAGGCTGGGGCTGGAGCTGGCCGCCGCCCTGAATAAGCTCTTTCCAGGGAAACTGGACTTTGAAGCCAATTATCGCCTGATCGGCAATCGCAAGGCGTTGCAAGCCGTTTTGGCCGGAGAAGATCCCCGGACGCTGGAGCCCAAAATCCAGGAGACCCTGAAGGACTTTCTGGCCCTGAGGAGCCGCTATCTCCTGTATCCCTGACGCGGCATCCCCCAGCTCGAGAGAAAAGGGGCCATCCCGCCGTCACTGGCGGGTGGCCCCTCTCAATTTCTTCCTGCCGTCAGGATTACTGCTGAGGCTGGGGGTTCTTGGGTGGACGTCCCCGGCGCTTGCCCGTCGGGGAAGGAGCGGCAACCTTTTTCGCAGCCTTCCTCTGTTGCAACGCCATCATCCAGGCCGGCGGGCGGCCGCGGCGCTTGCCTTGCCCGCGGGCCAGCCTTTCCAACGCCACGAGCACTTCTTCGATCTTTTCCCGCTCTTGGCGCAACTCGGCGATCACTCTTAAAATGTCCATGGGTTTTCTCTAGCTCCCTGTTTGAGGGGGCCTAATCAGCGCGCGCCTCCTGTTCCGGTTTCGGAACAGAGATCCGCACCTTGGCCACTCCTCCTCCTTATACATACCCCAGAAAAGGGCCGATTACAAGAGCTTTGTTCCAAAAACGTAACAAGAGGCGGCTATCGAGGACCGTTTAGAGGCTTCCGGCCGCACTTTCGCCCCTGCTTTTCCAGCGGAGATAGAACGGGACCCCGCACAGAATCAGCCCCAGCCCCATCACCGATTCCCGCGCCGAATGGAGCAGCGTCTGCACCGTGAGAAACGCTGCAACCAGAACAAACAGGACGGGCACCACCGGGTAGCCCAGCGTCCTGTAAGGCCTCTCCGCGGCGGGCATTTTGCGCCTTAAAACGATCACCGCCGCCGTGGCCATTCCGTACAGAATCCAGCTGGGGAAAATGACCAGCGTGACCAGCTGATCGTAGCGCCCGCTGAGCACCAGAACCGCCGACCAGGCGCTCAGCGCGAGTATCGAGAAACCGGGCGTGGCGTGTTTCTCATGCACGGCGCCGAAAGGACGAAAAAAGTAGCCGTCCCGGGCCAGGGCATATGGGACGCGTGAACCGCTCAGGATGGAGCCGTTCAGCGCCGCGAAAATCGAAATCATCGCCGCCACGCTCACCAGGTTGGCGCCCCAGCCGCCGAGCACCCGCTGCATCATCAGTGCCGCAATGCGGTCCGACGACGCCGCTTCCCCCGGGCTCAGGACGCGGAAATAGGCGTAATTGGTCAGCAGGTACACCGCCATCACGGCAGCCGTGCCGAAAATCAGCGCCCGGGGCAAGTTCCGCTGCGGCGCCTTGACTTCGCTGGCCACCATGCTCAGGTTGTTCCACCCGTCGTAAGCCCATAACGCCGCCACCAGCGCCGCGAAAAAGCCCGCCACGCCCCCGCGCGCCTGTCCGAACGGCATGGACGCCTGGGTGACCTCGCCGCCCAGCCCCGCCGCGATGATCCACCCGATCAGCAGGAGCTTGCAGCCCGTCACCGCCACCTGAACCCTGCCGCCCACGCGGATTCCGAACCAGTTCAGCCAGCCAAGCGCGAGAATCACTCCCATCGCCAGCAACTGTCCGGAACTGACCTCCAGCGGGCCTCCCCCTGCGCCCAGCGGTACAGGAATGCGGAACAGCGTGGTCTCCAGTTCCGGCCGGAAGTTGGCCAGGTAGTAGAAAAATCCCGTGGCCAGCGTGGCAATGGAGCCGCTTTTGGCCACCCACATTTGCGTCCAGCCGTACAGAAACCCCCAGAACGGACCGTAGGCGGCGCGCAGGTAATTGTACTCGCCGCCCGCTTCCGGCATCATCGTGCCCAGTTCCGCATACGTCAGCGCGCCCGCCATCGACAGCAGGCCGCCGAAAATCCAGACGGCGAACACCAGATCCACGCTCCCGGTTTCCAGCAGCATTTTCCGCGGAACCAGGAAGATGCCGCTCCCGATCACCGTGCCCACCACGATCGAGGCGGCGCCCCAGACGCCCAGCTCTCTTCGCAGCTGCGTCACTGCGCCTCCTCGCGGTCCACCACGGCGGACACCGCCAGAGAAACCCCCACCGTGGTGAGCGTGCCCACCAACACATACCACGTCCAGGCCACGGGCGTCGCGAAGCGCAGATAGAGGTTCACCCCCAGCCCCGCCAGCATCCCAAACATGGCTGATTTCTCGCTCACCCGCCTCGTCAGCACCCCCAGCACGAATACGCCGAGCAGCGCGCCGTACAGGATGGAGGCGATGCCCAGCCCCGCTTCCAGCACGCTCTTGACCTGCCGTGACAGAACGCCGATGGCGAACAGCACAATGCCCCAGCCCAGCGTCGCCGCCTTCGCCAGCCGGAGATAGTGCGCCTCGCTGTGGTGGCTGAATTTCAGCTTGTAGAAGTCCATCACCGTCGTCGACGCCAGCGAATTCAGCGCCGCGCTCAGGTTCGACATCGCCGCGGCGAGAATGGCGGCGGTCACCAGCCCGCGCGCGCCAGCGGGCAGCGAGTTCCAGATGAATTCCGGATAGATCCGGTCAGCGGGCTGCGGCGCCGCGGCGCCGCTGTCCAGGTAATGCTTCCACAGGATCAAGCCAATGAGCAGAAACAGGGCGAACTGGAAGAAAATCACCGCCCAGCTGCCGAACAGCGCTTTGCGCGCGTCGCCGATGTTGCGCGCCGCCAGCAGCCGCTGCACCATCAGCTGTTCAGTGCCATGGCTGGCGGTGGTCAGAAAACAGCCGCCCAGCACGCCGGCCCAGAAGGAATATTGCCGCGACAAAAATTCCATCGTCGGCTCGAACCGGAAGTCGAACACCTGCAGCTTGCCCGCCGCCGCGGCAGCCGTCGCCACCGCCTGCCAGCCGCCGTCGATCTGACCGAGGATTACGAACAGGCTCAGGATCGCTCCGCCCACGTACAGGAACATCTGCACCACATCGGTCCAGATCACAGCCGTCATGCCGCCTTCAAACGTGTAAAACAGCGTCAGGCACACGATCACCACGATGGAGGCGATCTCGCCCGTGCCGAGAACAATCGCTACGACGATCGAAATGGCGAAAACACGCACGCCCTCCGCCAGCGCCCGCAGCAGCAAAAACGTTCCCGCGGTGACCCGCCTCAGCCGCAACCCGAACCGGCGTTGCATCAGCTCGTACGCGGTGAACAGCTCGCCGCGGAAATAATGCGGCATGAACAGCAGCGAGATCACGATCCGCGCCAGCAGATAACCCAAGACCACCTGGAGAAATCCGAAATTGCCCTGGAAGCTCAGCGCTGGCGTGCCAATCACGGTCAGCGTCGACGTCTCCGCCGAGACGATCGAGAACCCGATCGCCCACCACGGCGTCGTCTTGCCCCCGAGGAAGTAATCCTTCAGGCTTTTCTGCTGCTTCCGGAAGTGCGCCCCGAACCAGGTGATGCCGATCAGGTACAGCACAATGAGGCCAAGGTCGAAGGAATGCATGGATTCCAGATTCTACCATCCGATGCCACGGCTTCTGCATGCGCGCCTGGAACTGGATTGCGCCCGGCAGCGTCAGAGTGGGCGGAAGTGCTGTAGGATGGCAAGGGTGCGTCGGCCGGAAGCGCTTGCGGCCTGCGGACGGCTTCCGTTATACTCCGCAAGTGTTTGGTCGATGGAACCCGGAGGGTTCCGCCCGCCTCTCCCGGCCGGAAGGCGGGCATGCACTTGGATAACCAGGAGGCTCGTGGTGCTGAAGACGATCAAGAAGACAATCGCGGGAATCACCGTATTCTGCCTCGGCGGCATCATCCTGTTCGGCCAGGCGAAACAGCCGCAGTGGAAGGACCGCGCGGAATTCGACCTGTTCGAACTCATCAGGAAAGAGCAGAACCCCCAGGCCAAGCTCCAGTTGCTCCAGCAGTGGGAGCAGAAGTATCCGGGAACGGATTTCAAGGATGGCCGATTCGAACTCACTGTGCAGACCTACCAGCAGCTCGGCAAGGCCAAAGAGATGCTGGACACCGCCAAAGCTTGGGTGGCCTTCAATCCCAAATCCCTCAGCGGATGGTATTGGATTAATCTGCTGACCGTCAGCATGAATGACACCTCCCCGGCGGCTCTCGACCAGGGAGAGAAGGCCGCCAAGGCCCTGCTGGAGCAGATCGAGGATGCGCTCAGCCCGGCCAAGAAGCCGGCTCAGGCGACGGAAGACCAGTGGAAACAGCAGCGGTCGACCATGGAGTACGTGGCCTACCGCACATTAGGCTGGGTCGCCTTGGAGCGGCAGCAGTACGTCGAGGCTGACAAGTACTTCATCGACGCGCTGAAGCGGAATCCCAATGACTCCCAGGTCTCTGCCTGGGCTGGCCGCGCCAACGTGCGCACCAAGCAACTGGAGCGCCAGGGTATCGCTCTGTTCCACTTCGCGCGCGCCGCAGTCTACTCTGGCCCCGGCGGATTCCCCGAACAGGCGCGCCAGCAGCTCATGTCCAGCTTCGAGAAAAACTACATCAACTTCCACGGCAGCAAGGAAGGCATGGAAGAAGTGTTGAAGCTGGCTCAGACCTCCGCCGTGCCGCCTGAAGGATTCAAGATCGAATCCCAGGACGAGATCATGGTCAAGCAGGAAGAGGAGCTCAAGAAAACCAACCCCGTTCTGGCCCTCTGGGTGGGCATCAAGCGCGAACTCACCGGCGCCGACGGCGCGGCGTATTTTGAGAACTCTCTCAAGAACGCCCACATCCCCGGACCCGACGGCATCATGGTGGGCGAGACTACCATCAAGAGACTGAAAGGCACCGTCGTCAGCGTCGATCCGCCCAAGCGCCCCAAGAAAGTCGTGCTTGGACTCAGCTCCCCCAACATGAGCGAGGTCACTCTCGTGTTCGAGAATCCCCTCCCCGTAGCGCCCGAGCCGGGCACAGTGCTCGAGTTCGGCGGCGTTGTGACCGAATACTCTCTCGAGCCCTTCAACGTGACTTTCGAAGTGAGTCCCGCCGAGGTCTCCGGCCTGCCCGCACCCAAGAAGGCCGCTCCCCGCAAACGGGCTCCTCGCGCCAAGAAAAAGTAGTCGTTCGGCTCAGTTCACAGCCTCTGAAAGAAAGGGCCGGCCGTATGGCCGGCCTTTTTCCACTTAACTAACGGGGCGCGGCTGGTTCTTCCGGCCATCTTCAGCGCCCGCCAGAATCAGGCTGATCGTCAGCCGGTCCCAGAGGCTCATTCCCGTGCCACTCCGCTCCAGCTCGGAAAAGTAGCAGACGAACTTGTGCGTCGTCGAGGGAAGCCGCCGTACGGGTCCCGGGGCGGCGGCAAAGATCCACAGCGCCGCGGCAGCGCTCAGCAGCGCCACCCCTAACCTCCGTTCTGCTCCGGCAGGCCTCACACCTGCTATGACGTCTCAGCCGCCGGTCAGCTTTCCAGGATCGCTTTAAGCTGTGTAAAAAGTTCGCGCGCCTGCCGCGCCTCTTCCGGCTCTGCCCGCCACCGGCCGCCCTGCGCGACAAACCAGTCGCACCCGTCCCGCCGCACCAGGGCAGCAAAACCGTGCCCTTCCACAAGCTTGCCCGGCGAACCCGCCTGGCCGAACGCCTCGCCCCGCCGCTCCACCAACACGACGCAGCCGCCTCGCTCGAACACGAAATGGCTGCTCAATCCCGCCAACGGAATCAGCCCGATGCCCAGCTCCGCGATCCGCTCCAGCCGCCGCAGCGTCTCCCCGTTCATCTCCGTCACATCTTGTAGCGGCCGAAATCCTCGTCGTTCAGCCCTTCCAGCCAGCGCTTCAGCTCTTCATTGCCGCTCTTCTCCGCCATGCTGGCGGCGCTCTTGCTGCTCTTCAACACTTCCTCCTCCACGTAGATCGGACAATCCACGCGCAGCGCCAGCGCCAGTGCGTCGGAGGGGCGCGAGTCGACCGAGATCAGCTCCCCGCCCCGCTCTAGCCAGATGACGGCGTAAAACGTGTCTTCCTTCAGCTCGCTGACCACCACTTTCTGCACGCCCGTTTCCAGCCCAAGCAGCACGTTCTTGATCAGGTCGTGCGTCATCGGACGCGGCGTGGCCACCTTCTCGATCTCCAGCGCGATGGCGTTGGCTTCGTAAATCCCCACCCAGATCGGCAGCACCTGCGTGCCCGCCAGATCCTTCAGGATCACGATGGGCATGTTCGTCACCGGGTCCATCATCAGACCGCGGATTTTCATTTCGATTTCCATCTCGCGCCGCCTTCCTTACACCGCTATAACACACTCGCCCGCCAGCGAGTTCGGTCCGGCGCGCGTCACCCGCACCGGCAGGTACCGGCCGAACATCTCCTCCCGCCCCGGAACGCTTCCGCCGGCGCGGGGAGGCGTGACGAAGTTCAGCACCCGGTTCTGCGTCGTGCGCCCGATCCACTGCCCCGTCGAGCGGTTAAGGCCCTCCACCAGCACTTCCTGCACCGTGCCGATCTGCCCCGAGTTGCGCCGGAGCTGGATATTGCGCTGTTTCTCCTGGAGCTCCGCCAGCCGCCGCGACTTCTCCTCTTCCGGGATGTGATCGCCCATCTTCTGCGCGGGCGTGTTCGGCCGCACCGAGTACTTGAAGCTGAACACCTGGTCGTATTCCACCTCTTCCAGCAGCCGCAGCGTCTCGCGGAAGTCTTCTTCCGTCTCTCCCGGGAACCCCACGATGATGTCTGTGGAAAGAGCGATGTTGCGCGGAGAGCCTTTCAGCCACTCGACGCGCCGCATGTACTCGTCCCGCGTGTACTGCCGCTGCATGGCTGCGAGCACGCGCGTCGAGCCGCTCTGCACCGGCAGATGCACCATGTTGCACACCGTCTCGTTGCGGTCGATCACATCCACAATGTCCCGGCCGAAATCCCGCGGATGGGAAGTGGTGAAACGCACGCGCCGGATGCCCGGCGTCTGCGCCGCCGCTTCCAGCAGCCCGGCGAACGTGCGCTCTGGATTCTCCGGATCCCGGTAGCTGTTGACGTTCTGCCCCAGCAGCTGAATCTCCGTGTAGCCCATCCCCGCCAGCGTCCGCGCCTCCTCAAGCACCGATTCCCAGCGCCGGCTCCGCTCGCGCCCGCGCGTGAACGGCACCACGCAATAGGCGCAGTGCTTGTCGCAGCCCTCGATGATCGTGATGTAGGCGCGGTAAGGATTGTCGCGCCGCGTCGCCGGCGTCTCGAACGTGGCGTCCGTGTCCAGGCTCAGCCCGGCGGCGCGCCCCCCGCCCTGTTCAATCTGCACCAGCAGATCCCCGAGCCGCGGGTAGCTCGCCGAACCCACCACCAGCCGCACGTGCGGCGCTTTCTCGAAGATCTTCTCGCCTTCCTGCTGCGCCACGCACCCCAGCACCCCGAAAACCTTGCCCTTGGCGCGGCGGTTCTCGTTCAGCCTCTGGAACACCTTCTGCTCCGCCTTGTCGCGGATGCTGCATGTGTTGTAAAGAACGAGATCGGCTTGCTCGGGCGAGTGCACCTGCACGTAGCCCTTTTGCTCGAGCGTGCCGATCACCTTCTCGGAATCGTGCACATTCATCTGGCAGCCGAAAGTCTCGATATAGAAACGCTTCATGGCCCAGCGGGGAGTGTCACCTCCATTGTAGCGTGGCAAGGCGCCGCTCTCCGCTACGGACAGAAGGAGATCCGCCCGATCTCCGGCTCGCCTCGCCGGAGCCGCCCGGGGCGAAGGCGAAGAGCTGCCGGCGCCTCAGCGGGCGCCGCCGGATGGCTTGCTCGCGGCGCAACGCCTGCGGCGCCTTCTCCACCAAAGACACGCCGCCAGTCCGGCGCACGCCGGAAGCCAGACGCTTGGCTCGGGCACGGCGGTGATTTCGTATTGAGTGAGCAGCACTGTGCTGCCCGGGATGACGAAATTGCCCGAGCGGGTCTGGAAGTTGTCGAACTCGAAGCCTGTAGAGGCTGTGTTCGAGTTGTCCAGCACCACACGGTTGAAGGTCAGCCCGCTTGCCTGGAACATGACGTACGCATAATATTCCGAGGTGTTCTGCCTCGGGTTCGTTCTTGGCTTGCCCAAATAACTGGAGGTCTGGTACTGGCTGCCATTCTGGGCTGTCAATGCGGGGACTGCCATCAGGCTGATCAGATCCGCCCCGCTGACGCGCATCAGAAACACGTCATTGTCGTAGAGGCTGACGCCGTTGTAGTCGTCCACCGCCGACCACCACATTCCGAAAAACGTCGTTGGGCTGGTCAGGTTCAGCGAGATCGCCCCCGAAGTGCCCGTCTGCGCGCCAAAGGCGCCGTAGCGCCCAAAGTTGCCCGCCCCCCCGTACTGATCCGAGTTCTGAATGCGCAGGGCGCTCGATCCGCTCAACTGAAAGGTTCCGATGTTCCGGGTAACATTCGACGTGTAAAGACCGGCTGCCCAAATAGTTCCGCTGCTGCTGAAGTTCTCGTTGACGGCGCTGCCACCGGTCGCCGGGCTGCTGACCACATTCGGCGCGGCAATATACACGGAGATGCTGATGGCGCCGCCAGGCATGGCGGCGGCGACGCACACTCCCACCAACAATGCGGCGCGAGTGAACACGCTGCGGACACGAAAACCCATTCGCCTTTTATTTTACGGATCTTTACCCCAGTCAAGAAAGCGAACAAAGAGCAAAAGCGAAGCCGTTCCATCACCGCTGCTACCAGCGGCGCGGCAGCAGTCCGCCTTCCGCCGCACCTCCCCTCCCGTGTGCTATAGTAGTGAAGTATCTCCTCCCCTCGCTTCCTCGAGGGGTTTTTGTGCAGGATCTTTCCATGGCCAAGCTCAAGCTGAAATCGCACTCGGGCGCTGCCAAGCGCTTCAAGAAGACCGCCACTGGCAAGTTCAAGCGGAATCGTGCCTTCGCGCGCCACATCTTCACTTCGAAGAGCCCGGCTCGCAAGCGCCGCCTGCACGAGGCAACGATGGTGGATCCCGCCGATGCCGACCGCGTGCGGGAAATGTTGCCCTATTGATCGACTGAAAGCGGGCGTGCGCGCCGGCGCCACGGCATGTGCCCGAGCCGCCGCCCGGGAACCGCAAACCGCTCCACCGGGCCGCGGTTCCGTCACAATACGAAGGAGAACCAAACGTGCCAAGAGTCAAACGATCCACGAACCGGCGTGATTCCCGCCGGAAAACCCTCAAGCTCGCCAAAGGCTACTTCCTCACCAAAAGCAAGCTCTACCGCGCGGCGCAGGAGGCCGTTGAAAAGGCCCTGCGCTACGCTTACGTGGGGCGCCGCCGCAAGAAGCGCGACTTCCGCTCGCTCTGGATCCTGCGCATCAACGCCGCCTGCCGCACCCACGGCATCTCCTACTCGAAGTTCATCGGCGCGCTGAAGAAGTCCGGCGTCGAGCTGAACCGCAAGATCCTCGCCGATCTTGCCGTGAACCAGCCCGCCGCCTTCGCCGCGCTGGTGGAAAAGGCTAAGACCGCTCAAGCTTGACAATCCGGAGGATTCTCCCATGACCGGCTTCGCGGCTGACGAAGACGACTTGCTGGCACGCCTCGAGGCGCGCCTCGATGCGGTCGCGCAGCGGCTTGCTGCGCTTGCCCGGGAGAAGGCGGAGTTCGACGTCCGCCTGCAGCAGGCTGCCGCCGAACGCGACCAGGCTCTTGAAGACGCCCGCGCCGCGCGTGAACAAGCGGATCGCCTGCGCGAGGAAAACGAGCACCTGCGCGCCCGGCAGAAAGAAGCGGTCACCCGCATCCGCGCGTTGCTCGAACAGGTCGAGCGGATGGAGCTGCCAGAATCCTGAGGAAGGAGACAGCCGTGGAAGACTCCGGCGCGGACAAGAAAGTGGTGCGCGTCACCATCTTCCAGCAGCCTTACGCGCTGCGCACTTCGGGCGACCCCGCCGAAACCGAGGCCCTCGCCCAGGCTGTCGATACCCTGATGAACCGCATCGCCGCGCGCACCCCGAGCGCCGATCCCGCCCGGGTCGCCGTCCTCGCCTGCCTCCATCTCGCCGATCAGCTGCGGCAATTGGAACGCGCTCAGGACCGCATCGCCGCCCGTCTCGCCGCCCTCGATCAGCGGCTCGCCGAACTCGCCAGCCGGAGCGAAAACGCCTCCTGAGCCCGCCCCGCAGCGCCCCTCAGAACAGCCGCTCCTGCCTCTTCAGCGTGCCGAAGCTGCCGATGTTGGCGATCACCAGCGCCAGCCGGAACTGGTTTTCCCCGCTGCGCGCGCCGAAATTGAACCGCCGGTACTGCCCGCTGAAAGCGCAGCATTCCGTGTTGTAAGTGAGCTGCGTATTCATGTATTGCAGCACGCCCGTCGAGTAGTCGTACACCCCGTACACTCCCGCGTTCCAGCCGCGCCGGTTCTCATTGCCCACCCCCAGCGTGCCCCGGATCTGATTGGACGGCGGCGAGAGCACCTCCCCCGACGGCGCACTGCGGCAGAACGCCTCCCGCTCCAGCGCCTCCACATCGCTCAGAGGCAGGCAGGAGACCTTCGTGTGGCCGAACGACAGGAAATAGTTGGGCGAGCGCGTGTCCACCGTCAGGCTGGAATTGGTGATCCGTCCCCGCAACGGGTCGTAGTCGGCGCGCCACTCCAGCCCGAACCAGTCGCGCGGCTGCGCCCGCAGGGCGCTCACCACCGGCGACGTGCGCCGCGGACGGTCGAGAAACGCAAAGCCGCTCAGCTCCGCCGCGCTCGCCACAACATTGCGCTGCCCCGCCCGCACGGCGCCGCCGAAATCGGGATCGAAGAACCGCTTCTGCCGCACCTCCCACGTCAACAGGTCGCGCACCACGTTGTCCCGCCCTTTCCACCACAGCCGCTGCGCCACTGAGTATTCGATCTCGGTGGTGTCTGAGATCAGCTCGAGCTCGTCGAAGCGGATCAGGCGGTCGAGCCGCCCCGCTCCCGCCACCGTGCGGAAGGACGCCCGCGGCTCGATCGAGTGCTTCACCCGTCCGCCCAGCCAGCGCGGCGCTTCAAAAATGCGCGCCAGCGTGGGCAGCGCCAGCTCCGCACCCACCTCCCGGGAGAAGCGGTTGATCCCGTCGCCGGTCACCGTCTTCCCCATCTCCGTTTCCAGCGCCGTGCGGAATGAGGAGCCGTAGTAGCTGTCCCGCAGCGAAACATACGGCGTCAGATGGAGCTCCTTCCATCGCAGCGCCGTCATCAGCCGCGGCGCCAGATCCACACGTTCGACGAACTGCCGCGTCTGAAACAGAGGCTGGTTCCGCTGCAGCAGCCCCGCCGACGCCGACCAGCTCACCCACACCGGCAACGGTCCGCGCAGCGCTTCGCGGTCCTGGCTGATCCATTCAAACTCCGGCAGCTTCCGCAGCAGAATCGTGTCGCCGCGTTCGGCGCTCTGGAAGTTCTCCTGCCTCGTGAACACCGCGTTGAACGACTGCCCTGCCCAGTCGCGCGATACCTGGACCACCGAGTTCACTTCGCTGAACACCGCTTCGTTGAAGCTTTCCGTGAAGGCCTGGCGGAAGGCGAAATTGCTCAGGTAGTTCACCGTCCCCCGCGCATAGAATCCCAGCGGCAGCAGCGCCCGCCCCTGCGCGTTCACCAGATAGCCTCCTTCCTTCACCCGCGACCCGTTGTCCAGCAGCCGCCCCCGGTCGCGGATGCCGTAAATGAACGCGTTGAACTCGCTCGTCTGCGTCGGCCGCCCGCGAAAATCCACCGTGTGCGCCAGCCCCCGCTCGGTGAAGTACTGCGGCCGGTAGCTCACGTCGTAGCTGCGGTTGACCGCCCAGAAATAGCCGATGCCGTATGTCAGCCCGCGCCGGTTGCTGTTGCCCACGCTGGGCGTCAAAAAGCCGCTCTTCCGCGCCCCCTCGCGCAGGTCTTTGTAGAAGACCGGGGCGTACAGGATCGGTACTCCCTTCAGCTTGAACCAGCTCCGCTGCGCAATCGCCCGCTGCCCCGGAATGACGTCGATCACCGGCGCCTGCAACTGCCACCACGGATTGATGCCAGCGCAATTGGTAATGGTTGCCTTGTGCAGAATATAGCGTTGCTGGATTTTTTCCGCCCAATCCCCCTGAAAAAAGAAGGGATTTTCGCTCCTCAGTATGCCCGGCCGGTACTCGATTTTCCCGTACGCCGCGCCCCGCACCCGGTAAAAGGAGCCGCTCGCGTCCCTCAGGTTGTAATCGATCCTTTCCGCCCAAAGCTGCTCGCCGCTCAGGAAATTCGTGTAGTGCACCCGGCCGCGCCCTTCCGCCGCGCCGGTCTCCTGATCGTAATCAATTTCATCCGCGCGGAGCAGCATCTCCCTGGTTTCGATCTCCGCGTTGCCCCTCAGCCGGTACCGGCTCCCCTCGCGCTCCTGCTTCTCCGCCCGCACCACCACGATCCCCTCCGGCGGCGGATCCCGCCGCTCGATCACCGTGGCCTTTTCATACGACGGAAACGGCGCCTGCGCCAGCGCCGCAGGCAGAAGCCCCGCGCCGAGTCCGACCAGCCAGAGGCGATGCTTCCCCGTCCCTGCCGCGAGCGCCGCGTGAAAAAAGACGTGACAAAACCGCCCGAATATGTTACTTACATAGTGATACGCACGGCGCAGACGTGCCTCGGAACGCCGTCGTCGGAACAAAGAAGCGCTCAAGGCTCAAACCTAACATGAGCAGAAAGAGGCCCGCAAGACGGGCCCGGCGGATTGGGCAAGCCTGGAGCCGCGGAGAGAGAATCAGACGCCCGCAAGGCGTCTCCGGCGTTTCGGAGGCATGGCATGACTTGCAGGTACTGCGGTGCGCAGATTTCCGATTCCCAGTCCAGATGCACCCGCTGCCAGAGGCGTCTGGACTTCGGCCTTGGCGGCGGCCGCGCCATGGCGGCTCAGTACGTCGCCACGGCGGCTGCGCCGGAAACGGCTGAGGATCCCTCTTCAGCGGCGCGCGCCCGTTTCCTTGTGAAAGAGGGCGGCGCCCCGGTACGCTCCAGCGCCCCCGTGCAGCCGCCGCTGTTCACGGTCGCGAGCCACGTTGTCAGCCTCGATCAGTACCTGCCCCCCCCGGCGCCCCGCAGGCGCGCCCCGGCGCCCCGCAGCCGTGCCGCGCGGCCAGCCGCCCCGCCGCAGCAGGCAGCCTTCGACTTTGACGCTCCGCCACCGGGCGCTCATGAATTCGCAGCCGCGCAGCTCCGCATGCCCGTGGCGTCGCCCGCCCGCCGCGCCTTCGCCTTCCTCGTCGATCTGTCCTTCGTGCTGGTGGGCTTTTCGCTGTTCCTGGCCCTGGTGCGCGGCATCCTGGGATACTGGCCCGCCGGCGCCGCGTTCTATGAGGGCTTGGGCGCTTGCCTCTGGCTGCTCGCCTCGATCTACCACTTTCTTCACGCCGCCGTCGGCCGGCGCACGCCCGGCCAGTACGCCGCCGGCCTGATCCTCGTTACCCGGGAAGGGCGCCACGGCGAACCCCTCCACCGCGTCAAACGCGTCCTGTCCAACACCGTGCCGGTCGTCAGCCTCATGGGCGCCGCATGGGCCGCCATCACGGAAGAGCATCTCACCTTCGCTGATCTGATCACGGGCACCTATCTCACCACGGCGGACGGCCGCTGAAGGGCGGGCTTCCCGCACGCCCGCCGCAGGCAACGCCTTCGCCTCTGTCCTGCTGGGATACCCGGCCAGCGGCTACATCCCGATTCGCCCCGCCCTCGCTCTCGGTTCCCGTTACTACGGGCTCTTCCTCCAGGACGACTGGCGCATCACCAACAAGCTCACCGTCAACCTCGGCCTGCGCTGGGACTACGAGTCGCCGGTCTCGGAGCGGTTCGACCGTCAGAACGCCGGCTTCGATTGGCAGGGGCAGAGTCCGCTCCAGGTGACTGGCCTGAGCCTGAAGGGCCGCCTCCTGTTCACTGACGAGAACCATCGCCTGCCCTTCGAGCGCGATCTGAACAACTTCCAGCCCCGCATCGGCGTCGCCTACCAGTGGACCAGCAGGACGGTCCTCCGCGGCGGCTGGGGCATGAGTTACCTGCCCACCTTCGACGTCGGCCAGTTCAACGGTTTCAGCATGGACACGCCATACGTCGCCTCGGTGGACGGGGGACTGACGCCGGCCGGAAACTGGAGCAACCCCTACCCGAGTGGCATCATCCCGCCGCTCGGCCGGCAGGCCGCAATGCTCGGCCTGAGCTTCACTTACTCCTGGCCGCAGCGCGTCATCCCTTACGTGCACCAGTACTCCTTCGGCATCCAGCACGAGTTGCCGGGCCGCATCCTGGTGGATGCATCCTATGTAGGCTCGCGCACGCTGTCGCTGCAGACTTCCAAGGGCATCAACGCCGTCCCTGCCGACAAGCTCTCTCTGCGCGACGCCCTGCTGGCCAAGGTCCCCAACCCGTTCGAGGGTCTGCTGCCCGGCACCGCCTATAACGGCGCTACCGTGCCGCAACAACAACTCCTTCGCCCGTTCCCGCAGTACAACAACATCACGGAGGCGAATCGCACCATCGGCAAGAGCTGGTACGATTCCTTCCAGCTCCGCGTCGAAAAACGCCTCTCCTACGGGCTCCATCTGCTGTTCAGCTACACGATCTCCAAGACCCTCGAAGCCGTCGGTTACCTCAATGCCCAGGATCCCTTCGGAGCGCTGGCCAAGGTCCTCACCGGCTTCGACACCCCGCAGCGCGCCACGCTCAGCGGCGGCTATGAGCTGCCGTTCGGCAAGACCGGCTCCGGCTTGGCGAAGCAGGTGCTCGGCGGCTGGCAATTCAACTGGATCGCCTCCTTCCAGACCGGACTGCCCGTCAATATGCCCGGCGGCGCCGTCAGCGCCGGCGTCAATCCGAAGATCGACAATCCCACCAGCGCCCGCTGGTTCAATACCTGCACGCTCACCCTCGCCGGCGCGCGCCAGAGCTGCGCGGGCGCAAGCGAACCCGCCGCCTGGCTGGTTCAGGATCCTTACGCTTTGCGCACGCTCAGCACCCGCCACCCCAACGTGCGCACCCTGCGGGCTCCTCAGGTGGACTTCTCCGTGTTCAAGCTGTTCCCCATCACGGAGCGCGTCAAACTGCAGTTCCGCGCCGAGTCCTTCAACCTGACCAACACCCCGTGGTTCGGCGCGCCGAACACGACTCTCGGTTCGGCCAACTTCGGCGTCGTCTCGCCGTCGCAGGCCAACGACCCGCGCAACGTCCAGCTCGCACTGCGCCTGATGTTCTGAAGGCGGGGTCCCGCTTCTCACGCAGGGCGGCCCATACGGCCGCCCTGCGCGCCGGTTCAGGAGCCGCGGCGGATTTCGCGGAATCCCGGCCGGCGGAACCTCTCCATGAGGAACATGTCGGGCGCTTATAGTGTTGTTCAAGGCCGAGTGATTCATTGGAGGTTCTCATTCATGAAGCGTCGTTCGTTCCTGCAGATGATGCCCGCCGCGGCCGCCGGCAGCCGCATCGCCCCGGGCCAGCCCGCGCCTGCCGCCGGCTGGAGTGCGGCCAGGATGGAAAAGGAATTCCTCGACCCTCCCGCCTCGGCGCGCCCCCGCACGTGGTGGCACTGGATGAATGGCAACATCACCGCCGACGGCATCACGCGCGACATGGAAGCCATGGCCCGCGCCGGCATCCGCGGCTTCCAGATCTTTCAGGTCGGCACCGGCATCCCGAAAGGCCCCGTCGATTACGGCAGCCAGGAGCATGTCAGGCTCCTCGAGCACGCCTTCCGCGAGGCCGAACGGCTGGGCCTTGAGTGCGACCTGCACAACTGCCCCGGCTGGTCCTCCAGCGGCGGCCCCTGGAACCAGCCTGAGCACTCGATGAAGGTCGTCACCTGGAGCGAAACCGCCATCCAGGGCGGCGCGCGCGTGGATGCACGATTGCCGCAACCGCCCGCACGAATGAACTTCTATCGCGACATCGCCGTGCTCGCCTTCCCCGCCCTGGACGGCGAGGACCGCCCGTTGCGCTCCAAGGCGCGCGCCGTCCGCGCTTCCCTGGCGGAGAACGCCGAGCCCGCGCCGCTGGACGCGGCGCAGCTTGACGCCCTGTTCGGCGGCGACCCGCGCAACGGGCTGCCCGTGCAGAGGGCCGCGAGTGCGAAGGGCGCGGTCATCGTGATCGAACTCTCGGAACCGATGGAAGCCCGCTCGTTCTCCTGCTACGCCACCCCAGCAGGCCCTGGGGGCGGCGGCTTCGGCGGCCCGGCAGGGGTGGCCGCGCTTGAGTATTCCAGCGATGGCGGCAGATGGGAGAAGGCTTCCGATCTGAACCTTTCCACGGGCAACGTCCTCGACGGCTTCCCGCTGGCGCCGGTCACCGCCGTCTTCCCCGCTGTGCGTGGGCGCTTCTTCCGCATCCTGCTGCCTCCGAACCGGCGCATCAGCTCCCTGACGCTGTCCGCCGCCGCGCGCGTCCAATACTGGCCCCTCAAAACCAACTGCCTCCACCATTCGCGCGGCCGCGGCAGCGACCTGTTTGCCCCAACGCCGGACGTGCACGCCGGCTCGATCATCGACGCCGGCCGCATCGTGGACCTGACATCCCGCATGCAGGCCGATGGCCGCCTCCAGTGGGACGCCCCGGCGGGCGCCTGGACCATTCTCCGCATCGGTTACACCACTACGGCGCGCACCAATCATCCCGGCCCCGACGGCGGCGTCGGCCTCGAGTGCGACAAATTCAGCGCCGAGGCCATGGAGCACCATTTCAACGCCTTCTTCGGCCCCATGCTCCAGCACCTGGAGCGCCTCGGCAAACGCGGCCTCGCCGGCGGCTTGATCGACAGTTACGAAGTCGGCATGCAGAACTGGACCGGCCGCATGCGCGAGGAGTTCCGCGGGCGCGCCGGCTACGATCTGCTCCACTACCTGCCCTGCTTCACCGGCCGCATCGTCGGCAGCCTGGAGCAATCCGAAGGTTTCCTCTGGGATCTGCGCCGCGTCCAGGCCGGCCTGATGGCCGGCAACTACTACGGCAAGTTCACCGAACTCTGCCATCGGCACGGCATCAAGTCCTACACCGAGCCCTACGATGGCGGGCCTTTTGAAGAGATGCAGATCGGCTCGCGCGTGGACGTCGCCATGGGCGAGTTCTGGTACGGCCGCAAGAACACGCTCGACCGCAGCATGAAGCTCGCCTCCTCCATCGCCCACCTCAAGGGCCGGAGCACCGTCGGCGCCGAGTCCTTTACCGGCATGCCCGTGTTCAGCCGCTGGCAGGAGCATCCCTACGCCATGAAATCCCAGGGCGACTGGATGTTCACCCAGGGCCTCACCCTCTGCATCTTCCACCGCTACGCCCTCCAGCCCCACCCCAGCGCCCTGCCCGGCATGACCATGGGCCCGTGGGGCTTCCACTTCGACCGCACCAACACCTGGTTCGAAAAGGCCGGCCCGTGGATCGATTACCTCAGCCGCTGCCAGTACCTCCTGCAGCAGGGCCAGCCCGTCGCCGACCTGCTCTATTACGTCGGTGAAGACGCCCCCGTCGATACGCCCGATCCGGCTGAGCTGGATCCGCCGCTGCCCCAGGGCTACGACTTCGACTTCATCAACACGGAAGTCCTGCTGCGCGATACCCGCATCGAGCAGGGCCGCATCGTCCTCGCCGGCGGGCCCCGCTACCGCCTGCTCGTACTGCCTCAGCGCCGCGCCATGACGCTGCGCGTGCTGCGCCGCCTGCACGAATTGGTGCGCGCAGGAATGTGGCTCGCCGGCCCGAAACCCGAGCGCTCCCCCAGCCTCGCCGATGCGGCCGCCTCCGCGGAATGGAACCGCCTCGCCGGAGAACTTTGGGGCAAGACCGGCGGCGCCGCCGCCAGGGAAAACCGCCTCGGCCAGGGCCGCGTCTTCTGGGGCGAACCGCTCGCCTCGATCCTCTCTCAAATGCGCCTCCCGCCCGATTTCGAGTCAGGTTCGGAGTCCGGAGACGCTCCGGTCCACTTCATCCACCGCCGCACCGCCGGCGCCGACATCTACTTCATCGCCTGTCGGCGCAGGCAGCCCGAAAACATCGTCGCCGGCTTCCGCGTCTCCGGCGCGCAGCCCGAATTCTGGCTGCCCGCCTCAGGCCGCATTGCACCCGCCGCTGTCTTTGAAGAGCGGAACGGGCGCACCTATGTTCCGCTCCAGCTCGACCCGGCGGGCTCAGCCTTCGTCATCTTCCGCCGCGGCGCCGCCCGCCCGGCTCTGCGCCTCGTGCGGGAAGCCGCCGCTTCCTCGCCGCTCATTTCCGCGTCGCCGTATCCGCGCCCCTCGCGCGGCCGCTACAGACAGCCGGCCGGAACGTTTACGATCACCGCGTGGATCCGCCCCGACACATACGCCATCCTCGGCTCTCCGGCTCCGGTGACGCCGGCGATGTTCGGCGCGCCCACCAGCTATGTCTTCTACCCGCCCGACGGCGAAACCGCCTACGGCAAGGGCCACGCCGCCTGCGGGCTTGTGGCGGGGCGCAATGGCGTCAGCGTCGTCGAACGTTCGGGCGGCCGCATCGAAACGGTCCTTCAGGCCGAGATCGGCCTCCCCGGTTGGACCCACGTGGCGCTGCTTTACAACGACAACACGCCTTCGCTTTACATCGACGGCAAGCTCGCCGCGCAGGGCAGGCGTTCCTCCCGCACCGTGCACCCGGGCTTGGGAGAGTCCTTCCAGGAAGACGGCGCTGGCTATCTGGAAGGCGATCACACGGCGCCTCTCCTGGTTCCCCAGGCGCTCAGCGCGGCTGAGATCGCATCACAGGCCCGGCAAGGCCCGCCCCCATTCGTTCCGCACCGCAGAGTCGAATTGGCCTGCCACCCCAAAGCCGGCCTGCTGCTGTGGCAACCCGGCCACTACGTCGCCGAGGGTGCGCGCCCGTGGGAGATCCAGGTCGGCTCCCTGCCCGCGCCGCTCGCCGTCCGCGGGCCATGGACTGTGTCCTTCCCGCCCGGGCTCGGCGCGCCTTCCTCCATCCGGCTCGAACAACTCCACTCGCTCCACCTCCATTCCGATCCCGGCGTGCGCTACTTCAGCGGCACGGCTCGCTACGAAGCCGCGTTTGACTGGAAAGGGGCGGCCGCGCCCTCCCGGCGCATTTTCCTCGATCTCGGCCGCGTCGGCGTCATCGCCGGGGTCGCGCTCAACGGCAGGAGCCTTGGCACGCTCTGGAAGCCGCCCTTCCGCCTCGATCTCACCGAGGCGCTCCAGCGCGGCTCGAACCGCCTTCGCGTGGAGGTCACCAACCTCTGGTTGAACCGTCTGATCGGCGACGAACAGCTCCCGCCCGAAAACGACTACGGCGCCTCGGGCGGCCGCGCCGGTTTCGGCAACGCCATCACAAAACTGCCCGATTGGTTCGTCAAAGGACAGCCCAAACCGCCCGGGGGCCGGGTGACTTTCACCACCTGGAAACACTGGTCCGCCGGTGCGCCGCTGTCCGAGTCCGGCCTCATCGGCCCCGTCGTGCTCGAAACAGCCGAGTTCTGGCCCTTGCCCGAACGGGCGTGAACCAGCAACCGCTCCGCTCGACCTGCGCTCCTTCAAGGCGCTCGTGCGCGAACCGCTGCGCCGGGCAGGTGTACATTCTGCGGCGGTGCGCTCAGCCGCACGCTGCAAGGCGGCCCATGAGTGTTGTTCGAGTCCTGCCCGGACAGCCCGCCTCACAACGCTGCGGCCACAGTCGCGCCGCCCGGGGGCAGCGCCGGCCGGATGCCTCTAGATTCAGATCCGAAACTCGTGAATAGACCGTAATCGGAGAGTTTCTGACGGCCTTCCAGTGTCATCGCGAGTGCGCTCAGATGGCCGTTACGCTGTCAGCCTGGCGCGCTGCGTTCCCCGCCTGCGCCGCGGCGCGGGTTGTGACGCGCCCAGGTTTCTTCCTGCCCGCACCCCGATTCTTTTGAGCCCTGACTTGATGTCGCGGGCTCAGTGCACCCAAGAAGAGCCGCCCGCCCGCACCGCTCCTGCCGGCGGCATGACACGCCTTGCGCTGCTGCGCATCCCCTCCGCCGCCGTGCCGCTGAAAGCGCCTCCGCGCCGGCCTGCAGCCGGGACGCTCAGTCCCACTCGCCCGCTTTCACCAGCTTGCGGATCTTGCGCTTGATCAGATCGCGCTTCAGCAGGCTCAGGTGTTGCAGGAACAGGATCCCGTCCAGGTGGTCGATCTCATGCTGGATCGCGCGCGCCAGCAGCTCTTCGCCTTCAGTCTCGAAGAAATTGCCGTCCAGGTCCTGCGCCCGCACCCTCACCCGGTAGGCGCGCTTCACGTCCTCGCGGAAACCGGGAATCGACAGGCACCCTTCCTCGCCGATCTGCGTCCCTTCCTTCACCAGGATCTCCGGGTTCACCAGCACCAGCTTCGCCGCTTCGTCTTCGCCCGCGCTGTGATCCAGCACCGCCAGCCGCTTCGAAACGCCCACCTGCGGCGCAGCCAGACCGACACCCTTGTTCGCATACATCGTCTCGAACATGTCTTCAGCCAGTCGGCGCAACTCCCCGTTGAACTCCGTCACCGGTTCCGCCCTCGTCTCCAGCACCGGCTCGCCGTACTTGTAAATGCGCAGAATCATGGCTGCTGTCAAAACTCCTTTACCTGTTGGATGTAGCCGTCGAAGTTCCGTCGCGCCTCTGTCAGGGAATCGCCCCCGAATTTTTCCACCATCGCCCCAGCCAGCACCAGCGCCGCCATCGCCTCGCCGATCACGCCCGCCGCCGGCACCACGCACACGTCGCTCCGCTCGTACGCCGCCGGCGCCGGCTCCCGCGTGTCCAGATCCACGCTCTCGAGCGGCTTGCGCAGCGTCGAAATCGGCTTCAGATAGCCGCGCACCACGATCTCCTCCCCGTTCGTGATGCCCCCTTCCAGCCCCCCCGCCCGGTTGGCGCCGCGCGTGAACCGCCGCCCCTCGCGGTCGTAATGGATCGTGTCCTGCACCTTCGAGCCGAACTCCTCCGCCGCCAGCTCCGCCTCGCCGATCATGACGCCCTTCACCGCCTGAATCGACAGAATCGCCTGCGCCAGCTTCCCGTCCAGCCGCGAGTCCCACGTGATGTGCGAACCCAGCCCCACGGGCGCCCCATGCACGCGCACCTCGAACACGCCCCCCACCGTGTCGCCCGTGCGGTAAGCTTCGTCGACCACCGCCTTCATCCGCGCTTCGGCTTCCGCATCCACGCAGTTCAGCAGCACTTCGTCCCTGCGCGCCAGCGCCGCCAGCTCCTCCCATTCCGCATGGCGCTCCAGCCGCGCCGCGCCCACCTGAATCACGTGGCTCAGCACCTCGATGCCAAACTGCGCCAGATACTGCTTCGCCAGCGCCCCCAGCGCAACCCGCGCCGTCGTCTCCCGCGCCGAGGCGCGCTCCAGGATATAGCGGGCGTCGGAAAAGTTGTACTTGATCGCCCCGGCCAGATCCGCGTGCCCCGGGCGCGGCCGCTTCAGCGGCTTCTGCTTCTCCGCGCTGTCCGGCGCCGACTCCACCGGCAGCACTTCGCTCCAGTTCTGCCAATCGCGGTTGCGCACGATCACCGCCACCGGCGCGCCCGTCGTCTGCGAGTGGCGCACGCCGCTGACGATCTCCGCCGTGTCGGTTTCGATCTTCATCCGCCCCCCGCGGCCATATCCCTGCTGCCGCCGCCACAACTCGCGGTTGACCGCCGCAACCGACACGGGCACGCCCGCAGGCAGGCCCGTCAGTGTGGCGACAAGGCACTCGCCGTGGCTCTCGCCGGCGGTTTCGAAACGGAACATACGGCTGAACTTTCAGCGTACCGGAATCGCGCCGGAAGCATCAACTTTCGAGCACGAACCGCAACGGCAGCTGCGCCGAGCGCCGGATGCCGATCCGCGGCGTCACCGTGATCGATTCCCGCCGCGCCGCCGGCGCCGCCAGAATCCGCAACGGGCTGTGCAACAAATCCCACCCGTTCTGTTCCAGCGTGATGCCGAGCGCCCGCGTCAGCTTCCCCGGACCATCCCCCCAGCCTTCCACCGCCCGGATGAGCACGCAGCCCGGCGTGCCCTCCGGCTCCGCCACCACGTTCAGGCAGCAGTGCATCCCATAAGCAAGGAACACATACGCGCAGCCCGGCGGACCAAAGAGCACCTCCGTCCGCGCCGTGCGCCCCCGCCACGCATGCGCCGCCTCGTCCCCTTCCGGCAGGTACGCCTCCACCTCCACGATCCTGCCGCCCCTGCCCCGGAACTCGAGCCGCTGTCCCAGCAGTCCGCGGGCGACCTCGACCGTGGGGCGGGCATAAAAGCTGCGGGGCAGGACTCGGGCGGCCATCTCGCGCTACGCTAGGTGAGAGTATCACGCCCCATGCGCCTGTTTGTGGCCATCGACCTGCCTTACGAGGTGCGCCGCAACCTCGAGCTCCTGCTCCAGCTCTTGCGCCCGAAGGCGGACCTTCAGTGGAGCGCTCCGTCCAATCTGCACGTCACCACGAAATTCATCGGCGAATGGCCGGAAAACGATCTCGATATCCTGAAGCAGGCGCTCGCCGAGATCCCTCCCCCGGGTGAATTCCGCGTGGATATCCAGGGCCTCGGCTGGTTTCCCAACGAGCGCAACCCGCGCGTCTTCTGGGCCGGCATCCGCGGCGGGGAGGCCCTGCCGCTGCTCGCCCGGGCAACGGAAGACGCCTGTGAATCGCTCGGCATCGCCCGCGAAGACCGCCCCTTCAGCCCTCACCTCACGCTCGCCCGCATCCGCCGCCCCGTGGACCTGGCAGCGTTGCGCAAGACGATCGCTTCCCTGCCCTCGGACCATTTTGGACGCTTCACCGCCGCGCAATTCCACTTATACGAAAGCCAATTGCGTCCCGGCGGCAGCATTTACACAAAATTGGCCAGCTTTCCTTTGGCAAAATGACGGAAAAACTGCTTGCAATTCTTGCCGCATATCTCATCGGCGGCATCCCCTTCGGCTATTTGATCGTCAAGCTCCGCACCGGCCGGGACGTGCGCCGGATGGGCAGCGGCAACATCGGCGCCACCAACGTCCTCCGCACCACCGGCCGCGGCTGGGGAGTCCTCACCCTGCTGCTCGACATCGCCAAGGGCTGGGCCGCCTGCGCCCTGATGCAGACGCTGGCTGCCGGCTCGCCCGAGTGGACCGCCGCCGCCGGCGTCGCCGTCGTCCTCGGCCATGCCTTCCCGGTCTACCTGCGCTTCCAGGGGGGTAAGGCGGTGGCCAGCTTCGTCGGCGTGGCGCTCCATCTGGCCCCTTGGGCTTTGGCCGCCGTCGCCGCCGTCTTCGTCCTCACCGTTGCCGCCACCCGCTACATCTCGCTCGGCTCCATCCTCGGCGCCGGACTGTTCCCCTTCGCCGTCTGGATCCTCTACCATCCCGGACCCTCCGTGTTGAGCGCCGTCGCCTTTTGCGGCGCCTTCATCATCTGCCGCCACCGCTCCAACATCCAGCGCCTGCGCGCCGGCACGGAAAACGTCTTCCGCTTCGGAGGGAAAAAGTGAAGCGGCTGGCGATCATCGGCGGCGGAAGCTGGGGCACCGCCCTGTCCATCGTGCTCGCCCCGCGGTTTCCCGAACTCCGGCTGTGGGTCTACGAGCCGGATCTCGCCGGGCGCATGGCGCGCACCCGCGTCAACGACCTCTTCCTGCCGGACTTCGAGCTTCCGCCCAACGTCGCTCCTCTATCGGATTTGAAGACCTGCGTCGAAGGCGCGGACATCGTCCTCAGCGTGATGCCGTCGGACCACGTGCGCCGGCTCTATCAACAGATGTTGCCGTGGCTCGAGCCGCGCATGCTCTTCGTCAGCGCCACCAAGGGCATCGAGCAGGGCTCGCTCAAGCGCATGTCGGAAGTGATCGCCGAAGCCGCCGGCGCGCGCTTCGCCCCTCGCGTCGGAGTCCTCAGCGGTCCGACCTTCGCCCGCGAAGTGGCGCGCGGCGAGCCGGCTGCGGTCGTCATTTCTTCCCACGATCCCGAACTGGCGCGCACGGTCCAACTGGCCTTTTCCGGCCCCACGCTGCGGCTCTATACCAACTCGGACCCGGTGGGCGTCGAGCTGGGCGCAGCGCTGAAAAACGTCATCGCCATCGCCGCCGGCGTCTGCGCGGGTCTCGGCCTCGGCGCCAATACACTCGCCGCCCTCGTCACCCGCGGACTCGTTGAGATCACCCGCCTCGCCGTCGCTGCCGGCGGACAGGAGCGCACGCTGGCCGGGCTGGCGGGGCTGGGCGACCTCGTCCTGACCTGCAACGGCGAATTGAGCCGGAACCGCAGAGTCGGCTTTGAATTGGGCCGCGGCCGCAGGCTGGACGAGATCCTCTCCGGCATGCGGATGGTCGCCGAAGGCGTCCACACGACCTTCGCCGCCGCCGAGCTCGCCTCGCGCCTCGGTGTGGAAATGCCCATCACCACCCAGATGCACGCCGTGCTCCGCGGCGAGAAGAGCCCGCGGGAGAGCCTGCGGGAGCTGATGGAGCGCTCCCTCAAGGAGGAGTGACGGCCGCCGTCCGCCCCGGGCGTCCCGCGGCCTTGCCCAACGGTGCCCGTGCTGCTATAATCGCCTGACA
>DYJN01000007.1:0-40197 GCA_020723085.1 Arcobacter sp.
GCCGTGCGGCGCGCCGGCGTATTCGGTGATCCGCACCGGCACGCCCGCCTGCCGGCACAGCTCGATGATCTCCTGAAGCCTCCCGCCGCCCGCCCCGCGCGCAATCAGCACGCGCTCCATCGCTCGCCCCGCCCGCAGCGCCTCCCGCACCGCATGAATCCCCGCCAGTACAGCCATAGCTCCATCCTACCCCTGCTGCCCATCAGTGCCGCGGCGGAGCGCGCCGAAAGCCCGCAGCCCACCGGTCAACGAGAATCCCGCGGCCAAAGGGCCATCAGTGCCGCGTTTCCCTCGCCTTTCAGACCCGCGGCGCAGCGCGCGCATCCCGCGGCTCACCAGCCAACGGCACGCCCGCATTCCATCGCGCCCTATCGCCCGCAGCCCGCCGGCAACCAGCGATGCCACAGGGCGCCTCCCCCTTGCCCCCCCGCCCCCAATAAAACATTTTCCAGCGTTTCTGTTGACGCCGCCTCCGTTCAAGTTTACGATGGCGGTAGGCGCACTTACTGCAATGGCGACAGCCGCGGCACAGCCACAGCCCGTGGAGATCCCGGACAAGCTCTATTTCCGCATCGGCGAGGTCAGCCGCCTCACCGGCGTCAAAGCCTCCGTCCTCCGCTTCTGGGAAACCGAGTTCTCCCAGCTCCACCCGAGGAAGTCCGGCGCCAACCAGCGCCTTTACCGCCGCAAAGACATCGAGACGGTGCTCGCCATCAAGCATCTGCTTTGGGAGAAGCGCTTCACCATTGAAGGCGCCCGCGCCGCTCTCGCCGAACAGCGCCACGCCCGCCGCCAGGAGCGCGCCGCCCGCCCCGCCGCGGCAGCGCCTCAAGCGCCGCCCGAATCCGCCCCCCTGCCCGTCCTCCTCCTCCAGCGCCACCTCTTCGCCCCCGATCCCGAGCGCGCTGCTGCGATCCTCGAACGAGTCCGGCGCGAGCTCCAAGCCGTCCTCGCCCTGCTCTCCTGAGCTGCATTCGCGAACGCAACCCCCTTCTCCGCCCGTGCTGCCTCCATCGGCCCGTGACACAATGCTTCTCGGCGCCAATGGCAACGGTCCGCCCCGCCGCTTTTCGCGCCTGTCGCGCCGCCGGCAGCGCATCCCCTCCCCGCCTGAAAGCCCACGCCGCGGGCGCCTACCCGCGCCGCTTCTTCTCCAGCTCCCGGAGCACCGCCTCCGTCACCGCCGCGATCAGCTCCTCCGTCACCGCCGGGGAACGCCCGCTCGAAACCCCCGAATTCGGGATCGTCGTGATCGCTCCCGGACGCTCCGGCATGTCGCATACCGGGCAGCTCTCTTCCGCCAGCCGCGCATCCGGCAAACCCAGCCGCTGCTTGATCGCCAGCAGGTCCTCAGCCTTCTCCGCCGGAATGTGCGAGACCGGCGTCCCGAGCTGCTGCGCCAGCATCAGCGTCCAGCAGTAGGTGTCCACCACCTCCGCATACCACTCGGCGTGCGTCACCGTGTCCGCCCAGCACACGATCCCGTGATTGGCCAGCAGCACCGTGTTGTGCGTCTTCACAAACGGCAGCACCGTCTCGGCGAACTTCTGCGTCCCCGGCGTCTCGTACGGCGATAGCGCCACCCGGCCAATGAACACTTCGTACTCGGGAATCACGCACGTCGGCGGCACGCGCCCCGTGATCGCATATGCCGTCGCGTGCGGCGGATGGCAGTGCACCACCGCCTTCGCCTCGGGCGCCGCCTTGTAAATCTCCAGGTGCAGCAGAATCTCGCTCGTCCGCGCCTTGCCCCCCGCCAGCTGCTTGCCGTCCAGATCCACCAGGCACAGGTCCGCCGGCGTCAGGTCCGCCTTGCTGCACAGCGTCGGCGTGCACAGCACCGCATCGTCCCGCAGCCGGTAGCTGATGTTTCCCCCGTTGCCGTCCACATACATCCGCTGCCACAGCTTCCGCCCCACGGCGCAGATCTCTTCCTTGAAGGGCTGCGCTTCGGCGGAATTCAACAGCGCCTCCCACCCGTCGCCGCCGTCGCGCCCGCTCAGCCGCAGCCCGTGCCGCGACACCGCCTCCGCCGCCTCCGCCGTCAGCATCGCGCCCGGCTGCAGCAGCAGCTCCACCACGCCCGCGTGCGCCGCGTCTTCCACGTCCTGCGCCGTGATGATCCGGTGCCGGCTCAGATCCCTGCGGTTCATCGGCGGACCTCTCTCGAATGCTCTCTCATGCTCGACAGACCTGCTCCTTCATAAAATCCGCAACGCCCCCGCGCCCAGCGCAATCTGCCGCTCCCGCGTGAACGTCAGCGCCGTCGTCACACCCTCCCCCGTCGGCGTCGCAATCGAATAACTCAGGTACCCCGGCGCCCCTGATCCCAGCGCCGCCACGCTCGGCGCGTTGTGCACGAACAGCGTCGTGTTCATCGCCCGCGCCATTTTCGTTACGTGGTTCAGGTTGCGCGAGTGAAGGATCGCCGTGTGCCGGAAGCCCCGCTCCGCCTTCACCGCCGCCCGGATCCCGTCGTCGATGTCGCGTACCTTCACCACCGGCACGAACGGCATCATTTGCTCTTCCTGCACGAACACATGATCCTCCTGCGTCTCGCCGAACAGCAGCTCCGTCCCCGCCGGCGCGTCCACGCCCGCCGCCCGCGCCAGCACCGCCGCGTCCTTCCCGATCAGGTCTTTCTTCAGATGCCCGTGCGCGCAGCTCTTTCCTTCGTGCTCCAGATCGAACGCCGCCCGCGTCAACCGCTCGATCGCGTCCGGCTTCAGCTCGTACGCCTTCGCGCGCCGCATCGCCGCCATGAACCCGTCAAACACCTGCGCCGCCACGAACACTTCCTTCTCGCCGATGCACAGCAGGTTGTTGTCGAACCCCGCCCCCAGCACCACGGACCGCGCCGCCAGGTCCACGTCCGCCGTCTCGTCCACCACCACCGGCGGATTGCCCGGCCCCGCCGCAATCACCCGCTTGCCGTGCTTCATCGCCGCCCGCACCACCGCGGGTCCGCCCGTCACGCACAGCAGCGCGATCCCGGGATGCCGGAACACCTCCTCCGCCGTGCGGATGCTCGCCGTCGCGCACATCGTCAGCGCATTCCGCACGCCTGTCGCCTCAGCGATCGCGCGGTTGAAATGCTGCAACGCGCGCATGGCGATCTTCGCTCCCGCCGGATGCGGGCTGAACACCGCCGCATTGCCCGCCGCCAGCACGTTGATCGCATTCGAAGCCAGCGTCGGCGCCGAGTGCGTCGCCGGCAGCACCATCCCCACCACCCCCCACGGCGCGCGCTCGATCAGGCACAGCCCGTCCTTGTCCGTCCGCGCCCGCGCCTGCAACGCCTCCACGCCCGGCACATTGCGGATGATGCGCAGCTTCTCGATCTTGTGGTCCAGCCGCCCGAGCCCCGTCTCCTCCAGCTCCAGCCGCCCCCACTCCTCCGCGTGCCGCTCGCACAGGTCCTTGATCAGATCCACTATCCGCTCGCGCTCAGCCAGGCTCATCGCGGCGATCTTCGGCTGCGCCTCCGCCGCCGCCTCGGCTGCTTCGTCCACCGTCGCGAACACGCCGTCGCCCGTGGCTGCGCCTTCCTGCGCCGGCGCAGCAGCGCGCGCGCCGCCGTCCCGTCCCGCCAGCCTGCCCTCAAGCCGCTCGAGCACCTCGCGCGCGATCTCGGCCACCAGCTTCTCTTGCTCGCTTGTCATCGCATTCGTTCCCGCGTCGTTCGCGCTTCCTTCTATTCTGCGACAATTGGCGCGCCCCCATCCGGCCATTGCCGGATATCGCGGCTCCGGCCGCAAACCACCCTGCCTCCTGCCGCTCCCGGCTCGCCGTACGTCCGCTCCCCGCCGTGCCGCCCCTGCCCTCCGGCTCCCCCGGCTGCGAACGCAGCCCGGCGCGCCCCCCTACAGATCCACCCCCGTCTCCACCCACCGGCCTTCCCGTGCGCTTCTGAGCACCGCCTCGCACACCTTCTGCGTCTGCAAGGCACAGCGGAAGTCCGGCTGCACCCGCTCCCCGGTCTCCAGCCCCCGCACAAAATCCGCCAGCGTATTCAGGAACGTATGCTCGTATCCGATCACCAGCCCCGGCACCCAGTAGCGGTCCATGTACGGATGCTCGGCGTTGGTCACATGAATCCGCCGCCAGCCCCGCACATGGCCCGGCACGCCCGGATACTCGAAGTAATCCAGGTACTCCATCTCCTCGAGATTGAACCGGAGCGACCCCTCCGCGCCGTTCAGCTCCAGCGTCTTCAGCGCCTTGTGCCCCCGCGCATAGCGCGTCGCTTCAAACAGCCCCAGCGAGCCGTTGGCGAACTCCGCAATAAACAGCGCCGCATCGTCGATCCCCACCGGCTCCGTCCTGCCCGTCAGCGCATGCACGCGCTCTTTCACGAATGTCTCCGTCCGCGCCACCACGCGCGTGATCGCGCCGTTCAGGTACATCGCCGTGTCGATGTTGTGCGCCAGCAGGTCCCCCGTCACGCCGCTGCCCGCCGCGTGCACGTCCAGCCGCCACAGCGCCGCGCCGCCCTGCGGCACGTCCGGCGAAATCGTCCAGTCCTGCAGGAAGTTCGTGCGGTAGTGGAACGGCTTTCCGATGCGCCCCTCGTCCACCAGCTGCTTCGCCAGCGCAATCGCCGGCACGCGCCGGTAGTTGTACCACGCCATGTTCGCCACGCCCGCCCGCTCCACCGCCTCCACCATCTGCTCCGCCTCGCCCAGCGTCCGCGCCAGGGGCTTCTCGCACAGCACCATCTTGCCGGCGCGCGCCCCTGCGATGGCGATCTCCGCGTGCACGTCGTTCGGCGCGCAGATGTCCACCAGATCGATGTCCGGCGCCTCCACCACACGCCGCCAGTCGGTCTCCACGCGCGCATAGCCCCACGTCCGCGCGAACGCCCGCGCCTTCTCCTCATTCCGCCCGCACGCCGCCTGAAGCGCCGGACGCCAGGAAACCGGAAAGAAATCCGCCAGCCGCTTGTACGCGTTCGTGTGCGTACGCCCCATGAAGCCGTAGCCGATCATCCCCACGCGCAGCTCTTTCATGACGCATGCCTCGCCACGAGTTCATCCACCCGCTTCTTGCAGCTCGCCGTCGCCTCCCATGCGTCGGGCCAGAAACAGAGATCGATCGTCACCCAGCCGTGCTTCAGCCGCGCCGCCTTCAGCAGGGCGGGGAAGAGCGTGTCGAAGTCGAGCACTCCCATCCCGAACGGCGGATGCGCGGACGTCTCCTCATTCCCCGCGGCGTCCCTGTGGCATGTGTTGTCGCTGTCAATCAGATGAATGTGCCGGATGCGCCCGTCCAGCATCTCGATGAATTCCAGTTGCGACGCGAACACTTCCTTCTCCCCCTCCTGCCGCGCGCCCGCCACCCCCGTCATCTGCCCGTGGCAGGTGTCGTACAGCAGTCCGAAGTTCGGACGGTCCACCGCATCATGAATGCGAACGATCTCCGACGGCTTGTTGAACGCGAACCCCGGCTCGAACTCCCACGCCACGTCCAGCCCGAACTCCGCCGCGATGCCGCAGCACGCCTGCCACGCGCGCGCCACCCTTCCTGCCGCCGTCTCCGCGTCCACCTCCCGCAGGATCGTCGGCGGCTGCACCGTGTCCACCCGCACAACCGGGATCTCCAGGTCGGCGGCAAATTCCGCATTGCGCCGGAATTCCTGTATATATTTCGAAGGATCATCCGTATTGATCAGCTTTTCTCCCCATAGATTCGCCGCAATTCCGCTGAATTTCAGCCCCGCTTCCTTCATCCGCGCCCGCAGCTCCGCCCGTTGCGCCCTCTCCGGCATCGCCCCCGGCCACTCGCTGTCCGGGCCGTTCGGATTGCCCGGATTCGGATGCGGCGGGAACGCCCCCAGCTCCACGCCGTCGAACCGCAGCTCCTTCAGCTTCCCGATCACCGTGTCGAACGGCACCGGATGCGCCGCCCACGGCCCGATCGTGTACGCCCAGCTTCCAATCGAGATCTTCATGGCGCTCATCCTCAATGCACCAGCGGCGCCGCGTCCGGATTGCCCGGCCCGAAATGCTTCAGCATCACCAGCGGCTCCCGGTCGCTGCGGTTCGTGATCCGCACCCCGGCTTCCGCCGCCGCCCGCGTGACGAAGAATTCGTCCTTCGTCATCTGCCCGAACCGGATCAGCGCTGGCGTCTCGGCTTCATGCACGCCCGCCTGCCCGTGGCCCTGCGTCAGGATCATTCCGTACGCCGCCGCGTCGCGGATCACGGCGCTGCGCCCCGGCAGCACCGTCAGTTCCTTGGCCGAATACCACGGCTTTCCGTACGTCACCCAGACCTCGCGGTAGCCCGCCTCCGCCATCTCCGCCTCGCTGCGCACGGGCACAGGGAACACCTTGTTGTGCCTGCCGAATTCCGGGTCCACATTCTTGTCCCAGTCCAGCATCGACACGATGTAGTCGAGATCCCGGTGGTGCTCCGGCGGAACGTCTTTCACCAGCAGCTCCCACGGCACCGCCCGGCCCTCCACCATCGACTGGAACATCCCGAACACGTCCGAGTTCACCTGCGGTTCGTACGTCACAAGCGACCCCGGCGCGTGCAGCACGCCCGCATCCACCCGCCAGCCCGTGCCCGGCTCCAGCTTGTACGCGCGCGACAGGTACAGAATCCCGTTGTCGCCCTCGTTCCACCGCTCCAGGCAGCGCCGCACGTCGTCCTTTGTCGTGCCCGGCTCCAGCCCCATGAATGTGTACGGGAAATTGTTGCCGTGGAAATTATATTGCGGCGGGAAATAATACGCTTCCGGCTTCCCTTTCCGCCCCACTTTCGCCGCATGCTCGTCCATTTGATGCATGTGGTGCGGGATGGGCCCGAGGTTGTCGAAGAACTTGCACAGGATATTGAACCCGCCGTGCTCGCGCATCACGTCAGGGCCCAGCAGTTCATCGCCGATCTCTTCCACGGCCTCCTTCAGCTGCACGCGGCGGCCCCCAATGTCGATGTAGCTCAGCCCCTCGTCCTCCGGCGTCCCGGGCCCGTTATCGGCGCGCGTCGTCGAAGAAAACCACCGCTCGTCGATCCCTCCTCGATGCGCGCCGAGCGCGTACAGATCGTCCGGATGCAGCTTCAGCCGTCCGCCGGGCATCAGAAACGAGCGCGGCACCCAGCAGGGCGCCATGCGCAGGATTCCCTCGCCGGCGGCCAGCGCCTCTCGAACCAGGCCAGCATGGGACATGCGGAACCTCCTTGCAGCGCACTATATCGCACCACCCCGGCGAAAGCACCCGCCGCCCCGCGCCTCTTCCGGATCACTGCCTGAGCCATCGAGCCGCCGCCCGCCGCGCCCGCCGGACGAATTGCAGCACCCGGTATGACTCCGGCAAGTCCGGTTCCTCCTGCGCCCCTCGCCGCCACCCGGCTTCCTGCAGCCGCTTCTGATACAGCCGGAACAGCGCCTCCCCCGCGCCCGTCTCCTCCACTCTCCACCCCGGCCGGAATCTCGTCACAAACTCCGGCGCCTCGGGCTGATATCCGCTGAAGTGGAACAGCCGCACCGGCTCTCCCCCCAGCAAGAACGCCTCGCCCCGCTGCTCCAGCCTCATCCGCCCCAGCCGCCAGTACGCCGCGTTGCAGCCGGCATGCCGGCACACGTGCAGGTCCGCCACAAATCCCGGCGCCAGATCCAGCCACCGCTGATCATAGTGGATCCCCGCTTCCACGTATTCATAACAGTGGCGCCGCAGCCGCTCCCCCCACCACCGGAGAAACCGCCGCGCCTCCACGCAATCGCTCGCCCCGATGTACCCGCCATTGAACATCCCCGCCATCAGCAGCGCCCTCTCCAGCTCTTCCTCCGGCCGTTCAGCCTCCTCCGGCCCGATGTGCGGCGTCAGCGTCAGCGCGTGCGCCGACGCTTCCCGGAAACAGGGCTCCAGCGTGTCCAGCACCAGCATGTCCGGATCCACGAACACAACCGTGCGGTGGCCCGCGTCCAGCGCCATTTCAATCGCAATAGGCTTCAAGGCCGCGCACAGCTCCTTGCATCCGTACCGCAGCATCATCCCCCGCAGCCCCTCCACCCGCAGCTCGTCCGGTGAAACCACCCTCGCTCCCAGCCGCTCCAACGCCGGCGCGCGCCTCCGCGTCCCGGCCAGCACCACGTACAGCGGCGTCTCCGCGTGGAAGCGCCGAAGTGAGGCCGCCATCGCCGCCGCCTGCGGCATGTAGTTCATGGCCGCCACCGTCGCCACCGCCGGCGCTTCAGCCATGCCCGCCTCCTTCGAGCGCCGCGGGATGCTCCCGGCTCAGCCAGGCGTAAAATGACTCCCCTGCCGTGCGGAACGGATCGCCGAACCGGCGCGCCGCCTCCCCCAGCTCCCGGTACAGCCGCCGAGCCTCGCCTGAAATGCGCGCGCCGTTGTCGTAAACGCCCCAGGCGTACGGCAGCGCCCGCGTCTCCCGCCACCCGCACTCCTCCAGCAGCCGCTGATAGCGCGCGAACACCTCCGCCGCTCCGCCCGCCTCCGCCACCTTCGCCCGGCTGTAGCGCGAGATCCTGTCCGGGCGCTCCGGCTCATACCCGCTGAACCGGAAGATCCGGCACGGCTCGCCGCACGCCGTCACCCGCCCCTCCCGCGCCTCGATCCTCCGCTCCGGCAGGTTCCAGTGGCCCACATTCACGCCCGGGTCCCGCACGATCCCGCACCGCGGCGCAATGCTCGGCACGAAGTCCAGCCATCGCTGCTCGTAATGCAGCCCGTGATCCACATCCAGAAGGCACAGCCGCCACGTCTTCTGCTTCCACCACTCCAGCACCCGCCGCGCCTCCTCGCATTGCGCAAAGCCCAGCACGCCCCCATTGAACACCCCCGCGCGCAGCACATTGCGCGCGCGCTCGAACTCTCCCTCGCCTTCCGGCGGCGACAGCAGATGCGGCGTCAGCAGCACCGAATGGCGCCGCAGCATCTCCAGCAGCCCGTCCACCCGGTCCAGCACCATCGTCTCCTGCTTCAGAAACAGCACGCCTTCGAAACCCGATTCCAGCAGGTGAGCGACGAGAAACGGCGTCGCCGCGTAACTCAACTCCATCTCCCCATAACGGAAACGGAAACACTCGTCATCCGGCGCCGCCAGCGCGTCGAACCGGACCATCTCGAACGGCTCGCGGTCCGCCCGGATCTCCTCATGCTCGCCATCGGCCAGCAGGCAATAGAAAGGGACTTCCGGATGCTGCCCGCGGAAAGACCGCGCCGTCGCCCGCGCCAGCGCAACGCGCGAGCGGGAAACGATCGTGGCGGCGGCAACCCTCATCAGGCGTCCCTGAATGCCCGCAGGCTAACCAGCGGGACGGCGACACGAGCATAGCACCGCCGCATCCTGCCCGCCGGCCGCGTCCGCAGCTCTTCGCCCGCGCCCCCCGCCCGTTCCGGTGCGCCGGATCTTGGCCGGAACGCAGCATTCCAGCCCGTCCCGGCGCGCCGGCTTGTGCTCCGGCAACTGCACGCCTCCAAAGCCCGCCCCCGCCCGGCAAGCATCGGGCCGCGGCGCCGCCGCGCCGCTCAGCCCCACTCTCGCCCCGCCGGAACCGGAAACTGCGCTCATCCGGCTGCCGCAGCCGGCGGCGCGCCGCCCGGGCGGACGCTTCGTCGCCGGCCGGTCCACCGGGCCCGGCGCACGGAAAAACGGAACGGCGCATGCGGGCCCCTGGCGCCGGAGCGATGCAATCGGGCGGGCCGGAATTCGCGGATTTCGTCGCCGGCTCAAACGAAGCCTTCGGGATTTCAAGCCGGAACATTTCGTGGCAACTTTGCAGTATTGGGAGACGTCTTTGTGGTTGCAGGTGGGAACTTCACCAGAACGCCCAGGAGGCTGCGTCCCCATGAATGAGACACTAGGTCAGTCCGAGCAATTCCGCTTCCCATTGCCCCATGAGATTGGCTTGCCGGGTGCGCCATTCCCCTCAGGACGGCATCGGGTCCCAGTTTTGCGGCGAGGCGGGCGGCATATCCCGGAGAGGCGCCCCGCCCGGCTTCTGCGTGGCGCCCGCGGCGGCGGAAATTCCCGTCTTGCGCCGCCCCGCCGGTTCCGCTCCTCCGCCGGCAGCCTGCTGCCCGTCTGCACGAATGGAGACCGCGCCGGACGGTGGAGCCATGCGCGCCGGCTGCCGTTGGACCGGTTGGAGAATGATCCGGAGTCCCGCACCGGTTCCGGCTTCCAGGCGCCATGGACTCGGTTCATCAGCGCCCGCCCGGGCGCCTCGCTCCTCCTGCCCGCTCCGGATCCCGGAGGATTCGTATCTCATCTGCAAGAAGCGCAGATCGTGAGTCTCCGCGGGCGGACGGCCCCGCGATCCTGATCCTCAGGGCCGGAACCGTATCAGGAGGTGGAAGAGATGTTCAAAAGAGAAGGGATATGGACACGCTTCAACGGCGAAAAAGTCCGGCGGATGCTGCGGGAAAAATGCGACAGAGTTCTGTACGTCTGCCAGCCGCCGGGCAAGGTGCGGCTCTTCTCCGAGTCGGTCAAGGTTTTTGATCTGCTGTTGGAAGGAATGCCAAAACAACTGCGGGGCAGAGCGTATGAGGAGATAAAGGATGAAGAATATGGCCCTGCCTCCGAGCTGTTGCCGGCGCTGCTCGATGGCGGCATATTGCAGGAAGATCTGACTTTTGGATTTAGTGTCCTCGGCCTTTCGTTGGCCAGCGCTTGGAGTCTCGGGGAGGTGCATACGCCCCTGCGCGGTTACCTGATCACCAACGATGGCGGCGACCTGAGCGCCGAAGATGCTCGCCTTCTTTTGGGCGCATGGGAGCCTGCGGCCAATTCCGTGGCCCGGCGGCGCTGCATTGCGCGGTGTTACGCAGACCATGCGGATTCGTTTGGATTTCCGCCCTTTGCCGGAAACTCTGTGGGTGGCGATCCGGAACTGCTCATGGAGTGCATTCAGGAGCTGGTGTCCGGGAGTCCTGGAATATTGGAGCGCATCTGCCGTCAGACTCTGCTGCAAAATCCTCTGACCTCCGAACGGCGGGACTATGTCCGTCAGCTGTCCGGCATTTCCGGCAGGCGGATCGACGAGCTCTTTGCCGAAGCTGGGTTCAAAAGCATCTTGGCAAAGGCCGGGAATGCGGACGCCTGTGAGATGCAAAACAGGGAAGATGAAGAAGTATTGGCGGAAGCGGAAGATTGCATCGACATCATCACTCCGGCGGCGGCTTTCGATCCCGAGACCGCCCAGTTTGTCCTCGCGAATTACTGCTATTTCCTGATGTTCGATCCCCACGGCATCGAACTCTCCTGAACGGCCCAGCCCCTCCTTGCGCCCGGCGGGCCGCTGCTTCGGGCCGTGAGTCCGCCGGAAGCCCGCCTGTGCTTCTGCCGGACATCTCTCCAGCCGGCGCCCGCGAACCCGGCCGCAAGCCCCCCTTGGCCTCCCGCATCCATGCCTCCTCCGGATTTTTTTCTTCAAGCCCCCGCGCGGGCGGACCGATGAGCGAGGGTGAAGCCGGAGCGCAGGATCGCAAGCGGTCCCGGCTGGAACGACTCCAGCCGAAGCCTCGGCCCACAAAGGAGAGAAGGATCGTGGCGTTTACGATTAACACCAACATCGCCTCCCTGCAGGCGCAGGAATACCTGCGCGTCACGCAGGAGTTCCAGACCAAGACCATCAGCCGGGTCACTTCCGGCCTGCGCATCGTCAGTTCCGGCGATGACGCCGCCGGACTGGCCATTGCCAACGGGTTCCGCAGCGACCAGGCGGTGCTGTCGCAGGGCGTCCGCAATGCTAACGACGGCTTGGCGACGCTGCAGACCATCGACAGCGGCATCAACAACATCAGCAAGCTGCTCGACCGGGCGCGCACGCTGGCCACCCAGTCGGCCTCGGGCACGTTCAACGGGGACCGCACGGTGCTCAACAGCGAGTTCCAGAGCGTGATCGAAGAGATCAACCGCCAGGCGCAGGCCATCGGCCTCAATCAGGGCGGCGATTTCGCCAAGGACCTGAGCGTCTTCATCGGCGGCGGGCGCGGCAGCACAAGCAGCGAGGTCATCACCAACGGCAGCGTCAGCGTCGACCTGCGCCAGTCCACCGTCGACGCCCGCAGCCTCGGCCTCTCCGGCTATTCGGCGGCCAGCGACTCCACCTACGACATGAGCGTCTACAACAACGGCACCGCGGCCGACCTCGAAAGCGCCATCGGCGGCGCCACCTCGATGACGTTCAACCTCTCCGGCGTCGGCTTCGACGACCAGACCATCACCGTCAACCTGACGGGCGTGCAGGATCTCAATGGTCTCGTCGGGGCCATCAACGCCGGCATCGAGAGCGCCGCGGGCGGCACATCCGCGGGCGCCGTCGCGCTGCGCAACGCCAACATCACCGCGCAGATCAACGCCGACGGCAAAGGCTTCTCCCTCGTCTCCTCCTCGAGCGCCTTCGCCGTGGAGGCGGGCGCTGACACGGCGGCGCAGCGCATGTTCGGACTCACTGCGGCAGCCAACGTGAAGGCCGCCGGCGGCCTGGAGGCGCGTTCGTTCTCCTTCACCGCCGTCTCGACCGGCAACTCGCAGATCGTCACCATCTCCGCCATCGGCGCCGATGGCTCCCTCCAGTCGGTCGACGTCACCCTCAACAACTCCAACGCCGCCACCGCGGAAGACGCCGCCGATGCCATCAACACCGCCCTGCTCGCCAGCAACAAGGACGGCCTCATGAAGATCGCGGCTGCCGAAGCGGGCAGCGGCGCCGACAGAGTCGTCTTCGCCAGCACCGGCGCCTTCAAGGTCGTGGTCCAGACCGCTACCGCCGCCGTCGGCCTCAACGGCGGCACCGCCGTCACCTCCGATTCCACCACCGACAGCTCGTCGGAAACCACGCTCGACTCCAGCGGCGGCGCCAACCTCTCCATCTCCACCCAGGAGACCGCCGAGCAGGCCGTCAACGCTCTGGCCCAGGCCGTCGAAGAACTCGGCCAGGCTCAGGCTGTCGTCGGCAAGGGCCAGAACCAGTTCAACTTCGCCGTCAGCCTCGCCGCTACCCAGCTCACCAACCTCGCCGCCAGCGAGTCCCGCATCCGCGATGCCGACCTCGCCTTCGAAGCGGCCAACCTCACCAAGGCCCAGATCCTCACCCAGGCCGGCGTCGCCGCCCTGGCTCAAGCCAACGCCGCCCCGCAGGCCGTCCTCAGCCTGCTCCGCGGCTAGCCACCCGGCTGAACCTGCTCACGCTCAACCCCTCAGGCTCCGGGCGCCCCGGCGTCCGGAGCCTGAATCATATGCCGCGCTAGCGCCAGATCCCCCGCCTCGCCCTCCCCGTCCCGTTCCGATCCATGCCCGCCGTGACGGTATCGGCACACCGCCAGGCAAGCCCGCTTCCAGGCAGCCGCCATGCCGCATTTGACGCGGAAGGAAGACTGGGATAGAGTACGGCGTAGCTGGAAACCAGAAGTCCGAATCCCGAACCTCGCCCATGCAGACCCTGTCCCGCCGCCAGTGGATGGCCGCGTTCGGCGCTGCGGCAGCTCGCGCCGCCGGTTTCAGCGATTCGTCCGGAAGACCGAATCTCCTGTTCCTTTTCGCAGACGATCAGCGAGCCGACACGATCGGCGCGCTCGGCAATCCTTGCCTCAAGACCCCGAACCTCGACAGTCTGGTGGCCTCCGGCGTCACCTTCCGGAACAATTACATTTTCGGCGGCAACAGCGGTGCGGTGTGCGTTCCCAGCCGCGCCATGCTGATGAGCGGAAAAACCTGGTTTCGTATTGATACTGCCGGGCTGGAAAACGAGAAATTATTCCCTGAAGTGCTGGCCGAAAACGGCTATGAGACTTTCGCCACCGGCAAGTGGCACAACAGGCAGGCTTCCTGGCTGCGGTGTTTCCAGAGGGGCAAGGCCGTCCGGTTTGGCGGCATGGCGGATCATACGGCGGTGCCGGTCCGTGACTTGGCCCCGGACGGGAAGCTCAGCCCGGAGCGGATCGGCGGGAAATTCTCGAGCGAGCTGTTCGCCGACGCCGCCATTGAATTCCTGAAAAACCACGACCGCAAGCGGCCGTTCCTGGCTTACGTCGCCTTTTCCGCGCCCCACGACCCTCGCAACCCGCCCTTGCGCTACCGGCAAGCGTATTATCGAAGCCGCCCTCCGCTGCCGCCGAACTTTCTGCCGCAGCTGCCCTTCGACAACGGTGCGATGCGCGGAGTGCGCGATGAGAATCTGGCGCCCTGGCCGCGCACTGAAGCCGTGATCCGGGACCAACTGGCGGAGTACTACGGCCTCATCACTCACCTGGATGAGCAGATCGGCCGCATATTGGCCGAACTGAAGCGCGCCGGAGAGCTGGACCGCACGATCATCATTTACGCCGCCGACAACGGCCTCGCCCTGGGCAGCCACGGGCTGCTTGGCAAACAGAACGTGTTCGAGCACAGCATGCGCGTCCCGCTGATCATCGCCGGCCCGGGCATCCCGAAGGGCAGGGCGGTGACCGCCTTCACCTATCTTCTCGACCTGTTCCCGACGATCTGCGACTTGGCCAGCGTCCGGTGTCCCCCCGGTCTGGACGGCGAGAGCCTGAGGCCGTTGTGGGAAGGGAAGAAAACCAGAATCCGGGACTCCGTGTTCTTGCCATACATGCAGACTCAGAGAGCGGTGAGGGACGAACGGTGGAAATTGATTGCCTATCCCGAGATTGGCCACTTGCAGTTGTTCGACCTTCAGAAGGATCCGCATGAAACCAGGAATCTGATCGACCGGCCGGAATACGCTCGCCACGTCACGCGGCTTCAGAGGCTCATGAAACAGTGGCAGGAAAAGGTGGGCGATCGCGTGCAGATCCCGCTCCGCGGCACAACGCCCGAAAGAGTGGACCTGACCGGGAAAGAGCGCATCCCCGACAAGTGGCAGCCCGGCTGGATCGTGGAAAAATACTTCCGGGGAGTGCGCGCCCCGTCGAAGTGAGGGCGCAGGGGGCTCTCCCGAAGACCGTTGTCGAACGCCTTATCCCATGCGGTCTCCGGCGCAAGGACTCCCAAGGGGGCGTCGCCTCGCCGGTTCCGCATCCCCGCCGCGAATCAGTCAGCCTGACCGCTTCGAGTTCTCCTTGATCCCGCCGGCCTCTTCACGCCCCGCCCGCCGCCATTTGGATCCCTCCCGGTCCGCTACCCCTTATGCGCTGCAGCCGGAATTGAGCCCTTCGCCACGACGCTGAAACGGCGGAGCGGAAGGGCGCCTTCTTCACTTTCGGACGGTCGCGTCGATCAGTCGCCGCACGGCTGAGCGAGCCCGGCAGCGGGCAGGGGGAGGACGAAGACTCCACCGGTAGGGCGGCACTTGCCCTGCAAAGGCTTCGCCCGCCGGGAAACCCGTCAAGGCGCGTCATTTGTCCTCACGGGCAGCCACTGAGTTGGAAATGCCACCACAAGCCGGCCGGCGGATCTGGCAGGCGCCAAACCGTCCGTCGTGACCGTCTTTCCTGGCTCAAAACGCGAAAGTCTCGTTTCAGGCCGCCTCTCTCGAAAGTGGGGGGCGAGGAATCGTCAGAAGGACCAGGCCGGCAGCGGTCTCCAGCGCCACCGCGCCCCCTGCCTCAAGTTCTCCCGCCCCTCCGCCGATCGCTCCTCAGAGGGATCCCCGATGACGCACTCAGATTCCACCCTCCCTTCCACTTCGGCAGAGTGCCACCTCGCCGGCCTCGAATTCCTGGAATCCGGCCGCGTCCTCGATGCCGTCCGCCTCCTCCGCCGCGCCCTCGATCTCGACCCCGCCCGGGCGGCTGCCTGGAACGACCTCGGCGTCATCCTGGAGGCTTTGGGCAATCCCCGCGACGCGGTCTACTGTTACCGGCGCGCCCTCCTCGCCCTCCCGCAAATGGAGGAGCCCCGCCGCAACCTCTTCGCCCTCGCTATGCAGGCCGCGGCCGCCCCTCCCCCGCCTCCCTCTGCGCGCCCCCGGGTCACCGTCGCCGTCGCGCGCTGAGCCGGTCCCAAATTGCCGCGCCGCGGCCTCTGTCCCCCTTGCCGCTCCTTGCGCCCGGTCTCTCCCGCGAACGCCACCTGCCTTGCCGGACACCGCGGATGAGGCAAACTTGGGAAACCAGCGTCTTTTCAGTTGAGTGAAGTCCACCACCGCCGGGTGGCAACGGCTTCTAAATCAGACTCTGTTACTGGAATTTCGCTCCCCTTCCCCCCTCTGACGCAATCTCCATTAAGGACACTAAATGCCGTTGCATCATGGTGTTGCCGCCCGTGAAGGGTTGACATGCGGCCCGTTTCAGGTTACCCTTGGACAACACCCTGATGTAGAAGAACATACTACTTCTGAATAGTGGCAGCGAGGTCCCGGAATGACCTTTCAAATCGGTGAGAAGGTTGTCTACCCGAACCATGGGGTGGGCACAGTCGAGAACATCAGTTCCCGTACCTTCGGCAATCAGACCGAAAAGTTTTATCTCCTCCGGCTCTCAACGAACAACATGACCGTCATGGTCCCCTTCTCGCACGTCGAGCAGGTAGGGCTGCGCAAGGTCACGCGCAACGGCGATATCCACAAGGTGCTCACCTACCTCGCCAACGGGTGCGGCAGGATCTGCCAGGACTGGAAGGACCGTTTCAAGGAGAATTCCGCCAAAATGCAGAGCGGAAGTCTGCTCGAAATCGCCGAAGTCCTGAAGTGTCTCGTCGAGATTCAGGCTCACAAGCCTCTCTCGTTCCGTGAGAAAAAAATGCTGGAGCGCGCCCGCCTGATGCTGGTATCGGAGCTTGCCACTTCCCGTGGCGTCTCCGAGCAGGACGCCGTGGAATTGCTCTCCCGGTCGCTCGCCAAGGCGAGCCTGCAATTCCCCGAGCCGCTCTGACGGAACCTCATCCTCCGCCCCGCGCCATTCTCGAGGCGCTCGCCAGGGTCTTTGTCCGCCTCCTGCATAGCGCCATGCGCCCGGGCTGCCCTCCCTTGCAGGGCTCCCGCTCCCATTCGGCTGCTTTCCGAATCAGGAGCCGATTCCCCTTGGACACAGCCACAGTTTGAGCCTCTTCCCGATTGGCGAAATACCTTAGTACGACCCGCTGCACATGACTATAAATTCGGTGAATTCCCGCATGGTGTTCCCTCGCGCGTTGGCCGAACATTACAGGTGAAGGATCACACTCGCCGCATGCGGTGTCTATACTGCGGGAACAAACTGTCGCTCCTGCGCCGAATCGCGGACGGAATGTTCTGTTCCGAGGCACACCGTGAAGCCCATCAGCGGCTGCAGGACGAACTGGCGCTCACCCGCCTCGCCGACACCCGCTCCAGCCGCACAGCTCATCAGCCCGCCGCGCAGAAGCGGGCCGACGTGCGCGCGTCCGGCCAGCCTCCCCATGCCCCGCTGCTTCCACAGGCAGCCGTCTGGATTGACTGCCGCAGAGTCGTTGCGCCGCCCATCCAGCCGCCGGTCTTTTCTCCTGTCCACTTCCTTCCCGAGTCCAGCCTCCGCACCATCGCCCGGGGAATGCCTGCGCCGTCCGCCGCATCCTGGCAGACGGCTGTCGCGCCCGAAGCTGACACCGCCGCGCCGCTCCAACTCCTACCGGTTGATCCTCTGCCGCCGGATTTCGTCCTTCCGCTGGAGAGCTGCCGGCCCTTGGCGGATCCGGTGGCGCCGCCTCAGCCTTTGATCCCTCTGGCCGCCGGCTTCTGCCGTCCCGCTGGCCTTCCTGCCCTCGAATCACGTGCACTCCATCGCCGTAAGCTCGTCATCATCGTGCCCAAGTCCGGCTTGGTTCTCCAGTCAGGCCGCTCCGCTGCAACGCCCGCTGTTGTTCGGAGTCCGGAGCCAAAACCGGCCCGCAGTCCGGAAGCTGGCCTTCTCCGGATCGTGCCCTCCCGCCTGACTTCGGACCCCGGCCGGACCTTGCCGGCTCCGCCCCTGTCTCTGGATCCTCCAGAATGGCTGAAGCCGCCTGTACCAGCGGAGGTCGAGGTTCCGGTTCGTCTTGAGCAGCCATCTGAGCCGCCCATCCGGCTCTTCCTGCTCCCCTTGGCCCCGCCGCCGCCCGTGCCCGCCGCCAGCCGGGCGCCTGCCGGAATCGTCAGTCTGTACTCCTGTGACCGCCAGGCGGCTTTGCCATCCGGTTCGCGCGCGTCTGCGATCCATGCTCCTTCCCCGCGCCTCCAGGCGCAGGTCACAGTCGGATCCCCCGCGCTTCCGCCGGTTCCCGCGGCCCTGCCCGTGGCGGTTTCAACCGGCGGGCCTCTCGACTCGCCTGAACTGGAGTTGCCCCGGCTATGCCGGACAGACGCCACCCGCCGGGCATCGTGGCCCGAGTTCGCGGCCTTGGCGGCCGTGGACACGCCGCCAGCTCGGTGGTCAGTGGCGCCGTGCGAGGTTTCCCCGCTGCCGGTGCACGTCTCCCCGCCGGACGCTCCCGCTCCGGCCGTGTCCCGGGCGCTCCCGCTCCGGCAGCTCCGCCCTGCCCGCCGGATGCTCCCTGTCGGACTGCCCGATCCCGCCGCGCTCCCGCTGCCGCATTCGGCGCCCCCTCTCAAGCCCGGATGGGCCGATCCGCCTGCTGCGCCGCCCCCGCTCGCTCTCGACTTGCAGCCGCCCGAGCCCCTTTGTCCTGCGCCTGATCCATCGGATCACGCCCCTGACCCGGAACTCCACGCCCTCGGCCGCGCCGTCGCATTCGGCCATGCCGGCGCCGGCCCGGATCTCGCCGCTGTCCAGCCGGAGCCCCCGGCGCCGGCGCAGGATCAGGAACTCACACCGGTGTTCCAGGCCGGCGCCGGATCCCAGCCCGCCTTCGAGCCTCCCCCCGACTTGTGTGGCCGGCTGCCGATGATGCCCGCCCGCCCGGTGGATTCCGCCGGCAAGTCCAGCCGCACCTGCTCCGGCTCCGTCCTCTCCTGCTGGGCCGCTCTCGATGATCTCCGCCCGGCCCAGCCATTCCTGCGCCTTGAACTGGACCACGCCGACGGCTCAGGCCCCAGGCGCCACCCCGGTCCGAAAACCTTCAGAAACAAGTTCTCCAAACTCCGCAGGAACAGGCGCTTTTGGCTTCACGCTCCTTCCGATCTCAAATGGATCGCCGTCGCCCTGCCCCTGCTCCTTGTGGTCGTGGTCTACAGTTTCTATGGCAAGAAGCCGAACAATCCGGCAGGGGATTCCGCCATGGCCTCCACTGCCACAGCGCCTGCCGCCAGCAATTCCGGGCAGCCCTGGATCAAGGCCAACGCCATTCAGCGCTTCATCATGCGCCGGGCCGGCGTGCGCCTGTTCGATGATTTCCGCGGCGGTCTTGGCGCCTGGCAGGGCAAGGAAGGCTGGTCCAAAACCTGGCGCTATGGCGACGCCACCTTCGTCCAGCCCGGCGAGCTCGCCCTGCTCTCTTCCAGCCTTGGACTCAGCGATTACACGCTCACCTTCCTCGGCCAGATCGAGCGCCGCAGCTTGAATTGGGTCTTCCGCGCCAAAGATCTCGGCAACTATTACTCCATGCGTATCGCCGTCACCCGGGCCGGTCCGCTCCCGGAGGCCGTCCTCGTGCGCACCGTCGTGCTCAACGGCAGGGAGCGCGAGGTCAAAACCCTGCCCATCCCCTTCCCAGTCCAGGCCGATACCCTCTATCTCGTCCGGATGGAAGTGCACGGCCGCGATTTCACGACTTACATCCAGAACCAGATCGTCGATCATTTCACTGACAGCCGCCTCAACTCCGGTGGCGTCGGCTTTTATAGCCCCCGGGGAGACCGGGCGCTGTTGCGTTGGGTGGAAGTCTCCCACCAGTACGACTATCTGGGCAGGCTCTGCGCGCTGTTGTCCCCGTATGGCGTGCAGGGGCTGCCCGCCGATTAGCGCCAACGACGAGGTGATTTATGCGAGAAGACAACCGCCTGTTGGAGGAACTCAAGCCTGAAAAGGGCACCGCTCTGGCCCGCGCGGTCGCCTTGCATCTCGAAGGCAAGGGCCGCGAGGCCCTCCAGGAACTGGACCGCGCCCTCGAGTCCGGCGACCCGCCCCGCGAGGTCTATGCCGCCCGCGGCCATATCCAGTTCGAACTGGAACTCTACGACGAGGCCGTCAAGAGCTACGAGTCCCTCACCACCATCGACCCCAACGCCCAGTCGGCTTTCTTCAACCTCGCCGTCTGCCAGGAAAAGCTCGGCCGCTGGGCCGAAGCCGCCGCCAACTTCGAGCGCGTCCTCCAGCACGACCCTGCGCGCCATGACGCCCGCCTTGGCCTCGGCATCTCGCTGCTCCACCTCAAAAAGGCCGAGCACGCCCTCGAAGCCTTCAACCAGTGCCTCAAAGCCGAGCCTGCCAATGAAACCGCCATCTTCGGCAAGGCCGTCGCCCTCGAGCTGCTCAGCCGTTTCGACGATGCCCTCAGCCTCTACCGCCAGATCCTCGCCTCCAACCCCAACGCCGAAGAGCCCATGTCAAACATGATCCACATCGGCATGCGCCGCGGCGACCAGGCCCTCGTCTCCGAGATCAGCGAACGCCTCCTCGCCCTCCGTCCCTTCTCCCAGACCGCCTTCGAAGGCCTCGCCTGGTGCGCCTTCCACCGCGAAGATTACGAAGCCGCCTCGCGCTATTGCGCCAAGCTCGTCGAACTCACTCCGGAGCATTTCGAGCGCCGTTACAACCTCGGCGTTGCTCTCCAGAAACTCGAGCGCTTCGAGCAGGCTGAAAAGTCCTACGAAGAAGCTGCCCGCCTCCGCTCCGACCACGTCCAGACCTGGGCCAGTCTCGGCATGGTCCGCCAGTTGCTCGGCAACGCGCGCGGCGCCCGCGAGGCCTACGAAACCTCGCTCCGCCTCAATCCCGAGCAGCCCGAAGTCACCGCCAACCTCGCCGGTCTGCTCGAAGCCCAGGGCCAGACCGAAGAGGCCGAATCCCTGTACGCGCGCCTCTCCGCCAGGCACCCCGAGCTCGCCGACGCCCACTTCCGCCTCGGCTACATCCGCCTCTGCCGCGGCGACGCTCTCGGCGCCATCGAAGCCTTCGAACAATGTGTCCACGCCAACCCCGAGTGGGTTGAGGCCCTGATCAACCTCGGCCTTGCCTATAAGCAGACCGGCGAGTCCGACCGCGCTCTCGAGCATCTCCAGCGGGCGCTCGCCCTCAAGCCCGACTCCATCGAAGCTCTTCGCGCCTTGGCCGCCCTCGCCGTCGAGCAGGGCGACGACCCGCGCGCCTTGGAATTGCAGGGCAAGCTCATCGACCTCGGCGAACGTTCCCCGGAGCTGTTCTACAACACCGGCCTCCTCCTCCACCGCCGCGGCCAGCTCGATGACGCCGTCGCCCTCTACCGCGAGGCCATCGTCCTGCGCCCCCAGTTCCCGGAAGCTCTCCTCAACCTCGGCCACGCCCTCAAGGCTCAGGGCCGCACCGAAGAGGCCAAGAGCTACTGGCGCCAGGCCCTGGAAATCAAGCCCGAACTCGCCGAGGGCTACTTCGGCGACTGAGCCGCTTGCCCGCGCCGCCTCGTGCGCATCGCGCCGCGCCCTTAGCTCGCCTTGAGCTTCCTCCACAGCAGGTGCAGCGCAGTCTGCACCGCATACCGCCGTACCCGTTCCCGTCCCGTGGGAAACCGGTACAGCCGCGCCGACGCCTCCGACGGCGCCGCCAGCCCAATCCACACCGTGCCCGGTTCCATGCCCGGCGTCGACACCTCCGGTCCAGCCTCCCCCGTGATCGACAGCGCGTAAGTCGCTCCCGTCCGGTCCCGCGCCGACTCCGCCATCGCCACCGCCACTGCCTCGCTTACCACTCCGTGCTGCTTCACCAGCGCTTCGTCCAGCCCCAGCAGCTTCGTCTTCATCGTCTCCCCGTACACGACGAACCCCCCGGCGAACCACCCCGACGCCCCGGGCGCCTCCGTCAGCCGAGCCGCCAGCAGCCCCGCCGTGCAGCTCTCCGCCACCGCCACCGTCTCGCCTCGCGCTAGAACCGCCCGCCCCACCACAGCCTCCAGCGGCGTGCCGTCCGTCGAATACACGCTGTCGCCCAGCTCCGCCAGGATCTTCGCCCCCAGCTCCTCGGCCAGTGCTTCCGCTTCCTGCTCCGTCGCCCCCCGCGCCCGCAGGTGGATTTGCACGTCTCCCTCCGCCGCCAAGATCGTCGTCACCGGGTTCCCATAGGGCTTATAGATCGGCGCGATCCGGTTGTCGAGATCAGACTCCCCCATGCCCGCCACCCGGAAAAAGCGCGTCCGGATGAACGCCTGCGGCAGCCGCTCCCGCAGCAGCGGCAGGCAGTGGTTCTCGAACATCGGCTCGAGTTCGCGCGGCGGCCCCGGCAGCAGCACTATCATCCCGCCCGGCAGATCCAGCCACTGCCCCGGCGCCGTCCCGTGCGGATTCGGCAGCGGCATCGCCCCCTCCACCAGAAACGCCTGCCGCCGGTTGTTCGGCGCCATTTTCCGCCCCAGCCGCCGGAACCGTTCTTCGATCCCCTTCAGGATCTCCTCGCTGAACAGCAGCCGCCGCTTCAGCGCCTGCGCCACCGCCTCCCGCGTCACATCGTCTTCCGTCGGCCCCAGCCCCCCGGTGATCAGCAACAGCGGCGCCCGGTTCAGCGCCGCCGCCGCCGCTTCCGCCAGCAGGTTGCGCTCGTCGCCCACCACCGTCTTCCGGATCACTTCCACGCCCAGCCCGTTCAGCTTCGCTGTCAGCCACAGGGAATTCGTGTCGATCCGGGCGGGCGTCAGCAGTTCGCTGCCTACAGCGATGATTTCCGCGTTCATGGCTTTCAATAGGGCCACCAGCCGCGGATGCCCGTGGGCGCCCGGTACAGCGCGCCGGTGGTCGTGATGTACATGTCGCCGGAGGGCGCAAAGGCCAGCCCCACGATGTTCGGACCCGACAGGAAGTGCGAGATCTCCGCCTTCGGATTCAGCTTCAGAATTCCCTTCCGCCCCCGCCACGACCCCGCCACATACAGATTGCCCTCCTCGTCGAACGCCAGCCCCTGCGGGCGCCCAAGCCCCCGGAAAAACGTCTCCACCTCGCCCGCCGGCGCCACCCGGTAAATGCAGTCGTAGCTCGACGTCGTCGGCCCCGTCACATACAGATGCCCGTCCGGGCCGAACGCCAGGTGATAGGCCGCTACCGACGGCTCCAGCGTCGTGAATACGTAAATCTGCCGGCTCCGGCTGATCTTGAAAATCGTCCCCGACCGGTCCCCCACGAACAGGTTCCCCTCGCCGTCGAAGGCCAGCCCTGTCGCCACCCCCATGCCCTCCACATACACCGTCATGATCGCCGCTTCCGACACCTGATACACGATCCCGTCGAAACGCGACGACACGTGCAGCACGCCCTCGGCATCGAACGCCAGTCCCGTCGCGTTCGTCAGATCGGAAAGGAACGGGGTCACCTCTCCCGCCGGATCGATCTTGTACAGGCTCACCGGCGTCTTCTGCCCGCGCGAGCCGCTGAATGTCGTGAAGACGTTCCCCTCGCGGTCGATCGCCGGATTCGCCACCGGATGCAGGTTGTCCGCCACCAGCGTCGCCACCACCACCTCCGCTGCTTCGCTGCCTGCATCGCCGTCGCGCACCAGCACTTCGCCGTATGCCGCCTCCTGCGGCACGCGCGCCACGATGTACTGGCTCGACGACACCGTCAGCGGCGCCGCGCAGCCGCCGATCGTCACCACCGGCCGCGGCGCCGTGGGAAAATTCTTGCCCCGGATCTGAATCTCGCCGCCCGCCATCGCCGCCGGCGGCGCCACCGATTCGATCACCGGCTTGTTCGTTGAGTTCCTCATGGAAGGCATCCCGTCTCCGGCTTCTCCTTACGATTGAACCATGTTTATCACCACCGCTCGCCCTGCGCCCAGCGCCGCTGCGGCGTATATCCCCGCCAGCACATCGTCGGCCACGATGCCCCACCCCCCAGGCAGCCGCTCGGCATCCCGCACCGGCCACGGCTTGAAAATATCGAACAGCCGGAACAGCACGAACGCCGCCGCGCCCTCCGTCCATGTGAACGCGCCCGCTGCGGCAAGCGCAATCCATTGCCCCAGCACTTCGTCGATCACCACCATCCCCGGATCTTCCACCCCGCGCGCCCGCGCCACTTCGCCCGCCGCCCACACGCCCGGCAGCAGCAGCACTGCCGCCAGCGCCGCGTGCCACCCCATCCCGTAGCCCAGCCACCGTTGCAGCGCCCACGCCGCCGCCAGCGCTCCCAGCGATCCCGCCGTCCCCGGCCCCAGCGGCCAGTACCCGCAGCCGAACCACGTCGCCAGCGCCAGCGCCGCTTTACTCTTCATCCGGCGCCTCTCGCTTCTCCTCCGCCGGCTCAGCCGCCGGTTCGCCCGGAATCCGGTACTCTCCCTCGGCCCATTTGCCCAGATCGATCAGCCGGCACCGTTCGCTGCAAAACGGCATCTCCGGCGCTCCGAACGGCACCTCTTTCCGGCAGATCGGGCATCTTAGCTTCAGCGTCATGAGTGCACGTGCGGCCTTCCGGCTGTCCCCTGAATGATCCGGAACGGATTCGCCGCCGCCCGCGCCGCCCCGGCAGGAGGCGAGTCCGTCAAGTCTCCCACCAGATCATAATCGTACGCCTTGCGGATTTTCATCCGCCGGAATTCGCCCGCCTGCGGCGCCCGCGGCCCCGGATCGCCCACGTAGCAGACTCCGTCGATCTCCGGCGCCTGCGCCGCCAGCCGCGCCTGCCACACCAGCGCGCTGTCCGCCGACGGCCCTTCGATCAGCACGGGCAGCTCCCGCCCCGCCAGCTCCCGGTTGCGCCTCCTCGAGATCTTCCGCTGCAGCGCCATCAGCCGCCGCCTGCGGTTGTAAATCGTCCGTCCGTCCACCTTCCCGTCCAGGTGGAAACTCTCGCTCGTTTCTTCGTCCGAGTAGCCGAATACTCCAAGCCGGTCGAATTCCGCCGCCTGAATAAACTGGCACAATTCCTCGAAATCCTGCTCCGTTTCTCCCGGAAATCCCACAATCATCGACGTCCGCACCGCCACGCCCGGCACGGTTCTCCGGATCTTTTCGAGCAGCTTCAGGAAGATTTCGCCCGACGCGCCCCGCTTCATCCGCTTCAGAATCTTCGCCGAGGCGTGCTGCAGCGGCATGTCGATGTATTTCACCAGCGGTTCGTGCGCCGCCAGCGTATCCAGCAGCTTCGGCGTGATCCGGTTCGGATAGCAGTACAGGAACCGGATCCATTTGCCCTGCGGCGCCTCGATCCCCGCCAGCCGCTCGAGAAGCCCCGCGAGCCCGTCCTTCAGCCCCAGGTCCTCCCCGTACGCCGTCGTGTCCTGCCCGATCAGATTGAGCTCCCGCACCCCCTGCGCCAGCAGCGCCCGCGCCTCCGCCTCCACGCTCTCCGGCTGCCGGCTCCGGAACCGCCCCCGGAACTGCGGGATCACGCAGAACGTGCACGGATGGTCGCAGCCCTCGTTGATCTTGATGTAGGCGTAATGGCGCGGCGTCGCCAGCACCCGCGGCGTCAGCTCGTGATACAGGTACGGCGCCGCCCCCGCTCCGCCCGCCTCCCGTCCCTCGCAGACGTCCGCGATCCGTTCGATCTCGTTCGTGCCCACCACCGCGTCCACTTCCGGCAACTCCTGCCGGATGTCTCCGCGGAAACGCTCCGCCAGGCATCCTGCCACGATCAGCTTTTTCGCCCGTCCCGTCTTTTTGAATTCCGCCATCTCCAGAATGGCGTCCACCGATTCCTGCTTCGCCGGTCCGATGAACGAGCACGTGTTCACCACGATCGCGTCCGCCTCCCGCGCGTCCGCCGTCAGCGTGTGCCCGCGCGCCGCCAGCGTCCCCATCATCACTTCCGTGTCCACCAGGTTCTTGGGGCAGCCCAGGCTGACAAATCCGATTTTCAGGCTTTTCTTTGCGGAATTCAACGGAGTTTTCGCTCCAATTCGCCGCCCGCCGGCTACTGGTCTTCCGGAAATACCGCATATGTCGGCGGCGGAGGATACAGCGTCTTCAGCGCCTGCAGCCTCTTCCGCAGCCAGTTCGAGGGTATCTGCCGCGGTCCCGGCTCCACGTCGATATCGCAGCAGATGCCGTGCAGGTACAGCGTCAGCGTGTCGATGAAACTCTGCCGGATGTACTGCTTCAGCCGCTCCGTCGGACGCCTGAAATTGCGGTCCCGCCGCGTCAGCTCGTTCTTCAGCCGCCACCCCCCGTCATCCACCTCCCCGTGCACGCCCGCCTTCAGCTCCTCCTCGAGCAGCGCCGCATACTCTTCCGGCGCTCCCCCCGGCAGCGAGTCCGCCGTCAGCTCCGCGATCGCCCGGTAAAAGCGGTAATGATGGTCCGCCACATCGGCGCCCTTCACTGCGAACGCCAGCACCGCGCCGTCCCGCGCCATCATCGTGCTCGATTCCACCTGCTCCCGGCTGTCCGGCGGTTCCGTCGAGATGAACGTCTCGTCCGCCTCCCGCCGCCGGTGCGCCCGCGTCCGGCACAAGTACGGCACCAGCAGGATCCGCATCTCCGGCAGCAGCGCCGCAATCGCCGGCGGCAGCGCCGCCACCGGCTCTTCCAGCAGCTCCCGCCGGTCTTCCTCGCTCAGAGGCACGGCGGCCGCGAAATAGGAGATCCGGTTTCCCAGCGGCACCATTTCCTGGCGGAAATGGTCCGCGAATTGGGAGACCTGCAGGCGGGACGGAAGGGTGGGCGAAGACATCAATCCCCGTATTTTCAGCATACCAGAGCCGCACGCCGTCCATCGGCGTCCCCGCGTCTCATGGCACACTGGTGTGTGGCGTGAAGATCCTGGTTTCCGCGGGCGAGCCGTCGGGCGACCGCTACGCCGCCGGCGTCGTGCGCGCCCTCGCGCGCCTGCTGCCGCAAGCGGACTTCTTCGGCTGCCCAGGCTCCGAAATGCGCGCAGCCGGCGTCCGCGCCGCCGCCGATCAGTCCGCCCTCTCTGTCGTCGGTCTCGTCGAGGTCCTCGGTCACATCCCCGCCATCTGGCGGGAGTTCCGCCGCCTCGCCGCCGCCGCGCGCGCCGAACGCCCCGCCGCCGCCCTCCTCACCGACAGCGCTGCCTTCCACCTGCGCCTCGCGGCGCGCCTCCGCGCGCTTGGCATCCCCGTCTTCCACCTCGTCGCCCCGCAGGCATGGGCCTGGCGCGAAGGCCGCGTCCGCCAACTCCGCCGAAACGTGACCGAACTCCACTGCATCTTCCCTTTCGAGGAGGATTTCTTCCGCTCCCGCGGCGTCAACGCGCACTACATCGGCCACCCGCTGGCGCGCGTGGTGCGGCCGTCGCAGGAGCGAAATGCATTTTTCTCCCGCCACCGCATTCCGGCCGGCCGGCCTCTGGTCACTCTCTGCCCGGGCAGCCGCCGCGGCGAAATCGCCCGCCACCTGCCCGTGCTCCGCGGCGCCGTCGAGCGCATCTCCTCGGCCCGCGCCTGCACCTTCCTGCTGGCCGCCCCGGCAGGCAGCGAGGAGAGGTTCGGCCATGCTTTCTTTGAACCCATTTGCGGGGCGGGCGATGTCCGATATTGTGAGGGAGAAACCTGGGACGCCATGGCTCACGCCGATCTCACCCTGGCCGCCAGCGGCACGGTCGCCACGGAGGCCGCCTTGCTCGGCTCGCCCATGGTCATCTTCTACCGCGTCCACCCGCTTACCTGGCGCATCGGCCGCCCCTTCGTCCGCGTCCCGTTCTTCTCCATCGTCAACCTCGTCGCCGGCCGCGAAATCGCGCCCGAACTCATCCAGCACCGCTGCAACCCCGCGGCGCTCGCCGCCGAAGCCCTGCGCCTGCTCGCCAGCGAGGAGGCGCGCCGGCGGATGCGCGCCGGTCTCGGCCGCGTCCGCGCCGCGCTCGCCACACTCCGTGATCCCTATGAAGTCTCCGCGGCGCGCATCGCCGCCTTCCTGAATCGTGAGGTTTCTGCATGATGGGCCGTACCCTGTCTTCTTCCCTGTTCCTGGCCTCCGCCTTCCTCCTGGCCGCCGCCGCCCAGCCGCGCCGCGGCGCCATCGACGTCGACTCCTACCGCATCGAGCTCGACGTCGAGCCCTCCCAGCAGACGCTCAGCCAGCGCGCCGCTGTCACCTTCATACCCGGCGAAGACCGCGTCCAGACCGTCGCCTTCGAGCTGCACAACTCGCTCAACGTCATCGCTGTCACCGGCGCCGATGGCCAGCCCCTCCAGACCAACCGCCGCTTCAACGAGAACCTCGTCGAAATCTTCCTGCCCCAGCCGCTCGAACGCGGCAAGCCCGTCACCCTCACTTTCCAGATCAGCGGGCGCCTCGGCGGCGAGGAGGAATCGCCCGTCTACGGCATCACCTTCGCCGCCATCAAGCCCACCCACGCCTGGCTTCTGTACCCCGCCCGCTGGTTCCCTGTCAGCGGCTACACCACAGACCGCTATCAGATGGAATTGACCGTCCGCTTGCCCGCCGGCTTCCGCGCCGTCTCGAGCGGCGTCGCCCTCTCCCAGGACGGCGGCCAGTCGGTCGCCATCCGCTCCACGTCCCCGGGCTTCTACGGCAGCCTCGCGATTGTGCAGGGCGAGCCGCGCACCGTTCAGGCCGAGGGCAGCACGAGCGAAATCTGGTTCCGCGGCTCCAACGCCGCCCGCGCCCAGGCATGGGGCGAGGAAACCGGCAGGGTGATGGCGTTTCTCTCCGGCGTGTTCGGCATACCGCCCTACCGCAATCTCTCCATCATCGAGACCGGCGACGGCGCGCCCAACGGCTATTCCGCCCCCGGCCTTCTCTTCATCTCCTCCTCTGCCGCCTCCGGCAAGCCGAACCAGCGCCTCCTCGCCAACCAGATCGCCCGGCAGTGGTACGGCGGGCTCTTCTCGCCTTCCAGCCGCAACCACATCTGGATCACCAACGGCATGGCACGCTACGCCGAGATCCTTTATCTCGAGCATCTCAACGGCGCTCAGGCTGTGGAACCGGAAGTCCGCGACCTCTACGTCGACGCCCTCACCGTCACCGATGCCCCCGTGCTCCAGGCTGCCCGCTTCGAAGACTACAGCCCCGAGTTCTTCGCCGTCACCGGCAGCAAAGGCGCCGCCGTCTATCACATGCTCCGCTGGGTCGTCGGCGAAGAGCCCTTCCGCAAGTTTCTGAAAGCCGCCGCCGACCGCTTCGCCAACCGCGCGATCGCCACCGGCGACGTCCGCAAGCTCGCCGAAGAGATCAGCGGAGAAAATCTCCAGGGCTTCTTCATCCAGTGGCTCGAGTCCACCGACGCGCCCGAGTTCCGCCTCAAGTACACGATCTACCGCACGCAGAAGGGCTTCCGCGTCATGGGCACGATTGCGCAGGATCTCGACACCTTCCGCATGCCGGTCGAGCTCCGCATCGACACCGAAGGCAATCCCGAATTCACCCGCGTCATCGTCGTCGGTCCGTCTACGGATTTCTCCGTCGACACCTTCGGCAAGCCGAAAAAAGTCGTCATCGATCCCAACGGCCGCGTCCTCCGCTTCAGCCGCGATATGCGCGTCGCCGTCGCCATCCGCCGCGGCGAACAGTTCGCCGAGATCAGCCAGTACAACGACGCCCTGAAGGAATATCAGAAGGCGCTTGAGGTCAACTCCATCAGCTCGCTCGCCCACTACCGCGTCGGCGAGGTGTTCTTCCTTATGCGAAATTACCAGAGCGCCGCCAATTCTTTCCGCGAAGCCCTCAACGGCGACCAGGAGCCCGCATGGACCGTCGTCTGGAGCCACATCAATCTCGGCAAGATCTTCGACATCACCCAGCAGCGCGAGCGCGCCCGCAACGAATACCAGCAGGCTCTGCGCACCAAAGACAACACCCAGGGCGCACTGGAAGAGGCTGCCAAATACCTCCAGCAGCCTTACCAGCGCCAGGACCAGCAGTAACGGCGCCCCAACGGAGCTGAGACAGGGAAAGCCTTTCCCGTCCGCCGCCAGGCGGCGCGTGCTTTGCGAATCTGCCGCGCACTACGCTCTTTGCAACGTGTCCACCCGCGAATCGCTCAGCATCGCGCCCCACTGACCCCTCTGAAGAAAAACCGGCGGTTCACCCCCGGCGGCTGTCTTCGCCATCGGTCAACCCCGCCCCCCAACGCGCTTGCCCCGAAGCCTCACCCCTCCACCCGTGCCGCCTTCGGCGCCTCCACCGCCTCCCCGGTGATCAGCCTTGCCCGCGGATTGAACGTCACATACTTCAGCGCCCATTGCAGCAGCACCAGCAGCCGGTTCTGATACCCGACCAGATACAGAATGTGGATGAACAGCCACGCCAGCCACGCCCACACTCCCCCAAACCGCAGCCGCCCGAACCACGCCACCGCGGCATGTCGGCCGATCACCGCCAGGCTTCCCTTGTCCCGGTACCGGAACCGCCCCGCATCCTCCCGCCGTATCCGCCTCTTGATCGCCTCCGCCGCAAAGATCCCCATCTGAATCGCCGCCGGCGCCACCCCCGGCACTGCCCTGCCGTCGTCCATTTCCACGTGTGCCAAATCCCCGGCAACGAAGATCTCCGGGTGCCCCGGCAGGCTGAGATCCTCTTCCACCCGTACCGCTCCCCTCCTGTCCAGCTCCGCCCCCGCCTCCTCACGCAGAATCTCGCCCGCACCAGTCGCCCGAACCCCGGCTGCCCAGAGCACCGTCTTCGCCCCGATCCACTCCCGCTCCCCGTCCCTGTTCCTCACCCAAACCCCGTCGCCGGTCACCTCCTCCACCCGCAGCCCGCACCACGCCCTCACCCCAAGCCCGATCAGGTGCCGTTCCGCCTTCGCCGACAGCTCCTCCGGATACCCAGCCAGCACCCGTTCCCCCGCATCCAGCAGAAGAATCCGCGCCTGAGACGGATCTATACTACGAAAATCGTTTTTAAGCGTTTGACGCGCAATCTCACCCAAGGCGCCTGCCAACTCTACACCTGTCGGTCCAGCACCGATCACGACAAATGTCATCCAATTTACCCGCTCCTCTGCGCCCGACTCCCGCTCCGCCCCCTCAAATGCCGCCAGGATCCGCGCCCGCATCGCCGTCGCATCCTCCACCGTCTTCAGCCCAGGCGCAACTTCCTGCCATTCATTACGACCAAAGTAGTCGTTCTCCGCCCCAGTCGCCACGATCAGATAGTCATACTCCACCCAGCCGTTGTCCAGGATCACGCGCCGCTGCGCCGTGTCCAGTCCCACCATCTCCCCCATCAGCACCCGCGTGTTCTTCTGCTTCCGCAGAATCCTCCGCAACGGGCTTGCCACGTCCGAAGGCGATAACCCGCCCGTCGCCACCTGATACAGCAGCGGCTGGAACAGATGGAAATTCCTCTTGTCGATCAGCGTCACCCGCACCGGCGCATTCCGCAGCCTCCGCGCCGCATACAGCCCCGCAAATCCGCCGCCCACAATCACGACTTTCAGCACACGCCCCGCCTCGCCGTCCATTGTTGACCGATCCATACTCATTCGATGCGCCCGTCTCCCTCGACGGTGCGCCCCGGTCACCTGCCACAGAACTATTTATCCCCCAAAATATCAAGGACTTGCGGTTCTCTCCTCGCGGCGCCTGCGGCTCCCCGTGCATCCTCGCGCCGGAGGTTCTCCGATGGCATCTCAAACGACGAACGTCAGAAAATCACGCCCCCTCTCCGAAAGTCAGCTTGCCGCCCGGCGCGCCAGTGCTCAGAAGTCCACCGGTCCAAAGACCCCCGAGGGCAAGGCGCGCTCTTCTCAAAACGCCCTCAAGCACGGCTTCTTCGCCCAGACTGCGCTCCTCTACTACGAGTCGCCGGAAGACTTCGTCGCCCTTCGCGACGCCTACCTCGCCGAATACTCGCCCCAGGGTCCGACCGAAGTGCACTTCGTGATGGAAATGGCCAACGCCCAGTACCGCCTCCGCCGCGTCCGTGGCATGGAAGCCGACCTCATCCAGAAACTCATCACGCGCGATCTCCCCGCCCGGGGTCTTTCCACCGGCGAAATTCAGGCGGAAGCCCTCCGCACCCTCGCCGACTCCTCCCACGTCCTCCTCCTTCTCCAGCGCTACGAAGTCATGTTCCGCCGCCAGTACGAGCGTGCCCTCCGACTCTTGTGGGAGCACCGCGACCGCGTCCGCCGGCTCGCCCCCTCCCGCGCCTCGCGCCGCCAGTCCAGCCGCGAACCCTCCCCGGAAGCCCTTCAGACCCTCCAAGCCATCCACTCCCTCCTCCTCGCCCCCACCCCCGATCCCTCTGCCGCTCCGGCAAACACGGGCGTCGCATCAGCTGCCGATAGCTCCCCTCGCCCTCTCGTGCACAACATCCAATCCCCCTTCAGCGATGGCTGCCCCCCGGAACCAATCTCCGGCTCTCCCATGTCCTCCCCGCCCGCAGCCCCCGGACTCCCGTCCCAACCCGCGATTTTGCGAAACGAACCGAAACCCGCCCCATCTCCCGCGGAAGCCGCCGCTTCCCCAACCCCCAACCGGCGCCTCGCCCCGCCGAAAGCCCGCCCCCGGCGCTAACCTGATCGGTGAAACCATGCACTCGGATCCCAAGCAGCGCCTCGCCGTCGTCCTCGTCGACACGCGCAACCCCCTCAACATCGGCGCCGCCGCCCGCGCCATGAGCAACTTCGGCTTCTTCGACCTCCGCCTCGTCCGCCCCTACTCCGCCGCTTACGAGGAAGCCGTCAGCGCTGTCGGCGCAGCGGATCTCCTCCGCCGCGCCCGTGTCTTCGACAATCTCTCCAGCGCCGTCTCCGGCTGCTCTCTCATCGTCGGCGCCACCGGTCTCGGCCACCGTGTCTTCGAGCACCCCCTCCACCGTCTCGAGCGCGCCGGACGCCTCCTCCGCCGCCACCTCCAGTCCGCCCGCGCCGCCATCCTCTTCGGCAGCGAGAAATTCGGCCTCTCCAACCACGACATTTCCCACTGCCACTGGCTCCTCCATATCCCCACCCGCCCCGAACACGACTCCATGAACCTCGGCCAGGCTGTCGCCGTCACCCTCTACGAACTCGCCCGCTCCCCCGCTGCCGCCCGCCGCCTCCCCGAAGCCGCCGAACGCGCCACCGAAGAGGAACTCGAACGCCTCTCCCTCCTGCTCGAGCAGGTCCTCTCCCTCAGCGGCTACTCCGACTTCTCCCGCGAGACCTCCGCCCAGGACAAGACCCGCCGCTTCGTCCGCCGCCTCTCCCTCGCCTCCCGCGACGCCGCCATCTGCGCCGGCATGCTGCGCCAAATTCTGTGGAAACTCTCCCACCCCGGCCAGTGATATTCTGGCAATTGCGATGTCCAGGGTCGAACTGCACTACGAATTCCTCGCGCCTTTTCAGGATTCGTGGGCCGAGGCCATCGATCGCCTCCACGCCGTCTACGGCTTCCATGCTCTGAAGCTCTCCCCCCAACTCGACCGCCTCGCCGTCGTCTACGATGCCAGCCGCCTCACGCCCGCTGACGTAGAACGCCATCTCCGCATGGCAGGGCTGCCCGTCCGCCGCAGCCTCCCGCAGACGGTTCACGCCTCATGAACCTCGCCCTCAACCTGTTCGAATTCTCCACCGGCTGGCACCCCGCTTGGCGCTTCCTGCTCGTCGCCGCCGCCGGCGCCGCCGCTATCGCCCTCGCCATTTGGATCGCTCTGCGCGCCCTGCACCGGATCGCCCGGCGCACCAGCACCTCCCTCGACGACGAACTCCTTCACGCCCTCTGCTGGCCCGCCCAGTGGACCGCCGTCGCCGTCGCCCTCCTCGTCGCCCTCAAGGACGTCGAAGAACGCCACCTCTCCCGCCGCCTCGAGCACAACCTCACCATCCTCATCGCCGCCCTTATCCTCCTGCCCCTCACCATCGCCCTCGCCCGCGCCACCATCATCCTCCTCCGCTACTCCTTCGCCAAGAGCGCCACGGGTTGGCACGTCACCACCCTCACCGCCGCCACCATCCGCATCCTCTGGGCCATCCCCGCCCTTCTCGTCATCCTCAACCTCCTCGACATCTCCCTCGCTCCCGCCCTCACCGCCCTCGGCGTCGGCGGCATCGCCGTCAGCCTCGCCCTCAAAGACACCCTCGCCAACCTCTTCTCCGGCTTCTACGTCTCCATGGCCGGCAACATCCACAAAGGCGACTACGTCCGCCTCGATTCCGGCCAGGAAGGCTTTGTCGAAGACGTCACCTGGCGCATCACCACCCTGCGCACTCTCGATGACAACCTCGTCGTCATCCCCAACTCGAAGCTCAGCGAAGCCCTCGTCACCAATTTTTCCTATCCCAAAAAGCGCCTCGCCGTCCGCATTCCCATCGACGTCAGCTACGATGCCGACGTCGATCACGTCGAGCGCATCATCCTCGAAGAGGTCGAAGCCGCCCGCGGGCTCGACGGTCTGCTCTTCGACCCGCCCCCCGTCGTCCGTTTCAATCCCGGTTTCGGCGACTCCTCTCTCAAACTCGCCCTCTTCGTTCACGTCGACGAGTTCACCAAACAATTCCCCGTCCAGGATCACCTCCGCCGCCGCATCCTCGCCCGCTTCCGCCGCGAGGGCATCGTCATCCCGTTCCCCATCCGCACCCTCGACATCCCGCCCGGCGCCCTCAAGCGCGCCCTCGATCCCGGCTCCAACGCCCCTCAGCCCCCCGCCCAAGCCTGAGCCCCCCATCGCGCGCGCCTCTGCCGCATACGCCGGTCTTCACGCCCGCCTGATCGAAGATTCCCCGGTCACCTTGCCGCCCGGCACGAAAATTCCGCAAGCCTTCTCCGCCGGCATCGGGACCGCGCGGATCCCGGGAGCATACGGACCCTGCTCGCGGCGGAATGGCATGGTCCTCGTGCAGCGGTTGGCGGCGGGGAATGCGGGCGGCGGGTTCTCGCGGAAGCCGGACGAGAGCCCCCCGGGGAAGCGCGCCGCGGGCGGCGATCTGCGGCGATCGCCGTCTTCGCGGGCTCGCCGATCCGCTGAGGGGCTCAGCCGGCAATCAGCGGGACGGAGGCGTGGCGAACTCGAGCATCTTTCCCGCCTTGCGGAAATTGCGGATGCGGTGAAAAGTGAGGTAATTGGCGTCATGCGCGCGGGGCGGACCTCCGAAGGCGTCGTCATAGGCGGTGCGCACCACGGCGATCAGGTCCCGCCCATCGAACTGCCAGTCGGCGTACTGAAAGCCGTGCTTCTCGGAATCCGCGTGCTGGAGAACGACGCGGCGCACCGTCCAGCGCCGCAGATCAGGCGAAGAGATCAGCGCCAGGGTGTTGCGCACGGTAGCGGCGTGAGCGCTGCGGAAGACGTCCGGCGCCCAGTTGGCAAGCGACCAGTAGAGGCGCGAGGCGGCATCGTAACGGATGGTGAATTTCTTTGCCCCGCCCGGAAAGGCGATAAATCCCGTCCTGGGATCGAACCGCGCCTGCCTGCCATCGGCTGATATCTCCACCATCGCGGCGGTGCCGCCCTGCGGCACATCCACGCGGAGGATGTCCCAGACAGTGCCGTCCGGCGCCGCGGCGGCGTTGCCTTCCAGCCAGCCATGCATCTGCCCGCCGAGCCAGGCGGGATCGCTGGGCAGACGGTTGGAGAAGGTCCACGACGACGCCCGGAGCAGATCGGCATCCACCGGCGCCGACATCATGAAGGCGAGGAACTGCCGGCCCCAGCCGCCGGGTCCGGATGCGTCTTCCATGGCGCGCCAGAGCCGTCCGTTGTGGACCAGGACAGGCTGCGGCGCGCAGTGATAGCGCCCCCGCAGCAGCAGCCCGGTCTCTTCGTCGAGCGGCGCCGTCCAGCTCTCGCCGCCATCGTTCGAGCGGCGGATGACCGTATCGCCGTTCTCATGCGTGGTTCCCAACAGGTACAGCGCGCCGCGGTGGACGAACAGCGTCGACCAGAAGGCGGGCCGGATTTCAGCCACCATCCGCCAGGAGCGTCCTCGGTCGCTCGAGCGGAAGATGCGCGTGAGCGCGGCTGCCCGGTGGCCGGAATTCGGCCCGAAGAAGTCATGCGAGGCCACGTAGCGGCCATCGGGAACAATGGCGATCGACGGGGAACCGATGTACTGGCCTGTGGAGGCTGGACAGTGGTCGATCACCGCGCCGGGCGGCGCCGGTCCGGCCAGCCAGAGAGCGAGAAGGACGGTCGACGGGCTTATCATTGGGGAGACATTATACCCGAATCCACCCGCGGAGACCGCCTGCAACGGGCGCCAGCCGCGGCAACGGGGACGAAACGAAACGGCAAGCACATGCCGCCCGGGCGCTCCCATCCACTACTGTGCATAGGGAAGATCGCCCTACGCGCTGTCCGAAGCCGGGCATGGCGGTTCCGGGACCGCGGAAGACATTTGAGGCGAGGCGCCATCTCCGCCGTGTCAACGATTGTCCCTCCATCGCTGATCTTGTCGGGCCGGCGCGGCGCGCCTTGAGAGCCGAATCAGCCTGGCGACCGCGGATGGAGACGCCTCCCGGCGCCATGCCGCGGGCGCGCAAGCGCGCCGGATTGAGGAAAACCCGGCCAGGACCTTCCGCCAGGGGAGGCCTTGGCCGGGTGTGGATCCGGCGTTGTCCGGGGCATTAGCGGCGCGGACCGCGGCTGCGCCCGCCGCCCGGCTGCGGCGCCTTCGAGCTAGGCTCGGCCTTCTTCTCTTCGCCCGCCGGGTCCGCCGCCTTGCCGCCGTTCTTCAGCCGTTCGCGCTGCTCCCGCAGCACGGCGCGCCGGCTCAGCTTGATCCGGTTGCCCTCGAGCGCCAGCACCTTCACCAGAATCTGGTCGCCCTCGTTCAGCTCGTCCCGCACACTCTTCACGCGGTTCTCGCTGATCTCGGAGATGTGCAGCAGCCCGTCCGTGCCGGGGAACAGCTCGACGAACGCGCCGAAATCGGCGATGCGCACCACCTTGCCCAGATACGTCTTGCCCACTTCGGCCACCGCCGCGATCTCGGAGATCATCTTCAGCGCGCGCGCCGCCGAATCGCCGTCGGCGGCGAACACGTTCACCGTGCCGTCGTCGTGGACGTCGATCTTCACGCCCGTCTGATCGATGATGCCCCGGATCACCTTGCCGCCCGGCCCGATGATCTCGCGGATCTTCTCCGTCGGCACCGTGATCGTGTAGATCCTCGGAGCATACGGGCTCAGCTCAGCCCGCGGCGCGGAGATCGCCTCGTCCATCTTGTCCAGAATGAACATCCGTCCGCGCCGCGCCTGCTCAAGCGCCTCGCGCATGATCTGCGGGCTCACGTTCTGCACCTTGATGTCCATCTGCAGCGCCGTGATGCCGGCGCGCGTGCCCGCCACCTTGAAGTCCATGTCGCCGTAATGGTCTTCCGCCCCGGCGATGTCGGTCAGGATCGCGTACTTCCCGCCGCCGGTCACCAGGCCCATCGCGATGCCCGCCACCGGCGCCTGGATCTTCACGCCCGCGTCCATCAGCGACAGGCTCGCGCCGCACACCGTCGCCATCGACGACGACCCGTTCGACTCCAGAATGTCGCTCACGATCCGCAGCGTGTACGGAAATTCGCTCTCCGCCGGAATCATCGGCGCGATCGCCCGCTCAGCCAGCGCGCCGTGCCCGATCTCGCGCCGCCCGGGACCGCGCATGAAGGCCACTTCGCCCACCGAAAACGGCGGGAAGTTGTAATGCAGCATCAGCCGCTTCGACGTCTCCAGCAGGTTCAGCGTCTCCAGCCGCTGCTCGTCTTCCTTCGTGCCCAGCGTCGTCGTCACCAGCGCCTGCGTCTCGCCGCGCGTGAACAGCGCCGAGCCGTGCACCCGCGGCAGCACGCCCACCTCGATCGAGATCGGGCGGATCTCGTCGAACGCGCGCCCGTCGGGACGCTGCCGCAGCTCGAGAACTTCGCGCCGGAAAATCCGCTCGCGCAGCAGCTCGAAGCACGCCGCCGCCTCCTGCTGATCGGCTTCCTCGGTGAACGCCTCCACCGCCTCTTTCTCAAGCGCGTCCACCCGTGCGTAACTCTCCGTCTTGCCGTAATTCTGCGTGTTCAGAGCATCGCTCAGCCGCTCCCCCACCAGCTGCTCGACCTTCGCGTAAATCTCCTCGTTGCGCTTCGGCGGCGTGAACTCGCGCTTCGGCTTGCCCGCCAGCTTCACCAGTTCGCGGATGCCGTGATTGATCTTCCGGCAGCAATCGAACGCGAAATCGATGGCGGCGAGCACCTCGTCTTCCGTGGCTTCGCTCGCGCCCGCCTCCACCATCACGATCCCCTGATCGGTGGCGGCGACGACAATGTTCACCTTCGACTGATTCTGCTGCTCGTAAGACGGGAACGGGATGTAGTCGTCCCCCACGCGGCACACGCGCACGCCGCTCACCACATGCTCAAACGGGATGTCGGAAATGGCCAGCGCCGCGCCCGAGCCGACAATCGCCATCGCCGACGGATCGGTGTCCGGCGATGCCGACAGCACCAGGCTGATGATCTGCGTCTCGCACGTGTAACCTTCGGGGAACAGCGGCCGCAGCGGGCGGTCCACCAGCCGCGCGGTCAGAATTTCCCGGTCGCTCGGCCGGCCTTCGCGCTTCAGATAGCCGCCCGGAATGCGCCCTGCGGCGTAAGTATATTCGCGGTAATCGACGGTCAGCGGAAAGAACGCCGCGTTCGGTTTCGGCTCCGTGTTCGAGCACGCGGAGCTCAGGACGACGGTGTCTCCAATGGTAACGACCACGGCGCCGTGGGCCTGCTTGGCCATGCGGCCCGTTTCCAGTGTCAGGATGCGACCCCCAAGGTCGACTTCAACGGTCTGCTTCATGTTTGTAAATCTCCAGGTTCCGGCGCACGCAAACGCGCCGGAACGGCTTTTGTTTTGGCTGTTTGGGAAAGCGGTCGGACAGCGGAGGGGAGCAAGCGGCGCAGTCCCGCGGCGCAGTTCAGGCGCTCAAAGTGGAAATGACAGTGGGATTGTCCCATGAGCGGGCATCCTGCGCCTGCCTCTCCCGCCCATTCCGGGCAGCAGTGGCGGCGGCCGGCTGGAGGCCGCGCCTACCGGCGCAGCCCGAGGCTGACAATCAGCCCCTTGTATCGCTCAGGGCTCTTCCGCTTCAGATAATCCAGCAGCTTGCGGCGGCGGGCTACCAGGGTCAGCAGACCGCGCCGGCTGTGATGATCCTTCTTGTGAATCTTGAAATGCTCGGTCAACTGGGCGATGTTCTGCGTCAAAAGCGCAATCTGCACTTCCGGCGAACCCGTGTCGGTCTTGTGCTGCCGGTACTTCGAGATCAGCTCGTTTTTGGCTTCCTGGGCCAGCGCCATTCGATTCCCTTTGCGCTCCTTTAAGTTACCTTCCTCTTTCTTTACCCCATCAGGATAACACACTCCCTCGCCGCCCCGGCGCCCCGGCATCTCCGCCTCTGCCGCCTTTTCAGCCTTCCTCGTGCGTCATCCCGCAGGCGCGCTCGTAGCCCCGCGCCAGGTGAAACGTCAACAGGTCGAAGAACCTCCCCAGCTGAAGCTCGAGCTCTTCCTCGGCGTACAGGTCGACGCTGGTCTGCACGAACGCCTCGTCCCGGATGTAGCCGAGCGCCGCCTCTTTCAGCAACTGCACCGCGCGGATGCTCTCGCTGAGAGGCATTGCCTGAACGTAACGGTCGTGGCCCACTTTCTGATAAAAAGTCGCGATCTCTTCTTCCGAACTCGACACCAGCCAGTGGCCGAGATTCCGGAGCAGCTTCCGGCAGCTGTCCGTGATCTCCGACTCCGGCATGCGGCTGATGTGCGCCAGACCGTGCTGCTGGCGGAGCCGGCGCAGAAATCTTGCGGTGATGGCCTCCCAGTGATCCTCGATCTGATGAACCAGCTTGGCCGATACCATGGCTGCCTCCCGTCCACCCTCTAGGTACGCTGATTCACCTTCGGAGTCAAGGGTTCATCGCCCCGCGCAGAGAGGCCATAGAATGAGAGGGCCATGAAAATCGAGAAAATCGAAACCGTGCAGGCCGCGCCCCGCTGGGGGCTGCTGCGGGTGCTGACCGATGAGGGCGCGGAAGGCTATGGCGAATACACGCTCGAGGGCCAGCTCGCCGCTTCCGGCGCCGCCGTGCATGAGCTCGGCGAATTCTTCCTCGGCAAAGACCCGGCGCGCGTGAAAGCGCTCGTGCGCGCCTGCTACGACCGCAATTTCTATCACGGCGGCGCCATTTACATGAGCGCGCTGGGCGGCATCGAGATGGCTCTGTGGGACCTGGCGGGCAAGGCGGCGGGTCAGCCGGTTCACCGCCTGCTTGGCGGGCGCGTGCGCGACCGGGTCAAGGTTTACCGCTGGGCGGGCGGCAACAACAACCCTCCGGAAGAGGCGGCGCGGGAGGCGGCGGCTGTCGTGGCGGCGGGCGCAAAGGCGCTCAAAAT
>DYJN01000007.1:40224-44294 GCA_020723085.1 Arcobacter sp.
GGCCGCCATCGACACCTACGGCGGGATTCAGACAGCCGTCGACCGGCTGCGCGCCGTGCGTGAGGCGGTGGGCTGGCAGGTGGATATCGCGCTGGATTTCCACGGCCGCACGAACGTCCCCATGGCCCGGCGGCTGGCGAAAGCGCTCGAGTTCGGCAACCCGCTGTTCTACGAAGAGCCCGTGCGCCCGGACTACAACCGCTGGCTGCCCGAGATCGCCGCCATGACGCACGTGCCCATCGCCACGGGCGAGCGCATGTGCACTGTGGCCGAGTTCAGCGACGTCGTCGCCGCCAAAGGCGCTCACGTGCTGCAGCCCGATGTCGTCCATGTGGGAGGAATCTCGAACACGGCCGAAATCGGCGCGCTCGCCGAGGCCAATGGCATCGCGCTCGCGCCCCACTGCCCCCTGTCGCCGGTGGCGTTCATGGCCAGCCTCCATGTGGTGGCGCAGTGCCGCGCCGGGTGGATTCTCGAGTGGGCCAAGGGCATTCATTACAACGCGGCAGGCGCGGCCGGCGACGTCGATCCCTGGCTGCGCTATGTGGACGAGCGCGACTGGCCCATGTTCGAGCCCGATGCCGAGGGCCATCTGCCCATCCCGGATAAGCCGGGGCTCGGCTTGAGGCTGAACTGGGCCGAAGTGGAGAAGGCGGCGCGCATCGGTGTCGAGTGGCGCGACCAGACGATGTACCTGCCCGACGGCACGCTCGCCAGTTGGTAGCTTGCGCTGCAAATCAGGCCCGCGGCCCGGCGGCCAACAGCGCGCCCGCGACCGGGCGCCGGCACTGCACGCGGCATTCCCCTTGCCCTGCGCGCCGCCCTGCAGAGCCGCGGTGGAGCGGACCGGCAGGCCCGCGGCCGAGCGGATAAAGATGCTCCTGCGGTGAAGGGGCCGAAGCCCGCGGCCCAACGGCCAACAACACTCCCGCCCCCGCCCGGCGCGCTTTCCCCCGCCGCGCCCGCCCGCAGGCAACAACATGGTAAGGTGAAATTGTTTTGGTTTTCATGCTTCATTCACACACGCCGCGTATTTCTGGGCTATGAGCGGCGTGGCCCGCGCACTGCAGTCCTGGATCGAAACGGCTGATCACGGCCTCATGCGCCGTCTGCACCGCTGGACCGCCCCGCTGTGGTTCCGCTGGTGGATGAGGGCCGCCACCCGCGGCGGCGACGGGTGGCTCTGGTATGCCGTGGGAGCGGTGCTCATGGCGGCAGGCGGCGCGGAAGGACGCCTGGCGGCGGCGGAAGCGGCGGCGGCGAGCGCCGCGGCGATCGCCCTCTTCCAATACCTGAAGCGCAAAGCCGGCCGGCGGCGCCCGTGCGAGCTCGAGCCCCACGTCTGGTCGCGCGTGCTGCCCCCGGACGAGTTCAGCTTCCCCTCGGGCCACACCATGACGGCTTTCGCAGTCACCGCCCCCGTGGCGGCGCATTTCCCCGGCGCTGGTCCGGTGCTGTACGCCTGCGCGGCATCGGTCGCCGCATCCCGCGTCGCCTTGGGCATGCACTTTCTCAGCGATGTCGTGGCCGGCGGCGCGCTCGGCTGGCTGCTGGGAACGCTGGCGCACCGGATCGCCGCCTGAAGCCGCCGCCTGCACTTCCCTTTGCTTCTGCCCGGCGTGCCGCGGCGCCCCCCTGCCAGGACTGGTCTCCGGCCCGGATTTGACCCGGGCGGCCCTGCTGCGATAAAGTCGATCCTTCGATAGATCATGTAGAGACGCAAGTCCGACTTCAGCCGCGCGATCCGGTACGAATGCGAACGCTCTTCTCTCCAGTTGCTCTGATCGCTCTTGGTTGCGCGATTTGTCTCCCCCTTCCCGCAGGCGCTCAGAATTTCATCTCACCGGGCAGCGCCGCTGCGCCCGTTTCCGATGATGTGCTCGACCGGCTGCCGCGGCACGAGCCGGATTTGAAGCCGCCGGCTCGCCCGCCTCAACTGCTGGGCGCAGCCGATGCGGTGCAGGGACTCTCGACGCCGGCGCAGCGGGCGCTCAGAACGGCTGAGCGGCTGTTTCTGCACGGGCGGTTTTTGATTCAGGAAGGAAAGCCGGAAGAGGCGCGCCGGGCGTTCGACGAAGCCGTCGATACGCTGCTGGCAGTGCCCGCGGACGAGCCCGGGCGGGATCGGCTCGAGAAGCGCGCCGAAGAGCTCATCCGGCGCATCCGCCGCTATGACCTCGAGGATCTGGGCGCCGGGGAAGCTCCCGATCTTCTTCCGGTACCGCCGTCGCCGCTCGATGAGGTCCTGCAGCTCACGTTTCCCGCCGATCCGGCAGCGCGGCACCGGTCGCTCGAAAAGGTGCAGCTGGGCCCTTCGCAGTTGCCGCTGGCGGTCAACGATGCGGTGCTTGATTACATCAACTACTTCACCGGGCCGAGAGGATCGCGGATTCTGCTCAACGGGCTGCGGCGGAGCGGGCGCTACCGGCACATGATTCAGCGGATCTTCGACGAGGAGGGAGTGCCGCGCGAGCTGATTCACCTGGCGCAGGCCGAATCCGCCTTCCAGCCGCGGGCGGTGAGCCGGGCGCGGGCGGTGGGAATGTGGCAGTTCATCCGCAGCCGGGGCGCCGAGTACGGGCTCGAGGTGGGCAAGGCGCGGGACGACCGGCTGGATCCCGAGAAGGCGACTCGGGCGGCGGCGCGGCACCTGCGCGATCTCTACCGGCAGACCGGGGACTGGCATCTGGCAATGGCCGCCTATAACTGCGGCCCGATGTGCGTCGAGCGCGCCGTGCAGCGGACCGGCTACGCCGATTTCTGGGAGCTGCGCGCCCGCAAGGCGCTGCCGCGCGAAACGATGAATTATGTGCCGGCGATTCTCGCCATGGTGATCGTAGCCCAGAACCCGCAGCAGTTCGGGCTGCCGGCGGTGGATCTGGACGATCCGCTCGAGTTCGACACGATCCGGCTGGAGGCGGAGACGTCGCTGGCGCTGATCGCCGACGCCGCCGAGGCGCCGCTATCCGAGATCCGGGATTTGAACCCGGGGCTGCTGGGTTCAACGGCGCCGGGGGGCCATGAGATCCGGCTGCCGCGCGGCACCGGGTCCGCAGTGCTGGCGGCGCTGAACCTGGTGCCGGAGGCGAAGCGGACCGTGGCGCGGCTGCACCGGTTCAACGGCGGCGATACGCCTGCTTCGATCGCCCGGCGCTATGGGACATCCGCCGCGCAGATCGCCGCTGCGAACGACCTGGAGAAGCTCGAAGAAGGGGCTTTCGTCATCGTGCCCGTCTCCGCGTCGAAGGCGGCGCGGAAGAGCCGGATCGCGCACCGCGCGAAGTCCCGCAGCGCGGTGGCTGCCCGCGCCAGGGCCAGGATACCGGGCGCGCACCGCGCGAAGTCCCGCAGCGCGGTGGCTGCCCGCTCCCGGGCGAAGAAGCCGCCGTCCGTGCGCGCTTCCGCGGCCCGCAAACCGGCCCCGCGCCGGACAGCCGCAAGGCGCTAGAACGGCCTCTCCTGGCACAGGCCTCGCCGGCTGCCTCTTCCCATGGCAGTTAAAACAAGTTATGCTAATCATGATTCGGCCTGCAGGGAGGACCGTGTTATGAGTCAATGGATCGCCAAGCCGTTTGACTCCTACGACGAGGAGACGGATTTCGATTCCGCTCTCAGCGACGACAGCGTAGGAGAGGTTGAGGAGATGGAAGAAGGGCCGGAGGCGCTCGAGGTGGAGCCGAAGCCGGCCGCGCCGGAGCCGCCCGCCGCCCCGGCTGCCGCCGAACAGCCGCCGCAGGCCGCCGCACCGCCGCCTGAACCCCAGGCGGCGCCCGCGCCCGCGCCTGCGCCGGCTGCAGCGCCGCCCCCAAAGGAGGCGCGTCCGGAGGCGCGCAAGCCCGCGCGTCCGGCCAAAGCCCCGGCACGAGTTTCCCGGCCCAAACCGGGGAAAACCGCCGCAAAAGCGGCGAAACAACCGGCAACTGCCGTTCGAAAGGTAACAAAGAAAACAGTGAAGACTGCAACCAAGAAGGCTGCGCAAAAGAAGGCAGCCGCTCCGAAGAAAGCTGCGGCGAAAAAGGCCCCGGCTGTGAAGAAGGCGGCGAAGAAGGCCGTGAAGAAGGCCGTGAAGA
>DYJN01000007.1:44394-88603 GCA_020723085.1 Arcobacter sp.
GGCCGCGCCCAGGAAAGCCGCCCCGAAGAAGGCCGTGGTGAAGAAAGCTGTGGCGAAGAAGGCGGCCAAAAAGACCGCCGTGAAGAAAGCCGCAAAGAAGCCGGCAGCGAAGAAGAAGTAAGGCGCGGCGGCGCCGGGCGGGCTTCCTCCGGCCGGCTGGCGCTCAGCGGTCTGCTTCACTCTGATGTTCAATGGGGCGTCCCGCAGGACGCCCTTTTTGTTTGAGACAACCTGGCGAAAAGGGCAGCCCGGTCCGGGGTTCTCACCGAAATCCCGAAAGCGCCGGAACCGCAGGCGTGATGGCAAATATCGTGTGGGAGGGGCAGATCAGGCCGTCTCCTTCAGTTGGGAGATCCGCCGGTCCAGCTGCCGCCTTGGCCCGAGGAACTCCGTTGCCGGGGGGATGGGCCGTGGGGGTTGCGCGGGACCGGCGGAGGGGTTACCAGGAGGGGGCTTCGACGCGGATCTGAGCGTCGATTTCTTCGAGCATCCTGGCCATGCGGCGGGCGCGGTCCGTTTCGGAGTCCCAGAGGTTGCGCTCTTCGCGGGGGTCTTCGCGGACGTTGTAGAGTTCGAAGCGGGTGAGCGGGACGTTCTTGATGAGAGGCAGGTCTTCGGGGCGGAAGCCGCCGCCGGGGCGGCGCGGTCCCGGCGCTTCGCCGGCGCCGAGGATCTTCCAGTCGCCGTCGCGCAGGGCCGCGCGAGGGGGATCGATGGCGTTGAAGTAATGCCAGTGAATCGGGCGGGAGCGCGCCGGCTGAGGCGAGGTCAGCCAAGTGGCAAGGCTCTCGCCGTCGAGCGGCTTTGCGGGCAGGCGGGCGCCGGCGAGGCTGCAGATGGTGGGCAGGAGGTCGAGCAGGCTGGCCGGGGTCTGGACGAGTTGATGGGGACGCACGCGGGCCGGCCAACGGAGGAAGCCGGGCACGCGGATGCCGCCTTCGTAAAGGGAGAGCTTCTGGCTGCGGAGAAGTCCGGGGCTGCCGTGGGAGCGCCAGGCTCGCGGGTAGCGGTTGAGCCATTCGGGACCGTTGTCGCTCGAGAAGAACACGAGCGTGTCTTCGCGGGCGCCGCGCTGATCGAGAGCCGAGAGAAGGCGTCCAAACGCGCGGTCGACTTGAGTGACGCATGCATAGTAGAGCGCCTCGCCCTGCTTTTGCGCCTGCGGGTACAGACCGGTGAGGTCCGGTGCGGAGGCGACGGGCTCGTGGGGTTCGTGGAAGGCGAGATAGAGGAAGAAGGGCCGGCTGCGGGGAATGGACTCCATCCAACGCACGGCTTCATCGACGACGAGATCGGCGGAGAGACCTTTCAGTTCGCCGGCGGGGCGCCCGTTGCGGAAGAAGTTGACGGGGTTCAGATGGGATGGGTCAGCGTTGTTCTGCGTGGCGAACCAGTGGCTAAAGCCGTGGCGGGAGGGCGAGCCGGGGCCATCGACATTCTGATTGCCGTTCAGGTGCCATTTGCCGGAGAGGCAGGTGGCGTAGCCGCGCTCGCGCAGCAGGGAGGCGAGGGTGGTCTCGGATTCGCGCAAGTGCACGGGGCTGCCGGCGGGAATCCAATCATAGATGCCGCAGCGGTTGGGCGTGCGTCCGGTGAGGAGTCCGGCGCGGGACGGGGAACAGACGGGCGCGGCGGCGTAGAACTGCGTGAATCGGATGCCTTCGCCCGCGAAGCGGTCCAGGTTCGGAGTGCGGATCCACGGGTGTCCGGTGCAGCCGAGATCGCCGGCGCCGAGGTCGTCGCAGAGGGCGATGATGATGTTTGGAGGGCGGGAACTCTGCGAGAAGACGCGGTGGGCAGCCGCCATGCCGGCAAAGGTGAGGAATGAGCGCCTTTGCATCGAGCACAGACTAACAGCGGAGCCGGAGAAAGGCAAGGCAGGAGGGAATCCGTGGCCGGCGGGGCAAGACGTTTGGGCCGGTGGCCCGTCTGAAAGAGCGGAAACAGGAAGCGGACCGGTGGAAAGGGCGTGCTACAGCGTGCCGGACCGGCCGGGAGAATGAGGTAGTTTTGCCATGAAAGTCCTCGGGAATCGCCTGATGCAAACCGGCGCGGCGGCCATCGCTGCGCTTGTATTCACCACGGCTCCAGCCGCCGGACAGCCGATGTTTTCATGGAGCGAACAGGAGCCGGAAGCGGCCATGCAGCCGCCGGCGCCGCCTCTGCCGCCGGATACGATGATCTTTTTCCAGAGCGGCGGGACGTTTCTGGGCGTGGGCGTGAAGGAGATCACGCCGGAGCGCGCCAAGGCATTGAAGCTGAAAGAAGAGCATGGAGTGGAAGTGACGGCGGTGGAGCCGGAGAGCCCGGCGGAGAAGGCGGGGCTGAAGCCGGGCGACGTGGTGCTCGAATACAACGGGCAGCGGGTGGAAGGGACGCAGCAGTTTGTGCGGTTCGTGCGGGAGACGCCGGCGGGGCGCACGGTTCGATTGACGGTGTTCCGCAACGGATCGACGCAGACGCTGACGGCGACGGTGGCGGAGCGGAAAGGGCGTTCGTACAATTTTCCGGGGCCGAAGTTGGACGAGGACATCAGGCTCCGCATCGAGAGGGGGCTGCGCTCGCTCCACGACGTGCCCCGAGTCACGATGAGCTGGCGCGCTGGGGCGCTGGGCATCGAAGGCGAGTCGTTGAAAGGATCGCAGCTGGGGGATTACTTCGGGGTGAAGGAAGGCGTGCTGGTGCGCAGCGTGCTGAAGGGAACGCCCGCGGAGAAGGCTGGGCTGAAAGCGGGCGACGTGATCGTGAAGGTCGGCGAGCGCAAGGTGGACGAGCCTCGCGACATCACGGCGGCGCTGCGGGATGCGTCGAAGAAGACGATACCGGTGGCCGTGGTGCGCGACAAGAGAGAGATGACGGTGCAGGCGACGCTGGATGAGCCGCCGGCGATCCGGCGCGCGCCGCGGGCGCGGCGGGTGACCGCGCCGGAAGGAAAGTTCTGAAATCCGTCTACCTCCTGTGCTGGACGGCCCGGCGCGCCTCCCTCGCCGGGCCGCTTTTTTGTTGCGGGAAGAGAAAATCCGGCCGAAACATTTGCGAGAACTCCTGTTTCTTGCACCAAACGGGGCCTTCCCGCGGGTGTACGCATGCCTGATTGCCTGGGAGGGCGGCGGGGAAACACTGCGGCGGAACGCGGCCCCCGGGCAGGCGAGAGGGGAATGCGGGGCGGGAAAACCACAGTGCGGATGCAGCCGCTGCGATAGGGCGGCAGCAAACGGCGCGCGCGAGGGCGGCCGCAAAACGGCCGAAAGCCCGCCGCTGCCGCGCCGCTTCCGCGACCAGCGCCGCTTGAGCCGGTTTCCCTCCATGCCGAGGTTCCGGACAGTCACGGGGGCGCCGTCAAGCCCTGGCGCGCGGGCGAGTTTCCGGGTCAGCCGATGGCGCCGCGGACGTCGCCGCGCATGAGGGCGTCCATCTTTTCGCTGGGGGCGCGGATGCCGATGAAAAAACGGCCGAAGGAGCCGTAAACGGCGCTGATCTCATCGAAGCGCATTTCGTAGATGAGGCGCTTGAACGCGAGCGGATCGTCGGAGAAGAGGTCGACGCCCCACTCCCAATCGTCGAGGCCGATGGCGCCGGAGATGATCTGGCGCACCGAGCCTGCATATTTGCGGCCGACGAGGCCGTGCTCGTGCATCATGCGCTGGCGCTCGGCGAAGGGGACCTGATACCAGTTTTTCTGCTCGCCGCGGCGGCGGTCCATGGGATAGAAGCAGATGTAGCGGCTTTCGGGGATCTCGGGCCAGAGGCGGGAGGCCATGGCTTTGCGCTGGCGGTCGAGGGTCTCCTCGACGGCGGCGTCCCACTCGGGAGTGCCGGGGGCGAGGCCGCGGGCGGCGAGTTCCTCGTGAATCTTGCGGGTGGACTCATACAGGCCGAGTTCGACGACGCTGAGGAAGGAGTGGGCGAGCTCAAGATAGCGCCCGATGCGGGCCTGGCGGACGTTCTGCTCGGCTTCGAGCAAGCCGGTGAAGTCGCGGCGGAAGTGGAGCAGGAGGAGGTCGGCTTTGTGGCCGAGCAAGGCGTAGGCGGCGGACTGTTCGCCGCCTTCGGCGCCCTCCTTGATCTGGAGCCACTCGCCGGCCTCTTCCAGGGCGACGTGGCGGGAGTGGGCGTCCAGCGCCCGCCATTCATCCCAGCGGATGCGGAACATCTGATGAAGGACGGCAGCGCCTTCCAGCGTCAACGGGACAACGGGATCGCTCATCAAGCCTCCTTGCGATTCATTGTACGGCTCAGCCCCATGGGCGCCTGTAAGGGGCGCGGTATTCGCGTTTCAGCATGGCGTGGGCCGCGGGGTCATTGGGGATGCGCTCGTTCTGCTCATCCCACTCGATGGCGCGCCCCGCCCTGTAAGCGATCATGCCGAGCTGAACGGCAGCGGTGGAGCGGAAGGCGTCCTCGGGCGTGCAGACCGGGGGCTTTGACGAGCGCACGCATTCGAGGAACTGCCGCATGTGTCTGCGGCTCAGATCGGCGGGCGGGGTGATGTCGTGGACGCGGCGCTGGGCGTTCTTGCCCCTGGGAAGCACGATCCAGCGCTGGTCGGTGACGAAGATGGTCTCCTTTTCGCAGAAGACCGTGACGCCGTTGGAGAACTCGGGGTCGCGTTCGACGGCGCCCCACAGGCGGTGGCGCCAGACGACGGGGCACTGATCGAATTCGAAATGAACCGTGAGGGTGTCCGGCGTAGTGATGCGGCCCCTGTAATGGTAGATGCCGCCGGCGGCGGTGATCTTCTTCGGCATGCCGAGACCGAGCAGGACGCGGGTGGCGTCGATCAGGTGGATGCCCCAATCGACGAGGTGGCCGTTGCCGGTGGTCTGCTCGAGGCGCCAGGCGCGGTGGCCGACATTGGGCGAATAAGGCAGCTTGGGGGCGGGGCCGCACCACAGGTCCCAATCGAGAGTGGGGGGAGGGGCTTGGGGTGTGTTGTCGAGGGGTACGGCGGTGTAGTGGATGTTGACATCCACCTGCACGGGGCGGCCGGGGGCGCCGCTGCGAATGTAGGCGCCGGCAGCGGCGAAGGCATCGCTCTGGCGGCGCTGGAAGCCGACCTGAACGAGGTTGCCCGCTTTCTTCCAGGCGTTGACCATGGCGCGGCCCTCGCGGATGTCGTAGGCGAGAGGCTTCTCGGCGTAGATGGCGAGCTTGCGGCGGGAGGCGGCGAGGAAGGGCAGGGCGTGCCAGTGCGGAGGCGTGGCGAGGATGACGGCATCGATGCCGCCGGCTTCGAGCATCTCCTCGTAATGCTTGTAAAGGCGCGGACGGCGTCCTTCCTGTTTTTCGACGAGCGCCGCCATGTCATCGAGCATTTTTGAATCGGCGTCGCACAAGGCGGCGCAGGAGACGCCGCCGGACTGGTAGGCGGCGCGGAGATCGACGCCGCCCCACCAGCCGCAGCCGATGATGCCGAGGCGGACCGTGGCGGGTTGGGCGAAGGTGGAAGCAGTTCCGGCGGCGAGAAAAGATCTACGGTTCATGCAAGTCTCCAGAGCGCTGGGGAGAGGGCGTCTCCGTACGCGCGGTTGCGCTGAGCGGCAATGCTCATTCTACCGCGCAGGGCCCGGCGGGTTCGCCGCTACTGCGGACGCCGCTTCAAACGCCGGACTCCGGCGAGAACGAGCAGCCCTGCCGCAACCAAAGCATAGGTGGACGGCTCCGGAATGGGTGGCGGCTCGGGCAGGCCGGGGGGCGGCTCGGCTTCCGGAGGCGGGATGACAATTTCCGGCGGCGGCTCCGACGATGGCGATTCCGGGTTCGACGGCGGCGGCGGGAGCACCGGCGGCGGGAGCGGACCCGGCGGCGGCACTTCGCCTCCGGCAGGCGGCTGTGCAGGCGGCGATCCCGGATTTGACGGCGGCACGGCGGGCGGCGGGGTCACGGAAGGCGTCCCGGGCGCGGATGGGGGCGCCACGGGCGGGGACACGGGCGGAATCCCCGGCGTTCCGGGCGGCGTAGCTGGAGGCGTCGATGGCGAACCGGGAGGAGCCGCCGGAGGCGTGCCGGGAGGCGCCGTCCCCGGGGGTGTGGACGGCGGCGGGGCGACCGGGGGAGGCGGCGTCAGGGGAGGAGGCACGACTACTACAGGCGGAGGGGGAATTACGGGTGGTGGCGTGCCCGGTTCCGGTCCGGGAGTGCCGGGCGGCGGAGCCGGTGCGGGACCGCCGGGGCTTGCGGCAGGAGGCGCGAACCCGGGGCCAGGAATCGGAGGCGTCAGCCATGTGCCACCCCCACCGCGCACAGGCATATCAAGGGGCGCAAAGCTGGGCGGAGGCGTGACCGCCGCCAACGGCGTCTCCTTTTCCGGCGCCTCGGCTGTCAGTCCGGGGGCCACGGGCACGGCGCGTTCCGGCTCGGCTTCCAGTTTAGGCGTGTTCAGAATCTCTTCAGGCGGCTCCTCGGGACTGACGGCCATCTGAGGCGCCTCTTCGACCTTGTTGCCGCAGCGGGCGCGGATGGTAGTCTTGCCGTCCGTGATGACCTGTTCTCCGGCGAACAGCCGCACGGGTTTCTTCGTGAAGAACACGCGGTCCCTGATCCGGTAAGAGACGTAGGCGAGCCGCGGCTGGCGGAGCGTGGCGACGCGCGCGCGGCGGGGATCGAAACCGGCATAATGGCGGGCCACGACGGGATCGCGCTGCGCGGCTTCGAGCACCTCCTCAGGCGATGCGACGCCGCCGGGGATGACGGAGTACGGATATACGAGGCGTTCCGGCAGCCTCGCCCTGCGCTGCACGAGCCGGTCAAGATAGCTCGAGAGAGGGCCCTCCAGGGTTGCGCCGGCGAGTTCGGCGGATTGCCTGGCATGCCAGACAGCGACGATTCCGGCTGCCCCGGCGAGGAGAAGCCCAGCGAGGAGGAAGGGCGCCCAGCCGCCCGCGGGCTGATGCCGCCGGATGGTTATGCGCTGATTTTTCCGGAGCCGAATCGTGACTCTCAATCTGGCCGCCTTTTCAAACTCAAGGGGCCGCGGGATGGCGGACAGCCCTGAGGGGCCCGGTGAAACGAGGGCCTAACCCAAGGCTACAGGGTTGATTCGCAAGAACAAAGATGTACTCGTACCGTGACGGATTCACTAGTACATTCGTCCCAGCGGTACGGGGAGTGTCAGGCGCGATCCGGCCTAAGTCCTTTGCCTTCTTCAATTACAAGACGGTTACCGGCCTTTAGGTTCTTGAACTCCTCAATGCGGCCGCTGGGCCAGAAGACGGTGACGCGGCGGAGGGCGTCGCGGCGGCCGAGTCCGATGGTGACGGGGAGCTCGCTTTGGGAGAGGTAGCCGGTAGCGGACTTGACGGTGCGGGAGCCGGCGAGGCCGGAGGCTTCGAACTTGACAACGGCGCCAATGGCGTCGCGGTTCGACTTGGTGCCGATGAGGCGGAGGCGGACGCTGCGGTGGCCGTTGTCGAGGTCGTTGCGGAAGAGGTATGCGGGGCCGTTGTTGGTAGTGATGAGGACGTCGAGGTCGCCGTCGTTGTCAAAATCGCCGTAAGCGGCGCCCCGGGCGACCTTGGGGGCGGCGAAAGAATCCCCGGCGAGGCGGCTGAAGTCGCGGAAGTTGCCGTGGCCGTCGTTCATGAAGAGGTGAGGGGGCTGGGCGTGGGTGACGTTGCGGCGGGCGCGGCTGATGGATTCGTCGATGTGGCCGTTGACGATGAGGAGGTCGAGCATGCCGTCGAGGTCGGGGTCGAAGAAGAAGCAGCCGAAGCCGAGGGAATGGCGGGTAGCCTGGCCGATGCCGGACTGCGGGGCGCGGTCCACGAACTGGCCGTCGCGCGTGCCGCGGTAGAGGCCCATCATCTCGTTGTCGAAATTGGTGACGATGATGGAGACGAGGCCGGAGTTGTCCACGTCGGCGGCGTCGACGCCCATGCCGGCGCGGGCGCGGCCATCTTCACTGAAGGCGAGGCCGATGCGGACGGCCTGTTCGAGGAAACGGCCGTTCCGGAGATTGGTATAAAGCTTGTTGGGCTGGGTGTCGTTGGCGACGAAGACGTCGGGCCAGCCGTCGTTGTTGAAGTCGAGGAGCGTGACGCCGAGGGACTTGGAAGTGGTGTCGAGCACGCCTGCCTTGGCGGTGACATCCTCGAACGTGCCGTCGCCGCGGTTGCGGAAGAGCCAGCAGGTGACGCCGCGGTAGGCTTCGGGGGTGCAGTAGGCCTTGCTGTTGCCGTCGAAGGAGCAGAAGATGTCGCCATCCTGGGTCCAGCGCACGTAATTGGTGACGAAGAGGTCGAGCAGGCCGTCGCGGTCGTAGTCGAACCACATGGCCGAGGTGGAGAAGCCATGATGTCCCCAAAGGCCGCTGGAGCGCGTGACATCGACGAAGGTCCCTCTGCCGGTGTTGTGGAACAGCCGGCTCTGGCCGAGGCAGGAGACGAAGATGTCGGGGTGGCCGTCGTTGTCGTAATCGGCGATGGCGACGCCGAGGCCGTACATTTCGACGTCAAGACCCGCGGCGCGGGTGACATCGGTGAAGGCGCCGTTGCGGTTGTTGCGGTAGAGCTTGAGAGTGGCGCGGCGGCGCCTGTGGCCGGGCCAGTCCATGGCATTGATGAGAAGGATGTCCTGCCAGCCGTCGCCGTCGTAATCGAAGAAGGCGCAACCGGAGCCCATGGTTTCGGGCAGATATTTGCGGCCGAAGGCGCCGGAATTGTGGAGGAAATGGATGCCCGCGGCGCGGGTGACGTCCGTGAACCGGAATCCCGGCTTTTGCTGAGCGAAGGCAGGCGCCGCGATCAGCCCCCCGAGCCCTGAGAGGAATTCCCGCCGCAGCATCTGGCGCTAGTTCTCCGGCAGAGGCCCTTCGGGGAGGGTGACAAGGCCCTTCTTGATGGCGTAGACGACGAGGTCGGCGGTGCGGTGGATGCCGAGGGCCTGCATGAGATTGGCGCGATGGACGGCGACGGTGTTGACGCTGAGGCCGAGGATCGAAGCGATTTCCTTGTTCGAGCGGCCCTGGACGATGTGCTGCAGGACTTCGCGCTCGCGCTGGGTGAGCTTTTCGAAGTCGCTCGGGGTTTCCTGCTGGCTGGGCGGGGCGAGCCCCGGGGCGATGACCGTGCGGCCGGCGGCGACCTCCTTGATCGCATAAGGCAGGTCGACTTCGAGGGCGTTCTTCAGAAGATATCCTTTGACGCCGGCGGCGAAGGCGTTGCGGACGTAAGTGTCCTCGGAATACATCGAGAGCATCAGGATGCCGGCGCCGGGCAGCTTTTTCAGGATCTGGCTGGCAGCCTGAATGCCGTCAAGCTCCGGCATGGCGAGGTCCATGACGACGATGTCGGGCTTGAGGCGTTCGGCTTCTTCGACTGCCTGCAAGCCGGTGGCAGCTTCGCCCACGACTTCGATGCCGGGGTCGTCTTCGAGCATGCGCCGGAAACCTTTGCGGACGAGCGAATGGTCATCGGCCAAGAGCACGCGGATCTTGTTCATCCCTTGCCTCCCTTCACGCCCAGCGGCGCTTCCACGCGGACGACGGTGCCGCCGCCGGACCTGCGCTGAAACTCGATGCGGCCGCCGAGCAGTTCGGCGCGCTCGCGCATGCCGATCATGCCGAGACCGCTTTCCTGGGGCCTGTCGGGGAGTCCGACGCCGTGGTCTTCGATCTCCATTTCCATTTTCTCCGGTCTGTAGCGGACGCGCACCCAGGCTTCGGCGACGCGGGCGTGGCGCACGACGTTATTGAGCGACTCCTGAAGGATGCGGTACATGTGGATGGCGACGGAATCACCGATCCAGGGAGCCACGCCGCTCTTTTCGTAATGGACGCGGAGCCCGGTCTGCTTTTCGAACTGGCCCAGGTACCACTCGATGCTGCGCTCGAGTCCATAGTCGTCGAGCACAGGCGGGTGGAGCATCTGGGACATGCCGCGCACGCGGTCGAGGGTCTGGTTGGCGATTTCGCGGACCTCGCGGAGGTCTTCGCGTCCGGGCGCGCCCTCGGGGAGGCGCTTTTCGACGCGCAGGAGCATCATGCCGACGGCAGTGAGCACCTGGCCGAACTCGTCGTGCAGTTCGCGCGCGAGCGTGCGGAACAGATCCTCCTGGACGCGGATGATCCGGCCGGCGAGCTCCTTGCGCTGCTGGGAAAGATGGGAGACCTGGGCGAACATGCGGCGGTCGTGCCAGATGACGAGCGAGCCGGTGATGAGGATGGCGGCGAGCACGGCGGCGAGCAGAAAATACAGGCTGCGCTCGACCCTGGAGTGGATGGCCTGGATCTCCTCGACTGCCGCCGCTTCGGCTTCGTTGTTCTGAATGAGGAGGCGCGAGATGAGGGTGGCGAGCGTGGCGCGCTCGGCCTCGATGCGCGTGCGGATGAGGGCGTGCGCGGCTTCGGGCTTGCCCTCGGAGGCGAGCTGCCAGAGTTCGTCGACGACGCTCCAGAAGCGGGAGAAGACGGTCTCGAGCAGGCGCTGCTGGGCGGCGGTGCGGGTGGCGGGCATGAGCCTGGCTTCGAGGGCGAGGGCGTTTTCGAGATCCTCGCGGAGCCGCTGGAACTGCGGGCGGTAAGCCTCCAGGGGATAAGGCTCGGCGCCTTCGGCCATGTCGCGGAGGGCGAGACCGATCTGGGCGACGTCGTCCTGGATGCGGATGAGCTGGAGGGAGTCGCGGCGGTTGCGGTCTACGATGTCGGAGCCGAGGCGGCGGAGCTGCTCGACCTGGCGGAGCGTGAAGACGGAGAAGGAGCCGACGGCGGCGAGCGTCACCAGCAGGCCGAGGAGCTGGATCAGCGTGGGCGTCCGCGGCGGCATCAAGGCTATCTTAGCGGGGCGCGGCGCACGTGCGCCAACCGAAGAGCCGCCTTTCGTACACTGGGATTTCCACCGTTTCACGCCGTGTCACCCGATTTTTCCACGCCAGTGCAGTATGTGAAGGGGGTCGGCCCGAGGCGCGCCGAGGAACTGAAGGCGAGAGGCATCGAGACGGCGGGCGACCTGCTGTACTACGCGCCGTTCCGTTACGAGGACCGGTCGAACCTGAAGCCGGTGAGCGAGCTTGCGCCGGGCGAGACGGCGACCGTGATTGCGGCGGTCAAGCGAGTGCAAGCGCCGCGGTTCCGGCGCCGCGACCTGGGGATGATCGAGGCGGTGTTCACCGACGGATCGCGGGCGCCGCTTGCGGCGCGGTGGTTCCACGCGCAGTACCTGGCGGGCGTCCTGCAGCCGGGACTGCGCGTGGCGCTGTACGGCAAGGTGGAGTTCGACGCGTATCAGGGCGGGCTGATCATGCTGCATCCGGAGTTCGAGATCCTGCGGGGGGAGGAGGACGAGGAGGAAGCCGGGCTGCACACGGGGCGGATCGTGCCTGTGTATGAAGCGGCGGGGAAGGTGTCGGCGCGCGTGTTCCGCAACGTGCTGTACCGGCTGACGGCGGCGCTGGGCGAGGCGGAGGACCCGCTGCCGGAATCGGTGCGGAGGCGGATGCGGCTGCCCGGGCTGGCGGAGTCGCTGCGCGGGCTGCACTTCCCGCCGCCGGAGACGGACCTGCGGCTGCTGAACGCGTTCCGCACGCCGGCGCAGGCGCGGCTGATCTTCGAGGAGTTTTTCTGGCTGCAGGCGGGACTGGCGTTGAAGCGGGACGAAGAGCGGAGCGCGGCGGGCATTTCGTTTCAGCTGACGGAGCGGGTGCGGGAGCAGATCAAGAAGATGCTGCCGTTCAAGCCGACGGCGGCGCAGAAGCGCGTGCTGGGAGAAATCGCGCGGGACATGGCCTCGGGCGCGCCGATGAACCGGCTGTTGCAGGGCGATGTGGGAAGCGGCAAGACGATCGTGGCTGCGCAGGCGGCGGTGATCGCGGTGGAAAACGGCTATCAGACGGCGATTCTCGCGCCGACCGAGATCCTGGCCACGCAGCACTGGCTGAATTTCCGCAGGATCTTCGAGCCGCTGCGCTACAACATTGCGCTGCTGCTGGGATCGCAGGCGAAGAAGGAGAAGGAGCTGAACAAGCGGGCCGCGGCCACGGGGTTCGCGCAGATCGTGATCGGAACGCACGCGCTGCTGGAGGAGGACGTGGCGTTCGCGCGGCTGGGGCTGGCGATCATCGACGAGCAGCACCGCTTCGGCGTGCTGCAGCGGAAGGCGCTGCAGCAGAAGGGCGTGACGCCCGACGTGCTGGTGATGACGGCGACGCCGATTCCGCGCACGCTGGCGCTGACCGTGTACGGAGACCTGGATCTGAGCGTGATCGACGAGCTGCCGCCGGGGCGGAAGCCGATCCGGACGATCCACAAGACGAAGGACGAGATCGAGCAGGTGTACAGCTTCCTGCTGCGGGAGATTCAGGCGGGGCGGCAGGCTTACATCGTGTATCCGGCGATCGAGGAGAACGAGGCGACGGCGCTGAAGGCGGCGCAGGCGGGCTACCGCGAGCTGACGCAGCACGTGTTCCCCGGCCTGCGGATCGGGCTGTTGCACGGGCGCATGCCGGCGGAGGAGAAGGACCGCGTGATGGACGCCTTCAAGCGGGGCGAACTGCAGGCGCTGGTTTCGACGACGGTGGTGGAAGTGGGCGTGGACGTGCCGAACGCGACGGTGATGGTGATCGAGAACGCGGAGCGGTTCGGGCTGGCGCAGCTGCACCAACTGCGGGGGCGGGTGGGGCGCGGGGGGGCGCAGAGCTACTGCATTCTGGTGACGGACAAGCTGGCGGAGACGGCACGGGAGCGGATCCGGACGCTGGTGGAATCCGGCGACGGCTTCCACATTTCGGAGATGGACCTGAAGCTGCGCGGACCGGGCGAGTTTCTGGGGACGCGGCAGAGCGGGCTGCCCGTGTTCCGCATCGGGAACCTGATCCGGGATCACGACATTCTGGAGGCGGCACGGCGGGAGGCGCAGGAGTTCGCGGCGCGGCCGCCGTCGAGAGAGGAGTACGAGCAGGCGATGCGGTATGTGCGGGAACACTGGCAGCGGCGGTACGGGCTGGCGCTGGTGGGATGAGAGATGGACAGGACGGTGAAAGGAAGCACGGGACAGGAATGAGAGTCATCGGTGGAGAATTCCGCTCACGGCGGCTGAAGGCGCCGCAGGGCGACAGGGTGCGGCCGACGCCGGACCGGCTGCGGGAGGCGCTGTTCAACATTCTGGCCCCGCGCATCGAAGGGAAGGTGTTTCTGGACGCCTATGCGGGCTCGGGCAGCGTGGGAATCGAAGCGCTGAGCCGCGGGGCGCGGCGGGCGATATTTCTCGAGAAGAGCCGCCCGGCGCTGCGGGCGCTGGAGGAGAACATCGAGCTGCTGGACATCGCCGCGCGCTGCGAAGTTCATCCGGGCAGCGCGGCGCCGGTGATCACGAAGTTCGAGGCCGATATCGTGTTTCTGGATCCGCCGTATCCGCGCGAGCGGGAGTACGAGTTGTGCCTGGAGGCGCTGGGGGGGAATCCGCGCCCGCTGGTGATCGTGCAGCATGCGTCGAAGTTCACGCATCATCTGCGGAACGCGTACGGGCTTCTGAAGCGCGTGCGGATTCTGAGCCAAGGCGACAACTCGCTGAGCTTCTACGAACCGCGCCCGTGAGCGAGCTTTTCATGTCGCCCGCCGAACTGGCCGAGTATCACGAAGCCACCAAGCACACGCCGGAGCGGCTGCGCGCTTCGCGCCACTTTCTCGACTGGGCGAACATGCCGGCGCCGTTCCGGCATTACGAAGGCGCGCCGGTGGCGGAGCTGCCCGCCGACCCGCGTCTCGCGCCGGGGGCAGCGGGCGCGGAGGCGGTCTCGGCGCTGTTTTATTACTCCTGCGCGATCAGCGCCACCAAGCAGGCTGCGGGGGGCGGCCGCTACGCGCTGCGCGTGAATCCGTCTTCGGGCAACCTGCATCCGACGGAGTTCCACTTCGTGACGCGGGGGCTGGCGGGCTGGGAGGACGGGCTGTATCACTACAGCCCGGCGAGGCACGCGGCGGAGCGGCGGGCGCGGGGCGCCGTTGAGGACATCCCGTCTGGCGCGCCGCTGGCGGTGATCCTCACGTCGATCTTCTGGCGGGAGGCGTGGAAGTACCGGGAGCGGGCATACCGCTATGTGAATCTCGATCTCGGCCACGCGATGCTGGCCGTGCAGTACGCCGCAGGCGCGCTGGGCTGGCCTTCGCGCGCGCGGGGGCTGTTCGACGACCGGCGGCTGGCCGCGGCGCTGCGGCTGGCGGGAGACGAGCAGCCGATGCTCGTGGCGGAGCTGCGGCCGGAGGCCGGAACAGGAACGGGAAAAAATGTTTTATGGACGCCGGGCCGGGCGAACCGCCTGTCGGAGGAAGCGGTGGATTACCCGCTGACGCGGCGGATGCACGAGGCGACGCTGGGAGGCGCGCCCGAGGCTCCGCCGCCCGCGCCGCGGCTGGTGAAATGGCGGCATGGCGATTACGGCGCGCTGGCGCGGCGCCGGCGCTCCGCGCTGGACTTTCTGCCTGAGGGCCGGAGGCTGCCGCGGGAGGCGTTTGAGGCCATGTGCGGGCTGCTGGAAGAGCCGCCGGCGGCGGACTGGGGCGGGCCGTACGTTTCCGCATTTCTGTTTGTGCACCGGGTGGAAGGGATCGAGCCGGGGCTGTACAGGCTGGAGAAGGGAGAACTGCGCCGGGTGCGCGAAGGCGATCAGCGCGTGGCGGCAGCCGCGCTGAGCCTGGGGCAGGATCTGGCGGGGCATGCGTGTTTCATGGCGAGCTTTGCGGCGGACTTCGGGCGGGCGGCGGCGCTGTACGGCAACCGGGCCTACCGGTTTGTGCATCACGAGGCGGGAGCGCTGGGACAGCGGCTGTATCTGGCCGCGGAGGCGTTCGGATTCCGCGGCACGGGGATCGGGGCGTTCTACGACGACCACGTCCACGCGTGGCTGGGGCTTGATCCGCGGGGGCCGGAGCAGGCGGTCTATCATTTCGCCGTGGGCGACCCGGCGCCGGACTTCCGTCTTTCGCCGGAGGTCTGACAGAATACGGGTATGTCAGTTGCCGCGGATTCCTCTCTAAGCCGCAGGGCCTTTCTGGCGGCCCCGGCGGCGGGCGCCCCCGGGATGGTGCGGCTGCCCAGGAAGGTGCGGGTGGCGGTGTGGGGTCTGGACGGGCATGCGGGCGAGTACACGAAGCCGCTGGCGAGCTACCCGGATGTGGAGATCGCCGGTGTGCAGCACTCCAACCGGGCCGCGGCGGAAAAATACGCCCGGGGCAAGGCGCGCGTCTACTCCGACCCGCGCCGGATGCTGGATGAGACGAAGCCCGACATCGTCGGCGTGTGTAACGATAACGGGCGCCGGGCGGAGGCGATTCTCGAGTGCCTGCGCCGCGGCCTGCATGTGGTGGCCGAGAAGCCGCTGGCGCTGACTTCGAGCGATCTCGAGCGGATCCGGCAGGAGCTGAAAAAGCGGCCCCGCGTCAAGCTGGGCATGCTGCTGCCGATGCGGTGGGAGCGGCCGTTCCTGGCGCTGAAGAAGATCGCCGGTTGCGGCGACATCGGGGAAGTGATTCAGATCTCGGCGCAGAAGTCGTACGTGCTGGGGCAGCGTCCCAAGTGGATGCGGGACCGCTCGACGTACGGGAGCACGATTCTGTGGATCGGCATCCACATGATCGACCTGATGCGGTGGACAAGCGGGCGGGAGTTCCGGGCGGTGTGCGGATTTCAGGGCATAGCGGGAGACCTGCGGCAGGGGGCGATGGAGACGACGACAGCGTCTTCGTTCCGCCTGGACAACGGCGGCACGGCGTGCCTGCACATGGATTATTGCCGGCCGGGCACCGCAGGCTCGCACGGCGACGACCGGTTGCGGCTGGCCGGGACGCGCGGCGTAGCCGAGTACATGGCGGCGACGGGCGTTACGCTGCTGACGACGTCGCGCAAGCCGGAGAAGGTGGTGGAGCTGCCGGCGGCGGGTTCGCTGTTTGCCGAGTTCCTGGATCACGTCTATCTGGGCAAGCCCACGACGCTGCCGCACAGCGAGATCTTCCGCGTATGCGAACTCACGCTGGCCGCTCATGAAGCCGCGCGCACCGGGAGAGTGATTGCCGTATGATTCTTGCCAGCCCGCCCACACTGGATTCACCCTCATTTCTGAAGAAGCTGGAACGGCTGTTCGATCTCGCCGGGGAGAAGGTCCGGCGGCTCGATGCAGGATGGGATCCCTCGCGCGGCTCGCCGGTGTTCACCGTGGACGGCCGCTACACCGCGCGCGGGTGGACGGAATGGACGCAGGGGTTTCAGTTCGGGATGCCGCTGCTCGTCTTCGACGCGACCGGAGACGAGGGGATGCTCGAACTGGGGCGCAGCCGCACCGTGGAGCGGATGGCCGAGCACCTGACGCACATGGGGGTGCATGACCACGGGTTCAACAACATCTCCACATACGGGAATCTGCTGCGGCTGATGAACGAAGGCCGCATTCCGGAAGAGCCGTGGGAGCGGCGGTATTACGAGCTGGCGCTGAAGGTCAGCGGGGCGGTGCAGGCTGCCCGGTGGTCGCGCATTCATGGCGGGGGCGGCTACATTTACTCGTTCAACGGGCCGCACTCGCTGTTTGTCGACACGATCCGCTCGCTGCGGGCGCTGGCCGTGGCGCACCGTCTGGGCCACGCGCTGATGGGGGAAAACGACGAGCGCATTCCGCTGCTCGGGCGGCTGGCGGATCACGCGCGCGCGACGGCGCGCTATTCGGTGTACTACGGGAAAGGCCGGGATCATTACGACGTGCGCGGGCGCGTGGCGCACGAGTCGATCTTCAACACGAACGACGGCCGCTACCGCTGCCCGAACTCGCAGCAGGGCTACTCGCCCTTTTCGACCTGGACGCGAGGGCTGGCGTGGGCGATGCTGGGATTCGCCGAGCAGCTCGAGTTTCTGGAAACGCTGCCGGAAGAGGAACTGAGGGCGCACGGCGGCACGGCGGAGATCCGGTCAGAGTGGCTGAAGGCCGCGCAGGCCACGTGCGATTTTTATCTCGAAAACACGGCCGCTGACGGAATCCCGTACTGGGACACAGGCGCGCCGCGGCTCGAGAAGCTCGGCGACTGGCGCAGCCGCCCCGCGGACCCGTTCAATCCGCACGAGCCGGCGGACAGCTCGGCGGCGGCGATCGCCGCGCAGGGCCTGATGCGGCTGGGGCGGCATCTCGGCGACGACCGCTATTTCCGGGCGGGGCTGGCGGTGCTGGAGACGTTGCTGGACGAGCCGTACCTGTCGACGGAGGCGCGGCACGAAGGCCTGATCCTGCACTCGGTGTATCACCGCCCGAACGGCTGGGACCGCATGCCGGACGCAAGCCGCGTGCCGCGGGGCGAGTCGTCGATGTGGGGCGATTATCACGCGCTGGAGGCGGCGCTGTACGCCTGGCGGCTCTGCAAGGGCGGGCCCTATTACGCGTTCTTCTCCGCCGCAGGATGACGCTCGACAATTCTTCCCTGGCTGCCGAGGCGGATCCGGCGGCCGCGCCACCAGACGGTGCGGCCGCACCAGGCGGCGGCCCAGACGGCGAAGGCGAAGAGGTCCCAGAGAGGGATGAGCGGCGCGGCGATGAGCGCGGGCCAGTGGCCGAGGACGGCGAAGCCGGCGAAGGCGCCCATGACGCAGCGCGCCAGCCACAGCGCCGCGGCGGCGCCCACATTGCCGCAGGCGAGATTGGCCAGCGCCCACAGGCCGGCGTGCGTCACCGGCATGCCCGCGAATCCGCCGGGGCGGGAAAAGCGGATGGTGCGCGCCCAGCGGAGCTGATGGCGCCAGACGGCGCGCCAGCCGGGGTCGGCGAAGTAGGTCGTAACAGGGGTGTCGGCGAACACCGCCCGCCGTCCCAGCGCGACGATGCGCGAGGCGAGCTGGTAATCGTCGGCGATGTACATGTCGAAAGCGCCGAAGCCGCCGATGGCGTCAAGATCCGCGCGGCGGAAACAGAGCGTTGAGCCGAAGCCGAACTCGCGCACGCCGGCGAACGGCGCCACAAGGGCGGAAGGCATGAAGTCCGAGGCGACGCCGAGCGCTTCAAAACAGCCGGCCAGGGATGAGGCGCGGGCGCGGTACAGGCAGGTGACGACGCCGGCGCCGGGTTGATGGAGGCCTGCCACGAGCGTTTTCAGGTAACCCGGAGACACGACAATGTCGGCGTCGTTGATCACGAGCACATCGTGGCGCGCCTTGCGGCTGAGGCCGTCGAGCACGCCGGTCTTGGCGTTCGGGGCGCCTGTGCCGATGATCTCGATGCGGGCCTGCGCCTGCGGGTGCTGTGCGAGCAGCCGCTCGAGCACAGGGATGGCCGGATCGTCAGCGCGCTGGAAGCCGATCAGGAGTTCGTATTCGGGATAGTCGAGCCTGAGGTGCGAAGCGACGGCTTCTTCGAGTTGCGGATCGAGCCCGTAGACGGGCTTGAGAATGGAGATGGGCGGAAGCACGGCGGGGGGCCGCGCGGGCGCGAGCCGTGTGCGAAGGAAAAAGACCGCGGAAGCGGCCAGCGCCGCCGATTGGTAGAGCAATGCCACCGCCGCAGCCGCGAGCAGGAGCCATTCGATCAAAGGGCCAGCAGCGCGACGCCGGCTGCGGCCAGCAGCGCGCCCCCCCAGCGCTTCCAGTCCACGGGTTCCTTCAGCACGACACGCGCCAGCACCGTTTCCACGACGAGGCTTGCCGCGGTGGCGGGCACGGCGAAGGAGAGGTCGGCGACGCGGAGCAGTTGCGTGAAGGAGAAGAAGGAAGCGGCGAGAAAGAGGATCGACAGCGGGACTTTCCAGCGGGCGCCGCCCCGGCGCATGCCGTGGGACTGGAGCAGATCGGCGCAGGCGGTGCAGGCCACCACGGCAGCCACGAGCAGCCATTGGGCCGTCATGCGGCCTCCTCATCGCGGGGCGCGGAGGACGGACGGGCGCCGGGCGGCGCGTTGCCTTCCGCCGGGGTGAGAGAAGTGAGCGCGGCGCCGCCCGTGATCAGCGCCGCGCCGGCCCAGCGGGCCAAGCCGACCTGCTCGCCGAGGAAGGCTGCGCCCATGGCGGCGTTCAGAATGTAACCCACGGTCGTGAGGGGCAGCACGAAGGAGAGGTCGGCGATCTGGAGGAGGCGGAGGCGGAGCAGCATCCAGGCGATCAGGAGAACGATGCCGGCGAGGGCGGCGGGTTCGAGCAGCGCCAACACCGGCCCGGCGGCGGCGGGGGCGCGCTTCATGCCGATGGAGAGGGCGAAGTTGCCGGCGGCGTTCAGCAGAACGACGGCGGCCGTGTGGTACAACGCCCTGGCCTTCATTGCGGTTCAGTCCCCGCTGACGGCAACGGATTCCCGGGCGGGTTCCGAACCGGTGCGCGCCTTCTGATCGGCCACGAACTGTTTCCGTTTGGCGCGCAGGCTGAGGTACTCGCGCGCCTCCTTGTAAAGCCGCTTCACGTCGCCGTTGAGCACGGCTTTGGCCACGACCCGGAAGGCGGCCTTCGGGCGGTAATAATATTCGTCGTAGAACCGCTGCACCCAATCGACGAGCTCGGCGCGGTCGAGCCCCGGATAGACGATGTTGGGAAGCTGATGGCCGCTCTCGTCGGTCATCGAGACGCCGAGCTGGATGAGCCCGTTCTTCTGCGCGTGATCGTAAAATTCGGTGCCCGGATACGGATGGGCGATCGAGACCTGGATGGTCTCGGTGTCGAGTTCCTTGGCGAATTCGATGGTGCGGCGGATGGACTCGCGCGTTTCTCCCGGCAACCCGACGATGTAGTCGGCGTGGATGGTGAGACCGAGCTTGTGAGCGTTTTTCGTGAAACGGCGCGCCATCTCGACGGTGGCGCCCTTCTTGATGTTTTTCAGGATCTGCGGGTCGCCGGACTCGTAGCCGACGATGAGGAGGCGCGCGCCGGCGTCCTTCATCGCCGCCAAGGTGTCGTAGTCGGTGGTGACGCGCGAGGTGCAGGACCAGGTGACGCCGAGAGGCGCCAGCTTTTTGCACAGCTCGATGGTGCGGGCGCCCTTGTAGTTGAAGGTGTCGTCGTCGAAGAAGATCTCCTTGAGTCCGGGGAAGTTCTCTTTCGCCCATTGCACTTCGGCGGCGACGTCATCGACTGAACGGAGGCGCCAGCGGTGGCCGGAGTGCGTCTGCGGCCAGAGGCAGAAGGTGCACATGGCGGGGCAGCCGCGCGAGGTGTAGAGGCTGATGAACGGGTTCAGCAGGAACGGGACGTTGTAGCGGCGGAAGTCGAGATCGCGCTTGTAGACTTTGGTGACCCAGGGCAGGGCGTCGAGGTTCTCGATGTAGGGGGCTTCGGGATTGTGGACGAAGGATCCGTTCTTCCGGAAGCTGGCGCCGGGGATCTCTTCGAGGGGCTTGCCGTTGGCGCAATCGACGATCTGATGATCGAACTCGCGGCGGATGACGAAATCGATGGCCGTGTGCGCGAGCGCCTTCTCGGGCTCGGTGGTGACGGGAGGTCCGACGAAGCAGACCTTCAGCTTCGGGTTGGAGTCCTTCATCATCGCCGCCATGCGGACGTCGACGTCGAAGCCCGGGGTGGAAGTGAACAGGACGAGGAGTTCAAACTCCTTCGCCATCTGAACGGTCTGCTCGATGGAGATGCGGTGCGGGGGCGCGTCGACGACCTTCGAGTCCGGAAGCATGCCGGCGGGGTAGCAGAGCCACACCGGATACCAGTAGGATTCGATTTCGCGCGTGGCCGGCCACCGGGAGCTGGCGCCGCCGTCGAAGCCCTCGAAGGAGGGCGGATTCAGAAAGAGGGTTCTCATGCCTTCGGCCTCAGGACGGGATTTAGGGGCCAAAGTTCCATTCTACCAGTCTGATAAAGTGCGCCACCAGCTATTTCCGAGGGCGCCCGGCCGGGCGGGCGCGTTCTTCGTCGAGGATTTCGAGAGCGTTGAGGAAGGCGTAGTTGCGGCCGGGGACGAGTTGCAGGCTGAGCTTGCCATTGGGGGTGGGGCGCAGTCCCCGATAGGCCTTCCGCAGGGCGCGGAAGGCGCCGCCGGCTTCGCGGTAGACGTCGAGTTCGCGCTCGAGCAGGACGCCGTTGCAAAGGATGTCGAACAGGCGGCTGCCCGCGCCGCCGCCTCCTGCCCGGCTGCCGAACCAGGTTTCGGCGAAATGGAAGATGGCGGTGTAGGTGGAATCCGGCGGCACAGGGATGGTATAGGTGAGGCGGCCGTAGCGCTCTCCCCGGTAAAGTTCGGGGTCGGCGGTGCCCTGGATGGGTTCGATCCGCTTGACGAGTTTGCCGCCGAAGAAGAAGCGGTCGGACGACCACATATAGCCAGAGGAGTCTGTGTAAGGCTGTTCGCGGGCGGCAATGCGGATCGGGCGCAGGCGCCCGGGGGTGCCAGGGACGACGGAGAGCGCCGACAGGAGGGGCGAGCCTCCCAGCGGAGTGAAGGCCAGGTGGAGGAAGCCGTCCGCGGCGGGCGTGATGTCTTTCCAGGTTCTGGCCACGACAACCTGTCCGGCGCCCGCCTCGGTCATGATATCGAACTCCTCAAGCACGGGCGCGCCATTGATCCAGATGCGGAAGGTGCGGACGTTGTCGGCGCCCGAGCGCAGCACGGGTTCGGCGAACCAGAGAGTCACTTCGTAGGCGCCAGCCTTGAGGGGAATGTCGTAGCGGAACTGGCCCTCGCGCCAGGTGCGGAACAGGGCGGGGGTGAGCGTGCCGGCCACGTCGAGCGTGGGCTCTGAAGCCGCTTTGCCTCCTTTGAAATACCGGTCCGAGTACCAGACGAGCCCGTCGCTGTCGCGAATCGACTCGGCGCTGCCGGCTGCGATGCGGATCTCGCCCACGGTGGCGGCGGCCGCCAAATTGACGGGCTGAGATGGCGGTTGCGCCCCGGCATCCCGGGCGCGGGCGGGACTCCGCTGCCAGAGGAAGAGGGCGGCGCCGGAGGCGAGTATGAGAACGGCTGCCGCCACCGCCAGCCAGAGGGTGCGGCGGGAACGGCGGGGCTGCGGGGTGTCTGGCTGTGCGGTGCGATCCGCGGGATGCGCGCGCTCCGCTTCGGCAATGGAAGGGGACGCGAGGCGGTGGAAGCGGGGGACGTAGGCGCCCAGGGGGAGTTCGATCTGAATGGCGTGGTTGCGGCCCTCGGATTCGTAGTATTCTTTGAGCCGCTTTCGGAGGCGGTGCGCTTCCACGCGAACGATCGAGTCCCGTTTCTGATCGAAGCTTGCGGGGCGGCCCAAGGCCTCGACGGCGATGTTGTATTCCTTGATCTGTTCGGCGCTGCCCGCGAAGTATTTCTCACAGATGTAGGTCAGCACCAGCCCGAGTGCCGGGGCTCGCTGAAACGCCTCGGACTGCAGCACGGCCTGCAGTTCTGCCCGCTCAGCCTGGAAAGCCTCCGGCTGAGGATTACTGCGCGTGGAGGCGGCGGCTTCCGACACAACCCGCACTATAGCATTGATTCGAGTGAACGTAAACCGTTGGGGCGCAGTTACACAGGAGCGGCGAGGTCGTGTAACGCATTTGATAGAAAAGGACTAGTGCTTTGTAACGTAAGCGGTCCCGCATGTGGTAACCGCTTTAGCCTTCCCGTTCAGAAGTAATAGCATTAGGCTAATCTAGCTGCCGAACGACGAGGCGGCTGAGTCAGATTTTTCTTGCATGAGGTTTCGATGAAAGAAAGATCGCGTCAATCCATCCTGTCCAGGCTGAGCGGGCTGGGCGCGGCAATGCTGGTGCTATATGCAGGACTTGCAGGGCTTCAGGCTCAGATCATCACAGGCAGTCTGACAGGGATCGTCATGGACAGCTCATCGGCTGTGGTGCCCGGTGCGACGGTGACCATGACCAACGAGAGGTCCGGGGACATCCGGCGAACGACGACGAATTCAGAAGGCTACTTCTCGATCTCGGGCGTGTTGCCGGGGTCGTATACGGTGAGCATCGAGATGCAGGGCTTCCAGTCCTACAGGGCGGAAAAGGTGACCTTCAACGCCGGCGACCGGCGGACGCTGGGCGAGGTGGTTCTGCAGTTGGCCACCACGGGCACGGAAGTCAGCGTGACGGCGGTGCTGGAGGAGCTGACCCCGGTGGACACGGGCGAGAAGAACGTGGTGCTCACGCAGCAGCAGATGCAGGACGTGGCCATCGTCGGGCGGAGCGCGGCGGAGTTCATCAAGATCCTGCCGGGCATGGCGGCGATCAGCCGGGGGGTGGAGAACCGCCCGGGGTTCAACGGGGAGAACATCGGCATCAACGGCAACGGCGACGGCGGCAAGCAGAGCACGATCGGGAACTTCTCGGCCAACGGGACGCGTCCGGAGGCGCTGGACATCGTGGCCGACGGCGCGCATGTGAGCGATCCGGGATGCAACTGCGCCAATCCGGTGAACCCGAATCCGGAGATGATCGAGGAGTTCAAGGTGCAGCAGTCGAACTTCGGGGCGGAGAACGCGAAGGGCCCGGTGGTGCTGAACTCGATCACGAAGGCGGGCGGGCGCGATTTCCACGGCAGCGCGTATCTGTACGCCCGTCATTATTCGATGAACGCCAACGACTGGCTGAACAACGCGCAAGGCACGGACGCCCGCACGGGCAAGCCGGTGGCGGGGCGTCCGAACAACAAGTACTTTTTCCCCGGCGGCACGTTCAGCGGTCCGGTGCTGCTGCCCGGGACGAATTTCAACCGCAACCGGGACAAGATGTTCTTCTTCACCGGGTATGAGAACTTCCGGCAGACGATCGACACCGGGCTGTTGCGGTCGGTGGTGCACACGGAGGCGATGCGGCAGGGCGATTTCTCGGACACGGCGTATCTGGACAAGCTGCGCAACGCCGCCGGCATCGCCGCCACCCCGCTGAAGGCGGAGCGGTATCCGGGCGGGCGGATTCCCGCCAGCCAACTCGATCCGGGCATGGCGAACCTGCTGAAGCTGACGCCGCTGCCGAACACGGATCCGGCGGGCGCGGGCAACGGCTACAACTGGGCGAAGGTGCTGGTGATTGATCAGAACATGTGGCAGAGCCTGAGCCGCGTCGACTACAACATCAGCGACAACACGAAGCTGTTCGTGCGCTACAACCGGCAGAACGAGCTGCAGCCGTTCCCGATCATGCTGTGGTGGCGCAACGCCGGATCGGTGCCGCTGCCGACGCCGATCGAGGGCAAGAACCGCACCGACAGCATCTCGTTCAACTTCACGAAGGTGCTTTCGCCGACGCTGACCAACGAGACGGTGTTCGGCTATACGTTCGTCGACTTCCCGAACTCGTATCAGGACTACAACAAGATGACGCGGGCGGCGAACAACTTCCCGTACAAAGGCATCTTCAAGCAGGACGACAAGATTCCGGCGTTCTGGACGTGGTCGGCGCCCACCGCGGGCATCTACTCGACCGGAGGGTTCGATCCGATCCTGTTCGCCACCAAGCACCTGGTGACGCTGACCGATACGGTGAGCAAGGTGACCGGGACGCACACGATGAAGTTCGGCGGCTACTACGGCTACATCCGGAACAATCAGCCGGGCAACGCGAACTCGAACGGGCAGATGATCTTCGACACGTGGGCGGGCGCGAGCACGGGCAACGTCCTGGGCGACTACGTGACGGGCATTGTGGTGCAGTACAGCGAGTCGACCAAGCAGATTGCGCGGGACATCAAGTGGAACGAGCTGGCGTTCTTCGCGCAGGACAGCTGGAAGGTGACGCCGCGCTTCACCCTGGAATACGGGCTGCGGATTCAGCACATGCAGCCCTGGACGGCGCGCAACGGGATCGGCATCGCCACCTGGGTGCCGTCGGCATATGATCCCAACGCGCCGTCGTCGGCTCTGCCGGGCATCTTGTGGCACGCCAAAGACAAGACCGTGCCGCTGGCGGGCTGGCAGACGCGGGCGTTATATTACTCGCCGCGCGCCGGCTTCGCGTGGGACATTTTCGGCAAAGGCAAGACGGTGCTCCGGGGCGGCTACGGGATGTTCTATTACCATGATCCGCAGCTAGCCGCCGACGCGATGGACATGCCGGCGGGGGTGAGGAACACCTCGGTCTGCTGCGGGGTGACGCTGCCGCAGATCGACGCCACGGCGACGCAGGGCTCGCTGGCGTTCGGCGGCACGGCGGTGGACGGGCGCGACGACCGCCAGCCGCGGACGCAGAGCTACAGCTTCACGATCAGCCAGCGGCTGCCGAGCCGCACGCTGCTGGAGGTCAGCTATGTGGGCAACAAGTCCGATCACCTGATCAACAGCGGCTTCCAGAACATCAACCGGGTGCCGGTCGGCGCGATGCTGAACGATCCCGGCGGGGACACCAACGCCTACCGGGTGCTGAGGAACTTCCAGGATCTGAACGTGCCGAGCCACGCGTCGTACTCGAACTACAACTCGCTGCAGGTGTTCGGCACCAAGCAGGCGGGCTGGTCCAACTTCACGCTGGCCTACACGTGGTCGAAGGCGATGGGCATCGTCACGAGCCCGATCAAGGCGCTGCCGGAAGCGATCAAGGAGAACTACGGGCCGCTGAGCTTCGACAGGACGCACGTTCTGGCGGCGAGCTATGTGCTGAACATTCCGGACGTGGTGAAGACGGGCAACCTGCTGGCCAAAGGCATCGCCAACGGCTGGCAGATCTCGGGCATCGTGCAGGCGACCAGCGGGGTCAACATCTGGCAGAACACCTCCAATAACTTCGCGTTCCAGGCGCCGTCGAAAATCCGGCCGGGCAACAACATGAGCTCGATGGAAGTGACCGGCACGAACGCCTGGGCGCTCAGCCCGATCCTCGTTTGCGACCCACGGGCCAACCTGGGGCCGAACCAGTACATGAACGCGGCCTGCTTCGCGCCGCCGATCGCGGGGCAGAACGGGCAGCTCGGCGTGAACGGGCCCACGGTGATGCCGTATTTCCGCGGGCCGGGGTTCTTCAACACGGACCTCTCCGTGTTCAAGAACTTCCGTTGGGGCGAGTCGAGGAACGTGCAGTTCCGCTTCTCGGCGTACAACATGCCCAACCATCCGAACGTGTCTTTCGTCAACAACGATCAGAACCTCAGGATGACGATGGACGCAGCCGGGCGCGTCACGAACCGGCGCTTCGGCTATGCGGATTCCAAGGTGGGCCGGCGCATCGTGCAGCTGGGCGTGCGGTTCCTGTTCTGATCCTCCGCGGCTGAATGGGCGCGGGCACGGCTCGATTGGCGCCGGGTCCGCGCCCTTTCCCTGTAGGGGCGTCAAGCCGGCGCCGGGACGCGCGGCGGTTGTCCGTGCGGCGCCCGGGCGGTTGGCAGCGCCCGCGCCACGGAGGAAGGTCAGCGCCCTGGGGCGCCCTCGCGCAGGCGGATCAAACCACCTCTGCCGCCGCGTCCTGGGGTAGAGGCGGCCGACGTCGGGATTCCGGATCCCTGAGGCGGGGCGGGCACAGGAGCGGGAATTCCAGCATGGTCCAGGGCGGCCTGCGGAGAGGCTTCTGCGAGCTCTTTTGTTTTCCGGATTTCGAACCACGCCGCTGCGGCGCAGAGAAGGACGTAATAGAGATCGAAAGTCGTACGCGACAGAAACGTCGAGCCAACGGCGAAGACGCCCAAAGTGACCGCAATCATTTGGGGGATTGCCGCCTCCGCGGCGGCGCCCGCCCGGGAAAGGCGCCTGCCGGCGAGCCACGTCCGGATGATGCAGCTGAACAGGAGCCAGACGTAGATCAGGAAGGCGAAGATGCCGCTGTCGACCAGTATTTGCAGCCAGTTGTTGTGCAGCACCTTGCCGGCGTATTCGGCGGCATACTGCGGCGGCACGTATTTGAAGATCAGCCTCTGCTGGTTGGATTCCGTGAACCCAACGCCGAACAGCGGGTAGTCTTTCCATATTTTGGGTGCGGCTTTAGCCAGGTCGATTCTGCTTCTGGCAGAGGCTTCCATTTCGGGGCTCTTCAGCGTGGACATCCTGGAGCCCAAGGTGTCCCAGACCAGGTAGGCGATACCGGCTGCGGCGCCGGCCAGCATGAGCATGGCCAGCACCTTGCGGCGCTCGCTGAGCACGATCATCAGCAGCCCGGCGCCGGCAGCGAGGACGCCCCCCCGGCTGTGAGAGAACGCGACGGCGGCGAGGCTGCAGACCGCCAGCGCCATGAAGCCCAGCCGGGCGAGTTTCCACGGCACCAGAAGCCGCGAGAACCAGCACAGGGGCACGGCCATGGCGAATGCCAGCGCCATGGTGTTGTTATCGCTGAGCATGCCGCCGTATCCTTCGCTGAATGCGACGCCGCCGCGGATCAGCCCCCACAACCCGAACTTCGATCCCAGCAGCCCGAGCGACCCGGCGATGACCACCAGGAGCCAGCGCAGCCGGTCTTCAGTGGACACGATCAGGGGTATGACCAAGGCCATGAGGAGGATCCGGAGAAACTGTCCGTAGCGTTCGAAACACAGCGACGGATCCACGGCCACCACCACGGAGATGGTCACGACGAGCAGGAACAGCAGCAGGTTGCGCAGGATCGAATTCAGCACGAGCAGAGGCAGGCGTCTCAGTATCGCGGGCAGGTTGGAGAGCAGGGTCACCCCCGCCAGCAGAAACGAATACCGGTTCGGGCCGGCCCAGGAGAGGATGTCGGGCCGCATCATTGCAAACCAGTAATAGCCGTACAGGCCGAGAACCGGCCGCAGGGGGGAGAGCAGGCAGATGCCGATGACGGTGGAGATGACGATCAGGAAGCGAATGCCCATGAGTGCCGCGCGCCCGTTCCCTCAATCTAACACGGCGCCGTGCGGCGGGTCGCCGGAACCGGGCAGGCGCGTGCGCCGGCCCGGCAAGGCGGCCGGAAGCCGCAGCCCGCGGCGGACTCCGTCCGCCGCCTCGTAAAGTGCAGCGGGGGCGCGCTTGCGGGGAGCCGGTTCCAGGCGGCAAACCGCTGCACAGGTTTCGCCCGGCTCGTTTCCCTCGTGTAACCGGGGCACTAGATCTTGGGCCATTGCGGGTCTCAGGCCAAAATGTGCCGTCGAGGGTCTTGCTTTGGTCAACGTTTCGGTGTATGCTCGAAAATAACCTGCCCCCCGAGTGGCCGTGCCCTATGCGCACGCGTCCAATTCAGAAAGTGAATCGAAGAAGAGGATTCCGGCTTTGCTGATCCTGAAACGCGTGGAACTTCAGGGCTTCAAGTCCTTCGCGGACCGGACGGAGATGCGCTTCCCGGGGCGGGGCGTGGCCGCCATCGTCGGCCCCAACGGCTGCGGCAAGTCCAATCTCAGCGACGCCATCAGCTGGGTGCTGGGCGAGCAGTCGGCCAAGTCGTTGCGCGGATCGCGCATGGAAGATGTGATCTTTGCGGGCACGCGCGACCGCAAGCCGTTGGGGATGGCCCAGGTCACGATGGTGCTGGTGGATCCAACCGGCGCGGTGCAGGCGCCGGGACAAAAACCCGCCAAGGCCGCCGATGCCGCTCCGGCCAAGGGCAACGGAAGCAACGGCAGCAACGGCAACGGCGCTTCGCCCGAATCCGGGGAAGCCGCCGCGGGGCAGACGGCGGCGCCTGCCGCCGTGACGCTCGCGCCCGCCGCGGCGCTGCCAGAGAAAGCCCAGGAGATCACGGTTACGCGCCGCCTGTTCCGGTCGGGCGAGAGCGAGTATCTCATCAACGGACGCATTGCGCGGCTGCGCGACATTCAGGAACTGTTCATGGGCACCGGGCTGGGGCCGGAGTCCTACGCCATCATCGAGCAGGGCCGCATCGGCCAGATCCTCTCCTCGAAGCCGCTGGATCGGCGGGCCATCATCGAGGAAGCCTGCGGCATCTCGAAGTTCAAGAACAAGCGGCGCCTGGCCGAGGCCAAGCTGGAAGGCGCCAAGCAGAACCTGACGCGCGTGTTCGACATCCTCGAAGAGGTCTCGCGCCAGGTGAATTCGCTCAAGCGGCAGGCCGGCAAGGCGCGCCGGTATGAAGAGCTGAAGTCGGAGCTCGACGCCCATCTGCGCGTGGCGCTGGCCGGCCGTTATCTCCTGCTGGAGCGGGAGGCGTCGCGGACCGCCGCGGAGCTGGAAGCGGCCACGGCCTCCTACAACGAGCTTCAGGCGCGCGTTGAGGCGGAAGACCGGGCCGTGACGGAGGCTCGCGAAGAGTTCTACCGGCTGGAAGGGGCGCTGACGGAAGTCCGCAAGCGCACAGCCGAGGCGCGGCTCGAGGCGGAGCGGATCCAGGGGCAGATCAGCTCGCAGGCTCGCGAGATCTCCTCGATCGAGCAGCGGCTCCAGCAGGGCGAGGCGGAGACGGAACAGCTGGCCGAGCGCGCCGCCCGGCAGCAGCAGGAACGCGCGCATCTGGACGGCCAGCTGCGCGAACTGGACGCCGCCGTGGCGGATGCGCAGAGCCGCCTGGCGGCCAAGCAGCAGGCGCGCGACGCCGTGCAGGCGGAGCTTGCGGGGAAGGAGCGCGGCCTGGAGGAGATGCGCCGGCGCGTGGTCACGCTGCTGGGGGAAGCGGCGTCGCTGCGCAACCAGCTTGCCCAGATCGAATCGTTCCTTTCCGCCATCGAGCGGGACCGCAACCGCGTCCGCAAGGACGCCGAGGCTGCCGAGGCGGAGCTGGCGCGGCTGCGGACGGCGCGCGAGGAGATTTCCCGACAGCTCGCCGGCCGGCAGCTCGAGCTGGAGTCCACGCAGGACCGCCGCGCCCGGACCGAACGCGAGCTGCAGGAGAAGCGTGCGCAGGCGGCCGAGACTCGCAAGCGGCTCGACGCCCTGCGCCACGAGGCCGGCTCGCTGCGCGCCCGGCGCGATTCCCTGGACCAGATTCTTTCGCACCGCGCCTACACGGCGGAGTCTGTGAAGCGGCTGTTCCAGGCGGCCCAGCGCGGGGAGGCGGACGGTTTTGCACCCGCGGGCGTGCTTGCCGATTTCCTCGAGCTCACGCATCCCGAGTTCGAGAAAGCCGCCGAGGAGTTCCTGCACGAGGAATTGGAGTATGTGGTGGTGAAGTCCTGGGATGATGCCCGCCGGGGCCTCGACCTTCTCCGGGGCGATCTCGACGGCCGCGCCACATTCCTCGTCGAGCCGAATTTGCACGGCAGCGCCCCTGCCGTGTCCTCCCCCGTCCCCGAGCCGGCCATCGGCCCCGAAACCGGGATCGTTGGCCGGCTCAGCGAGGGCATCCGGTTTACCAACGGGTTGACCAACGCGCCCGCGGCCTTGCTGCCGCGGCTGGCGCGCTGCTTCCTGGCGGAATCGCGCGAAGCGGCGCAGCGGCTGGCCGCCGTCCACCCGGATCTGTTCTTCCTGCTCTCGGACGGCGTCTGCTACCACGGCCAAGCCGTCACCGGCGGACGCCGCACAGGGGCTGGGCCTCTCGCATTGAAGCGGGAACTGCGCGGGATCAGCGCCCTGTTCGATCAGCGCCAAGCGGAACTGACGGCGGCGCAGCAGGAGCTGGAAGGGCTGGAATCCGCCATTCAGGCGCTGGCTGAATCCCTGGAACAGCTTCGCGCCCAGCAGCAGCGCCAGGAAAAAGAAACTCTGGTGCTCGACCAGGAGATGCGCAAGCTGAACGAGGAGCAGCAGCGCGCGCAGCAGAGGCTTTCTTTGGCCGGCGTGGAGCTGGAGCGGCTGAACCGCGACGCCGAGCGGGCGGGCGCCGAACGCGAGAGCAAAGCCCGGCTCGCCGCCGAAAAGGAACAGCAGCGCACCGCCATCGAAAGGGAGCTGGAGGCCGCGCGCGCCGAGCTGGAGGGGCTGAAACAGCAGCTCGATTCGATCGGCGAGGAGCACGCCGTGCTGCGCGTGGAACTGGCCGGATGCGAAGAGCGCCGGCGCAGCGTGCAGGCCTCCGTTTCGCGCCTGGACCGGGAGATGCAGGAGACGGCCTCGCGCCGGGCGGGGCTGGGCGCGGAACTGGAGCGGCTCGCGCTCAAGCGCAATCAGCTGCTGGAGCTGAACCTGGCGCTCGAGGACCGCGCCGCGCAGACGGGGGCGGAACTGGAGAGGCTCGAACTCGAGACGGCCACGCTGGCGGAAAAGGAAACGGCCCAGCGTGAAGCGCTGGCGGAGGCCGAGGAACGGGTGAAGGCGACGCGGCAGTCGCTGGCCGAAGCCCACGACCGCCGGGGCCGGATCGAACTCGACCTGGTTCGCCGCCAGAGCGATCTGAGGCATCTGGACGAGAACTGCCGCAAGGATCTCGGCATCCCGGTGCTGGAGGCGGCCGGCGTGCTGGCGCTGAGGCAGGATGCAGCCGCGGAGGCTGATCCGGGATCCCCGGGCGGCGCAGCCGGGGCGGAGCCGGCAGGCGGCCAAGCCGCGGCCGCGCCCGCGGAGATCGACGAAATCGCCGTGGCGGAGGCCGAGGAGAAGGCCGCTGAGCTGCGCCGGCGGATCGAGACGCTCGGCCCGGTGAACCCGGAGGCGCTCTCTGAATACCAGGAAGCGCAGCAGCGCTACGACTTTCTCAACGCGCAGCGGCAGGACCTGCTGGACTCGATCCGCGATACGGAGAACACGATCCGCGAGATCGACGCCGAATCCCGCAAGCGCTTCACCGAGGCCTTCGGCGTGATCAACGAGAATTTCCGGCAGATGTTCCGCACGCTGTTCGGGGGCGGCGTCGGGGAGATGCGCCTGACGGGCGAGGGCGACGCGCTCGACCAGGGCATCGAGATCGTCGCGCAGCCGCCGGGAAAGCGGCTCCAGAACGTCCTGCTGCTTTCGGGCGGGGAGAAGGCGTTGACCGCCATCGCCCTGCTGATGGCGATCTTCCAGTACCAGCCGAGCCCGTTCTGCGTGCTGGACGAAGTGGACGCGCCGCTGGACGAGGCCAATGTGGGCCGGCTGGCGGCGCTGCTGAAGGAGATGAGCGGGCACACGCAGTTCATCGTGATCACGCACGCCAAGAAAACCATGGAGGCGGCCGGGATGCTGTATGGCGTCACCATGCAGGAGCAGGGCGTCTCCAAGCTTGTCAGCGTCCGTCTGCAGTCCGCAGCCGCCCCGCCGCCGCAGGCGGGCGAGCCGCTCCAGACCGCTGCGAGGGCCTGAGCCATGAACGGCGAGCCCGGGGCCGCGCCTTCCCGCCTGATCGGGATCGCCGGCCCTTCCTGCGCGGGCAAGACCGAACTGGCGCGCTGGCTGGCGGCGCGGCTGGGAGCGCCCGTGCTCAACCTGGATCACTACTACATCGACCTGGCCCACCTGCCGCTGGAGGAGCGGGCGCGGACGAACTTTGACGAGCCGGCGGCGGTGGACCGCGAGGCCATCCTCCACGACGTGGCCGTGCTGGAGCGGGGCGGGACGGTGACAGCTCCACTGTACGACTTCGCGACGCATGCCCGCGCGCGGGGCGGGGAGCGGATCGTTCCGCGGGGCCTGGTGGTGGTGGAAGGGCTGTTCGCGCTGCACTGGCCGGAACTGCGCGAACATTTCTTTGTGAAATTGTTTGTGGACGCGCCGGATTCCCTTTGCCTGGCCCGGCGGCTTCACCGGGACACGCGCGAGCGCGGCCGGACGCCGGAGAGCGTGCTGGAGCAGTTCGCCTCGACCGTCAAGCCGGGCGCGGACCGCTTCATCCGGCCCTCGCGCGTCCATGCCGACCTGGTGCTTTCCGGCGCGGAGGAGCTGGAGATCCGCGGGCCGAAGGCGCTGGCGCTGATCCAGGAGCGGCTCGCCGCCGCCGCGCGGGGTGCGCCGTGAGCCGCCGCGTGACCGTACTCGGCGCCGGGCTGATCGGCCGCGCCATGGTCTTCGACCTTGCCCGCGAGCACGACGTCACGGTGGCCGATCTCGATGCGGAGAATCTGGCCGCGGCCGCGCGCTGGCCATGCCGCGGGGTGCAGGCGGATGTGCTGGCGCCGGGCGTGCTGGAAGAGGCGGCCGGTCCGGCGGAGCTCGTGCTGTCGGCGTTGCCCGGGGCGATCGGCATCCGCGTGCTGGAGCGCCTGATCGATCTCGGCAAGAACGTGGTCGACATCTCGTTCACGGAAGAGGATCCCACGCGGCTTTCGGAGCGCGCCGCCGCGCGGGGCGCCACGGTGATCGTCGATTGCGGCGTCTGTCCGGGGCTGTCGAACATCGCCGCGGCGGACGCGGCGCGGCGCCGCTTCGCGCGCCTGGACCGCTATGTCTGCTACGTGGGCGGGCTGCCGCGCGAGCCGCAGCCGCCGTGGTTCTACAAGAATCCGTTTGCCGCGGAGAGCGTGATCGATGAGTACACGCGGCCCTGCCGCTTCCGGATCGGCGGCGAGGCTGTGACGCTGGATCCGCTGTCGGGCGCGGAAACCGTCGAGTTTGCCGAAACCGGGACGCTGGCGGGCTTCCACACGGACGGCATCCGCACGCTGCTCCGGTCGCTGCCGGAAGTGCCGACGCTGGTGGAGAAGACGCTGCGCCATCCGGAGCATTACGCATTCATCGTGCGGCTGCGCGAGGCGGGCTTCTTCGCGCCCGACGCGCTGCCCGCGCTGACGGCCGTATGCCGCCGCGCGTGGCGGTTCGCGCCGGGCGAGGCCGACATCACGGTGATGCGGCTGGTGTTCGAGGGGCAAGCGCATGGAGGCGCCGCAGTGCGGCTGCAAATGGATCTTGTCGATCATTACGATGCGGAAAACGGCCTGCTCTCGATGGCGCGAACGACGGGCTTCACGGCCGCCGCCGCGGCCCGGCTCGTGCTCGACGGCAGTTTTGCCAGGCCCGGCGTCCATCCGCCCGAGGCGCTCGGCTTCGAGGCCGGCCTGTGCCGCAGGCTTCTCCACGAGCTGGAGGAGCGCGGCATCCGTTTTACGGTGAGGGAGGAAGCGGCCGCCGGCTCTTGATCCCGGGGGTGCGCGGATCTATATTGCAGATGGAGGTGTCCGATGAGACACGCACATGTTCTCCACCCGGATCCGAGGGTCATGGCGTGGCTCAGGCTTGCGGGGGTCGTGCTGATCACCCTGGCCGCTCTGCTGGCCCTCATCGCCATCCTGTTCTGGGCCCAGCCCGTGGACAGCCAGCCGTTGCTGATCGCTGCCGCCTGAGCCGGCGCGCGGCCGCATGGGCGGGCGCCGCGCGGGAGCTATCCGCGCCAGGAGGGGAAGTGCTGGGGCCTGGCGCGGATCGTGGCCGACAGGAGGTCTTCAATGCGCCTGCGCCGTTCGAACAGTTTTTCCAGTAATTGTTCCCACTCTCTTTCCTCGCCCTCGATCCAGACCTGTGGCGTGGTGCGGACAATGTCGTCGAACACGGCCTCGGGGCAATGGCGCGCGCGGGACAGCCACGGCTCGAAATCCTCGAACGAGCGCAGATTGTGATAGACGAGGGGGCGGAAGTACAGCCCCTGGATGGGCGAATCGGGGAACTCCCAGTGCGGTCCGTCGAAGACGTAGCCGTGGTCGATCATCTGGGCGATGAAGCCCTTCTGGTTCGGATGGGGGGATTCCTCGAGGAAGTCCCGCAGCCTTCTGCGGAAAAAGATGGCCTGGCGGGCGTCGGAATTGGCCGCCCATTTGTCGAACACGAGCGCGCCGGCGAAGTGGCGCAGGTTCGCCACCGAGGGCAGCAGCGCGTCGGGGAGGAAATCGTAGACGGCGTCGCGGTCCGGGTCGCCCGGGAACATCGAGCCGAAGTGGAGTCCCGGCCGGACGGGCATGCGGCGGGAGCCGAGCTGGAAATGGACTTCAGGTTCGGCGGAGAGGAACTCCGGGTTGACGTGGACGACGCGCGCCTCCGGCGCGGCCACGCCCAGATGCCGGAGCAGCACCGTGGCGGCCCACTCGTTGGCGAGAATCCGGCGGTGCTGCGGGTTGTTGAGGAACTTGGTGACGTAGAAGCGGCCGTCTTCACAGGCCAGAAGGTGCGCCTGCGCGCCGCCGCGCATGCGGCGTGACAGCCGCGTCGCCTGCACCGGCATCTACACTCTAGAATAAACACGTTGGCCCCGCCTGCCGCCCGGCGGCGGGAGGCCGGAACGGATCAAAGGAAAAACGGATGCAGGATCAAAACGAAGCCGCCGGCCTCAGGCCGAAATCCGGCGACGAAATCGCGCTGGAACTGATGAAGTTCATCGCCACCACGACCGGCTACGCCAAGGGGGCGCAGGCGGTCGGCTTTTCCGGCAAGCCGCCGCGCACGCCGGAGGAGCAGGCCGAGGCGTTGCTCGAGCTGTTCGAGAAGTGCCGGCAGGCCGTGGCCAGGAAGCCGGCGGGCGGGGGCGCCGCGTAGGGAGCGCTGGCGTACGGGCTGGAGAGGCCGCATGCCACCGGCACCCAAGTGGAGAGCCACTCTGACACAATGAGCGGATTGGACGGCCTGCGATTCGCCTGCCAGCCCGGCTGCACACGCTGCTGCGAGCAGGAGGGCTACGTGTATCTGAGCGAGGAGGATCTGCGCCGGGCGGCGCGCTATGTGGGGCTGCCGGCGGCGGAATTCGAACGCCGCTACGTGTACCGCACGCGGCGGCGCATGCGGTTCCGGAAACCTCGCGGGCGGCAGTGCCCCTTCCTGGTTGCGGAGGGCTGCGCGATCCATCCCGCCAAGCCGACGCAGTGCCGCCTGTTCCCGTTCTGGCCTGAGCTGGTCAGCTCGCGCGGGCCGTGGCGGCGGATGGCGCGCCTCTGCCCGGGCATCGGGCAGGGGCCGCTGATCCAAATCGGGACAGCTCTTGAAACAGCCTCCGAAATGGAACACGCCTACCCAGCCCTGTACGGCAGGTCCTCCAGCACCCGGCGTCGCCGCTAAGTGCAGCCAATTCCTGGCGATTTCCATTCAAGCCGGCCCCTTGGCAGCCGATAAGTGAGAGTTCGGTCCCGTGCTTGCATAGCCCTCAGCGCCATGCTCACGCCACTTGCCCATGACCTGGGACGATACATGGACCTGTTGGCCGAGCGGCAGCGCCTTGTCGCCTCCAACCTGGCCAACGTCGATACTCCCGGCTACCGCACACGGGACATCGACTTTCAGTTCGAGTTTCTGTCGCTGGCGCCCGGAGCCCGCCCACGGGTGATCGAGCCGCTGGATCTGACAGTCAAGAACGACGGCAACAACGTCAGCCTCGACCGGGAAACCCGGCTGCTGGCGGAAAATGCACTGCGGTTCAACGTGGCCTCGCAACTGGCCCGCGCCGAAATCCGCAAAATCCGCATGGCGATTGAGGAGGGCCGCTCCGCATGAGTCTGTTCCAGCTCCTCTCCGTCAGTGCTTCGGGCCTCGCCGCCCAGCGGGCGCGAGCCGAAGTGATCGTGGAAAACCTCGCAAACTCGGAAACTACACGCACGCCCGGCGGCGGGCCCTACCGCCGGCGGGACGTCGTCTTTGAGCCGAGTTCGCAATCCTCGCCCTTTTCCGCAGTCTTTCAGACGGAACTGGATTCCGGTTCGACCGGCGTTGCGGTGGCTGGCGTTGTGGAAGACACCCGGCCTCCCGACCTGCGCTACCAGCCCGGCCATCCACACGCCGACGCCAACGGCTACGTCGCCTATCCGAGGATCAATCCCGCTGAAGAGATGGTGGACCTGATGGGAGCGGCGCGCGGCTATCAGGCGAATGTGGCGGCGATGACCGCTGTAAAGGACATGCTCTCGAAGTCCATTGAACTGCTGCGATGAATCCGATTGCTCCCATCTCCGCTGTCCGCCACCCCGATCCGGTCGAGCCGCTCCGGTCCGCCGGCTCCAGTCAGGGCGATTTCTCCGCGGCGCTTTCCGGGGCGCTCAACACGGTCGATGCCTTGCAGAAGAATGCCGAAGCCGAGATCAGCCGGTTCCTCCGGGGCGAGGGCGTGGACCTGCATCAGGTCGCGCTGGCCCAGCAACAGGCGCAGCTCGGCTTCGAACTGTTTTTGCAGGTGCGCAACAAAGCCGTTCAGGCGTACCAGGAGATCATGCGCATGCAGGCCTAGCGTTTTGACGCCTGCGGGGCAACGCCATGCAACAGCTCACCCGGCTCTGGCAATCGCTGACGTGGAAGCAGCGCGCCTCGCTCGGCGGCGCTCTCCTCGCCGTCATCGCGCTGCTGGCGGGTGCGGTCGAATGGAACCGCAGGCGCGATCTCCGGCCGCTGTTCACGAATCTTTCGCCGGAGGACGCCGGGGCGATTGTCGGGAAACTGAAATCGGCGAACGTGCGCTACCGAGTTTCCGACGGAGGGGCCATCCTGGTTCCGTCGGACCGCGTGGCTGAACTCAGGCTCGAGATGGCCGCTACGGGGCTGCCTCGCACCGGGCGGGTCGGATTCGAACTGTTTGACCAGACCAATCTGGGAGTGACGGACTTCGCCGAGCAGGTCAACTTCCGCCGCGCCTTGGAGGGCGAGCTGGAGCGGAGCGTCATGTCGCTGGCCGAAGTCGAGCGCGCGCGCGTCCATGTCACCTTCGCCAAGGACTCTCTCTTTACGGAGAACCGCCAGCCGGCCAAGGCCAGCGTGCTCGTGAAACTCCGTCCTGGAGCCCGGCTGTCTCCTCAAAACGTCGTGGCGATCCAGCACCTCACGGCGAGCGCCGTCGAGGGGCTGGCGCCGGAGGCGGTCTCCGTGCTGGACATGGCCGGCAATCTTCTCAGCCGGCCTGCGCTGGAGCTGGACGGGGAAGGCCGTCGCTCCTCCGCCATGCTGGAGTTCCGGCAGAGCCTGGAGCGTGAGTACCTGGCCAAGATCCGCTCCACGCTCGATCCCCTGCTCGGCCCGGACCGCTACCGCGCCGGCGTCAACGTGGAATGCGACTTCACTTCCGGCGAACAGAGCGAAGAGACCTTCGACCCTTCGAAGTCCGTGATGGTCACGTCCGCACACACGGAAGACATTTCCGGTGCGGCCGCCACAGCCGGCATTCCGGGGACGGCCAGCAACCTGCCCCGGCCGGCGCCCCGCATGCCTGGATCCACCTCGGGCGTGTCGCGCAAAACGGAGAACATTACCTATCAGACCAGCCGCGTGGTGCGGCATATCAAGATTCCGCAGGGATCCGTCCGGCGCCTTTCGGTCGCCGTTCTGGTCGACCACAAGGTCCGGTGGGAGGGCGAGGGAACCCGGGCGCGCCGGGTGCTGGAGCCACCCCCGCCGGAGAGCCTGAAGGTCGTCCGCGATGTTCTGGCCGGCGTGGTCGGATTTCAACAGGAGCGCGGCGATCAGATTCTGGTCGAGAGCCTGCCGTTCGAATCCACGCTTGCGGCGGAGCCGCCGGGCGCGGGCGCACCTTCCGGCGGGTCGGCGCGCGGAGGGTTTGTCCCTCCCGCCTGGGCCAGGCCATTGCTGGAACGGGCGCCGCTGCCCGTATGGCTTGGCGCCGCGGCGGCGTTGCTCGTGGTTCTGCTGGTCATCGCCTGGCTGCTGCTCCGCAGGCTCGTCCGCCGCGGGCCGGCGGCTGCGGTGGAGGCAACCAAGGCGGCGATAGGCGGCGGCGCTCCGGCGGCGCAGATCGCATCAGGAGACAATTCTTCTCTCGAACAGCAGGCGCTGGCCGCAATCGAGCAGAACCGCGCCGAGAAAGAGAGGCTGGAACGCGAGGCGCTGCTGGCCTTGCAGAAGCAGCTCCCCGCCCAGACAAAGAAGGCCGAGGTTCTGAAAAAGGCCATCGCCGAACAGGCCCGCAAGGATCCTGAAGGGACCGCCCAACTGATCCGCACCTGGATGACGGAGAACCACTGATGATCACCAACGCGCTTCCGGAGAAGGAATCGGTCCAGCGTTACTCCGGCCCGCAGAAAGCTGCCGTGCTGATGGTGACTCTCGGGGAAGAGCTGAGCGGACAGGTGCTCAAGCATCTGGAGGAGGACGAAGTCGCCGCCATCGGCAAGGAAGTGGCCCGCATCCCTGCGATCACAGCCGTGGAAGCCGAAGGCATCCTCGACGAGTTCTACCAGATGTCGATGGCGCAGGACTACGTCCTGAAGGGCGGCATCGAGTATGCCCGCAAGATGCTCGTCAACGCCTTCGGGCCGGAGATGGCCACCCGCATCCTCGACCGCCTCGTGAAACTTCTGGGCCATGACACGGCCAGCTTCGATGCGTTGCAGAAGGCCGATCCGCAGCAGTTGGCCAAGTTCATCCACAGCGAGCATCCGCAGACCATCGCTCTCATCCTCAGCCACCTCGGGTCGTCGCAGGCGGCCGGACTCCTGTTTTCGCTGCCCCCCGAGATCCGCGCCGATGTCGCCTTGCGCATGGCCAACCTCGAACAGATCTCGCCGGACATCATCTCCAAGATCGCCGGCATCATCGGCCAGAAGCTGAAGGCTCTCGGCGAGCTGAGCCGCGAGAGCTATGGCGGCGTGAGGGCGGTGGCAGAGATGTTCAACCGGCTGGACTCGGCCACCAGCAAGGAGATTCTGGATACGATCGAGGGCCAGGATCCAAATCTGGCGGAGACGATCCGGCACCTGATGTTCGTCTTCGAAGACCTGCTCCTCATCGACCAGAACGGCATCAAGGAGGTTCTGGCGCGCGTCGACCGGAAGCTGCTCACCGTGGCCCTCAAGGGCACCAGCGACCAGCTCAAGAACCACTTCATGCAGTGCATGTCTCAGCGCGGCGCGGAAATGCTGCGGGAAGACATGGAAGCGCTCGGGCCGGTCAAGATCAAGGAAGTCGAGGCCGCCCAGCAGCAGATCATCGCCGTCGTCCGGCAACTGGAGGCTGAGGGAGTGCTGAGCCTGAAGGGCGCCGTCGGCGAGCAGTACGTTGTCTGAAGCCATGGCCACGAGAATCCTGCGGTCGGTTCCCGAAGGCGTCCTCCAGCCGCTGGCCTGGCCGCAGTTCGGCCCGCGGGTGCAGGAGGCGGAGGGCCGGATCCTGGCTGCTCCCGCAGCCCCGGACACCCGGTCGTCCGGCCAGCCGGAAAGACCCGGTCCGGAGACGGTGAATCGGGAGGCCCGCCTCCGTGCCGAGGTGGAAGCGGCGCGGCGCGAGGCTTTCCACCAAGGCATCGAAGAGGGCCGCCGGCAGGCTGGCGCCGAGCTGGAAGCCGAACACGCCCGGCTGGCCCGTGCGATCGAAGAAGCCGCCGGATTGAAGGTGCGCCTCCGCGCCTCGGCCGAGCGCGAACTGGTGGGGCTGGCGCTGGCCATAGCTCGGCGCATCCTGCGGCGGGAGTTGCATGTGGATGCGGAGGCGGTGCTTGGTCTGGCGAAAGCGGCGCTGGAAAAAGCCTCGCTGCGCGAGGTGACCGAGGTCCGGCTTCATCCTGCTCTGGCGGCGCCGGTCCGCGCCCATCTGGCGCGGATTGGCGCGCCGCAGTCGATCGAGGTTCGTGAAGACCCGTCGCTTGAGCCGGGCGCGGTGCTGGTGGAGACGCTCCGCGGCACGATTGACGCTTCCCTGGAGACGCAGCTGGCGGAAATTGACCGGGGCCTCGCAGACTCTCTGGGGCCGGGAGGACGCCCGTGAACGGCTTATCCGGATGGTTCGACGCGCAGCGGCTGGTGCGCGTCCTCGACCGGACGGACACCGTCCGTCTGTCAGGCTCCGTCGTCCGCACGGCCGGCCTTCTGATTGAATCCGAGGGGCCGGCGGCCGCGGTGGGCGATTTCTGCGAGATTCTCACGAGGGCTGGCACAGTCATCCGGACGCAGGTCATCGGCTTCCGGGACGGCCGCATCCTCTCGATGCCGCTCGAGGAGACGACCGGCCTTCAGCCCGGCGACGTGATCACCGCCCGGCCGGAAGCGGCGCGCGTCCGCGTCTCCGATCAACTGCTGGGCCGGGTGCTGGACGGCTTCGGCCAGCCGATGGATGGAGGGCCGGCGGTGGAAGCGTCCGCGCTGTACGACCTCTACGCGCCGCCGCCTGGGCCGCTGGAGCGGGAACCGATCTCGGAGCGGCTGGAGACCGGCATCCGCGTCATCGATGGATTTCTCACGGCCGGACGCGGACAACGCGTCGGCATCTTCGGCGGGAGCGGCGTCGGCAAGAGCACGTTGCTCGGCAGCCTGGTGAAGAACAGCGACGCCGAGGTGTGTGTGCTCGCGCTGGTCGGCGAACGGAACCGCGAAGTCCGCGACTTCATCGAACACGAGCTCGGCCCGGAAGGAATGCGGCGTTCCGTTCTTGTCGTCGCCACCTCCGACCGGCCGTCCCCGCTGCGCGTGCGCGCCTGTTTTGTAGCCCTTGCCGTGGCCGAGTATTTCCGGGACCAGGGGCGCGACGTGCTGCTGGTGGCTGATTCGGTGACGCGGCTGGCCATGGCTCAGCGGGAGATAGGCCTCGCCGCGGGAGAGCCGCCCAGCCAGAAGGGATACACGCCCAGCGTCTTTCAGATGCTGCCGCGCATTTTTGAACGCGCCGGCAATTTCCGGCGGGGTTCGATCACCGGATTTTTCACAGTCCTGGTGGAAGGGGATGACCTGAATGAACCCGTCACCGATGCCGTCAGGGGCATTCTCGACGGCCATATTGTGCTGTCGCGCGCCCTGGCCAACGCCGGCCATTACCCGGCGATCGACCTGCTCCATTCTGTCTCACGGCTGGCCCCGCGGCTGGCCACGCCACGGCAGCGTGAGGCGGCCAACCGGCTGCGGGAAGCACTGGCCGTGCTGCACGCCTCCGAAGACCTCGTCCGCATTGGTGCGTACGCGGCTGGCGCGAACCCGCAGCTCGACGCAGCCCTGCGGTTGGAAAACGACCTCAAGCAGTTCCTGCGGCAGCGTCCAGATGAGCGTGATCCGTTCGAGATGGTCGAGGCCAGAATGGCTGCGCTGGCGGGAGGCGCCTGACGTGGATGCCGGAAGCACTGGACGGACCTCTCCGGTCCCGCGATGGAGCGGCAGTCAGCGCCGTCGTGACCCAATGCGGTTGCTCCGCGCGCGCCGGTCCCGCCCCGGCAAGACGGGGGACTCTGCCGCGCACAGAGAAGTTTTGCGCCTGACTTTTAGGAGAAGGCTCGGAGGACAGGATTGCGCCTGCGGGCGCGGCAGAGTCCGCCAGCAGACAGCACGGACACCCAGCAGTTTGGCATTGCGCCTGCGGGCGCGGGAGAGTCCGGGGACAGAGCCGCGGGGACGGACGCGAAATCTGGTCCTACTCCACGACTCGGAGACGCTGGGCAGGACGATGAAAAAATACCGGTTCCTGCTGGAGAGATTCCTGATCTGCCGCCGGAGCCGGATGGCGGTGGAACAAGCCGATGTGAGAGGCTCGAAGTCCTCTCTGACGTCAGGCGACGGAGACGTGGGGCAGAGCTATGGAACAGTTCCAGTTGTCGGGGGCGAGACGGCTGAACTGCTGCCGCATGTGGATGGTGGCGGAACAAGGCCGCAGGAGCGAACCCTTGGCTGAATCCAGCCCGACAGAACGGAGAGACTGGCAGGACGATGAAGAAATTCCGATTCCCGCTGGAAAGATTGCTGAACTACCGCCGCAGCCGGCTGGCCGCCGAGCAGGCCCGCCTGGACCGCCTGCTGGCCGATCAGGCCGGAATCGAGCAGGCCCGCATGGCGCTGGAGCGTGAAGAAAGGCTCGTCAGCGATTCCCTGCGTGCTCTGCCCGTGCTCTCTTCAGATCAGCTGGCGGCCGTGGCCGGTTTCCGGCGCTTCGCCGCCGAGGAGGCGGTCCGCCTGGCTGCGGAAGCGGCCGAGGCGGCTTCCCGCGTGGCGGCGCAGCGGGAATCCGTACTGAGCGCGCGCCGGGAGGTGGAGGTGCTCAAAAAGCTGCGTGAGCGGCGGCTGCACGACTGGCTGCGGGAACTGGACCAGGAAATGGAGCGCCAAACTGCCGAACTCGTCGTTGCTCGGTGGGCGCTTGGCCGCGAACCGGCGTGAATCCCTCTGGCGGCGGAGGACGCGGCCAGAATCCTCTCTGGCCGACAGGGCGAAGGGCCACCATGCCGGCTGATCGGAGGCGGACGGCGGCGCCGCCTGGGAGGCCATTGGCGCCGCAGGACGAACTGCCGGAGCGCTGGCTTGTCCATACTAGCGAGGCAGCCCGGCCGCCGAATTCGAGGTGCGCGACAAGGGCATTCTCATTGCTGTGCGGCAAAGCCGCGCAGTCGAGCCGGGTTGAAAGAACGTGCTGTCCCCGGTCCGTATGCCGCAGCGGCGCGCGGCAGGGTGTACGATTGCGGCGGCGCGGAGCTCGTTTTGACCACCCGCGCGTTCTCTCGCGGCGTACGAGGCATGGACCGGAATCCTGCCGCGCGCCCACAGGCTCTCGCGCTGATGCGCGGCGTGGCTCGGGACAGGATGTCCGAGGCTTGAAGCTCTGCGCCGCGCGCGCAGGCTTTATCTCGGAGACACGGCGCGGGCGGGATTCGAGGCTGCGTGACCCGGCGCGCGGCGGGAGAATTTCTCCGCCGGATTCGAGTGCGGCCGTGCAAGGCTTCTTTCGCGCGCATGCAGGTTCTTGGGCTGATGCGCGGCGGGGCTCGAGACAGGATGTCCGAGGCTTGAAGCGCTGCGCCGCGCGCAGATTTACAATGCGGGCGGGATTCGAGGCTGCTTGACCCAGCGCGCGGCGCCGGTCAATGCCATGTTGATGGCGCCGAATCAGGAATGGGCGCTCGACTTCGTTTCTGATGGCGTGGCAAGCGGCCGCGGCATTCGCATTCTGACAATCGTTGACGGCTTCACGCGGGAATGCCCGGCCATGGAAGCCGCGGGTGAGCCTCGGCAGCCGGAGAGTCACGCGAGTATTGGAACGCGTCATCGCCGGACGCGGGACGCCACAGAGTTTGCGCTGCGATAACGGGCCGGAGTTCCCCAGCCGGCATTTCCTGGCCTGGTGCGAAGAACATGGCATTGCCCCGGTGCCCATTCAGCCGGGCAAGCCGATGCAGAACGGATATCTGGAAAGCTTCAGCGGACGGCTGCGCGATGAATGCCTGAATGCGAACTGGTTCATAAGCATCGTGGATGCGAAGCAGAAGGTCGAACGGTGGAGGGTGGAGTACAACGAAGAACGACTGCACAGCAGCTTGGCGTACCGCACGCCGAATGAATATGCAGTGGTGTGCTCTGAGCTCACCAGGAGGATGGCTAACAGACGTAATATGAAGAACGGCTTTCCAAATCAGACCTGGTAGAGAAAAACGGGGCAGGTCAGCGGCCACCGGCAGCAGGCCACCATAGGCGGTGAGATGCTTGGCCTCGAAGTCATAGGGCGTGGAAGCCCCGATTTTATTGAGTTCCCGCGCAGCCTCACGAACCGCTTGATTGGCGGGCTTGCAGCGGCTATCCTGATTTCGGTTGTTCACCATTTGGGTGGCTCCTGAGAATCGGTTTCGCGGAGCTGCTACTCCGCAAACCTCCTGTTCTACCGCAGGATTCTCAGGGGCCCCAAATGGTGCCAGGCCTCAGCCGCCCAGCGGCAGCCTCGGCGGCGCGCATAACTCAGGTACCAGTTGTTCGACACTCCCGAGTACACCTACCGGGTCTTGGTGACCAACATG
>DYJN01000123.1 GCA_020723085.1 Arcobacter sp.
CCGCTTACAGGCGCGGCACACGGGCGGCTGGCGGCGCCTACAGGCGCGGCACGCAAAGGGCTGGCGGCGGGCCGGGCGTGGAGCCGATGGGGATGGGGAGCGCGCGGGCGGGCTTTGATATGATGATCCCGCTTTCTCCAGGGCACTGACATGCAGATCTGGACGCAAAACTACGATCCGTTCGGCAATGCCGTGCTGTCGACTGCTGCTGCGGCGATACCGGTGACGGTGCTCTTTTATCTGCTGGCGGTGCGCAGGATCAAGGCGCACATGGCGGCGCTGTACGCGTTGCTGTCGGCGATGGCGGTGGCGGCGGCGATTTTCCGGATGCCGGTGCAGATGGTGGCGGGCGCAGCGGCGCACGGAGCGGTCTACGCGGCGCTGTGGATTGCATGGGTGGTGGTGGGCGCGGTGTTCGTATACGACCTGACGGTCGAAAGCGGGCACTTTGAAACGATCAAAGGATCGATCGGCGCGATCACGGATGACCGCCGGGTGCAGATGCTGCTGATCGCCTTCTGCTTTGGGGCGGTGCTGGAGGGCGCGGGCGGAGGAGGCGCGCCGGTGGCGGTGACGGCGGCGATGATGATCGGGCTGGGCTTCCGCCCGTTCGAGACGGCGGTGGTGTGCCTGATGGCGAACACGGCTCCGGTGGCGTGGGGCGGGATGGGGAATCCGGTGCGGGCGCTGGCTGCGGTGACCGGGCTGCCGGAGGCGGATGTGAGCGCGACGATGGGGCGGATCCTGCCTCCGGTGGCGGCGATGCTGCCGTTTTATCTGGTGCGGTCGATGGTGGGATGGCGGGAGACATTTCAGGTGTGGCCGGCGTGTTTGGCGGCGGGACTTTCGTTCGGGGGGATACAGTTTTTCTGGTCGAATTATATCGATCCGAATCTGGTGGATATTATGAGCGGGATGGGAGCGATTCTGTTTTGCGCCGTATTTTTCAAGTATTGGAAGCCGAAAGAGGAGTTTTATTTTCCTGAAGAACGGGGCAAACCGCGCCAGGAAAGGCGCCGGTATACGGCGCGGGAGGTGGTGCATGCGTGGTCGCCGTTTGCGCTGATCGCAGTCTTCGTAATCCTGTGGGGCGTGCCGGCGGTGAAGGCGGTGATCGCGCAGACCAGTTATGCGGCGCCGGTGCCGGGGTTGCATCAGATGGTGTTGCGGACGGCGCCTGTAGTCGAGAAAGATGTGCTGGACACGGCGGTGTTCAGCTTCGACTGGCTGGCGAGTGTGGGGACGGCGACGGTGCTGGCGGGGCTGGTGGCGGGACCGGTGCTGGGACTGTCCATGGGGACGACGCTGCGGGTGTTCCGCGGGACGATGTACCGGATGCGGTTCGGGTTTCTGGCGATCCTGTGCATGATCTCGATGGCGTACGTCATCCGCTATTGCGGGATGGATGCGGTGCTGGGGCTGGCGATGACGCACACGGGCGCTCTGTATCCGGTGTTCGGGACGTTGATCGGGTGGATCGGCGTGGCGCTCAGCGGGACGGACGCGGGGTCGAATGCTCTTTTCGGAAATTTGCAGGTGGTGACGGCGACGAAGCTGGGGCTGGACCCGGTGCTGATGGCGGCGGCGAACTCGACGGGCGGGGTGATGGGCAAGATGGTGGCGGCGCAGTCGCTGATCATCGCGTGCGTGGCGGCAGGGATCGAAGGCAAGGAAGGGGATCTGTTCCGCTCGGTGGCGAAGCACGGGGTGGCGCTGGCGCTGGTGGTCGGGCTGCTGGTGATGCTGTATGCCTATGTGTTGCCGGGCGTGGTGGCGCATGGACACAAGTTCTGGTGATGGGCGCGGCACAGAAGTTGACGGCGCGCGGGGGTCTGTCGAAAGACGGGAGGGAAGAAGCGATGAAGAAAGCGGTTCTGCTGGCGGGCGCGGCGGCGCTTCTGGCGCCGTGCGGCTATGCGCAGCTCGGGATGTTCTCGAAAGAGCAACGGATCGACATCACACGCGAGTGGAAAGGCGAACGGTTTCCGGACGGGCGTCCGAAAGTGCCGGACGAGGTTCTGGACAGGCTCAGGATGACGACGGCGGAAGAGGCTTGGGGGGCGCTGCGGCGGCTGGGCTATCACAATCAGTTCGAGGGGAACTGGAAGACGGTGAACGTGGCGGATGCGACCGGCGACCGGCTGGTGGGGCGGGCGGTGACGGCGGTTTTCATGCCGCGGCGGCCGGACATGGACGCCGTGATCAACGACCACGCGAAGAGAGAGAACCGCGTGGCGCGCGGGCAGAACTCGTGGGTGATCGACACGCTGGCGAGGCGCGACGTGATGGTGGTGGATTTGTTCGGGAAGATCAAGGACGGGACGATTATCGGAGACAACCTGGGCACGTCGATCTGGACGAAAACCGGCGCCGGGCTGGTGGTGGACGGCGCGGTGCGGGACGTGAGCGGGTTGATGGAGATCAAGGGTCTGAAGATCTTCTGCCGCGGCTTCGATCCTACGGGGATCGGGGAAGTGACGCTGATGGGGATCAACGTGCCGGTGCGGATCGGACAGGCGACAGTGTTGCCGGGCGATGTGGTGCTGAGCGATCCGGAGGGCGTGGTGTTCATCCCGGCGCATTTGGCGGCGGCAGTGGCCGATGAGAGCGAGCTGACGAGGCTGCGGGACGAGTGGGGGCATCAGATGCTGCGGGAGCAGAAGTACACGCCGGGGCAGATCGACACGCGGTGGACGCCGCAAATGATTGAAGAGTTCAACAAATGGGCCGCAGCGAAAGGGTCGAAGGTCCGGATTCCGAAACGGGAGCAATGATCAAGGAGGCAAGCCATGGAAAAAGCGACTCGGAAATGGTGGCAGAACCGGCGCGGGACGAGCCGGCGAGGCTTTCTCAGAACGGCGGCCGGCGTGGCGGCAGCGGGGTTCTGGGCTGAGGACACGATTCAGGCGTACCAGAACACGGTGAATACCCGCTCGAAGCCGTCGGCGCTGCGGATCACGGATCTGCGCTTCGCGCACATCACGGGCGCGCCGATGCGGGCGCCGATCATCCGGATCGACACGAATCAGGGGATCTCGGGTTACGGCGAGGTGCGCGACGGGGCGAGCGTGACGTACGCGCTGCTGCTGAAGTCGCGCATTCTCGGGGAGAACCCGTGCAGCGTGGACAAGGTGTTCCGCAAGATCAAGCAGTTCGGCTTCCATGCGCGGCAGGCGGGCGGCGTGTGCGGAGTGGAGATGGCGCTGTGGGACCTGGCGGGCAAGGCATACAACGTGCCGGTGTATCAATTGCTGGGGGGCAAGTTCCGGGACCGGATCCGGCTGTACGCGGACACGACGGAATCGCACGACCCGAAGGTGTTCGGCGAGCGGCTCAGGCAGCGCAAGGAGCAGGGCTTCACTTGGCTGAAGATGGATCTGGGCATCGACCTGGTGGAAAAGATGCCCGGTGCGGTGACGGCGCCGGCGGGGGTGACGCAGCGGACTTCGACGTGGACGAAGCACATGTTCACGGGGATGGAGTTGACGGAGAAAGGCGTCGGGCTGATGGCGGATTATGTGGCGCAGGTGCGGGAGGTGGTCGGCTACGAGATCCCGCTGGCGGCGGATCATTTCGGGCACATCGGGGTGAACTCCTGCATCCGGCTGGGCAAGGCGCTGGAGAAGTACAACCTGGCGTGGCTGGAGGACATGATTCCGTGGACCGAGACGGAGCTGTGGAAGCAGATCACGCTGGCGGTGGACATCCCGACGCTGACGGGCGAAGACATTTATCTGAAGGAGCCGTTCATCGAGCTGGCGAAGAACCACGCGGTGGACATCTTCCATCCGGATCTGGCGTCGTCGGGCGGGCTGCTGGAGACGAAGAAGATCGGCGATGCGGTGATGGAGTACGGGCACGCGATGGCGATGCACTTCGCGGGCACGCCGATTTCGTTCATGGCGAACGTGCACTGCGCAGCGGCGACGGAGAACTTCCTGGCGCTCGAGCACCATTCAGTGGATGTGCCGTGGTGGTCAAACCTGGTGACGGGCAACGAGCAACCGCTCTATGAGAAGGGGTTTGCAGTGGTGCCGGACAAGCCGGGGCTGGGTGTAGAGCCGAACCCGGACGAGGTGAAGAAGCACTTGGCGCCGGGGACGGGGTACTTCGAGCCGACCGAGAACTGGAACAACGAACGGAGCTGGGACCGGCTCTATAGCTGAGGCGGAACGCGCCAAAGCGAGGCGGGGCAGCGCACGACCGTCCACCGTCCGCGAGGGGGACAGCCTGATCCGCCTCCTTCCGCCATTTTGCGAAGGTGCCAATGGTGCC
>DYJN01000051.1 GCA_020723085.1 Arcobacter sp.
TGGCGGAGCTTGTGCGGCTGGAGAGGGAGAGTCCGCCGCCGAATGCGGTGGCGCGGCTGCGGCGGCGCGAGGCTTTGCGGACGTTCTCGAAAGAGGAGTTCGACCGGGCGGCGATGGCGCTGCTGCGCGAGGGGCGGGTATACATGGCGCAGCATGATCATCCGGCGCGGCTGGCGGCTGCGGAGCGTGAAGAACTGGTGACCGACGGCGCGGGAAATTATTATGTCAGCATCAGCGCTCGCCCGTGAACTGGAAGGCATTCCGAATCCTTTCCGGAGCGGCATCACGCGGGACGCCTGGGACAAGGACTGGGTGGATGTAGAGGAGATTCACGCCAGCGCCTCGGCGCTTGTCTGCCGGGAGGTGGCGGCGGCTGGGGGCGGGGGAGGAGGATGCGGCATCCTGCTGTTCGGCGAGCCCGGCAGCGGGAAGACGCACCTGTTGAACCGCATGCGGCGGTGGTGCCTGAGGGAAGGCGCACTGTTCTCGGGTTTCCGGCTGCAATGCGGTCCTCAGACGATCTGGCGGCACCTGCGGCGCGAGTTCGCCGATGACCTGTTGCAGCCGCTGCCGGATGGGGGCGTGCAACTGGAGCGCATCCTGGAGAGCGCGGGGGAGCGCATCCGCGCCGTGCGCAGCTACTCGCTGGCGCGCGTGCTGATGCGGTGGCGGGAGGGGCAGCACGTGCACGAATGCGAGGCGTGGCTGCGCGGGAGCCGGCTCCCCGAAGGCGCCATGCGCGCTGTGGGCATCATCGAGGAGGGGCTGGACGAAGAGGAGGCGGCGGAAGACGAAGCGCGGCGCATTCTGAAGGAGCTGATCGCGCTCGCCTCGCCCGCGCCGGTGCTGCTGGCGCTGGATCAGGTGGAGGCGCTGCAATCGGATTCGCAGGATCCGCGCGGGTTGACGGCGCTGGGGGCGGCGGCAGCGGCGTTGCGGGACGAGACGCCGAACCTGGTGCTAGTGACCTGTGTGCAGACCAGCTTCCTGCCGGTGATCGAAGACCATGTGCGGCGCGCCGACATGGACCGCATGGGGGAGAGGCGCATCGAGTTGCTGCCGCTGGATGAGATGCAGGCCCACGCCCTGCTGGCGGCGAGGCTGGACGCGGAGCCGCGGCTCAAGGACCACCCCTCGCGCCGGCAGAACCGGATCTGGCCGTTCACCGAGTATGCTGTGCGCCACCTGCTCATGCGGACTCCGGCTGTCACGCCGCGCCGCCTGATCATCGCGGCGCGGGACCTGTTCGAGCAGCTTCGCAGCGGAGTTCCGCCGGTGAAGGAACGGGACGCGCGCCGGTTCTTGCAGGCGGAGCTGCGGCGGCGCGTGGAAGAGGCGCGCGGCGGGACGGAGAGGGCGGGCAACGAGTTTCTGCTGGACGGGCTGCGGCGGCTGATGCCGCTGGCGGGCTGGCGCATCGTCGAGCCGAGACCGGCGGGAGCCGACCTGCTGTTGGAGAAAGAAGGCCGCCCGCTGGCGCTCGTGGTGATGAATCAGGCGCCGCTGCACGGCGCCGCCCAGCGGCTGCGGAAGCTGTCTTCGATTGGCGATGCGCGGCGCGTGCGCCTGGTGCGCGCTGCGGCGCTGCCCATCAGCCGGAAGGCGCACAAGACCCGCGCGGAGCTGGAGCGGCTGGAGGCTTCCGGGGCGCGGATGGTGCGGGTGTCTGCCGAGGCGCTGGCCGTGCTGGAGGCGTGCCGGACGCTGCTGGCCGACGCCGCCGCCGGAGATCTGCACAGCGACGGGGAGACGATGCCGCGCGAGTTCGTGGAACAATGGCTCCGAAGCGGCCTGCCCGGGGAGCTTGCCGGCCTGGCCGGCGAGCTGGATCCGGACGCGGACGCTGGAGCAGCGGGACCGGCGCCGCCACGGTCCGCGCATGTGGATGGGCTGGTGGAGCTGATCCGCGAAATGAAAGTGGCGGCGGTGGAAGAGGCCGCGGCCAGGCTGGGGATCGAGGCCGAGGAGGCGAGGGTTTGTGCTGATCAGGCTGCGGACATCGTGGCGTCCGTGGGAAGTCCTGCGCAGGTTTTCTATGAGCGGCGCGGCGGGTGAAGCCACGCCGGACAGGGAAGCCGTGGCGGTGACCGTGTCCGACGTGCGGCGGGAGATCTGGCGCGCAGCCGGGGCTCCGGCGGGCGACGGGGCGGGTGCGGAGGCGGGGCGGCTGTTCCACCTGACGGCGGCCGAAGCGCTGGCAGGCGAGGCCGGCGCCGCGTGGCACGACTGGTTTGACGAGAGCCGGCTGGAGTCGGAGGACGCCGCAGAGGCCTATGCAGCGGCGCTGTACGAGACAGTGCTGGGGCCGGCGCTGGCGGACGCGGCGCCGGCGTTCGGGGAGAATCCACAGGCGCTGCTGCGGTTGTGGCACGGCACGCAGCGCTTCGCCGGGTGGTTGACGGGAGTCCTGCGCGAATGCCGGCGGCGCGGATTGATCGAATGGCAGGGGCGGCGCGGCTGGAAAGGGGCGGAGACGCTGGCGCGGGCGGAGGCGCCGCTGGTCTGGCTGGCGTCGCAGCCGGGCTGGAGCCGGCCGGTGGAAGTGCGCGGGACGCTGGATGCGCTGTTCCGCGATCCCGTGGGCGGGCGGTGGATGGTGGTGGAGTGGAAGCTCGCCGGCGCGGCGCCGGAGGCCGGCCTGGCGCAGCTCTGTCTGTATCACAAGATGCTGGAGGCGAGCGGGGAAGGCGGCGCCGCGGCGCTGGTGAGCTTTGATCCGGAACTCCGGCAGACTCTGCTGGAGACGGAGCGGATGGGGGAGGCGCAGCAACGGCTGATGGAGTTGATCGGCAGGCTGGCGGGGGTGACGCAGCCCGCGCCGCGGCAGGCTGCGCCGATTCTGGCGCCGGAGCCTCAGCCGCAGCCGGCTTCGCCCGCCCACCTGGAGCTGGCCAACAGGGCAGTCGAGGTGCTGCGGGAGCGCGGGCACGACGTGACGCTGGGGCAGCCCGTGCATGCAGGGCCGTCCTTCATCCAGATTCCCGTGAGGTTGTCGGTCCGCTCAAGCGTGCGGCGCGTGATGGGGGAGGCTCATGATCTGCAGGTGCAGCTTGGACTGAAGTCCGCGCCGATCCTGCGCAAGGGCGAGGGATGCATTCTGCTGGAGATCCCGCGCCGCGACAGGGAGACGCTGACTTTTCACTCCGTGAGTTTCCGGGGCGCGGCGCAACTGAGGGCGCCGCTGCTGGTGGGCGTTGATCTGGCAGGCAAGGCGCATTTCACGGATCTGGCCGACAGCCGCGCGCCGCACCTTCTGGTGGCGGGAACGACGGGCAGCGGCAAAAGCGAATGGATGCGGGCGGCGGCGGCGAGCCTGATAGCCACGCATACGCCGGCGGATCTGCGGCTCGTGCTGATTGATCCGAAGCGGACGGCCTTGCAGGAGTTGCGGCGCTCGCCGTGGCTGTGGGAGCGGCTGTCCGTGTTGATGCCGCCGGATGATGACATGATCGAGGCCTTCGACGTGCTGATCGAAGAGATGGAGTCGCGCTACCGGGAGCTGGAACGTCTGGGAGTGGCGGACTTGTGGGAGTGGAAGCAGACCGGCAGGGGCGCGCCGCCGCGCATCGTTGTCTTCTGCGACGAGTATGCCGACCTCGTGCAGAGCTCTGCGATGCGGCGGGAGCTCGAGACGCGGATCGCGCGGCTGGGAGCGAAGGCGCGGGCGGCGGGCATCCATCTGCTGCTGGCCACGCAGCGGGCGAGCCGCGAGGTGGTGACGGGAGTGATCAAGGCCAATCTGACCGGGCGCGTATGCCTGCGCGTGGCGGAACCGGTGGAATCGCGGCTGGTGCTGGGCGTGGCCGGGGCGGAAAATCTCACCGGCAATGGGGACCTGCTGTGGTCTGCGGGCGGGGAGCCGGTCCGGCTTCAGGCGCCGCTGCTCGACGAGGCATCCCGGGAGCGCTACTTCGGGCCGGCTGCGCGGCGCACCGGAGGAGCGGGGGAATGAGCCGCACGCTCGTGATGGGCATCCTGAATGTGACGCCGGACTCGTTTTCCGACGGCGGGCGCTTCGCCACCCCGGAAGAGGCGGTGGAGGAGGCGCGCCGGCTGATCGCCGAGGGCGCCGACATCGTAGACGTGGGCGGCGAAAGCACGCGGCCGGGCGCGGCGCCGGTGAGCGAAGAGGTGGAGCTTGAGCGCGTTCTGCCGGTGGTGGAACTGCTGGGGACGGATCCGCGCGTCCGCGTCTCGATCGACACGATGAAGCCGCGGGTGGCCGCGGCGTGCCTTCAGGCCGGCGCCACGCTGATCAACGATGTCAGCGGGCTGGCGCAGCCGGAGATGGCGCGCCTGGCGGCGGCGGCAGGAGCGGGCGTGGTGATCATGCACATGCGCGGCACGCCGCAGACGATGCGGCAGCTTGCCGTGTATGCGGACGTGATGGCGGAGATCGTTTCCGAGCTGCGCCCGCGCGTAGAGCAGGCGCGTGCGGCCGGGGTGCGGGAGATTTATGCCGATCCGGGCCTGGGCTTCGCCAAGACTCCCGCGCAGAGCTTCGAGGTCCTGCGCCGGCTGGGTGAGCTGAAGGAGCTGGGCTGCCCGATCCTGATCGGGCCGTCGCGCAAGTCGTTTCTGGGCGTGCTGCCCGGCATGGAGGAGATTGGCGAAAGGCTGGAGGGGACGATCGCGGCGGCGGTGCTCGCGGCGTGGAACGGTGCGTCGATCGTGCGCGTGCACGACGTCAAGCCCGTGCGCAAAGCGCTGAGCGTGGTGGATGCGGTGCGGGGCGCGGCATGGACAAAGTGATCCTGAGCGGAGCGAAAGTGGAGGCGCGGATCGGCGTCACGCAGGAAGAGCGCGCGCAGAGGCAGGAACTCCTGATCGACGTGGAGCTGGAGGCGGACACGCGCGAGGCGGCGCGCGCCGACGATCTGCGCCTTTCGGTGGATTACGCCGCCGTGTGGCGGTGTCTGAAAGCGGCGGCGCAGCAGCAGCCGTATGCGCTGGTGGAGACGGTGGCCGAGCGGATCGCGGAAAGGGTGCTCGAAGAGTTCGCGGCGGAGGCGGTGCGCGTGCGCGTGCGGAAGCCCGGAGCGCTGCGCGCGGAGGGAGTGGATTGGGCGGGCGTCGAAATTCTGAGGCGGCGCGGTGATTGAGGCCTGCATTGGGCTGGGCTCGAACCTGGGAGACCGGCGCGCGCACCTGCGCGGGGGGCTGCTGGAGATGCGCGCCCTGGGGCGGCTGCGCGCCGTGTCGCCGCTGTTTGAAACGGAGCCGGTGGGGCTGCGCGAGCAACCGAGGTTCCTGAACGCTGTGGCGCTGCTCGACACGGAGCTGACGGCGCGCGAACTGCTCGGCCGGCTGCTGGAGATCGAGGCGAGGCACGGGCGCGTGCGGAGCGGGAAAGACAGGCCGCGGACGCTGGATCTGGATCTGCTGTTTTATGGCGGGCAGGTGATCCGGGAGCCGGGTCTGGAAGCGCCGCATCCGCGGCTGCACGGGCGGCGGTTCGTGCTCGCGCCGATGGCCGCCGTGGCGCCCGCGTGGCGCCATCCTCTGCGGGGAAAGACCGTGGCGGAGATGCTGGCGGAGCTCGGCGGCCGGGCAGGCGTGGAGGAGGTGGAGAGCGCGGCGTGGGCCGCGGATCTGATCAGTCCCTGACCAGCAGCACGGCGGCCTGTGCTTCGGCCGACCTGCCTTCTCCCACAGGCCCCACCTTTTCGGCGGTCTTGAACTTCACCGAGACGCGTTCCGGCTCGAGTTCCAGCGCGGCGGCGAGGCCGGAGCGGATGGCCTCGCGCAGGTCTCCGAGTTTCGGACGCTGGAGGATGACGGTGGCGTCGACGTTGCCGATGCGGTAGCCGCGCTGGCGGACAAGCGACGCGGCGTGGCGCACGAAGACGGCGGAATCGCAGCCCTTCCATCGGGGATCGGTGTCGGGGAAGTGCATGCCGATGTCGCCGAGGGCGAGCGCGCCGAGCAGCGCGTCGGTGACGGCGTGCAGGAGAATGTCGCCATCGGAGTGGGCGTCGAAGCCGAACCCGCATGGCACGCGCACACCGGCGAGGACGAGGGTGCGGCCCTCGGCCAGCCGGTGATTGTCCCAGCCGAGGCCGATGCGGACGTCCATCAGCCGGCCTCCTTCTCGCGTTCGAGCGCGAGAAACAGCTGGGCCAGTTCCATGTCGGAGGGGCGGGTGATTTTGATATTGCGGTCGGAGCCGGCGACGACATGGATCTCGGCCGTTTCGAGCCGCTCGACCAAGCTGGATTCGTCGGTGCCGGTGAAGCCGTCCTCGCGGGCTTTGGCAAACGCCTGGCGGAGAAGCCCGGCGCGGAAGACCTGCGGCGTCTGGGCCAGGATGAGGCGGTCCCGGTTGAGCGTGCCGCGGATCACATGGAGGTGAACCTGCTTGACAGTGTCCACTGGCACGACGCCGGCGATGGCAGCGCCGTGGCGGGAGGCCTCCAGGATGACGCTGGCGATGATTTCCTGAGAGACGAAGGGCCGGACGGCGTCGTGCACGGCCACCAGATCCACGTCTTCGCCGATGGCGGCGAGGGCGTTGGCCACCGACTCCTGGCGCGTCTCGCCGCCTTCGACGCAACGCACCGGCTTGTGAAAGCGTTCGTGCGCGAGCATCTCCTCCACCCAGGGGATGTCCTCCGGGCGGAGGGCGATGACGACTTCCGTGACATAGTGGGAAGCGACGAACTTGCGCACGGTGTGAATGAGGATCGGCACGCCTTCCAGCAGCATGAACTGCTTGCGGCTGGTGCCGGTGCTTTCGGCGGCGGCGCGCATCCGGGTGCCGAGGCCGGCGGCGGGGAGGATGACGGAGACTGTCATGGTGTCGGGTGCCGGTCGAAGCGCGCCCTCGCCCGGTCAGGCGCGCGGGGGCGCGGCGGTCCTTTCTGCCGGCGCCGGCTCGGCGCTCCGTCCAGCGCGCTCGGAGGCCGGCGGCTTGTCGTAAACGTGGTGCATCCGCTCGTCGAAGCGGCCGAAGATCATCTTGCCGGCCTGCGTCTGCAGGACGCTGGTGACGGAGATGTCGATCGTCTTCGAGATCATCTTCTTGGCGTTGTCCACCACCACCATCGTGCCGTCGTCGAGGTAGGCCACGCCCTGGTTGTACTCCTTGCCTTCTTTCAGGATGAAGACGCGCATCGTCTCGCCGGGCAGGACGATGGGCTTCAGGGCGTTGGCCAGTTCGTTGATATTGAGGACTTCGACGCCGTGCAGTTGCGCCACCTTGTTCAGGTTGAAGTCGTTGGTGACGATCTTGCAATCGTAGGCGCGGGCCAGTTCGATGAGCTTGAGGTCCACCTCGCGGATGTGCGGGTAGTCGTCTTCGAGGATCTGCACGTTGAGGTGCGCCATCTTCTGGATGCGCTGCAGGACGTCGAGGCCGCGGCGGCCGCGGTTGCGCTTCATGGAATCGGCCGAGTCCGCCACGAGTTGCAGTTCGCGCAGGACGAACTGCGGCACGACGAGCGTGCCGTCGAGGAATCCCGTTTCGGCGATGTCGGCGATGCGTCCGTCGATGATGACGCTGGTGTCGAGGATCTTGAAGGACTGCTTCTGGGCCTTTTCTCCGCCGAACAGTCCGCCGAGGGCGGAAAGGTTGAGCATGTCGCCCTTGGATGCGCCCACGATGAGGCCGACGTAAGTCATGACCAGAAGGATGAGCAGTTGGACGAATGAGACCGTGCCGCGGGAACCCGGAAGGGCCCACGAGATGACAAGAGAGATGAGAAAGGCGCCGACGATGCCCAGAACCGAGCCTGCGGCGGCCCCGATCAGTCTCTTCAGGCTGACCTGCTTGAGGCGGATTTCGGCGAGAACGATGAGAATTCCGAGAAGCGCTCCCGCCGCTGCAGCCAGCGGCGAAGCCAGTCCGAACGGCTGAAGGAACCAGGCCGCAGCCGCCAGCATGAGCACGAAGACTGCCCGGATCAACAGCAAGTCGTACACTGGCAACTCCTGGATGTGAACTTCCGGCGGCTTATGCCGTCTCATCCGGTGAGACGCGTCAGCCGCGGATTGAGTATACCACCGCCGTATGAATGATCCAGACAAATTGCGGCTCAGGCGGCGAGCCGCGCTCCTACTGGTCCGCGCCGGCGGCGGCGGCAAGATCCGCCGGCCCCAACTGGTTCATGACGCTCAGTACGATACGGGCGTACTCCGGCTTGGGATTGTAGGTGCGCAGCAGTTGGGAGACGTTCTTCCTCCGGTAGAGCCTGGAGTTGGCAAGACGTCCGCCCACGTGATAAATGCCCTCGCGGCTGGAGGCGAACCACTGATCGCAGTTGTCCCAGCCGAACATGTTGTTGTTGCGCGCGGTCTTGCCTCCAGTGGACTCGACGAAAGAGATGCTGGGCAGCAGGCGCCAGTCGAGCCCGTTCTCGTCCGCGGCGGCGATGAAATCCGCCGCATAGATATAGGCGGGGCAATCCCGGGTGACGAAAAACTGCCGGACGCAGAACAGACGAGGATCGCGGGGATCTGGGCCAGCGGGTTCAGGCCTGGGACCGGGGTCGGCGGGCTGCTGGACCAGAAGGAGACCTGCCATCAGCATGAGGCCACGAGATACCTTTCGAATCATCCGGAACAATCCTCCACACTTGTCCTTCAGGCACATGCAGTGAAGGCGCATGCGAATACTCCGAAGCTGCGCCGTTTCTATTTACTTTGCTCGCCGGCGTCCGGGCCGGCGGTTGGTTCAGGGCGGCTGTGCCGCTCTTTTGTGCTACGCCCCTTCGCTGGGGCGTGCTGCGGTTGCCGATCGGGTTCGCAGGACCCGTCCTCCGGAGCTGACCTGTCGGCCGCTGCGAACCTTGATGACAGGCGGCTTGTCTGAAAGCCCCTGCGCGGGCGCCTGCCCGCAATCAAACAACATCTGCCATTATAGCAAAAAGAGGCCGCCCGGGCCTCGTTAAAAGTGCTTGCTTGTCAATGACATGCCGGTCCCGCAGGAAGGGGGCGCAGAGGAAAACCGCGGGTTCCGGACCCGGCTGGCAGCGATTCCTGTTGAGTGCGAAGGGAGTGAGATTCTACAATGCTAGGTGAGAACCGGCAGCTCTGCCCCCGGCCTGAAGCGTGCGCGGAGCTGAATCAGGCAATTCAGGTTGCGAAGGAGTGAGCGATGAAGTTCCGGCCTCTGCATGACCGTGTGCTGGCTCAGCGGATTGAGGAGGGTGAAGAGAAGATCGGCGGCATCGTGATTCCCGACACCGCCAAGGAAAAGCCGCAGAAGGCGAGGGTGGCCGCTGTCGGAGACGGCAAGATTCTGAAAGACGGCAAGCGCGCCACCCTGGACGTCAAGCCGGGCGACGAGGTTCTGGTGGGGAAGTGGTCGGGTACCGAAGTCAAGATTGACGGCGAGGAGTACCTGGTTCTGCGGGAAGATGAGATTTTGGCGGTCCTGGGTTGAGCCGGGCAGCCGCGGTGAAAGAAGCGGAGAAAACAAGCCGATGAAGAAGAACTCGAACTGGGCGCGCCTCGGCGCGCTGGCTGCCGGACTGGTGCTGGTGGCAGGCGCCGCCGCCGGGCAGGTGAAGGTAGGCACCGTGAACCTGCAAAAAGCCTTGCAGGACACGGCCGAGATCAAGCAGGCGGAAGCCGACCTGAAAGCCCGTTTCGGCCCCCGGCAGCAGGAACTGGCGCAGCTGGAGAAAGAAATCGCCAAGCTGCAGCAGGAGGCGCAGGCCAACCAGGGGAAGTATACGGAGGCGGCGATGAACGAGTTGATCAGCCGCATCCAGATCAAGCAGCGCCAGTATCAGCGCAACAGCGAGGGATTGCAGGATGCCGTGAACCGCGAGCGGCAGGACATCCTGCAGCGGGTCGGGCAGCGCTTCCAGGAGGTTCTGCGGCAGGTGGCGGAAGAGAAGGGGCTCGATATCATCATCGACGCTTCGAACCTGCTCTTCGCCAAGGACGGGCTGGACATCTCCGCCGAGGTCACGGCGGCTTACGACAAGAAGTTTCCGGTGAAGAAGTAGCCCGGGCTCGCCGCTGGAGGGCGGGACATGAGCGGCTTTCTCGATACCTACGGGCAGGCGGAGGCGAAGCGCGAGCGCAAGCTGAAGCGCGCGCTGCTCGCCGGCGCCGCCGCCACGCTGCTAGCGTTGTTCGCCTACTGGTTCATTCACGACTACCGGGAGAAGCGCCAAGTCGCCCTGTTTCTGAAGCTGGTGGCGGAGCACAAGTACGAAGACGCCTACCGCCTGTGGGGTTGCGACCCGGCCCGTCCGTGCCGGGACTACAACATGGAGAAGTTCCTCGAAGACTGGGGGCCCAACAGCCCGTATGGCAATGTTGCCAAGGCCCGCGTGCGCCGCACGCGCTCCTGCGAGGAGGGCATCATCCAGATTCTCGAATACGCCCCTGGCGACGAAGTGTTCCTGTACGTCGACAGGCAGAACCGCTACATTTCCTACAGCCCGTTCGGCTATTGCGTTGATGCTTCGGGCCGGAACACGAATCTGATCGACATCTTCTTCCGCTGAGGGCGGGTAACGGGCTGATGCCGTCCCGCATCTGAGAGGGCGTGAAGGCCCTGTGCAGCCTCCTGATTCCGGGATTTGCGGCGCTGGCGGCGGTTCCATCCGTGCCGGAGGGCCTCCAGGCCCTTTACAGCCTGGACTACGCGCGAGCCTTGCAGATCTTCGAACGGGAGGCGGAGCGGCGGCCGGATGATCCCGAGGCGTGGAACCACTTGGCGCAGGCGCTGCTGCACCGGGCCCTGTTTGCCGCCAACGCCCTGGACAGTTCCGCCTTTGGACCGGGCAGCCCGTTCCTCAAGCGGCCGCGGGTTCCCATGAGCGAGCCTGATGAGGCGCGCTTCCGCTGGGCGATCCGCCGCAGCCTGTCCCTCTGCGAAGTCCGGCTCAGACAAAACCCGCGTGACGGAGAGTGCCTTTATGCCAGCGGCGTGGCGCACGCACATCAGGCTCAGCTGGCGCTGCTCGTGAAGAAGTCGTGGCGCGAAGCCCTGCGCGAAGGCACGAGGAGCCGGCAGGCGCACGAGAAACTGATGCGGCTTGAGCCGGAGCTTGCCGACGCCTGCCTGATTCCTGGACTGCACGAATATATCGCGGGCAGCCTGCCGTGGTATGTGAAGGCGCTCGCCTTTCTGGCTGGTTACCGCGGCGACCGGCGCAAAGGCATCCAACAGATGGAGCGCGCAGTGGCGCACGGACGGAAGACCGCCGTTGAAGCCCGTGTCATGCTCAGCGTGGTTCTCCGGCGCGAGAAAGAATACGCAAGAGCCGCCGCACTGATGAGTGAACTGGCGGCCGCGTTTCCCGCCAACTACCTGTACCGCCTCGAGGAGATCCGGATGCTGGCGGAAGCAGGACAGGGGAAGCAGGCGCGGCGCAGGCTGGGCGAGCTTCAGGCGAGCGGACTGATGCCGCCTGATAAGATGGAAGCGCTGTCCAGATCCGTAGAAGAGATTCTTGCCCGTCAGAGGCGGCGCCCATGACGATGATGGAACCGTCCAGCCGTCTGATCCGGCTCCTGAATGGCGATGAGACCGCCATGGAGCTCGACGAAGCGGCCATGGAGATCGCGGCCCTGGACCACGGCGATCTGGCCCGGCACGCCGTGTTCCGGCAGCTCGATCTTTGGGCCGCCCGGGTGCGCGCCGTGGCCGGATCCCGGGCACGGGGCGCCGCGTTGCTGCACGCCCTGAATCACGTCCTGTTCGAGGAAGAGAGGCTCGAAGGCGACCGGGAAGACTACTACGCGCCTGCCAATAGCTGCATCGATCTTGTGATGGCGCGCCGCAAGGGGCTGCCGATCACTCTCTCCGTGATCTGCATCGAAGTGGGGAGGCGCGCCGGACTGCCGCTGTCCGGCGTAAGCCTGCCTGCGCACTTCGTGTGCCGCTTCGATGATGAAGACGGCGTGCGCGTCATGCTGGATCCTTTTGAAAGGGGCAGCCTGCTGACCGAAGAAGACTGTCTGCAGCGGATCAGCGAGATGACCGGCGCGCAGGCTCCGCCAGCCGCCGAGTTATTTGCGCCGGCGCCCAAGAGCCGCATCATCGCCAGGATGCTGAACAACATGCACGGGGCTTACTGGCGCCGGGGCGACATCGGCAAAGCCGCCGAAGTGATTCAATGGCTCCGCCTTGTCTCCCACGGATAATTGCCTCATCCACGCGGATAAGCGGGTGTACAATAGCAATGATTCAATGGAATTGAGCGCGTACGAGCTTGAAGGCCGGCTTCGCCAGTTTAACAAGCTTATTCAGGAGATCCTCCGCGGCCGTCTGAACCGAAATACGTTCTATCCTTGGGAAATTGAGATTCTGCTCGACATCGATTCCTGCGACCTCGGCGACATGAACCGCCGCGAGCTCCTGAAGCGTTACCAGAAGGCCGCCAACCGCTATTACGAGCAGGGCGGGCGGACGCTGCTGAAACTTTCGGAGTACCTCGCCAAGAAGCACCGCCAACCGGGCGGCGGTGGTGATGAGGCATCTTCCTCCTCTTCCCCGCCGGCGCAGAATCCGCATCGAGAGTAGGCGGGCGCCGGAAGAGGGTTTTTCCTGTTATTTTAGTGTGCCTGGCATCTGGATTTGCATTTGACGATCAGGTGAATACCTGAGTTTACTACTCCCTGTCTGGTGCCGGAAGCATGGATCCGCCAGCGGGAATTTCGCTCGTGGATCGCCGCCTTCTTGTCTTTATGGAGGATCGGAGCGGCGGCACTGTGCTACACTCTGGGCTTCCGCGCGAAATCCTGCGATGAGACTCTGGCCACCGGCTCCGTGGAAGACCATCCCGCCCCGCCTGTTCCCCGCCGCGGGGGGGGCTTGTGTTTACCTGGCTGTACTTTGTCCAGTACCTTCCCCTCTTCCGTCGGCTCTCCATTCCGTACGATCTGTCCGGCTACTTCCTGCCCCTGCATGATTACGCGTTCCGTTCGCTGAAGTCGGGACGCCTGCCCGAGTGGGACCCCTATATGTATTGCGGGCTGAGTTTCGCGGGCAATGTGCAGGCGTCCATTTTTTATCCGCCGCTGTGGCTGGGTTTTCTGGCCAGCCTCGGGCAGTCGAGGCTCCCGTTTCTGACGGTGGAAATCCTGGTATTCGCGCACGTGTGGCTGGCGTGGCTGTTCGGATTCCTGTGGTTCCGGAGCCGGGAGCTGCGCGCTGAGGCGGCGGCGCTGGGCGCCGCCGCACTGGCCTTCGGCGGCTACACGATGATCCACCTCCAGCATTTCGGCATCGCATGCGGCATGGCTTGGGTGCCCCTGGCGCTCTGGGGCATCGATGAAGCAGCCGACACGGGAGTCTGGCGTCCGCTGTGGAAGACCGCGATCGGCGGCGCGCTCGTTTTTTTGGCCGGATATCCGCCATTTTTCGTGGTCTTTCTCGTGTGTGCGTTCCTTTATGGGCTCAGGAGTCTGCGCCTGGCGGCATGGACCACGGCGTCATTGGCTTTTTCCCTGGCTCTCGCCGCCGTGCAGTTGCTGCCAACGCTCGAGTCGACGGCATTGATGGAGAGGGAGGCCCGGTATGGAGCGGGGGAATTCCACATGGAGTGGCTCTACTCCATGATCCTGCCGTCTCCGGTCGACTTCTCCATGACGGCGCCGGTGAAGACGGGCGACTACTACTATGTGGGCACCGGGGCGCTGTTGGGAGTGATTCTCCTGCCGTTGGGCGGACGCTGGCGGCGTGCGGGGCCGGCGCTCGCAGTCCTCGGGGTTTCCGTGCTCCTTTTCACAAATCCGTGGAACCTGGTTTGGCGAGCCATAGAGCCGTTTCCTTTGTTAGGCCACACGCTCCGGGCATGGTATTTCACGGGAGGCATTGTGGTGGGCGTCGCCATCCTTGCGGCCGAAGGGCTGAGCGGCGCCATGAAACGATGGGCCCGGAGGCCCCGGCCCCCCGGTTCGCTGGCCAGCTTCCTCATCGCCGGACTGGTTCTGGCCGGTCTTTGGGTGTTGAAGGGCGCCAACAGTCAAAGCCTGTATCTGGGATGGGCCGGCGCCGCGGCCGTTGCAGCGATAGGGGCTGCCATTCTGTTGCTTCTCCATGCCGCCCCGGCCGGGCGGGCGCGGCCGGCCGCCTTCGCGCTCGTGGCGCTGCTGGCTGGCTCCGACTATCAGGTCCATGGCACGGCGAAATGGTTCAACGGCAGCAGGAACGACGAGGAGCGGATGCTTCGCCCTCCAAGCATGCCGGGAATGATCGAGGGCGTCATGCGGCGCCTTCAGGCCGACCCAAGCGTCCGGGCCGCAACCAGTGAATTCGGCCCATCCACGCCGGCGCTTCGCATCTGGCGCGTGGCGGCCGTCCAAGGTTTCGACCCCTTTGTGTCGAAGCAGTACAAGGAGTTCTTCGCCGGCTGCGCCCGCTTCGAGAGCAACTGGATCTTCTATCCGGATCCGAAGTGCGAAGAGAAGCTCCGCTGGCTGGGGGTCCGCTATTTCATCTCGGCGAAACAGTCGGCTGATTACGAGGATCTGGCATCCCGGCCATCGTTCCAGCGCATTTCGCCGGCCGAGGATTTCTACCAGGTGTTCGAACTGAAGGGTGCCGGCGCGCCGGCGCACGTCGAGCCGGAAGGGGGTGTCCGCAGCGTGCAATGGGAGCCGGGCAGACGAGTTTTCCATGTGGAGGCGGGGAAGGGAGGAGCACTTGTGCTCGCGGAGTCGTATCACCCCGGCTGGCGCGCGAGCGTGGACGGAAGACCGGTAGAGTGCTCCCGGTACCGGCAAGCTTTCCTGCAGATTCCCGTGGGTCCAGGGCGGCACCTGGTGGAGTTTGAATTCCGGTCCTGGGGGCTGAGGGCCGGTGCCGGGATCTCCCTGTCGAGCCTTGCCGTGCTGGGCGCGGCCCTCTTTTGGCGGCGCCGGCCGGGTAGCGCGGCGCGGCCCTCTCATGCAGGTCCGGCCCGCTAGGCGATGCGGCGCGCACCCGCCGACGGAGTGCAGGTGTAGATGGCAGGCGTGAGCCCGTATCGCTGTTGATAGGCGGTGGTCAGCCGTTCGCGGAAGGCATCCACGGCGCTGCGATCCACCAGGCTCACCGTGCAGCCGCCGAAGCCCCCGCCGGTCATGCGCGAACCATGGACGCCATCGAGGGTCAACGCGGTGTCGACGAGGAAGTCGAGTTCCTCGCAGCTGACTTCATAGTCGTGCTGGAGCGAGCGGTGGCTCTCCACCATCAGGCGCCCCATGGCAGCCAGATCGTTGCGCCGGGCGGCGGCGAGGAAATCCTGCACGCGCTGATTTTCCAGAATCACGTGGCGGGCGCGCGCCAGCGGAATCTCCGGAATCTGACGCGAGGCCCGCTCCAGATCCGCCAGAGTCACGTCCCGGAGCGATTCGCGCCCGGGGAAATGCGACAGCGCTTCCTGGCATTCCGCCACCCGTTGCCGGTAGGCGGACGAGCCCAATTCGTGCTTCACCATCGTGTTCGCCACGACGATTTCGACGCCGTCCGGAATGGGTACGTACTCATGCGTGATGGAGCGGCAGTCGAGCAGGATCGCCTTGTGCTCCGCTCCGAACACGGAGGCGTACTGGTCCATGATGCCGCACGGCATGCCAACGAATTCCCGCTCCGCCCGCTGGCAGAGGCGTGCGATTTCGAGATCCGGCAGCGTCCGCCCGTCGAGCAGCGCCAGAGCGGAGGAGACCTCCAGGGCGGCGGAGGAGCTGAGCCCGCCGCCCGTGGGCACGCTGGCGTCGATCTCGAGCTTCGCGGGCGCCAGATCGACGCCCAGACGCACGAGCTGCTGCGCGACGCCGAGCACGTAATCGACCCAGGCGCCGGTTCTGCGCATGGAGGGTATTACGTCCAGAGGAAAAATCATCTCCCCCGGAAATTGTTTCGAGCTGACGTGCAGGACCTTCCGCCGCGCGGGCGACGAGCGCACCGTGCAGCCCATGTCGAGAGCCACGGGCATCACGAAGCCCATGTTGTAGTCGGTGTGCTCTCCGATCAGGTTCACGCGCCCCGGCGCGAACCACTTCTTCACGCGCGGCGGGCGAGCCAAAGGAATACGCCTCCAAAGACGACCGAGAAGATCCCGAATTCCAGATTCAGGTTGCGCTCGAGCAGCGGCGCCCTGAAATCGAAGGCGAGTCCCGTCACGCTCAGGATCAGCCCGAGCAGCAGGAAAAAGTAGCCGGCGGGTTTTCGCAGATCCAGCATCTCAGGCTCCTTAGAAGAAGAGGAAGTTCAGCAGCAGGCAGAGTCCGGCGGCGGCGAGGGCGATCATGGCCGGCCGCTTGTACCAGACTGCGGACTCGGCTTCATGCTTCGTCACGCCGTAGACCAGCCCCACCAGTTCCTCGTCCGGGCGCGCCTTGGCGAACAGGCTCACCAGAATGGTGACTACGAAGCACACGGTCCAGGCGTTGATCGCCACCCAGAAGTTCTGCGCCATCGAGGAGGGGAACTCGTGCACGGCGCCCAGCCACCCGCCCTTGCCTTCGGCGAGCGTGAGGCTGTAGGTCAGCGCGGCGGCGGCGGTGCCCGTCAGCAGCCCGGCGAACGCGCCGTTGCCGGTGGCGCGCTTCCAGAACATCCCCAGCAGGAACGTCGCAAACAGCGGCGCGTTCACGAAGCCGAAGATGAGCTGGAGGAAATCCATCATGTTGTTGAACTGCGTGGCCAGATAGGCGGCGCCGATCGAAAGGGCGGTGCCGAAGATCGTCGCCATGCGGCCCATCCACAAGTAGTGCGAATCCGGCGCGTTCTTGCGGATGTAGCTCTGGTAGATGTCGTAGGTCCACACCGTATTGAACGCGGTGACGTTGCCCGCCATGCCGCTCATGAAGCTGGCCACCAGCGCCGTGAGGCCCACGCCCAGCATGCCGCTCGGGTAGAACTGCTCCATCAGGCTGAACAGGACCTTGTCGTAGTCCGGACCGCCGTTCTTGAACGGAATCGCATAGCCCGCGCCCATCTGCGCCAGCGCCGCCGCCGCCACGCCGGGCACGATGACGACGAAGGGGATGAACATCTTGGGAAACGCGCCGACGATCGGCGTGTTGCGCGCGTCCGTCATGGAGCGCGCCGCCATGGCGCGCTGCACCACCAGGTAGTTCGTGCACCAGTAGCCGAAGCTGAGCACGAAGCCCAGCCCCATGATCAGCCCGAAAACCTCCACGCCCATCGGGTTGTCTGCCGGGGTGGCGAGATGCCGCCATGTCTGCGTCATCTGCGGACTCAGCCGCGCGGTGATGCCCTCCCAGCCGCCTGCCTTCTGCACGCTCAGGATAGCTAGCGGCGCGAAGCCGGTGACGATGAGGAAGAACTGGAGCACCTCGTTGTAGATGGCGCTTGACAGCCCGCCCAGGTAGGTATAGGCAAGCACGATGCCGGCCGACATCAGCACCGAGAATGTGAAGCTCCAGCCGAAGATCGCCTGGAGCAGGATGCCGAGGGCATACATCGAGATGCCCGAGCTGAAGATCGTCATCACGGCGAAGGTGATGGCGTTGAAGCCGCGCGTCTTCTCGTCGAAGCGCAGCTTGAGGTACTCGGGAACGCTGCGCGCCTTGCTGCCGTAATAGAACGGCATCATGAACACGCCGACGAACAGCATGGCGGGGATCGCTCCCACCCAATAAAAATGCGAGGTCAGCATGCCGTACTTGGCGCCGGAGCCGCACATGCCGATCATCTCGAGCGCCCCCATGTTGGCGGCGAGAAACGCGAGCGAGGTGATCCACAGCGGCAGGGAGTGCGCGCTCGTCAGGAACTCGCTGCTCGTGCGGACGTGCTTGCGGAGGAACCATCCGATGCCGAGCACGAAGCCGAAGTACAGCAGCAGAACGAGGTAGTCGACGAAATGGAGGGCCATAAAGCAGACCTGCGAATCTCTTTGTATATCACATCCATCCCGGCGGCATAAAAAAGGCCCGGGATGCGGATCCCGGGCCTTTCCGAACCGGCAGGGCGCGGCGGATGGATCAGAAATCCAGCCGGAGTCCCATGGTGATGAGCCGCGGGCCGAGCTGCGGCCTGGTCGGACGGCCGAAGTTGGCGTTGCCGATGGTGCCCACAACGCCGCCGAAGTTCGTGCGGTTGAAGGCGTTGAAGGCGTCGGCGCGGTAGGTGAGGGTCACCGGATTCTTGTCGTTCTGCCAGAGAGTCGTCTTCTTCGCGATGCTGATGTTGTCAGAGAAGATGGGCGGCTGGCGGAATTCGTTGTGGAAGAACGCCGCCGTGCCGAGTGTGAAGGGCGAAGCGGACTTCCATGCAGCGGAGTTCAGCCAGCGGGTCGAGGGATTGTTCGGATCGAGGGTCGTGCGGTCGATCCCCGTTCGAACCGCCTGCCCCGGCACCTGAACGGCTTTGGTCTGACCGGCGAAGATGACGCCGGAGCCGAGCGGGTTGCCCGGCGTCACGATCTGGATCAGGTTGCCGCTGTACCAGCGATGAGCCGAACTGAGGGTCCAGTTCGACACCAGCGCGTTCACGAGCGGATTCGTGTTGCCCAGCCACCGCTTGCCCTTGCCGAAGGGGAGCGTGTAAGTGAGCAGCATCGTGCCGACGTGCGGCTGATCGAACGGCATGTAGCTCTTGGAGTCGGCGATGTTGTAATAGTCCTGCGGGGTGGCGGTGCCGAACTGCGAGAAGATCTGGCGGAAATGCGCCTGCCCGAGGGACTTGGACCAGACGTACGTGCCCATGAGCTGGAAGTCGCCGTAACGGCGCTCCACCTTCAGCTGGAGCGAGTCGTACCAGGTCCTGCCGACGCCGGCGTTTCTGCTGAAAACGGAGAGGTACTGCGGATAGGGGCGCAGCGACTGCGCCACCGAAGGCACGCGTCCGCCGTTGGCTGCCTGGAAGCTCGAGACGAACCCGGGATAGGGCTCGGCAATGCCCGCAGCGGCCGCTTCCGGGCTGTTGATCGGCCGGCCAAGCAGCGAGCCGAGCTGGAGGAAGCTGGTGGGGAGCTGGTTCATGTCCACGGTCGAGTTCAAATAGCGCCCGCGGTTGCCCTGATAAGCGATGTCGAACAGCCAGTTCCTGAATTCGTGCTGGATGTTGAAGCTCCAGGTCTGGATGCGGGGCGCTTTGCCGAAGGTCGGCCCCATGTAGTCGGCGTTCAGGAAGTTGGCGATGGCCGGATCCAGATTGGGCGGAGGCTTGTAGCCGGGGCGGATCGGAATTCCGCCGTCCCAATTCAGGACCGGGTTGAAGCCGTCGCTTTCGAGCGCATTCTGTGCATAGAAGCCGAGGCGGCAGCCACAGCCTCCGTTGCCGAGGGTCTGATAGTAGATGCCGTAGCCGCCGCGCAGGATGGTCTTCTCAAAGAGCTTGAAGGCGAATCCGGCGCGCGGTCCGATGTCGGTGTAATCGGTGGGATAGGTGCGCGGGGTGCCCGTACGGCCTGTTCCCTGGCCGGCGAAGATGTAAGCGCCGGCGCGCCCTGCGGCGCCGGGATTGGCGCGGTTGGGGTCGAAGGTGGAGTAGCCGTCCGGGATATGCCAGCCGATCGGCACCTCGTAGCGAAGGCCGAGGTTCAGGGTGAGCCTGGCATTCACGCGCCAGTTATCCTGGAAATAGCCGGCGACATAGCGGTACTTGACGGGGTCGAACAGAACGGGCGGCACCACGCGGTCGGCCTTGTCCACGGCGCCGAGCAGGAGGCTGGCGAACTCGTGGCCCGTGCTGCCCGTGGTGGCCAGGGACATCGCCGTCTGGCGGCGGTTGAAGACGTAGCGGCCGTTGGCCCCTGCGTAATCGCGTCCCAACGTCTCCAGCCAGCGGGCGTCCCAACCGAATTTCATCTCGTGCCGGCCGCGCAGCCAGGTGTAGCCTTGGGTCACCATGAAGGTGTCGTTATCCTGGCCGCCGTTGTTCACCTTGCCGTCCTGCACGCCGTACGGCGACAGGCCGGCGGCGCCGGAGAACTGAATGCGGGGCATCGCGTCCCAGTCGTCGGTTAGCCCGGGGATGCCGAGCTTGGAGCCCCAGCCGCGCTGATAAGGGTTCTGCCAAAACTGCCTTGTCGCCGAGGCGGAGATCGTCGTCACCGCCAGCAGGTCCGGCCTCAGGCTCATCACGTAGTTGAAACGCACGTTCCACGGCTTCTGGCCGCTCTCCAATCCGTGGCCGATGGGCCCCGAGAAATTCGTCACGGCGTCTTGCGTCATGTTTTCCCGCGTGAGGAGAAAACTGGCGCGCTGTGTCGGGGAAAAGTTGTGGTCGAATTTCAGGCTCCAGATCGTGCGGTCGAACACGCTCGTGGAGACGAAGTTGTAGTTCTGCGCCAGCCGCGCCGCATTCGGGTCCGGGATCAGCGGCAACAGGTTTTTCGACACTTGGCTGAAGCGTCGTTGCGGGATCTGCTGGTTCGGGAACGGCGCCCGCACTCCGCCGCTCGCCGTGAGAGGATCGTAGATGGACGGCACGCCGGCCTCGCTGAAGTCGCCCTGCTTCATCCGTGCCGTAGGCACGGTGAGCACGGGGAAGGCCAGAGAGGCGGGGCGGATATCCTTCGTATAGGTGAAATACCAGAACGTGCGGTTCTGCCCGTCGTAGACCTTCGGGACGTAAACCGGACCGCCGATGGCGCCGCCCGTCTCATTGAAGCGCTCTTTCGGGCGCGCGCGCCCCAGGGAATTGAACTGCCAGCTGTTGGCGTTCCAGACGTCGCGGCGCATATTGTGGAAGGCGGTGCCGTGGATCCAGTTGCCGCCGCTCTTGCTCACGTACATCTCGACACCGCCGCCGAAGCGGCCATACTCCGCCGAAAAGGTTCCCGTCAACAGCTTGAACTCGCCGAAGATCTCCGCGGACGGGAAGTTGAATACCGTTCCGCCGGACTCCGGAATCGTCAGCGAGCCGCCGTCAACCATGACCTCCTGGGCGCGCCCGCCTGAGCCCGACACCGACATCTCGCCGAATCCCGCGGTGTAGCCGGGCATGTATTGAACGAACGCACGGGGGTTGCGGATGCCGCCCGTAAACAGCGGCAGATTCTCCATGAACTTCGGCGAGAAGTTCTGCCCGCGCTCGCTTGTTGTTGCTTCGAGGACAGGCACCTCGGCGGTCACTTCCACGGTTTGTTGCACGTCGCCGAGTTCCAGTTGCAGGTTCAGGTCCAGCCGCTGGGCGACTCGGACTTCCACGCCCGAGCGGGTGAGCCTCTTGAACCCCGTCACCTCGACGACGATCGTGTAGGAGCCCACGGGAAGCGTCGGAAAGATATAGACGCCCGCTTCTGAAGTGATTGCCTCATACTTTGTCTGCCGGGCGACGTCGGTTGCGACGACTTTCGCCGCCGGCACCACCGCCCCGTTGGGGTCTGTCACCAGACCGGCAATGGAGCCCGTGGCCAGTTGGCCATGCAGCAAGGACGGCACTAGCAGCACCGAGACGGATGCAAGCAACAGCAATCGGTGAATTGTTGGCATCGAACCTCCTGAAACGTGATTTTCCGGCTCCGGCTGGATTGGAGTCAGTACATCATATGTCTCCGGCGGCGTCAAGGAGTGCGCACAGTGGACCATGCTTTGGCTTCTCGCAGAAGAAAATCCGTTTCCACGAGGGAAAGCGGTACAGAGGGCGGGGAAGTTGAAATGCCGGGCTGGGCGGCCGCAGCTACAGCGTCTGCGTCACCTTGGACAAGCCGCGCGGCTTGTCCGGATCGAAGCCTTTGATGCGGGCCAGAGACGCCGCGAAGATCTGCGCGGGCACGATGTAAGGAATTGGGGTGAACACGTCCTCGGGAAGTCCACGGGCCGTGCGGCGCCCTCCGGCCGCCAGCCGCGCGGGTATCACAATGGCTCCGCGCGGCGCCTGCGGGCAGGAGCGGTCTGTCACTGCGAGCATCTCCGTGCGGAGTTGCTGCAGCCGTGCAGCGAGGTCGCGCATCACCGGCCAGGTGACGCCCGGCGGAGTGAACAGAAACGCCGGAAATGCGCTGCCCACCATGGCGATGGGGCCGTGGAGGATATCAGCCTGTGAGAACCGCTCCGCCACGACATAGCAGGTCTCCATCAGCTTCAGAGCCCACTCGAAGGCGTTGGCATAGTTCAGCCCGCGTCCCACGACGACGGCGTGATCCATGAACCGGTACCGCTCGGCGCGCGCCGCCACTTCCGGCTCCAGCTTCAGCGCCGCCGCAGCCGCGTCGGGGAGCCGTTCCAGGTCGCTGACGTCGATCGGCCCGCCCAGAGCCCGCGCGAGCAGATAAAAGGCCATCAGCTGCCCGGTGTAGGTCTTGGTGGCGGCCACGCTGATTTCCTTGCCGGCGCGGACAAGCATGACCTGATCGGAGAGCCGCGCCATGGAGCTGCCGGCTTCATTGGTGATGCCCAGCGTCATGGCGCCCTGCCGGCGGCCTTCTTCAAGCACCATGTTGGTGTCGGTGGACTCGCCCGATTGCGAAATGCCGACAAGCAGCGCGCCTTCCAGGCGGAGAGGCGCATGGTAGAGCGTGGAGACCGACGGCGCCGCCAGAGAGACGGGAATGCCGGTGGTGATCTCGATCAGGTAGCGCCCGAACTGCGCGGCGTTGTCTGACGTGCCCCGCGCCGCCAGCGCCACCAGCCGGGGGCGGCTCTTTTCAAAACGCTTCCGCAGAATCTCCGCCTGCCGTAAACCCGATTGAAGGGTCTTCTCGATCGCCGCCGGCTGCTGCCGGATCTCCTCAAGCATCTTGGACATGAATACCGACTCCTGGCCGCCTCCCGCGTGGTCCGCCGGGCGGGAAGGGGCGCGCAACTTCCCATCTTCTCACCGCGCGGGAATCCTGCGTTCAGTCCAGCGGCGTCAGAGGGCGCGTTTCGCTCCCGGTGCGGATCGGAAAGACGGGCGTCTCCGCCGGAGGCAAGGCTTCCAGCCTCGGGCGCACCGCCAGCAGGATTCGCGATCGCTCCAGGGCTCGTGTCTCGCTCCTGAGTCCCGGAACCAGCGCGAGCAGCGGCAGCCCGCTCCAGCTCTGGCTGATGGACTGGCTGTCCGCGCCCGCCACCAGTGTGGTCTCGTGGAATCCCGTTCGCAGCCTCGAGACGAACCGCCGGTTCGAGATCACGGGAATCCCGTTCAACGCGGCGCCGGAGAGCGACTTGAACTCCGCCTCCAGTTCGAGTGTGATCTCGCGCGCGTTGTGCACCCGCGGCGTCACCTTGAGCACGACTCCGAGATCCTCGAACCTGACGGTGGGGGGGAAGCGGTACGCATTGTCATCGCCGCTCGGTTGCCCGAAGAAGCCGGCGGTGACCACCGGGTAGCGGTCTCCGACATGGAGCGTCGCCTGCTCGCCGTCGAGCGTCCGCAGCCGGCTTTGCATCAGGCTCTGGCTCTGACCGCGTGTCAGGGCGGAGAACAGCTCGCCGTCCACCACGGTGACCGCCACCTGCGTTCCGCCGCCGCCGAAGGACGCCATGCGGGAAGCGTCCGTCTGCGGCTTGACCGAGAACGGCGTGGGATTGCCGGCGAGCGCCAGCGGATACGAGGACCGCGCGGCGAGCCCGAGGTTCAGCTCCGAGTTCTCATTCAGCGCCAGCAGTTCCACTTCGATCGTTACCTGCGCGCGGTGCGGCAGCAGCTGCTCGAACAGCGCCACTGCCGGCCGGAGCTTCGAAACGCGGTCCCGGAACAGCACGATGCGCCGGTTCAGGTCGAAACCGACCTTGGCAAGATCCATGGCCGATTGCACCGCCCGCGCCGCTTCCTGTACATCCTGCGTCTTCAGCGATTCCGGCAGCGGAACCAGCAGGTTCATCACCGGCTCCAGTTCAACCCGCTTCTGCGGCGTGTCTTTGGCTGCCAGCGCCAGCCGTTCTCCCAGAGGAACCAGGAACGAACCTGTGACGGTTTCCACCGCGCGCAGCGCCTCACGCCAACCGGTGTCATCCATCTGAAAGCGGATAGGCGGACCCTCAGGATAGCCGGCATCGAAGATCACATCGATGCCATAGGCGCGCGCCACGGTTTCGAACAGGCGCCTGGCGTTCTCCCGGAGGCGAAAGCTCCGGGGCTCCTCTCTGCCGCGCAGAACAGGCGGAGGCAGGAGCCGCCTGGCCTCGTAAAGCTCCTCCGGCGTAATCACGAACTCAGGCGGCACGGCTGAGCCGCCGTCGCCGTCAGCTTCCACGCGGGCTGCGGGCGCGGGCTGGAGCTCGGCCAGGGCGCGGGTGCGCAAGGCTTGGGAATAATTCCAGTAGTCGGCCACGCCCGGAGCGAGGGCCACCGCCTGTGAGGCTTTCAGGTAAGCCCCGGCTATGTCCCCACGGCGCTCGGCGCGCCGCGCTTGGCGGAACAGCGCCGGCGCGCTGTCGGCGCCGGCTGCGGCCACGGCCCACAAAAGAGCCGCCAGGCTCATCAGAAGAATGCAGTTCCGGGACACGTCTCCCTGGTGAATTGACGCTCGCCGTCCCGGAGGCGTGCAGTCCCGCGGCTAAACTTCCCCGCCCTTTCGGCCGATCTTTCCAGTGATGTCCACCCTGGCCGCACCTCGCTCCTCTTTCGCCCCGGCGATTCCGCAGAGCTTCGAAGAGCTGGGGGTCCCGCAGTCGCTGGTGATCGACCTGTTTCTACGGCGCACGATGATCGAGGGCTTCAGCACGCTGGAAAGCCTCGGCAAAGCCCTGCGCATCTCCGTTTCCATCGTGGACCAGGTGTTCCGCCAGATGCGGCAACAGCAGATCGTCGAAGTGAAGGGCATGGTCGGCAACGACTACCAGTTCGTGCTGACGCAGGCGGGCAAGCAGATGGCCGCGGATCGCTTCCAGATTTCGCAGTACGCCGGCGCCTGCCCGGTTTCCCTGCGCGACTACACGGCTGCCACCAAGCGCCAGGCAGCCCGCGTTCAAGTCGACCGCCGCGCCCTGAGGGCAGCCTTCAGCGATCTCGTGGTGCCGGACCGGCTGCTGGACCAGTTGGGTCCGGCGCTCATCTCCCAGAACTCCATCTTTCTGTACGGTCCGTCCGGAAACGGCAAGACCTCCATCGCCGAGCGCATGCTCCGCGTCTATCAGGACGCTGTGTTCATTCCCCATGCCGTCGAGGTCGACAACCAGATCATCAGCCTGTACGACCCGGTGGTGCACCACAAGGTCGAGCTGGAAGATCCCGACGTCGATCCCCGCTGGGTGCTCTGCCGGCGGCCCTGCATCGTCGTGGGCGGCGAGCTGATCCCGTCGATGCTTGAGTTGCGCCTGGATGAGAGCTCGGGCATCTACGCCGCTCCGCTCCAGATGAAGGCCAACAACGGCATCTTCATCATCGACGACTTCGGCCGCCAGCTCATGAGCCCGCGCGACCTGCTGAACCGCTGGATCGTCCCTCTGGACCGCCGGGTCGACTACCTCACCCTGCGGTACGGCGTGAAATTCCAGATCCCCTTCGAGCTGATGGTGGTCTTCTCCACCAACCTCGATCCATCCGACCTCGCTGACGAAGCCTTCCTCCGCCGCATCCAGAACAAGATTGAGATCGAGCCGGTCCAGCCGCAAGTCTTCGACATGATCTTCCAGCGCGTGGTGAGCACCCGCAACGTACCGGCCGATTACGACAGCTCCGAATACCTGCGCAAGCTCTGCCTTTCGGAAGGGCGCACGCAACTGCGCGCCTGCTATCCGCTCGACATCGTCAACATCATCACGGCGATCTGCCAGTACGAAAACCGCCCCGTGCAGGTCACCAAGACGGAACTGGAGCGCGCTGTCCACCTGTATTTCGCCCGCAGCTGAGCGCCACGCAGGAGGGACGGCGAGCGGCTGCAACAAGCGGCCCGGCGCCTCGGCGATGCTGCAGCCGGGGTGGCCGCTTCTTCCGCGGGCCTGCGGCCCGCTTCAGGCGCGGCACACTTGGCGGGCCTGCAGCGCGGCG
>DYJN01000001.1:0-29220 GCA_020723085.1 Arcobacter sp.
GGCCTAGCGGACCTCCTTCTTGAAGAGCTTCGCGGCAGCAACGCCGGAGGCGAAGATCGTGAGGAAAAACACCCAACCGGACAGCGCCAACTGGAGCGAGCCGGAGATGCCGTTGCCGCTCGTGCAGCCGTTGGCGATGCGCGCCCCGATCATCAGCAAAAAGCCGCCGAACACCGCCTCTGCGATGCGCCCGCCTGCGGGGCGCTCCCTGCCGTGCACGCCGCCGAGCCGCGCCGCCGCCAGAGCGCCGAGCGCTATGCCGGCAACCAGGAAGAACTCCCAGTCGAACATTGGATTCAGCTTTGCCAGATAAGGCGTCGTCTCTACATGGGCGGGCGCCAGGATGCTCTCGATCCAGGCGACAAGACGGACGAACGCGGACGAAACCGCCAATGGGCGCCCGACCGTAAGAAACGCAAACCAGCTCAGCACGCCGATCGCCGCGCCCGTAGCATAAGGAGACCAAGAGGCCCGTTTCAGTGCTTGCACAGCCCACATTCTACTTGGTTGGTAGGATAGACGCATGAAATACGCGCTGGCAGCATGGATGTGCGCGGGGTGGCTCGCCGCTCAGACGGGGACTTTTCCGCATAGCAGCGATGTGGGGCGGACAGGGCTGCCCGGGCGCGCGGTGTTCGAAGCGGCAGCCGGCAGATACCGCATCACCGGCGCGGGCGCCAACATCTGGGCGGCGGAAGACAGTTTCCATTTCGCATGGAAGCCGGTGGCGGGAGACGTTGTCCTCTCCGCTCTTGTGGAATGGCCGGACTCCGGCGGCCATGCGCACAAGAAGGCTGGGCCGATGCTGCGCGCCACGCTGGATCCTGACTCTCCGCACGCGAGCGTCATGGTGCACGCCGACGGACTGATCAGCCTGCAGTTCCGGCGGTCGAAGGGCGCGGCAACGGAAGAGATCCGTTCTCCGGTCAAGGCGCCTGCCCGCGTGCGGCTCGCCCGGCACGGCAACGTGATCCGCTTCGAGGTGGCGCGCCCCGGCGGCGAGTTCCAGCCTGGCGGCGCGCTCACCGTGGCGCTGCCGGAGACCGTCCACGCGGGCCTCGCCGTGTGCTCGCACGACGCAACGCGCGCGGAGACGGCCCTGCTTTCGGGGGTCGAGCTGATCGAGGAGGGCGTGGTCCCGGACAAGGATCGCGTGGTCGAGTCCACGCTCGAGATCGTCGAGATCCGCACGGGCGAGCGGCGCATCGTGCGGCGCGCGCTCGAGCATTTCGAGGCGCCCAACTGGACGCCCGACGGCAAGGCCCTCATCTATAACGGCGGCGGCCGCATCTGGCGGATCCCGGTGGAGGGCGGCGCGCCCGAAGTGATCCCCACGGGCGATGTCCGCTGCAACAATGATCATGTTGTTTCCGCCGACGGCAGGTGGCTGGCCATCAGCGGCAGCGTGGGGCGCGAGCCGTCGAAGATTTACATTGTGCCCGTGACGGGAGGAACGCCGCGGCTGGTCACGGAGAAGGGACCCTCTTACCTGCACGGCTGGTCGCCGGACGGGAAAAAGCTGGTCTACTGCGCGCAGCGCGATGGCGAGTATGACATCTACGAGATCGCGGCGGAAGGCGGAGCGGAGAGGCGGCTCACCGACGCGCGCGGTCTCGACGACGGACCGGAGTATTCGCCGGACGGCGGGCTCATCTACTTCAACTCCGAACGCACGGGCCTGATGCGCATCTGGGGCATGAACGCCGACGGCGCCGGCCAGCGGATGATCTCGCAGGGGCCGGAGTCAGCCGACTGGTTCGCACACTTCTCTCCTGATGGAAAGTGGATCGCCTATCTTTCTTATGACAAGAGCGTGCAGGGGCACCCAGCCAACAAGGATGTCGTGATCCGGCTGGCCGAGACGGACGGCTCGAATCCGCGCGTGCTGGTGACTCTTTTCGGAGGGCAGGGGACGATGAACGTGCCGAACTGGTCGCCCGATTCCACGCGCTTCGCTTTCGTCAGCTACCGGCTCGTAAGAAAGCGCGCCAACTGAGGCGGGGGAGCCGTGCCGCGGTTCCGGGGGGCTGAAGGCGTGCGCCCAGGGGCGGCCGACAAACCCGCGCTGCAGCACTGCCTGCTGCGCTGTGCGGGCGCGAATAGAGACCGCTTTCTACGGGGGAAGTCTGGCGAACTCCGGCCTTCGCGCGAGGCGCAGAATATGGCCTCACGCGCCATCCGGAAGCCGTGCCCGTGTGCCGGGCCGGAACCTCGCCGGCGCCTCGGAGCAGCCATTGCTCCTTCGACGCCGCCGGCGATTTCTGGCCGCCCGCCGGGCGGCCTCAGCTCAGCGGGCTCAGGAGAATCCGCCGCGCGGCGCGCAGCCCCCGCCGGAACTCGAAGAAGAGGATCCGCCGATGGCGCAGGCGGAAATCTCCCGCCGCACATTGCGGCTGCCGCACAGGGGGCACTCCAAGTCCTTGTCCGCGTCGCTCATGCGGCGGAGTTGCTCGTACTTGGTGCCGCACTCCTGGCAGCGGTACTCGTACATCGGCATAGGCTGACTACTTACCATTATGATGCACGGCCGGCCGTGCCGGTGACAGGCTGCCCGCCCCGCCTCAGGCGGCGCCCTCGCCCAGCTTGCGCATATCGCCGAGGAAGACGTGCACGCAGGTCCAGCCGATCAGGTGGAACCCTCCCATCATGACGAACACCGGCAGGTAGCCGAAATACGTGATGAGGAAGCCCGGCAGCAGAGCCGTGAACAGAGTTCCGCCGACGCCTCCGAGGAAGCCGCCCAGCCCTGTGACGGACGCCACCGCGGATTTCGGAAAGACGTCGGAGACGGTGGTGTAGAGGTTGGCGGACCAGCCCTGATGCGCAGCCGTCGCCAGCGAGATCAGCGCGATCGCCATCCATGTCTTCGGCGCTACCACTGCCGTGGCGGCAACGGGCATGCACAGGGCGAAGAACGCCATGGTCACCTTGCGCGCCCTGCCGTTCGGCCAGCCGCGCCGGATCAGAAAGCCGCTGAACCAGCCGCCAAACACGCTGCCGAAGTCCGCCATCAGGTAGATGACGGGCAGCGCCCAGCCGATCTGCTCCAGACTCAGCCCGCGGGCTTCCTTGAAATACAGGGTCAGCCACGTCAGGTAGAACCACCAGACGGGATCGGAAAAGAACTTGGCCAGCGCGAACCCATAGGTCTGACGGATCCGCAGCGCCTGCGCCCAGCCCACCCGCGCCTCCGTCTTCTCCTCCGGATCACTTTCGATGATGGCGAGTTCGGCGGCGTTCACCCAGCGGTGCTGCCGCGGAACGCGGTAAAAGAACCACCACGCAGCCAGGCACAGGGCGCCCGTGGACGCCGTGACCAAGAAGCAGGAGCGCCAGCCCAGATGCCCCGTCATCCAGACGAACAGCGGCGGACCGATCATGGTGGCGACGTTGGTGCCCGCGTTAAAGATGCCGGTGGCGAAGGCGCGGTCGCGCTTGGGGAACCACTCGGTGACAGCCTTGATCGCCGCCGGAAAGTTGCCGCTCTCGCCGAGTCCCAGCAACGCCCGCCAGAAGCTGAGCTGAAGCCAGCTCGTGCTGAGAGCGTGCAGCCCGGCTGCCACGCTCCACAGCGTGATGGCGCCGGCGTAGCCACGCCGCGTTCCCGCGCGGTCGATCCACCAGCCCATGAGCAGGAATCCGCCCGCATAGGCGGCTTGAAACGCCGCGTTGACGTAGCCATACTCGACCTTGGTGAAATGCATGTCTTCGAGGATCACCGGGCTCAGGATGCCGAGGATGATCCTGTCGAAGTAGTTGTTCGTGGTAATCAGGAACAGGAGGGCGAGGATCCACCAGCGGGTCTTCGTCGGATTCGGATGCACGAAGCCGATTATACTGAAATGTCAAAACCCGGCGCGGTCATTCTGGCCGCGGGCCGCGGCACGCGGCTCCAGGAAGTGACGCGCGACCTGCCCAAGCCGCTGCTGCCGCTTCACGGCAAGCCGCTCGCCGAACATGTTCTCGACAGCCTGCGCGCAGCCGGTTTCGGCCGTTTTCTCATGGTGGTCGGCTACCGCCACGAGCTCTTCTACGCGCGGTTCGCCGCGGACCGCAGCATTCATTTCGCTCTTCAGGATCCGGTGGACGGGACAGGCTCGGCGGCGCGGCTGGCGGAGCCCTTCGCTGCGCAATCGCCGTTTCTGCTCATCTTCGGCGACATTCTGGCCTCGCCCGGCGACATCCGCGCCGTGTGGCAACGGTTGCTCGGTGACGAACAGGCGGCGGCGGTGATCGCCGTCAAAGAAGTGGACGACCCGTGGCAGGGCGCCGCCGTGTATGAGGCAGGAGGCGTGGTCTCGAAGATCGTCGAGAAGCCGCCCTTCGGCACGAGCGAGACGAAATGGAACAGCGCGGGGATCTTCGCCTTCCGCCCCGTGGTGTTCGACGCCCTCAGGCGGATCGGCAGGTCGCCGCGCGGCGAATACGAACTGACTGATGGGCTGAAGGTCCTGCTCCAGGAAGGGAAGCGCCTGCTGGCACATCCTCTGGCAGGCGCGTGGCGCGACGTGGGGCGGCCTGAGGACGTGGCCGCCGCGCTGGAACTTACCACACCGCCGTCTCGCGGATGACGCCGGCCATCCGCTTGCTGACCACGGCCTCGATGCCTCCCGTGAGCCGCAGGAGGTAACGGCGCGAGGAGAGCGGCGCAATCGACCGCAGGTGCGCCGTGTTGACGAGAAAGGCGCGGTGGATGCGCCGGAACTGCGGCGGCGGAAAGCGCTCTTCGATCGCTTTCAGCGAATGCGCCGCATGGTAGCGCCCGGAAGTGGCGAGGATCTCCACGCCGCTCCTGGCTGCCCGGAAGGCGATGATGTCGCCCGTGTCAATCAGAAAGATCTCGTCCCCGGCGCGCGCAGCGATCCGTTGCGGCGCCTGAGCGGCGTGCGTGCGGGCCGCGCGCAGGCCTTCCAGTTGCCTCCGCGCCTTCTCCAGCGCGGCGCGCAACCGCTCCAGCCGCACGGGCTTCAGCAGATAGTCCACGGCGCCAGCCTCGAACGCCGCCAGCGCGTGCTGCTCATACGCGGTGACGTAAATGATCAGCGGCAGAGGCAGCGGGCGCAGCCGCCGCGCCACTTCCAGCCCGTCGCTTTGCGGCATGTGGATGTCCAGCAGGACCACGTCGGGATCGAGCCGCTCCGCCTGTTGCAGCGTCTCCAGCCCCGTGGCGGCCTCCCCGGCCACTTCGACCCCCGGACACTCCTCCAGCAGTTCGCGCAACACCTGGCGCGCGATCGGCTCGTCGTCGGCGATCAGGACGCGCATGGCCCAACTCCTTCCGATGAGGGTTCCGTTCCCGCAGCCGCCGGATTCGTCACCGGCACCGCAAAGGAGACCACCGTGCTGCCTTCTTCTCTGCGGACTGACAGGCGCGGCTCTCCAAAGTGCAGCGCGAGCCGGCGGCGCACATTTTCCAGCCCGATGCCCTGCGCATTGTCTTCTTCGGCAAAGCCCGAGCCGGTGTCCCGGACGGCGATCTCACACCGGTCTTCCCGGAGCCGCGCCGAGATCCGGACCTCGCCCTGACGTCCGGACGGCGCCACGCCGTGGCGCACCGCGTTCTCCACCAGGGGCTGGAGGCTCAGCACGGGGATCAGGGCCGCGCGCGCCTCCGGGCGCACGTCCAGCGTCCATTTCAGCCGGTTCCCCAGGCGCAGGGATTCGATCTCCAGATATGCCTCCACGATCTCCAGTTCCTTCTCCAGCGGGATCAACCCTTCGGCGCCCTTCAGAAGATAGCGGAAGATCTCGGCCAGATGCAGCACGGCGCGGCGCGCGGCCTGCGCCTTGCGGGGGATCGAGCCATACAGCGCGTTCAGCGCGTTGAAGAGGAAGTGCGGATGAATGCGCGCCTGCAGTGCGCGCAGTTCCGCCTGCGAGACCAGCTCGCGCAGGCGCTGTTCGCGGTAATGTTCCAGACGCTCATTGACCAGCGACTCGAGTTTGGCCAGCAGCGCGAGATCCTCGCTGAGATAGGCCCGCCCGCCAGCGCGCCGGCCGAGTCCGAACGGGAGAGCGGCGGCGCCCGGCGCCGGCTGGCGCTCGGCCTGGAAGAACGCCGCGATCTCAGCCGCCGCTGCCTCGGCGAATTCCTCCTCATCGCGGGCCGGCATCCGGCGGATGCGTTTGAGCAGCGCCTCGGTATCGCCCCGCCGGAAGACGAGCCGCGTCAGCAGCTGCTGCACCGCGCCCCGCAACGCGGAGAACACGACCAGGGCGAGCGTCACGCAGCCGCCAAGCAGCACCACCCGCGGCGGCGGCAGCGCCCGGTAGTCAAACCAGCCGATGGCGGCGGCAAACACCGCGCCCGCCCAGGCAAAGCCTGCCGCGAGAAGGATGTTGGCCAGGAACCGCAGGAACGCATCGAGCAACAGGAACCGGTAATCCTGCATCAGCACCCAGAGAGCCAGCGGAACGCCGGCGTGATGAACCAGCAGTTCGACGGGCCAGGCGTGCGGCGCATCCTGCGAATGCAGGTGGGTAAAAGACAATGCGAACAGCAGAAGAGCCATGGCGGCGCCCGCGCGCCGCGCGGGGGTCCGCTGCCGCCGCAGGCGCACCAGCGCCGCTACGGTCAGAGGCGCAAAGCCGATGGCGGTCCACTGCAACGTGCGGTGGTGCAGCGATCCCCCCGTGAACCACGGCTCCAGGGCGTGCAGCAGGATCGACAGGGCGCTGACGGCGTAAGCCGAAGCGATCAGACGCCGGGTCTTGCCCTCCATCAGCAGGTCCAGCAGCAGCGCGGGCAGCAGGCTGAGCGCCGCCGTCGTGATGAGGCGCAACGGGAACGAATCCACGAAAAGGTTGGCCAGCGCGCCGGCGTTCCACAGGAACGCCATGGCGGCAGCCGCCACGGTGCGCCAGGAGGCGCGGAGCCCGCGTCCGGCCAGGTCTTTGAGAACGAGCACGAGGAAGATGCCGAAAACGACAGCCCCGGCAGTGTATCCGATCCAGTTGGCGAGCAGCGGCTGCGCGGCGGGGCTCATCGGTGCAAGGCGGCGCGGCGGAGCCGGTCCCGGATGGCGTCCCACTCCGGCGTGTCCGGCGGCTCTTCGACCGCGATCCAATCGTAGCCTTCCCCGTCGCAGCGGTGCAGCGTGGCATACAACGCGGCGGCGTAGCCGCGCGGCTCGCCGGGCATGCTTTCGCCATGCCGGAGATACACGCCCCGGCCGTGCGCCGGCAGGGCGCGGCCGCGGACCAGCAGCAGCGGGGTGCGCGGGCTGTAATGGCGCGCGTGCATTCCCGGCGCTGGGTGGGCATCCGCCGCAGCGGCGGATGTGCGCACTTCCACGGGGCCGATGACCGCTTCGATCTCTTCCCGCGCAATCATGCCCGGGCGCAACAGCAAGGGCGGATCAGCAGCCAGCGACAGCACCGTAGATTCGATGCCGACGGGCGTCGAGCCGCCGTCGAGCACGAGATCCACGGCATCGCCGAGCGATTTGCTCACGTGTTCGGCCGAAGTGGGCGAGAGTTGCGTAAAGCGGTTGGCGCTGGGCGCCGCGATCGGGCAGCCGCTGGCTTCGATCAGCGCGAGCGCCAGCGGATGCGCCGGCATGCGCAGCCCGACGGTTGGCAGCCCCGCCGTTACGGCATCGGGGATCGACGGCTGCTTCGGCAGCACAAGGGTCAGCGGTCCGGGCCAGAACCGTTCGGCCAGCCGCTGGGCCTTTTCAGGCCAGGCAGAGGCCAGGGACCGCGCCATTTCAATAGAGGCCACATGCACGATGACGGGGCTCGTCGGCGGACGGCCCTTGACCTCGAAGATTCGCCGCACGGCCCTCTCATCGAGCGCATGGGCGCCCAGCCCATAGACGGTCTCCGTCGGAAACGCGACCAGGCGCCCGGCACGGATCAGCGCGGCTGCCTGTTCGAGTTGAGGATGGATCATTCCGACTCGTCGTCCCTGCTGTCGCCGAAGGTCTTGCCTGTCTTCTTCCACACGAGATAGGCGTGGATCAGGTCATCGATGTCGCCGTCGAGCACGCGGTCCACGTCGCCGATGGCCAGCCGCGTGCGCAGGTCCTTCACCAGCCTGTACGGCGCCAGCACATAGGAGCGGATCTGCGAACCGAAGTTGATGTCCGCCTTCGAATCCTCCAGGCGCCGCTCTTCTACCCGGCGTTTTTCCATCTCGTATTCGTACAGGCGCGCCTTGAGCTGCTTCAGAGCGGACGCGCGGTTCTTATGCTGCGAGCGCTCGTTCTGGCACGTGACCACGATGCCGGTGGGAATGTGCGTGAAGCGCACCGCGCTCTCCGTCCGGTTCACATGCTGTCCGCCGGCGCCGGAGGCGCGGAAAACGTCCACGCGCAGGTCCTCCGGCCGAATGTCGATCTGCACATCGTCGTCGATCTGCGGAATGACAAACACGCTGGCGAACGAAGTGTGGCGCCGTGCGTTGGCGTCAAAGGGGGAGATGCGCACCAGCCGGTGCACGCCGATCTCGCTCTGCAGCAGACCGTAGGCGCTCTCGCCGTTGATCTCCACGGTGGCGGACTTGATGCCTGCGCCTTCGCCCTCCTGCCGGTCCGTGACAATGGCCTCGTACCCGTTGCGCTCAGCCCAGCGCAGGTACATGCGCAGCAGCATCTCAGCCCAGTCCTGGCTTTCCGTGCCCCCGGCGCCGGGATGGACGGTCAGGATGGCGCTGCGGTGGTCATTCTCGCCCGACAGCAGCATCTCGGCTTCGAGATGGCCGGTCAGCTTCCGCAGCCGCTCGATCTCCCGCTCCAGGTCGGCGGAGACGTCCTCGCCCTCGTTGCCCAGCTCGACGAGGGTGTCAATGTCGCTGATCAGCGAAGCCAACTGCTGGTCCTGCTCGATAGCGGCTTCCAGCTTCTTCCGTTCCTGCATGATCTTCTGGGTCGCTTCCTGGTTCGACCAGAAGTCCGGGGCGGCGATCAGCTGTTCGATTTCTTCCAGGCGCTTCTTCTTTGCGGGGGTGTCAAAGATAGCTCCGCACGGACTCCGATTGCCGGCGGAGCTCAGAGTACGCCTGGCTCAAGTCTTCCAGGGTCATACTTTCATGGTAGCAGTGGCGGAGCCGGGGTTCTTCTGATATATACTGTGAGAGTTTCGGTCAAAACGCTCCGGTCGAGGCTGTTTTGCGAGTTCAGGCTCTCCTCCTCCTGCTCCTGACCGCCGGATGCGCCATGACGGCGTGGGCCGCTACCCGTGCAGGCACCGCCGCCAGCAGACCGCAGGCCAAGCGGCGCGACCGGGCTCGCAAGTCCGGCGCGGCTTCCCGGCGGGCAGCCGCCCGCGCGAAAGCGGCCGCTGCTGCACGGAAGCCCGCCGCGAAAGCCGCAGCGCGCAAACGGCCCGCCGCAGCGAAGCGGCGCCCCGCTTACCGCCGGAAACGCCCCCGCGCCAAAGAGCCGCGGTTCCAGCCGTACCTGATCCAGAACTGGCCCGAAGCGGCGGTGGCAGCCATCCCGTCTGTCTGGACCGAGATTCCGCCCGCGCCCCCTCTGCCGGACAACTGCCGGGTCTGCGAGACTGAGCTTTTGGCCCGGGCTTACGAGCAGATCGGCATCCGCTACCGCCGGGGCGGGACACGGCCTGAAACCGGGTTCGATTGCAGCGGCCTGATGAGGTATCTCTACGAGACGAACTTCTCGGTCGCCCTGCCGCCCACGGCGCCGCAGCAGTATGAGTTCGGGCTGCGGGTGGAGAAGTGGGAGCTCGAACCCGGCGATCTGGTATTTTTCCGCACGCGCCGCGGCTGGCATGTAGGGATGTATGTCGGCGACGACTCATTCATTCACGCGCCTAACCGGCGGAAGGCCGTGCGCGTGAGTCCGTTGTTCGCCGATCCTTACTGGCGCCGCGCCTATGTGGGCGCCCGGCGAATCCCGCTGCCTGAGCCCGCGGAGACGATCCTGACCGACGACCTGGCCAGCAACAATAACTGAACCGGATCAGCGCTCTCCGACGGGGGCGAACTCCACTTCTTCCCTGCCGCGCCGTATCCGCGAATGCGCCCGCATCGAGGGGGACTTGCCGGGAAAGTCGGTGCGGAAATGCGCGCCGCGGCTTTCCTGGCGGGCGAGCGCGGCGCGGGCGATCAGTTGGAGCACCGTCCGCGTGTTGGCGCGCTCGAGCGGGTCCCGGCCAGCGGGCGGAATCGAGGCGGCGGAAGCCTTCTCGAGCGCCTCCAGCGCTGACCGGAGGCTGTCAGCGCAGCGGACGATGCCCAGCCTTTCCATGGCGAGCCGGCGCAGCTCGTCGAGCGGCAGGACGGGCGCATCGAGCGGCGATGGGGGGGCGAAGCGGACGGGCGGATCCAGCCGCGCCTCGCGCATGCTCCGGCCCGCTCTCGCGCCGAAAACCACGCCTTCGAGCAGCGAATTCGACGCCAACCGGTTGGCCCCGTGCACGCCGGTGCATGCGGCCTCGCCCGCCGCCCACAGGCCTTCCATCGAAGTTCTGCCGTCGAGATCCGTCCACACGCCGCCCATCGCGTAATGCGCCGCCGGGCGCACCGGCGCCGGCTGGCGGTCGAGGTCGATCGCGTAGGCGAGGCAGGTGGAGTGAATGCGCGGGAAGCGCTTCTTCACGAAATCCGCGCCGCGCCCGCTGATGTCGAGCCAGACGTGCGGCGCGCCCTCGCGGCGCATTTCGGCGACAATGGCGCGGGAGACGACGTCGCGCGGCGCGAGTTCCGCCATCGGGTGGTAACGCGGCATGAACCGCTCGCCCCGCTGGTTCAGAAGCAGCGCCCCCTCGCCGCGCAGCGCCTCCGACAGCAGGAACCGCGGGGCGCCTTCGACGTGCAGGGCCGTGGGGTGGAACTGCACGAATTCGATGTCGCTGATCACCGCGCCCGCGCGCCACGCCATCGCCACGCCGTCGCCGGTGGCGACGTCAGGGTTGGTCGTATCCGAATAGACCCGGCCCAGCCCGCCGGTGGCGAGCAGCGTGGCCCGGGCCTTCATGGCTAGCAGGCGTCCGCGGCGCGCATCGAGAATCAGAGCTCCGGCCACGCGGCCTTCTTCCAGCAGCAGGTCCGCCACCGCCGTGTACCCTTCAAAGCGAATGCCGGGCAGGGAAGCCGCGCGCCGGTACAGAGTCCTCGCGATCTCGCGCCCGGTGGAATCGCCGTGCGAGTGCAGCACGCGGCTGCGCGAGTGCGCCCCCTCGCGCGCGAACAGCAGCCTCGGGCCTTCCCGGTCGAACTCCGCGCCCCACCGGATCAGCTCTTCGATCCGCGGCGGTCCTTCGCTGACCAGTACGCGCACGGCTTCCGGCTCGCACAAGCCGTCGCCCGCCGCCAGAGTGTCAGCCTCATGCAGCGACATGTCGTCCTCGTCGCTGAGCGCGACCGCGACGCCGCCCTGCGCGTACTCTGAAGAGGACTCCGCCAGGCTGTCCTTGGCCACCACGAGCACTTCGCCCGCGCCGGCAAGCTCGATCGCCGCGCGAAGTCCGGCGACGCCTGCGCCGATGACGAGAAAATCGGTGCGAATTGTTTCCAGCTGAGGTTCGATACCCACATGGTACAACCGAAGATATGCCGACGTTCACAGTGGACACCGGCGCCGTGGAATATCCCGTCGTGGCCGAGCGCGGCGCGCTCCAGCGCCTCGGGGAGTTTCTGCCTCCCCGGCGCGGCGTGCTCTTTGTCGTCACGGAAGATTCCGTGTGGCGGCTGCATGGCGCGTCTGTCGAGCGCGCTCTGGAAGGGCGGCGCTGGCGCAGGCTGCTGTTTCCCGGCGGCGAAGAGAACAAGCGCCTGGCGCAGGTGGAAGCGATGGCCGGACAGATGGTGGAAGCGGGCGGCGACCGCTCGAGCCTCGTCCTCGCCTTCGGCGGCGGCATCGTGAATGACGTGGGCGGCTTTCTCGCCGCGGTCTTCATGCGCGGCGTGCCGGTGATCCAGATCCCCACTACGCTGCTGGCTCAGGTGGACGCGGGCGTGGGCGGCAAGACGGGCGTGAACCTCGCCGCCGGCAAGAACCTGGTGGGCGCGTTTCATCAGCCGCTGGCCGTCATCACCGATCCCGATGTGCTGGCGACGCTGCCCGAGCGCGAATACCGCGCCGGGCTGTTCGAGGTGATCAAGCACGGCATCATCCGCAGCGAGCCGCTCTTCCGGCTGATGCAGCAGCGGCGGGAAGCGGTGCTCGCGCGCGAGCCCGGCGCCGTGGAGGAGATGGTCGCCGAGAGCGTGCGCATCAAGTGCGAGGTGGTTTCGCTCGACGAGAAGGAAGGCGGGCTGCGGCGGATTCTGAACTTCGGCCACACCGTGGGACACGCTCTGGAAGCCGAGACGGGCTACAGCCGGTACCTGCACGGCGAGGCCGTTGGGCTGGGAATGCTGGCGGCGCTGCGGCTGTCCGAGCTCGCCGGGCGCATTTCGTCCGGCTTGTGCGCCGAGATGAGCGCCGCCGTGCGCGCCTACGGTCCGTTGCCGCCGGCGCAGGGGCTGGCTGCCGGCGGCGTGATGGCACGGCTGCGCAGGGACAAGAAGGCCATCCAGGGCGCGGTGCACTGGGTGCTGGCCACGGGCATCGGTTCGACCGAGGTCTCGGCGGACATCCGCGATGAATGGGTGCGCGAAGCCGTGGCGTCCGTTCTGGAGCAAAGCTGGTGAAAGGCACCACTCCGCCCGGCGCGTCCAACGAGCTGGAAGCCGCAGCTTACGTGCGCGGCATGTTCGGCCGTGTCGCGCGCCGCTACGACCTGCTCAACCACCTGCTCTCCTTCCAGACGGACCGCTACTGGCGCTTCCGCGCCACGCTGGAGGCGGAGCCGTTTCTTCGCCGCCCGCGGGCGCGCGTGCTCGATCTCTGCTGCGGCACGGGCGATCTCACGCTGGCGCTGGAAAAGCGCGCCGGAGCTGACGCCCTGATCGCCGGGGGCGATTTCTGCCGCCCGATGCTCGAACAGGCGCAACGCAAGCAGCGGCGCCGCGGGGCGCGTATCGAGTGGATCGAATGCGACGGGCTCGCGCTGCCGTTCCCCGACGGCAGCCTCGATCTGGCGGCGCTCGCATTCGGTTTCCGGAACTTCGCCAACTACCGGGCGGCGCTCAAAGAATTGCGCCGCGTGCTGAAACCCGGGGGCATGCTGGCGATTCTGGAGTTTTCGACGCCGCCCAATCCGCTCGTCCGCTCTCTGTACCGCTTCTATTCGGAGACGCTGCTGCCCGCGCTCGGCGGCTGGATCTCGGGCGACCGCGGCGCTTACACCTACCTGCCGGAATCGGTGAAGAAATTCCCCGGCGCGGAGCTGCTGGCGGCGGAGATGGAGGCCGCGGGCTTTACGCGCGTGCGCTTCCGCCGTATGACGTTCGGCATCGTGGCGCTGCACACGGGGCTGTCAGGCTAGCCGCGCAGCGCCGCTTCGATTCTCTTCTCGAGATCCGCCTGCCCGAGCGGCGTGCTGATGAACAGCTCCTGCCGCGCGCCGGCAGCCAGCGCGATGGCCTTCCAGCCGTTCTGCACGGGCACGGTGACGCGGATCCGCACGGCGCCTCTGGCGTCGCGCACCGGGCGGATGACGCCGGGAATCACGGCGCGGATGTCTTCGTTCTCCACCAGCCGCTCGAGCACGGGACGGAGACCGCCGAGTATCGAGTGTTCGATCTTGAGCTTGTTCTGATGGGCGCGCAACCGCATGGCTATCGGAACCGCTTCCGGTAGAGAAAATCCACGGCGAAAGCGCCGTTCTCATCCTTGATGGCGATAAGCGACCACTGCCGCGACAGGTCCCATTCGAGCCGCACCACCTGTTGCTGGGAGCGGTTGAGGTTGGTGATGAAGGTGAGCGTCACGTCGCGCGAGATGGACTGCTCGATGCTCAGGCGCGCCTGAGGCAGCGCGTCCACGCCCACGTTGCTCGGATCGATCCGCAGGCGCGAGGCGCCGAAGAAGCGCTCCGTGCGCGTGTTCAGCCCGGCGGTAAGCGCCGTTCCGAGCAGCGTGTTCGATCCGGCGGAGTTTTCCATCACCGTCTGGCTGCGGATGCGGTCGGTGGCTACCACCGAGCCGGACGTCGCCGCCGGCGTGCGCCCCACGGTGAGCAGCGCCAGAATCTCGGACGATTGCAGCGGCGGCTCGGAACGGTAGGTGATATTGAGACGCGACAGAGGACCGCTGACGCTCAGGTAAACCGTAATGCCGCGGACTCGCGTCTCCAGGTCGAGGTCCACCTGCGGCGCTACGGCGGCAGTGTTGTAAAAGAGCAGCTCGCCGCGCGAGATGTTGTACCGGTTGCCGAAGAAGTTCACCTCGCCCTGGCTGGCGTAGATCGAGCCCAGCAGGATCGGCTTCGCGGGGCTGCCGCGCAGGCGCAGGTCTCCCTCAAGCTGCAGGTCGCTGGTGTACGACACGACGAAGATCGCATCGGGAGCGGTCCGCAGCCGGACATCGAACTGGAGATTGCGAAGGAACTCGTTCTGCGTAAGAGCGGTAGCGGCCGGGCTGCCCGCGCCGCCCAGCAGATTTCCCGCGTCGCCCGTGACGACAAAGCCGGAGCGCTTCACGGTCACCAGCCCTGAAAGCACGCTCGCCGCTGAAGAGCCGGTAAGGGCCAGATCCGCGTCCACGGTGTTGCTGACGCCTTCGGGATACCTCAGACGCACGTTGTTCAACCGCGCCTGGAGGCGGAAGGTCAGCTCGCCGCGCGCCAGCCCGACGAAGCCCGACAGAGCCGCCGTGCCGCCGCCGGAGATGCCAGCCAGCTTCTGAATGTTGGCGCGGTTGCGGTCGAAGTAGATGGTCCCGTTGACATCGTCAAGTCCAACAGGCAGATCGCGCAGGTAAAAGGACGCCTTCACCACTTCCATCTGCCCGCTCACCTGCGGGGCGGCGCCCGGGCCGCGGAGCACGGCGCGAAGCCGCCCCGCGCCGCCCGCGGTCAAACCAGGATAGAAGTAGCCCAGCACGGCCAGGTTCGCCGTGCCGCGCGCCTCGAGATTCCATGGCGCGGGCGAGGAGAATTCGTACGCGCCGCTCAGCGTCAGGTCCGTTTCCAGCGCGGTGAACTCCGCCTGCTTGACGCGCACGGCCCTGCTGTCAAAATCGAACACCAGCGGCCCCGAATTGCGCAGGAACAACTCCTGCGGCAGCGGAACCTCCTTTGCCGCCACTGCCGGCGCCGGGCGCAATTCGAGCTTCGGGATCGTGATCCGGCCCGCAAGTTTCCCGGGCGCGGCCAGCTCGATCCTGCCGCCGATCTCCACGTCGAGAGAGCCGGAAACGGGCAACGCTTCACCCGGCCCCCGACCTGCATCCTGAAACACCCGATAGAGCAGTTCCACCGGCAGCGACGGCCACTTCAGGCGGAACTCAGCGGGCCAGCCGCCGGCCAGCCGCACAGATGCCGAACCCTCCACCGGAGCGGGCCTGGCGTTGAGCCGGGCGCGCAGGGCGAGCTGCTCGTCTTTCGTTTCCGCCTCCACGCGCAGCTCGCCGAACTCAGTCGAACCCAGGCGCAGAGCCGAGGCGGTCAGTACGCCGTCGATGGAGGACAGCCGCGGTGTTCCGTCCTCGATCCGCACGCCCAGGGTTCCGCTTGCGTCCACGCCCGCCTCCAGCGGCGGAGCCAGGTTGCGGAACAGCGCGAAATCGCCTGCCCGCAATCCTGCGAGCGAGACCCGGGCCTGCACCTCGCCGTTGCGCGGATCGTCCTTCCTGTGCTTCCAGATGCCGTCGGCGAGCAGCCGCGTGCGGCTGCGCTGCGCCGACAGCCGGAACCTGCCTGAGCGGTCGAGCGCCGCCTCCACGGAAACGCGTCCCAGCGTCTCCCTGCCCCATGCCGCTTCTTCCACGGCGAGGCGCAGCGAGCCGCGCGGCTGGCCCAGTTCCCCGTCCAGTTCCATTGTGCCGGCGGCCACGCCTCGCACCTCGATGGGCAGCCTCGCTAGCCGCAGCAATTGCGCCAGATCAGCGCGGTGGACTTCGAGCGATCCCTTGAGCGTGCCGCTCGGATGCGGAAGCCAGCCGTCCAGCCCCAGCGTGAGGGCGCCGCTCAACTGCCCGGCGCTCTGGCGAAGCGTGAAGGGCGCGACTTGCAGGCGCCGGCTGTCGATGGCGAACTTCGCCTGAAGCCGTTCGAAAGGGATCCCTTCGGATACCACCCGGGTGGCGGTCACGGAACCGCTGAGGCGCAGATCGTCCAGCGGCCCGTCCACCTGCACCAAGCCGTTGACGGTCCCATGATCCAGCATCACCGGGACGGCAAGCCCTTGCCCCGCGCCGGCGGCGGCCAGCAGCGCAGGGATCTCATCGAGACTCGTGGCATAGAGGCCGGCTTCCAGCGAGCGGCCGAGAGCGCCCCGGAACGAGGCCCGCAGCGAGCGCGTAGCCAGGGCGGAGTCCTCGAACTCGACGCAGGCGCACTGCTGCCGCCACGCGAACTGCACGCGCCCTTCGAGAGGCAGGGCGCCTTCCACGGGCGCCACGTCCAGCGCTGCGCGCACTTCCGCGTCGCGCGGTCCTGCCGGAGTCAGCCGCAGCCGGACGCCGGCCGGACCCGAAAGGCGGGCATCCAGGGAAGTAAGCGGCGCGCGCAGGACGGCCTGAAGGCGCTTGAGGCTCGCCTCTTCGGCCATGCCTTGCACGTCGAGGTCCCGCCAGCCTGTCAGCCGCAGCGACCCGCGCCAGGCGAGATAGGGGCTGGCAATCTCGAGCGGCGTGATCTCCAGCCTGCCCGGAGTGAGCGCGAAGCGTCCCTCCGCATCCAGACGCCGCACCTGAAAGCCCGCGCCCGCATAGGCCATCTGCTCGGCGCGCAGGTCTCCTTCGATCCGCGGCGGCTGCCCGGGCAGGAGGCTCACCCTTCCGGAGGAGAATGCGAAGCCCTGGCGCACGGGACTGACGGCGATGTCGCGCAGCAGGACCGCCGCCTGGTAGGCTATCTCCACCGCAGGCGCCCGAAGTTGCCGGACCGTCCCGGACCAAGTTACCCGGCTGTCGCCGAGCCGGGCGGCGCCACGCGTGATTTCAATCTCGTCGGCGCGCAGCCAGGCCTCCATCGTGATGGCGGGATGCAGCGCCCAGGGCAGCGCCGTGCGCTCGGCGGCCAGGTTTACGCCGTAGCGGGCCCGGCGGAAATCGTAGGCCAGGCCGAGATCGAAGCCTTCCAGCTTCAGATCAAAATCGACGCTCCGGTCGTTGAGCTCGAAGTGCGCGCGGCGCAGATCGAGCAGCCCGATGCGCAGGCGCACGAGATCCTCCACTGGAGTGGCCCTGCGCCGCGGACCCGGCGGCTGCGGCAGGTTGGTCGTGCCGTCTTCGCGGTGGTAGATGTGAACGCGCGGGGCCTCCAGCCGCACTTCACTGAGCGCAAAGCGCCGCGCCGAAAACGGCCGCAATGACAGCCGCGCCGAAATGCTCGGGGCGCGGAACAGCGGCTCTTCGCCGCCGCGCGGCAAGCCTTCCAGTGTGAACTCTTCCAGCCGGACCGTGAGCGTGAGCCAGTCGATCTCCAGCCGGCCGAGCGAAGCCCGGCTGCCGGTGGCGTTGCGCACGGCGCGGACGGCTTCCTCCCGCAACCGCTCGCGGAGCCAGGCGGAGTTCAGGATCACCGCCGCCGCGGCCAGCAGCGTCACCGCCCCCGCCGCAGCTCCCGCCAGCAGCCGGCGCCGGATCATAGGCCCCCTCCCGCGGGACGGAACGCCTCGTCGAAATACCGGATGCGCAGGCTTTGCCGCGTCTGCTTCAGCCACTCCTCCATGGCGGCATTCACTTTGCGCGTGGTCAGGATGCGCTCGATCATCGCGCGCACGGCGCTCAGGCCAGGCGCGGCCGCACCCGGACTGCTCTGGCGCAGCGCGGGCAGGAACTCCGACTCGTAATAGGCCTGCACTTCCTCGTCGCTCACCTGCACGCCCGGCGCGAAACGGTAGTCGATGAAGCGCGTCACCGTCAGCCGCGCCTGCATCTCGCGGCGGAACTCCTCTTCGCTGAACCCGGCGCGGGACAGTTCCTGCAGGAGCCGCTCCCGGCTCCATTTCGTGTCTTCGAGGAAGGCCTCGATCGCCCTGTCCGCTTCGGCCATGGTGGGCGGGCTGTAGCGGCTGAGATCGAGTTCGCGGCGCACGATCAGCAGGTCGACGAGCTGTTCTGCGGCCTGCCTGCGGTTCTGTTCCGTGTCCTGCACCGGGACGCCGGAGACGATCGCCCGGAAGCGGAGATGGCGCAGGATTTCGCTCAGAGTCACCGCCTGCTGGCCTACGGCGACGGCCACACGGTCGAGGATCTCACCGCCGGCCGCCGACAGCGCCAGGAGCGTCAACAGGCATGCGAGAACGCGCACCATCAGAACGTCTGCCCGATCGAGAAATGCCATTGGAAGGGGCTCACCCGCTGCGGCACATTGAACTTGCCCTGGCCGCGGCGCAGATCGTCCCACGTTCCTTCAAAGCCGACGAAGCGCGGGCTGTTGCCCGCGAAAGCAAAGTCGACGCGCAGCGGTCCGACCGGCGTCTTCAGCCGGAATCCGAGCCCCGCTGCCTGCACCATGTAGTCGAAGTCCTGCCTGTCCCGCTGCGAGAAACGGAATGAAAGCCTGTCGAGCGACGAATACACATTGCCCATGTCATGGAACAGGACGGCGCCGACGCTGTCTCCGATCAAGGGGAAACGCAGCTCATGCTGAAAAAAGAGGAACGCTTTGCCGCCGATGGGAAAGCCGGTGACCAGGTCGCGCGGTCCCGCCTGGTTGTCCGGGAAGCCGCGGTGGGTGGAAGCGCCGCCCGCATAGAAGTTCTCCGGCAGCGGCACGGGCCTGCCGGAGAGGTTATACAGCCAGCCGAAGCTCGTGGAACGGGCGAAGGTGACGTCCCGGCGCACCGGGTGGTAGGTCGAATTGCGCGCCACGAGGCGCGTGTAGTTCGTGCTCGACCGGGCGAAGCTGGGCGCAAAGCCGAAGTCGAGCGTGTTGGCAATGCCGCGCCGGGAGTTGATGGGATCGTCGCGGCGGTCCTGGATCAGCGAGGCCGAAAGCGTGATGGTTTTCACGGGCTGGGAGAACACCGGGATCAGATCGGGGTCGATCTTCAGCGTGTCCTCGTCGATGAAGACGAAGCGCGAAATCACGCGGTATTGCACCGTGAGATCGCGCGACAGGCGATGTCCGATCTGGACCGCACTCTCGTTGCGGCGCGACGTGAACGTGCGGATGTCCTTGCTCTGGTCCAGCAGCGAGCTGAAGGAGAGGTTCACGTTCTGGTTGCCGAAGAACTGGGGCGCGATGTAGTTCAGCAGCAGGCGCTGCTGGATGTTGGAGACGCGCACCAGGGCGCTGGCTGTATGGGCGAGGCCGAAGACATTGGATCGCGTGATGCCCAGCAGTCCGCGGGGCGCGAAGCCCGCCGCTCCGGCGGGCGAGTCGAAGTTGTTGCCCGTGCCGATCCGGCCCATTTCCGCGCCGAATCCCAGGGTGAGCGAGTATTTGCGCGCTTCGTCGAGCTGCAGCAGGACGTACTTGTTGCGCTCGCGCCCGTCGGGGTTCTGCACCGCCACGTCGACTTTGGCGAAGATGCCGAGGTCGTACAGCCTCCGCTGCGTCTCCACCATGTCGCTCTGCGACAGCGGCTCGCCCGGACGCACGGTGATGCGGTTGCGCACCAGATCGGCGCGCGTCGATTCCAGCCCGCGGACCAGTACGTCGCGGACGAAGTTGCGGCGCCCTTCGCGCACCTGATAGCGGACGATCATGCGGTGGGGCGCCTCCGCCGGAACGGCGGCGGCGTCAAAGGCCGCCTCCGGGTAGCCGTTGTTGAAGTACCATCCGAGCACGGCATCCCGGTCCGCCGCCACGTTGGCGGCCGAGTACGGCTGCCCGGGGGCGCTGGTGAGAAGCGAAAGGATGGTGTCATAGAGCCGCAGGTCGACGCCGCTGAGCTCCACGCGCTCCACGAGATACTGCGGCCCCTCCGTCACTTCAAAACGCGCGGCGATGTCATTGGCCTTGTTGTTCCAGTTGTGCTCGATCCGCGTGCGGATCGAGACGTCGCGGAAGCCGTTGGAGATGTAAAGCGCCTCCAGCGATGCCCGGTCGGCATTGAGCATCTCGGGGCTGAAACGCCCGGTGCGGTAGCGGGGGAAGCGGGCGGGGATGATGGACAACCGCTCGCGCAGGGTCTCTTCGGAAAAGTACTTGTGGCCGCTGAACTGCACCGCCGCCAGACGGTAGCGCGGCCCGCGGTTGACCCGGTAGACGATCACCTGTTCGCCGGAAGGCGCGGGATCCGGCATCCGAAACGACACGCGCGCGTCGAAGTAGCCCTGGCTGCGGAACCGCTCCTCGAGATTCTTTTGCCCTTCCAGCAGCAGCTCGCGGTCCACCGCACGCTCCTGGTAGATGGGGATCAGTTTTCTGAGCTCCCCCCCGCCCACGCGCGCGCCTTCCACTCTGACCCGCACCCGCGGCCCCGGATCCACCTGGATGCGCGGCGCAGCCGTCTGCCTTGCCGGATCGAACGACAGTTCCAGTAGCCGCACCGAGGACCGCAGATAGCCTTCGTTGCGGTAATAGTCCTGCATTTTCTCCAGCCCCCGCTGGAGCCGCGCCGAGGTCAGCTCCTGCCATCCCCGAAGCCCGAACCACCGCTGCCACCCGCTGCGGCGGATGAGCGATTTCTCGGATTTCAGCAGAGTGCCCTTGAAGTGCGGCCGCGCGAAGCGCGCCCGCCTCCCTGGCTCCACATGGAAACGGATATCGGTTTCTCCGGTCTCCGGCCGCTGCATCGTCTCGTAACGGACCTCGGCGCCATAGTAGCCGTTGGCCCGCAGCAGGCCTTTCAGGTGCTCCGCCGCCTCGGGCAGCATGCCTTCGTCGAAGGGCTCGCCAGGGTTCAGCCGCGTGCTGTTGCCCAGTTGCGCCACGTTCGGCGGCTCTGGCACCGGGTCGACATCCACGAGACCGACAAAAAAGGCCGGCTTTGTTTCAAACGTAAGGGCGACCCCGCCGCTGGCTTCTTCCGCGCGGACCACGATGTCGGCGAACCGCCCCGTCGCCCACAGCCGGCCGACGGCCTGCGCGAGCGCCGTCTCTTCCAGCGTGTCGCCGGGCCGGATCTGGAGCGCCAAACCGAGCTGGTCGCGCGTCAGCGGCTGGCGCGCCGGCTCGAACTGTATGTCCGAGATCCGCTTCCCGTACAGCGGGCTCGGCGCGATCTGCGCGCCCAGCACGCCGGCAAGGCACACCACAAGCGCAAAGGCTGCCACAAGCCTTTTCACTGACTGTCATCTTACCGTGCGGCGCACGTCCTTCCCTGAACCGCTGCTACCATCATGTCTGGAATGTCCGATTCGTGGCGCGACCGCTACAGCCGCCAGATCCTCTTCCCGGGGATCGGCGAAGAGGGCCAGCGCCGGCTGAGCGAGGCCGCCGCCGCGGTGGTGGGCTGCGGCGCGCTCGGGTCGTTTCACGCCGGGGCGCTGGCGCGCGCCGGAGTCGGCCGGCTGATCCTCATCGACCGCGATTTCGTCGAATGGAGCAACCTCCAGCGCCAGTGGCTGTACGAAGAAAGCGACGCCCGCGAGGGGCTGCCCAAAGCCGTCGCCGCCGCGCGGGCGCTGGCCCGGATCAACAGCGAGACGCGCGTCGAGGCGCAGGTGGCCGACCTCACGCCCGAGAACATCGAGGAGCTGCTGGAAGGCGCCGTGGTCGTTCTGGACGGCACGGACAACTTCGAGACGCGGTTCCTGCTGAATGATTACTGCGTCGAGCACGCCGTGCCGTGGATCTACGGCGGGGCGGTGGGGTCTTACGGAATCTCGATGCCGGTGATGCCCGGCAGCAGCGCCTGCTTCGAATGCGTGTTCCCGGAGCCGCCCCAGGGTCCGCAGCCGACCTGCGAAACATCGGGAGTCATGAACACGATCACCTCTCTGGTCGCCTCCTGGCAGGTGTCGCTCGCCCTGCAGATCCTGTGCGGACGCCGGCCAGAGCAGAAGATCGCCATGTTCGACGCGTGGGCCGGCACGTTCCGCCAGGTGGAGATGCCCCCGCGCGATCCGCAGTGCCCGGCCTGCGGCCTCCGTTCCTGCCGTTTCCTTCACGGCGCCGCCCGCGTGCCGGTGAGCTTGTGCGGCCGGAACGCGGTGCAGATCCACGACCGCAAACGCCCCCTCGACCTGGACGAGCTGGCCCGCCGGCTGTCGGCTCTCGGCGAAGTCCGCCACAACGGCTTCGCCCTGCGGTTCCTCATCCCGCCCCACGAGATGACCATTTTCCCCGATGGGCGCGCCATCATCAAGGGCACGCAGGATCCCGGCCTGGCCCGCAGCCTGTATTCGCGCTTCGTCGGGAACTGAAACATCCCGGGCAGGGTACACTCAAGACTGAGGGCGGTTAGCTCAGTTGGTCAGAGCGCGTGCCTTACAAGCACGAGGCCGCAGGTTCGAGCCCTGCACCGCCCACCACGGGAGCCGTCATGATCAACCCGCCCCTGGACGATCCTGTCCCGCGCTATGCCGATGCCTTTGCCGCGCTCGGCACCGAGGCGCGCCTCCGGATCATCCGCCTGCTGCTCGCCGCCCATCCCAAGGGGCTCTTCGCCGGCGAGATCCAGTCCGCTCTGGGCATCCCCGCCTCCACCCTGTCACACCACCTGGACAAGCTGAAACACGAAGGGCTCGTGCGGGTCCGGCGCAGCGGCACTTTCCTCCGCTATAGCGCGGATACGGATACGCTGCAGGAAATCCTCACGTTTCTTTATGCAGAGTGCTGCGGACGCGCCCGGCAGACGGAACTGGGCGATGTCACCCAACTCTGCGCGCCTCCGGCTGGAGAAGAGTGAATCGCCCCTCATTTCCGGCTGGACAGCCCGTACGGGCGCACGGCTGCGAGCCATGCGCTTTCGGTGACTGCGGCCCGAACTGCCGTTCATTGGAAGAAGCGGACGGGGCATTCATGCCAATTCGGCCATGGTCGTGGATCCCTATCTCCGCTCGCCGCTCAGCGACGTGGTTGGCGGCAGTGCGGTCTTCTACGATACCCGCGTCTATATCGTCAAAGCCTGACTCCCCCTCTGAGATTCGACTGCCAGGCGGCGGGCTCCCCAGCGGGGCCGCCGCCGCTTTTCTCCGGCCGTCCGTTCCGCTAGAGTAAGTCAGCGACACCGCCATGAACGAAACGAACTACCTCGGACGCCGCGCCTTCCGCCTCTCGAACGAACATCTGGAAGTGATCGTCACAGCCGGAGGCGGCCACATCGCCTCGATCCGCGATCTTGCGACGGGAATCAACCCCCTATGGACGCCTCCGTGGCCCTCGATCGAGCCGTCCACGTTCGACCCGGCGAAGCATCCTGAATACGGCAACAACGCCGAAAGCCGCCTGCTCTCAGGCATTCTTGGCCACAATCTCTGCCTCGACCTGTTCGGCGGGCCGAGCGAGGAGGAAGCCGCCGCGGGCATCGCGGTGCATGGGGAGGCGGGCGTGATTCCGCACCAGATCCGCGTGGAAGGGGAGACGCTGGTTCAATCGGCCGTCCTGCCCGCTTCGCAGCTCCGCTTCGAGCGCGTCATCCGCCTGGCGCCCGGCTCGCGCCGGATCCAGATTTCCGAGACCGTGGAGAACCTGTCCTGCTGGGACCGGCCAGTGGCCTGGACGCAGCACGTCACGCTCGGGCCGCCATTTCTCGAGAAGGGCAGGACGCAATTCCGCGCCACAGCCACGCGCTCGAAAGTGATCGAACACGACTTCACCGGCGGCAAGGGCTGCATGAGAATCGGGGCGGAATTCGACTGGCCGTTCGCGCCCTGCATCGACGGCTCGGTGGAAGATCTGCGGGTCTTCACCAGCCGCCCGGTATCCGGCGCGTATTCCACGCACCTGATGGATCCGGCGCGCGAGCGGGCGTGGTTCGCGGCATGGCGCGAGGATTTGAGGCTGGGGTTCGGCTACTCGTGGCGGCGGGCGGACTTCCCCTGGCTCGGAATCTGGGAAGAGAATCATTCCCGCACGGCGCCGCCGTGGAATGGCGTCACGCTGACGCGCGGAATGGAGTTCGGCGTGTCGCCGTTTCCGGAAACCCGGCGGGCGATGATCGAACGCGGCGGACTCTTCGGCGTCCCGGGCTATCGCTGGATTCCCGCAAAGGCAGGCGCGCGGGTGGAATACGAGGCTTGGCTCGCCCCTGCGGGCACGATGGAAGCGGCATGTCCGGCGGAGTGACCGGCGCGGCTCAGGCGCGGCTGGCTCGCGCGATGCTCGCTTTCGCCGGTTCCGCGGCAGGGGCGGGTTCGGCCTTGGACTGCGGAGCGGCAAGTCCCAGAGCCGCGCGAACCTGCGCGTCGACCTGCGCGAGCACTTCCGGGTGGTCTCTCAGAAACTGCTTTGCGTTCTCGCGGCCCTGTCCGATGCGCTCGCCGTTGTAACTGTACCAGGAGCCGCTCTTGTCCACAATGTTCTGCGCCACGGCGGTGTCCAGCAGGTCGCCGGCCATGCTGACGCCTTCGCCGTACATGATGTCGAACTCGGCTTCGCGGAACGGCGGCGCCAGCTTGTTCTTCACGACCTTCACCTTCGTGCGGTTGCCGGTGACGTTCTCGCCGTCCTTGATCGCCGCGATCCGGCGGATGTCGAGCCGGACGCTCGAGTAGAATTTCAGCGCGCGGCCGCCCGTGGTCGTCTCGGGGTTGCCGAACATCACGCCGATCTTCTCCCGGATCTGGTTGATGAAGATCAGGCAGGTGTTCGACTTCGCGACGATGCCCGTCAGCTTTCGCATCGCCTGCGACATCAGCCGCGCCTGCACGCCCACGAACGAGTCGCCCATCTCCCCATCCAGTTCCGCCTTCGGCACCAGCGCCGCCACCGAGTCCACCACCACCACGTCGATGGCGTTCGAGCTGATCAGCGCCGCCGTGATCTCCAGCGCCTGCTCGGCATAATCCGGCTGCGACACAAGCAGGTTGTCCACGTCCACGCCCAGCTTCTTCGCGTACACCGGATCGAGGGCGTGCTCCACATCGACAAACGCCGCCATCCCGCCCGCCTTCTGCGCCTGCGCCACCACCTGCAGCGCAATCGTGGTCTTGCCCGACGACTCGGGACCGAAGATCTCGATGATGCGCCCGCGAGGGAAGCCGCCGACGCCAAGAGCGTAGTCGAGCGACACAGAGCCGGAGGGAATCACGCTCACCGGCACCACGGCTTCATGGGAGCCCAGCCGCTGGATGATCCCCTTGCCGTACTGCTTCTCGATGTTGCCGAGCGTGACCGCCAGCAGCCGCTGCTTTTCCTTCTCGTCGAGGGCCATGATTGCGCTCCAGTGTGTAATTTTTTACAGTATACCAGATTCCGTCCCGAAACGAGCCGCCAAGACGACTCCTCAGTTTACAAAGTGGGCGGCCGGAGCGAAAGCTCTCCATCGGTTCGCGCCCTGCACCGGGGACTTTCGACCCAGCCGGTGCAAACCCTCCCCAGCCGGTTCAGGAGCCTTTGTTTAGCTGGCGCGCCGCTTTGACCGCCGCCTTTCCATTCGGCTATGATGGAGGGAGTCAGGATTCGCCGGAAGAAGACTGTCTGTAAACGCTCATGGCTAATCATTACTCTTCGCTGAAGCGCGTGCGCATCACCAAGCGGCGCACGGCCGTCAACAAGGTGCGGAAGTCCCGCATGCGCCATGCCATCCGGGTGTTGCGCCGGGCTTTGGAGATGAAAGATCTCGCCGCTGCCGCGCAGATCATGCCCAAAACCTTCTCCCTGATCGACCGCGCCACGAAGTGGGGCATTATCAAGGACAACACCGCCTCCCGCTACAAGAGCCGCCTCCACAAGCGGCTCAAGGCTCTTGAGGGCACGCCCTCCCAGGCCTGACCGCAAGCAAGCTGTATCCATTCCGGGCGGCCTCGCAAAGAGGCCGCCCTTTCTCTTTCCACTTCGCCTCTGTCAGCCGCGTCACCGGCCACGCCGCAGTTTCAAGCGCTCCGGCGCCGCCCGGAACGGGAGCAACCGGAGTTCCCCTCTCTCCCTGCGCCGCTCTTTACGCCCTCCATCCGCCGGCTGTCCTGCCTGCCTGCAGCAGGCGCATTGGCGCGAACCTCCGTCCGCCGGCGTTGGCGCTAGACTGGGATAGCCGCGCGGAGAAAGGCGCCCGCTGCCATGGATCAAAAGCTCTACGGCCAGATCGTCGACAACTTCTTCACATGCAGCCCCGAGCTGATCACGGCGATCTTCCGCGAGTTCCTGCTGGCCGTTCAGGCGGAGTCGTCGCTTCCACCGTCGCCGCGCATGGCGCAGAACTACGAGACGGCGCAGGCCAATCCGGAGATCCACGTCCTGCCCGGCAACCTGAAGGACGCCCGCGACGCCGTGTTCCCTTACTTCTGGGGCACCGACGGCTGGTTCAGCCCGCTGCATCTTGAGAACGTCAAAGGGCCCGCCAACTACGCCTCCCTCGTCGGCGCGCTCGCCTGCCTGCTCAAGAACCCCAACCTGTGCACCGACACGTACAGCCAGCGCTCGAACGAGCTGGAGATCAAGGCCGTCACCGCGCTCGCGAACCTGCTTTTCTACCACATCGAAGACCCCTGGGGCGTCTTCACCATGGGCGGCACCATTTCGAACCTTTACGGCGCCAAGCTCGGCATCGAGAAAACGTGCCCCGGCGCCATGCACAACGGCCTGGACGGAACCGGAATCGCGGGCATCGTCTCCGAGGCGGCGCATTATTCCAATCTGACCCTGGCCGGCTGGCTCGGTCTGGGCACGAAGAACCTGCACTCGATCCCCACGGACGAAACCTTCGCCATGCGGCTCGACCTGCTGGAACAGAAGCTCGAGGAGCTGCACGCCGACGGCGCGCGGGTGGCCTTCGTGACGGCCACCCTTGGCACCACAGACTCCTCGGGAATCGACGACGTCGCTGCGATCCACGGGATTCTGGAGTCCTTCGCCGCCCGCCGCGGCGTCACCCGCCCGCAGCTCCATGTCGACGCCGCCGTCGGCTGGGTGCTCAGCTTCCTCGCCGCCTATGACGCCGCGCAGAATGAACTCGGGTTTTCGCCCTCGACGCTCGCCCTCGTGCAGCGCGCCCAACGCGCCACGGCCGGCCTCCGCGCCGCCGACAGCATCACCATCGACTTCCACAAGATGGGATGGGGGCACTATCCGGCCAGCGCCTTTCTCGTCAGGAGCCGCCAGGACCTGCGCTACCTGTCCCGCTCCACCGAGGACATGCCGTACTTCTCGGAAGCCGACGGCCGCCGCGATCCGGCCGTGTTCACGCTGGAGACGTCGCGGCCCGCCTTCGGCCCGTACACCGTCATGGCCTCGCTCAATGGCATCGGGCTGGCCGGCTGGCAATTGCTGGTGGCCCGCGCCCTCGAACTGGCCGAAGATCTGAAGCAGCGGCTGGAGCGGCTCGAGTACTGCAAAGTGCTCAATCTCGGCGCAATCGGCCCCAGTGTCGTCTGGTGGGTGCTGCCCAAGGGCCGCAACGCGAAGGAGATCTACGAACGCACGGTCAGCGGGCAGATGCCCGAGGACAAGTTCTCCCGCTACGCTGCCGAGATCCGCCGGCTCTTTGAAAAGCGCGAGAAAAATCTCGATCCGCGGCTCGACGCCCGCCTGAGCTTCACACTGAACGCCGGCCACAAGGCCCATGGCCTGGCGCTGCCCGCATGGAAGGCTGTGTTCTTCAACCCCCTGACGGACGGCGCCGTGCTCGACCGCCTCATTTACAGCATCGAGGAGTTACTCTGAGCGGCTCTGGCCGTTTGTGCTCTTGTGCATATTGATCACTCGGAGCCGAACCATATGGACCGACGGATCGCCATCGCAGCCGGAGTCCTGCTCCTGTTGAATGGGTGCAGCCTTCCCTCGCAGCCTCCTGCAGCGCAAAGCGCGCGCGAGCGGCGCATCGTCGCGCGCGTCCATGCCTCGGGCTTCGAGCACGCCCACGACACATACAACGGCATGGCTGTCGCCAGCGACAGGCGCGTCTATTACGTCCTCAGCAGCGAGAAGCCTGACGTCGCGGGCCAGGTGTATTTCTACGATCCCTACTCGAGCCGCGTCGAGCACGTGGGCGACCTGACGGAAGCAGCGGGCGAGAAGGGGATGAACGCCATCGCGCAGGGCAAGAGCCACGTGAATTTCGTGGAAGCCGAAGGAAGACTCTGGTTCGCCACCCACATCGGCTACTACTCGATCATCGACGACATGGAGAAGCCCGGCGTGCCGCCGCCGGGCATGAAGCCCTACCGCGGCGGGCACATCCTGGCTTATGACCTCAAATGGCGCCGTTTCGAAGACCACGGCATCGCACCCCGCGGCGAGGGCGTCCTGACGATGAACATGGATCCACAGCGGATGCGGATCTACGGGCTCACCTGGCCTACGGGTGTCTTCTTCCGCTACGACGTGCGCCGCCGGGAATGGAAAGAAATCGGGGCATTTTTCGAGGAAGGCGAGAACGGGCGCGGCGCCACCTACCGGACGATCTGCCGCTCGCTTGGCATCGATCCCCGGGACGGCAGCGTGTATTTCACGGTCGGCGACGGCACGATTCTCCGCTATCGCTACGACACGGAGTCCGTCTCGCCCGTTGGGGGCGACAACCTCAGGAAAGATTACTTCGGCCAGTACGACGTCACCTCGCCCGGCCACATGGCTTACAACTGGCGGCAGGTGGTCTGGCATCCGCGCACGGAGATGTTTTACGGGGTGCACGGCAATTCCGGTTATTTGTTCGGCTTCGATCCCCGCAGCGAGCGCGTCGAAGTGCTCGACCGCATCACCAGCGAGCCGTCGCGCCGCAGCGGCATGTTCGATCAGTTCAGCTACGGCTATCTCGGCTTCACCCTGGGGCCGGACCGCGAAACGCTCTACTGCCTGACCGGCGGGCCCATTTACGTGGAGGGGCGGCGGCTGAAAGGGAAAGACACGACGGGCAAAGGCGAAGCCAAGGGCGACGAGAACCTGCACCTGGCGACCTGGCACATTCCCACAAGCCGCTACACGGATCACGGGGCGGTGTCTTACGAGGACGGCAGCCACCCGACGTATGTGAACTCGATCGCGGTGACGGGCGACGGCCGGGTCTTCACGCTTGCCCGCGTTCCGCGCAAGGACGGCACGTTCCGCACGGAACTGATCAGCTTCCGCCCGTGAGGGGAACAAGGATCGTCCCCATGCGGCTTCTGGGCCGCAGGCAAATCGGGCCGATGGGCCGCGGGATGCCCGGTGGCGACGAGGCCGACAATGCTGGTGGCCGCTTGCTTGGGCCGCTTGCTTGGGCCGCTTGCT
>DYJN01000001.1:29320-92810 GCA_020723085.1 Arcobacter sp.
TTGGGCCGCTTGCTTGGGCCGCTTGCTCCGGCCGCTTCGCGGCCTTCGCGCGCGGTACCCAACCGCGGCCTTCGTGCGCGGCACACAACCGCGGCCTTCGCGCGCGGCGCACAACCGCGGCCTTCGTGCGCGGCGCACAACCGCGGCCTTCGCGCGCGGCGCACAACCGCGGCCTTCGTGCGCGGCACACAACCGCGGCCTTCGTGCGCGGCACACAACCGCGGCCTTCGTGCGCGGCGCACAACCGCGGCCTTCGCGCGCGGCACACAACCGCGGCCTTCGCGCGCGGCACACAACCGCGGCCTTCGTGCGCGGCACACAACCGCGCCTGGCGCTCGGGACGGAACCGGGGATGGCGCGCGGCGCCGGCAGCGCGCTCCGTGCCGCGGGAAAATACGTTCGGAGGCTCCCCCATTGAAAGCCATCGCCGACGTCTGCATCATCCCGTTGGGAGTCGGAGTCTCGGTTTCCAGAGAGGTCACCGAGTGCGAGCGGATCCTGCGCGAATCGGGGCTCAAGACAAGGCTCCACGCTTATGGCACCAACGTGGAAGGGGAGTGGGACGACGTCATGGCTGCCGTCAAGCGCTGCCACGAAGCCTTGCACGCGATGGGCGTTCCCCGCATCTCCACCAGCATCCGCATCGGCACGCGCATTGACAAGCCGCAGACCATGGAAGACAAGATCCGCAGGGTGGAGGAGGGGATGCGCGGCGCGTCTTCATCCTGAACGGCGGACTCACCCGAACAGATCAGCCGTCCGGAGCGCCCTCAGATCCGGCACATAATGGTCCGGCGCGTGGGCGAGCAGTTCCTCGCCGCTCACCACGCCCGTGCCCACCGCCATGATCCGCACCCCCGCCTCCCGCGCGGCTCTGACGTCGTTGGGGTGGTCGCCTACATAGACCACACGCGCATCCGGTCCGGCGAGCCCCGCCTGAACCGCACGCAAGACGGCGAGCCGGAGCAGCACCGCCCGCGTCGGTCCGTCGCCGGAAAAGGCGCCCACCGGGAAGAATTCCCGCAGCCCGGCGCGCCGCATCTTCGTCCAGGCGATGCGCTCGAGATTGCCCGTCACCAGGCCGCAGGGCACGCGGCGCCGCCGCAATGCCCGCAGCAGGCGGCGCACTCCCGGGCAGACCTTGTCCGAAAGGTCAGGACAATTCCGCACATAAATGTTCTGGGCCGCACGGCACGCCTCCGCCATCAGCCGCTGCGCCGCCCGCCTGCGCAAGCCCGCCCTGGCCATCATGGCCAGCAGGATGTCGCGGTCCAGCATGCCCGCCACGGGAATGCCGTCGATGGATGCGGCGATTCCCGTCACCCGCTCCACGGCCCGCTCGAGCGCGCGCTTGTGCTCCGGTCCGCTGCGCCGCAGCAGCGTTCCGTCGATGTCGAACAGAACCAGTCCGGCCGCCCGCTCCATCCGTTCCCATGATATCCACGGCTACACTGAAATTGATGCAACTGGTTCAGGCGGGCCGCCAATGGGTGCAACTGGAACTTGACGCCGGCCTCCTCCGGCAGGCGGCCGAAGAGGAAGGCTTTGCCTGCAAGGCCGAAACGCGGGAGCGCAGCATTGTCCTCGATCTCGCCGCGCCGGATCGCGAAGCCCCCCTGCTCATCTTTGACGGGGCCGATCCCGCCAACACCGGCTGGTTCGCCCGCTGCCAGTTCTATGTGGACGCCCGCAGCGGCGCCGTCATGCAGACGCCGTTCTTCCTGGCCAACCTGCCGGACGCCCACGGCCGCGTCAATCCCCGCGGCGTGCGCCTGCAGATCCTCACCGAACTGCCGGTCCACGCGCGCCTGCCCGGCCGGCAGCCGGTCACCGAAAAGGCGCTCCTCGGCGTCTACATCACGCTGCTGCGCGGGCTGACGCAGAACGGCGTTGCGCTCTGCGGCACGGGCGCCGTACAACCGCTGGCCGGACGGCCCGAGCCGGCGCGCAAGTGATCACTTCAGCACGGGCAGAATCGAGCTGGCATCGTCCGTCCACAGCAATCGCCGTCCCGGCCGCGGACCCGCCCAGGCTCGGCCCGTATCCACGAGCATCCACGTCGAAGCCAGCGCCGCCACGGCGGGCTCCGCCGGGCCCTGCATCCTCGTGCAGGCGGCGCCGGCGCCGGCTGCCAGCGCCCGGACCACCGGCGCCAGGTCCGCGTACTGGTTGGAAATATGAAACGCCATCACGCCGCCGGGCCGCATATGCTTGCGATACAGCGCAAACGCCTCGCGCGTGAGCAGGTGCGCCGGAATCGAGTCGCCGCTGAAGGCGTCGATCACGAGCACATCGAACTCCTGCGGCGCCTCCCGCGCCAGCGTCAGGCGCGCGTCGCCTTCTGCCACTTCGATCCTCGCCGCCGAGCGCTTCAGGTAGGTGAAGTGCCGCCGGCTGAACTCGATCACCATGGGATTGATCTCGTAAAACCGGTAGACGTCGCCCGGCCGCCCGTAGGCCGCCAGCGCACCCGCGCCAAGCCCGATGATGCCCACGCGCCGAGGCGCGCCGGGGCGGCTCAGCAACAGGCCTGCCGCGCTCGTCCGTCCATAGTAGGCAGTCGCGATGTCCTCCATTCCGGCGCTCATGAATTGGGATCCATGCAACACCAACCCGTGCAGCATCTTGCGCAGCGCGGGGCGCGCCTCCGAAGCCGGTTCGTCCACCACGCGCAGGCTGCCGTAGAAATTCCGCCCGGCATCCACCAGCCCGGCGTAGTAGTTCTGGATCAGCGCCAGCGAGGGCGTGGCCGCAAGCACCGCCGCCATCGCCGCCGCCTGCATCGCCCAGCGTCCGGCGCCGCGCATCCGCCACAGGCAGAGGACAGCCGTGCCGGCCATCAATAGCGGCAATTCGAAATAGCCCTTCAGCAGCGACGGCGCCAGCACGCCGGCAAGAAACGAACCCAGCGCGCCGCCCGCCGCCGCATGCGTCCAGAAGCTGGTCAGCCTCTCCGGCTCGGGCTTGGACGCAGCCAATTCGCGGTGCGCGAACAGGCACACCAGCAGCAGCCCGATGCTGTAAAGCGCCACTTTAGCCGCCAGCACGGCCTGCAGGTCCAGAAACAGCAGCGAGAGCGCCATGGCGAGCAGGCCGAGCAGAGCCTGCCACGCAGCACGCCGGCCGGGGCGCGCGTCGAAGAGAAACGCCGCGGCATAAGTCAGCAGGTACACAAGCAGGGGAACCACCCAGAGCAGCGGCGCGGGGGCCACCACCTGCGTGATGTGGGCCGTGGTCGCCACCAGAAACGCGGTCCCCAGAGCCGCCCATCCCAGCCACTGGAGGCGCTCTTTCCATCCCGAGCTGCCCGCCAGCGGCAGTTCCGGCGCCTGCGGCTGCCGCTTCCACACGAGCCATGCCGCGCCCGCCAGCAGCATGGCCTCGGCGAGGAACGCCGCATCCCAGGCGTGCTTCAACCGCGAAATGCCAAGCCGCGGCTCAAAAACAAACGGAAATGCCAGCAACGCCACCGCGCAGGCGGCATTCGACCAGGCCGACAACCGGTAAGGACGCGCCCGCGCATCCAGCAGCCCCAGCCAGTGCTGCATCAGCGGGGATGCCGCCGAAAGGAGAAAATACGGAAGCCCGACGGCCCCGGCCAGGGCCAGCAGCACGTGGGCGGCATCGCTGCCCTCCGCAGGCGCCGCGCGCGGCAGCAGCACGCAGGCCAGCAAAACCACCGTATGGACCGCCGCCTGCGCCCGCGGCTTCAGCGCGCGCGCCAGCAGGTGCGCGTAGAGATACCCCAGCAACAGCACGGACTGGAAGAACAGCAGGCAGGCCGACCACACCGCCGCCGAGCCGCCATAGAGCGGCAGCAGCATCTTTCCGGCCATCGGCTGGACAAGAAACAGCAGAAACGCACCCAGCACAACGGCCGGACCCATCCAGAGCATCCGCTCTCATCTTATCGGAGCCGGCAGTCAGGCCCGCGTTCAGCGCGGCTCCGGACGCCAGCCCCAGGCTTGCAGGATGAGATCGAAGATCCGCGTGTTCGGCATGTAGCCGCGCACCCGTTCTGCGCCCGCGCCAATGGCTGTCACCAGGACATCTTCGCCCGTGTGCGAGTGGCCCACGCGCAAGGCGGGAATGCGGATCTCGTCTCTCGGGCTGTTCTTCGCCTGCCACTCGTCGAGCCCCTCGAGCAGCGGCACGCCGCGCCGCCCGCCCGTGATCCGGAGCTCGAAGGAGTGGTCGGCGGTGAACACGAGCAGCGTCTCTTTGAGATTCACCTTCGCGGCGATCTCGCGGATCAGCTTGTCGAAGGCCACAAGGTTGTCGAGACCCTTGCGGGGGTTGTCCGTGTGGGCGTCCCACTCGACCATCAGGAAGTAGCCTTTCCGGTTTGCGGAGAGCAGGTCCAGAGCGCGCCGCGCGGCTGCGGCGACGTCCGGTTCGCTGTCGGAGACGACGATGGGCCGCCTCTCGTCCGCCGGCACGGCGTCGAGCGAGCCATAGATCTTCCGCCCGGCTTTCTGCGACGCGGCCTCGATCCGCGCTCCCGCCTGGCCCCAGATGGTCTTCCGCCCGGCGCCGATCACGACGTCGGGCCCGTCGCCGAAGCGCGGGCTGAAGATCTGCAGGAACAGCTCGCCCTGCTTCCGCCGGTCGTTGGCGTGGCCGTAACAGGCGGCGGGCGTCGCGTCGGCGATGGACATGTTGCTGACGACGCCGGTGGCGAGCCCCTTCTCCTCGGCGTATTCGAGCAGCGTCTTCAGAATGCGCCCGTCCTTCTTGCCGCGCTCGGCATCGGGCCCCATGCTGATGACGCCGCTGTGCGTCTTGACCCCCGCGACGATGGCGGTCATGCCCGCGGCGGAATCGCTGACGTAGTTCGTGGCGGTGGTCGTGTCCGAAAGCCCCACGTTCGGCCAGCTCTGCACATACAGCTTCTGCGGCTCGCCGTACCCGTGAAGGCTGGCTGCGCTCACCGTGGCCACGCCGCCGGCGTCGGCAAGAAAGAGGATCACGTTTTTCGCCCGCCGCTGGGCGGCGGCAGGAATCAAAGCAAGCAGCAGGGCGAGAGCAAGGAGGGCGGATCGTCGCATGGATACGATTCTACCGGCTCGCGCTCAGAGAGCACGATGACGGTCTGGTTGCGGATGGGATACAATCCCGGCGATGGCATTGGTCACCCGGCGTGTCTTCCTCGCCTCCGGCGCTCTGCCAATGGGCGGCGTGCGCAAATCCGGCGACATCGTGATCTACTCCGATGAGCGCTACTATTCGGCATTCCCGTCCATCGTGCGGCTGCGCCGCACCGGAGAGCTGCTCGCCGCCTTCCGCCGGGCGCCCGAGCGGAGGCGGCTGGGAGCGAAGGGCGTCTCGCACACGGATCCCAACAGCCAACTGGTCTGCGTGCGCTCACGCGATGGCGGGCGCAGCTGGAGCCGCGAGCCCGAACTGATCTATGCCCATCCCTTGGGCGGCTCGCAGGATCCCTGCCTGCTCGAACTGCGCGACGGCACGCTGCTGTGCGCGTCTTATCTGTGGATCTGGATGGGGGGCGCGGACCGGGCATCGGTCCCGGCTACGGTCTGGCTCGGCGACTACGCTTTCCAGGGCGGGTATCTGTTGCGCTCCTCCGATTCAGGCAGGACGTGGCAGGGTCCGTTCGCGCCGCCGCCCGTGCCGGGGCGCGAGGCGCGCGACTGTTTCGGGGCGCCGCTGCCGGCTTACAACCGCGGCGCCATGGTCCAGTCGCGCGACGGGCGCGTCCTGTGGGCTGCGGCTTATCCGAAAGGCGCCGGGCGGGGCACGGGAACTGACGTGCATCTTCTGGCATCCTCCGACGCGGGACGCACGTGGCGGTATCAAACCGTGATTGCCACGGACAGCAAGGCGTCCTTCAGCGAGACCTCGCTGTACGAAACGCCGTCGGGCCAACTAGTGGCCTTTCTCCGCACCGCGGGTCTTGACGATCACACCGCCGTTGCGCGCTCGCGCGACGGGGGGCGCACATTTGAACCCTGGCAGGACACGGGCTGGCAGGGTCATCCGCATCATGCCGTGCGGCTGGAGGACAACCGCGTGCTGCTCGTTTACGGTTACCGGCACCCGCCGTTCGGCATCCGCGCGCGGCTGCTGAATCCGGAATGCACGGATGCCGCGGAGGCGCCGGAAATGGTGCTGCGGGATGACGGCGGAGGCACGGATCTCGGCTACCCCTGGGCAGTGGCGCTGCCCGGCAGAAGAGTACTGGCCGCCTATTACTTCCAGAAGGACAACGGCACGCGGCACATTGGCGGGACATGGCTCGAATATTAGCCCGGCTGCCCGGCTGATACGATGAAGGTGTCCCGGGGACCGCCGGGACAGGGTATCCCCATGTTCTCTGCCCGACTTCACTCGCGCCGTTTGTGGATCGGCGCGGCCGCCCTGGCGGCGGCTGCATCCCTCTTCGCCTTTCAGTCCGCCCACGCGGGCTATGCGCCCTCGGCGCTGCCTGACCGGATCGTCACCACCTGGACCGCGGAACCGGCGGCGTCTTTCAGCGTCACGTGGCGCACGAGCACTGCCGTCTCCAAGGGCTTTGGGGAAATCGTCGAAGCCACCGATGGCCCTGATTTCGAGAAGGCTGCGCGCAGGGTGGAGGCTGCCGTCGAAGCCTACGAGACGAATCAAGGTCCGGCGCACGCCCATAGCGTGACCTTCCGCGGCCTGAAGCCCGCCACGGAGTATCTCTACCGTGTCGGCGACGGCAGTGACGCCTGGAGCGAATGGATCCCCTTCCGCACGGCGGCGGCTCAGCCGGAGCCGTTCACCTTCCTGTATTTTGGCGACGCGCAGACGCGGATCCGGTCCGCGTGGTCGCGTGTGGTGCGGAGAGCATTGGAAACCGCGCCGGGGGCGCGGCTCGCGATCCACGCCGGCGATCTGATCAACAACTACGACCAGGACGCGCAGTGGGGCGAGTGGCACGAGGCCAGCAGCGCGATGCATCGCTCGATCCCCGCCATGCCGGCCATCGGCAATCACGAGTATGGCCGCGGCGCGGAGGGCCGGCGCCGCCCGACGGTCAACTGGCGCCCCCAGTTCGCATTGCCGCTGAATGGAGCCGCCGGCCTCGAAGAGACGAATTACTTCGTCGATTTCCAGGGCGTGCGGTTCGTGGCGTTGAATTCCAATGAAAAGCTGGAAGAGCAGGCCGCATGGCTCGACAGGCTGCTCGAGAAGAACCCCAACCGCTGGACGGTCGTGTTCTTCCACCACCCCATCTTTTCCGGCGCGCGGGGCCGCGACAACCAGAGAGTCCGCGAAGCCTGGCAGCCGGTCTTCGACCGCCGGGGCGTGGATCTGGTTCTGAACGGCCATGACCATGTCTATGCCCGCACGCGGCTGGTGCGCGGCGACGGGGGCACAGAGGGCGGCACGATGTATGTCACCTCGGTGAGCGGCGCCAAGATGTACGACGGCAAGGCGCACCCGGCGATCGAGAAGATCATCCGCCATACGCAGTTCTTCCAGGTGATCCGGGTGGACGGCGATGCGCTGACACTCGAGGCGCGCACGGCGAGGGGCGAGGTGGCCGACAGCTTCCGGATCGTAAAGCGCGGCGGCGCCAAGCGCCTGATCGCACGCTAGCCGGCGCACCGCCTGAGGGCCGATCCGGCGGAAAGCGCCGGCCTTTGCGCCACCGGCCGTCCCCGCTGCCGCGGGCATCGCTCTGCAATACTGAAGGTCAGCCGTGCCGCCATCGCCCGGGACAGTCGAGGTCGAAATCAAGCTCGCCGTGGCATCCGCCGCAGCAGGCATGGAGCGCCTGCGCCGCGCGGGATTCACGCCGCTGCACGAACGCGCCTTTGAGTCGAACACGGTCTTTGACACGCCCGCCCGGGCACTGATTCAGTCCGGGCGCCTGCTGCGGCTGCGGGAATTCCGCGGCGAGGCTCTGCTCACCTTTAAAGGCCGGCCCGAGCCCGGACCCCACAAGAAGCGGCGCGAGATCGAGACGCGGGTGGCCGACGGCGCAGCGATGCAGGCGCTGCTCGAAGCGCTCGGCTACGAGGCCATCTTCCGCTACGAGAAGTACCGCACGGCTTTCGCACGCGGCGGGCAGGACGGCCACGCCTTCCTCGATGAGACGCCCATCGGCTGCTATCTCGAACTGGAAGGCGCGCCCGAATGGATCGACCAGGCGGCGGCGGAGATGGGCTTTGGACGCGGAGACTACATCACCCTGAGCTACGGCTCGCTCTACCGCGAGCGCTGCCGCATGGCGGGCGTCGAGCCTTCTCACATGGTTTTCCCGCGCCCGTAAGGAAAAAGCGGCGGCGCGCCCCGCGATGAGCTGGAGGAGACTTTGTGGGGCAGACCACAGAGCGCGCCTGACTGCCGGAAAAGTGCCTTCCGCGCCGGGAAACTCTCATCCGAATATAATTCCTGCATGGCTCTTTCTCATCCCTCCCGCCGGACGGTGTTGCGCGGCGCCGCGCAGGCGCCTGTCGCCTGGACCGCCCTGTCCTACTCGCGCATCCTGGGTGCGAACGAAAGGTTCAATCTGGGCCTGATCGGCGCGGGCGAACGCGGCCGCGGCGTCATGGGAAATTTCCTGAAGACCGGGCGCGTACAGGTGACCGCGGTGTGCGACGTGTATGCCGCGATGATCGACCGCGCCAAGAATGCAGCCCCCGAAGCGCGCGGCTACAGCGACCACCGGAAGCTGCTGGAGCAGAAGGACGTCGACATCGTGCTGAACGCCACCCCGGACCATTGGCATGCCGCCACCACGATCGACGCTCTGAACGCAGGCAAGGACGTCTACGTCGAAAAGCCTCTGACGCTGAAGATCGAAGAGGGCCCGGCGATCGTCAAGGCGGCGCGCGTGAACGAGCGCGTCTGCCAGGTGGGACTTCAGCAGCGCTCCGGCCCGCATTACATCGAAGCGAAACAGAAATACATGGACACGGGCGCGCTCGGCAAGATCATGCTGGTCCGCACCTGGTGGCACGGCAACATGTACCATCTGCGCCGCGCTCCCGCGTCGCTCGCCACCAAGCCTTCCAATCTCGACTGGGCGCGCTTCCTCGGGCCCGTCTCCTGGCGCGAGTGGGACCCGCAGCAGTTCTGGAACTGGCGCGCGTATCTGGATTTCGGCGGCGGGCAGGTGACGGATCTGTTCACGCATTGGATCGACGTCGTCCATATGTTCATGGGCAACGATGCGCCCACCTCCGGCGTGGCGGCGGGCGGCGTGTACAACTACAAGGACGGCCGCACGGCGCCGGACACGATCAACGTGCTGCTCGAGTACGGCGGACAGTACACGGTCACCTTCGAAGCGACCCTTGCGCCCGGCATCATGGGGTACGGCGTCGAGTTCTGCGGCACGCAGGGCAAGCTGTTCATCGACCGCTCCCGGTATGAGTTCCGCCCCGCGGGAAGAAGATCGCAGCCGGTGGTCGTCGAGGGGCCGAAGTACGACTTCACGCTCGACCACGTGAAGAACTTCCTCGATTGCTGCGTTTCGCGCAAACGCCCGAACTGCGACGTCTACATCGGGCACCGCTCGGCCATGGCTTCGCATCTCGGCAACATCAGTTACGTCCAGAAGCGGCGGCTGAACTTCGATCCGCAGCGCGAGGAGATCCTGCCCTTCTGACGGCCTGCGCCCGGCGGCTGAAGGTTTCCTGAGCGGTCCCCGAGGGCTTGGTGTATGCTGCCCTCGATGGATCTGCCGTCTCCGCTCAAACCCGCCCGCCCGGCGCGCATCGGACTGTTCGCCATCGGCCTGGAAGCGTACTGGGCGCAGTTCCCCGGACTCAGGGAGAGACTGGAGGGCTACCTCCGGGACGTCGCGCGGCAGCTATCGTCTTCCGGCGGCGCCATAGTCTCCGCCGGCCTCGTGGACACTGCGCCGCGCGCCGCGCAAGCCGGTGCGCTCCTGGCGGCATCCGATCTCGACATCATCTTCTGCCACGCAGCCACCTATGCCACGTCAAGCCTTGTGCTGCCCGTCGTACAGCGCGCCCGCGCGCCCGTCGTCGTGCTGAATCTCCAGCCGTCGGCGCGGCTCGACTACGAAACCTGCGGCACCGGCGAATGGCTGGCCAACTGCTCCGCCTGCTGCGTGCCGGAGATCGCCAATGCCTTCGCCCGCGCGCGCGTGCCGTTCCACGTGGTCAGCGGAATGCTTCAGGGCGATCCCGCATCGGCGCGCGAGATCGAAGAGTGGCTGGCGGCTGCGCGCGCATGGCGGGCGCTGCGCACGGCGCGGCTTGGCTTCCTGGGGCACACCTACCCGGGCATGCTCGACATGTACTCGGATTTCACGGCGATCAGCGCGCAGACGGGCGCCCACGTGGAGGTGCTCGAAATGTGCGACCTGGACCGCTGTCTGCGCGAATCGCATCCGGACGAGGCGGAGGCCATCCTGCGGATGACCCGCGAGATGTTCGTGCTGGAAGACTGCCCCGAAGAGGAATTGCAGCGGGCTGCGCGCGTGGCGTCGGCTCTGGAGCGGGTGGCGCGCCAGTTCGATCTCGACGGGCTGGCGTATTACTACCGCGGCGTGGACGGCAACGAGTACGAGCGGCTGGCAGCGGCCATGATCCTCGGCAATTCGCTGCTCACCGCCCGCGGCGTGCCGGCCAGCGGCGAGGGCGACCTCAAGAACTGCGTGGCCATGAAGATCCTGGATTCGCTGGGCGCGGGAGGGGCATTCACCGAGCTCTACGCCATGGATTTTGTCGAGCAGTTCGTACTGGTGGGCCACGATGGCCCCGGCCACCTCGCCCTGTGCCCGCAGAAGCCCGTTCTCCGCGGCCTCGGCCTGTATCACGGCAAGCGCGGCCACGGGGTCAGCGTAGAGTTCAGCGTGAAGCCCGGGCCGGTGACGCTGCTCGCGCTCACGCAGACCGCGGACGGACGGCTGAAGCTGATCACGGCCGAGGGCGAGTCCATCCCCGGCCCGGTTCTGCGCATCGGCAACACGAACACGAGAGTGCGCTTCCCGCTCGGCCCGGCGGAGTTCGTCAACCGCTGGTGCCGGGAAGCGCCCACGCACCATTTCGCCCTCGGCGCCGGGCGCTGGCACGCGCATCTGGAAAAGTTCAGCAGCCTGGCCGGGATGGATCTGGCGCGCGTCTGCTGATGCGGGAAGCGTTCGCGCGCGCAGCCCGGCCGCCGCAACGGGCCGTGTCGAGCGCCGTCAGCCGCGGCGGGCCAGATGGCGCTGGATGAAGTGCGTGTCGATGGCGCCGGACTGAAATTCCGGGTCCGCCAGGATCGCCAGATGCAGGGGGATGGACGTATGGACGCCGTCGACGACGAACATCTCCAGCGCCCGCTGCATCCGCCGGATCGCCTCCTCGCGGTCGTGGCCGTGGGCGATCAGCTTGGCCACCAGCGAATCGTAGTAGGGCGGGATCACGCCTCCCGCGTACACGGCGGTGTCCACGCGCACACCGATGGAGCCGGGCAGGCAGAGCGCCTGAATCCTGCCGGGCGAAGGCACGAACGTCACAGGATGCTCGGCGTTGATGCGGCATTCGATGGCGTGGCCTCGCAGAGTCACGGGGCCGCCGAGGATGCTGTCCAGGGATTCACCCTGCGCGATGCGCAGTTGCGCCTTCACCAGATCGATGCCGGTGATCATCTCCGTCACGGGGTGCTCGACCTGAATGCGGGCGTTCACCTCGATGAAGTACAGCTCGCCCGTCTCATCCATCAGGAATTCGACCGTGCCGGCGTTGGTGTAGCCGACGGCGGCAAGGGCCTCCCGCAGAGCGCGGGCGACCCTCTCCCTCCGCTCCGGCGTCAACGCGGGGCTGGGCGCTTCTTCGATCAGTTTCTGGTGCCGCCGCTGGATGGAGCACTCGCGCTCGCCGAGCACCTCCACGCGGCCGTGCTCGTCGGCCAGGATCTGGAACTCGATGTGCCGCGGCCTTTCGATGAACTTCTCGCAGTAGAGATCTCCGTTGGAGAAGGCGTTCCCGGCCTCCTGCTGCGCCTGCGCGAACAGGGACGGCAGGTCGTCGGCGCTGCGGACGACGCGCATGCCGCGCCCTCCGCCGCCTGCCGACGCCTTCAGCATCACCGGATAGCCGATCTGCGCAGCCGTTTCGAGCGCCTCTTCCACCGTCTGGAGCACGCCGCGGGAGCCGGGCAGGATGGGCACGCCGTGCTCCTGCATCTTCTCCCGCGCGAGCTGTTTCAGCCCCATCATCCGGATCACCTCCGGCGTGGGGCCGATAAACTTGATCTGCGAGGCGCGGCAGACCTCGGCGAAATCGGCGTTCTCGCTCAGGAATCCGTATCCCGGGTGAATGGCGTCCGCGTTGGTGATCTCGGCGGCGCTGATCACGGCAGGAATGTTCAGGTAGCTCAGCGTGCTCTTGGCCGGCCCGATGCAGAGCGCTTCGTCGGCGAACCGCACATGGAGGGAATGGCGGTCCGCCTCCGAGTACACGGCCACCGTGCGGATTCCCAGATCCTTGCAGGCGGCAATCACGCGGACCGCGATCTCGCCGCGGTTGGCGATCAGGACTTTTTCGAACGCCATGCTCAGCTCGGCTTGACCAGGAACAGGACTTCGCCGTACTCGACCGGCTGCCCGTTCTCCACCAGGCGCTTCACGATCGTGCCCGAGATCTCGGCTTCAATCTCGTTCATGAGCTTCATCGACTCGATGATGCAGAGCACCTTGCCCGGCTGGATCACGTCACCCACCCGGACGAACGGCTCCGCGCCGGGAGCAGGCGCTTCATAGAAGGTGCCAACGATCGGACTCTTGACGGGCTGCAGCGCGGGATCAGTCAGATCAGGCGTGCCCGCGGGCGGCGCCGCCTGTGGAGCGGCCACCGTGACGCTTTCCGGCGGAGCGGCGAGCGGCGGAGCAGCCGGAACTGCGGCAGCCGGGATCGACGATGCCCCCACGGAGACTTCCGCCGCCGCCCCGCCCGTCCGCTTGATCCAGACACGGTTTTCTCCGCGCTGGACCTCCAGTTCTGCGATGCCGCTTGAGCATACGACATGGATCAGTTCACGGATCTCTTCAATAGTCATGATTCCAGCACCAATAATCCCTTGCTGACGGACGTCAGGATCTCCGCGCCCGTCCGCGTCACCAGTACAGTGTCCTCGATCCGGACGCCCGCCTTGCCGGACAAGTAAATGCCCGGCTCCACGGTCACGACCATCCCCGCTTCCAGAGCGTCCTCGGATTTCGCTCCAAGCCTTGGCCCCTCGTGAATCTCCAGCCCCACGCCATGCCCCGTGGAATGGGTGAAGTAGCGGTCCAGCCCGCGCGCCTTCAGCGCCATTCGCGCCGCCTTGTCCACGCGGCTGGCGCTCACGCCCGCCCGCGCAACCTGCAAAGCCGCCTGTTGGGCCTCGAGCACGGCGTCGTAGAGCCGGGCGAACTCGCGCGAAGGCGGGCCGAAGTGCGCCACACGGGTCATGTCGCTCATGTATCCGGCGAGATTGGCGCCCATGTCCACGAGCACCGGCTTGCCGGCTTCCAGCCGGGCGGCGCCGGGGCGGGCATGAGGCAGGGCAGCCCGCTCGCCCGCCGCCACGATTGTCTCGAAGGCGGCGCCCTCCGCTCCCAGTTTCCGCATCCGGTATTCGATCTCCGCCGCCGCGTCGTTCTCTGTCATCCCTGCGCGGAAGCGCCGTGACGCCTGAAGGAACGCCGCCGCGCAGAGCTTCGCCGAAGCGCGGATCGCCCCAATCTCCTCCGGCGATTTCACCTTGCGCAGCCGCTCCACTGCACCCCCAAGCGGCTTCAGCGGGGCATTGCGGCCGAGGCGGCGTGCCGTCTCCGTCCAGACGGCATGACTCATATGCTCCGCTTCCAACGCGATTCTCCAGCGCCTTCCGGCGGCGTGTCTCCAGACGCCGTCCCACGTCGGCCCGCGGACGATCCGGACCCGGCAATCGCACTCTTCACCGGCCTGCAATTCGTAACGGGGATCGGTGAAAAGGACTGTCCGTTCCGCCGAAAGGAAAAGGATCCCATTGCTGCCCGTGAAGCCCGTCAGGTAGCGGACGTTGGGCAGGTGTGAAACCACCGCCGCATCGCACCGCAACTCCGCAAGGGCCTCCAGCAGCCTCTGGCGCCTTCCGGCTCGTGCATCGGTCGCGCGGGTCAAACTCTCTGAATTGTAACATCCGGCCCCCGCCGCGCCCCCGGACATCAGCCGCTGTAGCTTCGCCGGACCATCGCCTCGTAGCCGTCGAGCGAAAAATCGCCGCTGCGCACGAAGTCCATGATCCGCCGTTCCGTCCGCCGGACCTCCTCCACCGCCTGCTCCAGCCGCCCGGCTTCCACATCCGGCACCGTGATCAGGCCGTTCTCATCGCCGTGCAAAAGCTCGCCCGGGCGCACGGGCAGCCCGCAGATGGTGACCGGCACGCCGGTGCGCACGATGCGGAAGTTGGCATGCGAGGCGCAGGCGCCCCGGGCGAAGAAGTGGAACCCGAGAGCCCTCACCTCAGGCAGGTCGCGCACGGCGCAATCAGAAACCAGCCCGGCCGCACCCAGCCGCGTGAAGAAGGTGGCCATCACCTCCCCGCAGTGAGCGGCAAAGTCGCCGAAGCCGCCGGTCTCCTGCAGCACGATGACGGCGGGTTTCCGGCTCGCCTCCAGCAGCCGGTAGAGTTCGATGTGTCCCTGAGGACCGCCGGGGCCCGTCTGCGTCACGGTCTCCACCTGCGCCGTCACGGCAAAGCCGGCCATGCGGCCCAGCTCGGGGAACAGGCAGCGCACCTGCAGCGGCGCGAAACCCGCGCTCCGGGGCCGCACGCCCAACAGTTCGATGGCGTTGGACAGCGTGGGCGTGTCCACTGTCTGAATGTATTCTGCGAGTTCCATTGCCCTCCTACTTTACTGCGGACGCCTGTTGCAGATTTGACACCCCCGGCGGCGCGTCCCTAGACTGAAGATTGAGGGTTTCTTAAACCCTGCCCGGAATGCTGCTTCCGAAGGAATTCGTTTCGTACCTCTGCCGGCAGGCCACCGCACGCATTGGCTCCAACTATCTGGAAGTGATCGAACCGGGCACGGTCAGCGAGCTGATGGAAAGCGTCTTCCTCAAAGAACTGGAAGTGGAAGACAAGCTGAACGAGGAAGTCCGGAAGCTGCTGGAAGAGTTCTCCGTGTACATGGCCAACAACAGCATCAGCTACACGGAGATGTTCCGCCGGGTCAAGAACCAACTCATCCAGCAGCGCAAGATCGTGCGCGCCAGCGGGCGGGAGACCGGCGACGGCATGAAGCTGAGCCGGGACAAGATCAACGAAATTTCGCACAAGCTGGTGAACGCCCTGCGGCGCTCCCGCAGCTGCCGCCTGAAGAAAAAGCCCAACGACGTGCGCCTCGAACTCGTCCGCCTGATCACCGACATCCTCCAGGTGGAGGAGAAGGCCGACCGCCAGGCGCGCGACAAGATCCGCAGCCACAAGCGCGAAATCATCGAGGGCTCCGACGAATGGAAAGTGCTGCTGGAGCGCTACTACGCGGAAGCCCTCAAGAGCCACGGCATCGATCTCGGGCGCGCCTGAAAACAGGGCGGCGGGAACACCACTCCTTCTTTCGCCTGTCCGCTTCCGGTCTGACTCGATGTCCGCCGTGGCAGCCGCCGCCGTCCTTCCCTCTGCGCGCCGCCCGCCGCCGCTCCCGTTCCCTGTAAGATACAGGCGATGTCCGCCAGAGCCATCGTCGTCACCGGCTCGCTGAACATGGATTTCGTCGTGCAGGTGGAGCGTCTGCCCGCCCCCGGCGAGACCGCCCGGGGCGCGAACTTCCAGACGATCCCCGGAGGCAAAGGCGCCAACCAGGCTTGCGCGGCCGCGCGGCTGGCCCGCGGCAATCCGGTCCTGATGATCGGCCGCGTGGGCTATGACGCATTTGCGGATCACCTGCGGGCAAGCCTGGCAGCCGCCGGCGCGGACACCTCCCGCATCCACGGCTGCCGCAGCGCGCCCACCGGCGTGGCGCTCATCTGGGTGGACCGCGCGGGGCAGAATTCCATCGTCATCGCGCCGGGGGCGAACCACGAACTGACCCCCGCGGACATGGAAACAGAACGGCAGGCTTTTGTTTCAGCCGCCTGCGCGCTCTTCCAGCTCGAAACCCCGCTGGAAACCGTCGCCGCGGGGCTCCGCCTCGCACGCCGGGGCGGGGCGCTCCCGATTCTGGACCCGGCGCCCGCTCAGCCGCTCGCCGCGGAACTGCTGGCCCAGGTGGATCTGCTCACCCCGAACGAGACCGAAGCGTGCCTGCTCGCCGGACGGGCGCCCAGCCGCATCTGGCTGGATGAAGCGCCCGCGCTCGCGGAGGCGCTGCGCCGCCGCGGTCCGCGCGCCGCAGTGCTCAAGCTCGGCGATCAGGGGTGCTATTATTCCGGCCCGGAAGGCGCGTGGCACGCGCCCGCCTTCCGTGTGGAACCCGTCGATTCGACCGCCGCCGGCGACACGTTCAACGGCGCGCTGGCCGTCGCCCTGGCCGAGGGCAAGCCCGTGCCTGAAGCGCTCCGGTTCGCCAATGCCGCCGCCGCGCTCTCGGTCACGCGGCTGGGCGCGCAGGCATCGATCCCGTCCCGGGAAGAAGTCGATCAGTTTCTTGCCGCCCGGCCGCAGTCCGGATAACCACGAACCGCGCGTTGCGGAACGCGGGCGTCACTCCCGCGGGCGCATTGGCTGGCGCCACGACGATCCAGTCCACGCCGAGCCTCGCGTATTCTTCCAGGGCCAGCAGTGGCGGTCTCGCCTGCCGCACCGCATCCCACCGCCGCTTCCACTCGTAGCCGTAATCGCGCAGCAGGTTCGCCTGCCCGCCGGACTTCCAGTCCACGTAGAGCGCCCGCAGCGCCTTGGCGCGGAATACGCCCGGCTCCAGCCTCCGGCCTGAGTCGGCGAAAAGAAACACGTCATCTCTGTCCGTCGCCGCGCGCGCCCACGCGGCCAGTTCGTCGAGCTCCGCCGAGTGCAGTTGCGGATGCAGTTCCAGCCGGCCCGCCCTTGGCGTCAGAAAAAAAATGGCCATCGCCGCCACAATGGCCGCTCGCGGCCATCGCGCGCCGGCCAAGGCCAAACCCGCCGCCAGAGCCGCGGCGGCCATCCGTTCCGGGTATTTCCAAAGCTCCACCAGCGGCGCCGCGCCAGCCGCCGGCAGCAGGCATGCCGCCACGCTCCATGCGCCCGCTTCGATCCACCGCCGCTCCGCAGCCGCTTTCCACGCCGCCGCCAGCGCCAGCAGTTCCGCCATCGCCGCCACCCACAGCACAGCCCGCGCCGGCTGGAACTGCGGCATCAGCACCCACTTGCCTGCATCGAGCAGGAGCCATTGCAGGGGAATCATCGCCAGCCCGTAGCCCACGAGCGCCGCCGACAGGAACCGCGCCTCCGGCGCCATCCAGCCGCGCAGCCTGCGCCAGGCGCCCATCGCCAGCGCTCCCAGCAGCGGATATTGCCAGAGCCATCCGCCCGGCCAAAGAGAGACCCAGTTGTACGCGCCGCGGTATTTCTGGATCTTTTCGAGCTCGGGCGGGATCCGCCCGAGCATCACCTGCCGGTCCGCCCCGAACGGCTGGAGGATGGCGATCACCGCCAGCCCCGCCGCCGCCAGAGCCACGGACGCTTCCAGCGCAATGCCCTCCCGCCGGTCGTGAGCGAAGCGCCAGTGCAGCAGCAGGCACGCCCAGAACGGCGCCGCCGTCGTCGGATGGTAGAGCGTCGCGATCACCGCCGCCACGCCCGCCCACGTCCACTTCCGGTGCATCGCCAGGCCAAGAGCCAGCATCATGCAGAGCACGGCAAATCCGCGCGGCACCGGCTCGTATTCCAGCGTCAGCACGGCTGGACCGTTGATCACCGCTCCCAGCCCGAACAGCCCTGCCGCCGCCAGCGCTCCCGGCAGTGGCAGGCCCAGCGCCAGCCCGGTCAGAAACGCTCCCGTCAAGCCGGCGGCGCGGAACAGCAGCTGCTGCGCGGCCAGCACATCGCGGAACTCCGCGCCCGTCCAGCGGCGCAACGCCACCGTGATCTCGTCATAGAAGGTGAACTTCACATGCGGCCGCAGGGCGATCTCGTCGCGCGCGAACAGGGACGGGTCGTGCTGCCGCTCGAGAATCGGCACGTAGATCTGCGTGTCCGATTGCAGCCAGGTCCTGCCGGGAAAGACAAACCACCCGAGCAGCGTGAATGCGGCCAGAGCGAGCGCGGCCAGGGCGGTTTGGCGGAAGGTCACTGCGCGGGGGTCTTCTCCAGCTGCTGCCTGGCCCAGACGCGCGACGGATTCAGCTTCAGGCTCCGTTCGATGGCCTGCCGCGCCTCCCGGTTGCGGTTCAGCTTCCGCAGCACGATCCCTTTCCACAGCCAGGCGTCCGCATGGGAAGGATCGAGCTGCAGGGCCTTCTCAATATCCTTGAGCGCCGGCTCCGCGCCGCCGCCGAACGATTCCGGCAGATAGAAATTGCCCACGCCGCGGCTCAGCCACACGTCGGGCGACTTCGGCTCCAGCTCGACGGCGCGGCTGACCTCGGCCAGGGCGCACTTGCCGTAACGCAGGCCCATCAGCGGATTGGCCGGAATCACCTGCGCGCAAAGAGCTCCCAGCACGCGGCGGTATTCGCCGCTCGACGGCCGCTGCCCCACCGCCCGTTCGGCCGCGCGGATGCCCGCCTCCGCCGCCGCGCGGGCCGCATTGCGGTCCCGCTGTTCCATGAGCACTTCGGCGCGCACGAGCTCAGCCAGAGCGGCGCGGTATTGGGCCTGGGCGTCCTGCGGTTTGGCCTGCGCGGCGCCCTGCAGCCCGGCCGCGATCCGGTCCAGCGCCGCGCGATCCTGCGCGTCCCGAGCCTGTTTCAAGCCGGGCGGCAGAACGACGGCCCAGGCAGCAACAACGGTCAGCGGAAGCCACAGAAAGGAACGCATCGGTACGAACTTCCATTCTACGACTGCGCCTCCGGAGGCCTTGCAGGACGGCAACATCGGTGAAGATCGCGGCGAGCCGTGCCTGCCGCCCTGAAAAACGGGCAATCCAGGGCGCCCGGACCCCGCCTCGCCCGCGGGCGATCCTCAAGCGTGCGGGCGGGCCGCAACGACTCCAGCACGCCAGGACGCCGCGAAACACAAAGGGCGGCCCGCCGGGGCCGCCCCTTGTGGATGGATGAGGGTGCTTGTCAGAAGCCGAGCCGCAGGCCGAAGCGGAAGACCCGTTCGTCGATGCCTTCGCGGCCCGTGTTGCGCACGCCGGTCACCTCGAAGACGCCCGTGCGGAAGCTGCCATCGCTGTTCAGCACAAGGTTCGAGATGTTGCCGCTCGGGTTGGAGAAGTGCGGCGTGTTGGTGGCGTTGAACGCTTCGGCGCGGAACTGAAGGTTCACACGTTCGGTGATGCGGAACTGCCGGAACAGGCCGAGGTCGAGGTTGACGATGCCCGGCCCGAGCAGCGTGTTGAACCCGGCGGTGCCGAAACGCGGTTCTCTGACGGGCGCCCACTGACGCCAGTCGTAGTAGGGGATGCCGCGCCCGACGCCGCCGAGCTTGCGCGGCTCCTCATTGCCGCCGATCCAGTCGGCGCGCTGCGAGTTCTCGGGCGCGTTGAGCGAAGTGCCGGACGAAGAGACCGTGAACGGATTGCCGCTTTGCAGCATCAGCGCCCCGTTGATCTGCCAGCCGCCGAGGATCGCCGCCGCGGCGCCAGCCTGCGCCCAGCGCTTGCCCTGGCCGAACGGCAGCTGCCAGATGCCGTTGGCGGTGAAGCGGTGCGGCGTGTGGATGCCGCACTGGGAGCGGTTCAGACGGTAGTACTCCGGGATCTTGATCGCGACGCGGCCGCCGCTGTTGCCGAAGCCTGCCAGAGAGATGCACTTCGACCAGGTGTAGGCCGTGTTGATCTGGAAGCCCTCGCTGAAGCGGCGGTCCAGCGTCATTTGCAGCGAGTCGTAGGCGCTGTTGCCGAGGCGGTTGACCACAGCCAGAGACACATTGCGCCCGGTTTCGGGATAGTAGACACGGCTGGCGGCGCCGCCGCCCACCCGGCCATAGTTCCGCTCTTCGAAACCGAGGAAGCCGGTCTGCCGCGTGGCCACGTAGCCGGCGCTGGCCACCAGTTTCAGCGGCAGCTCCCTCTGGATGGTGAAATTCCAGCTCTGGATGTAGCCGCGCACGAACTCGCTGTCCAGCGTGTTGGCCACAACACGGAGCGGGAGGTCGATCACCCCGTTGCCCAGGTCGGGCTGATTGATCACGGGCACGCCATCCTTCAGCAGACCAGCCCACCAGAAGGAATTGGGCGCGTTCACCGTTTGCGCCGTCAGCAATGGGTGGTTGGTGCGCATGGCGCGGGCGATGTTCCACGGGTCGGTGTTGATGCCGTAGCCCGAGCGGATCACCGTGCGGTCATCCACGCGGTACGCCAGGCCGACCGAAGGCGCAAACAGTTTCTTGCTGACCTCGACGCCGCAGTTCTTCGGGATCGACCCCACGCCGCACACCAGCACCTTGTCCCCGTAGTTGGGGTCGCCCGGAAAGACGTAGCGTTCCAGACCCCTGTCAGCGCGCGTGGGCATGGGGAAGTAGTTCCAGCGCGTGCCGAAGTTCAGCGTCAGGCGGCGGTTCACCTGCCATTGGTCGCGGACGTATAGGCTCTGCATGGACGTGCGCGTGTTGTACTCGTCCGGCCATTGGTAGATCTTGCCGATCGTCGTCGCCCTGCCCAGCAGGAAGGAGGCCATCCCATTCCACTGGTTGGATGCCTGTCCGCCATTCAGCGCCGTTGGACCGCCGCCGAAGGTGAAGCCGCCGGGAGCGCCCCAGCTGCCGCCGTAGAATTCGGGCTGCGAGTGGTTCAGCCGCTGCCACCCGAGTTCCGCGCCGAAGCGGATATTGTGCTTGCCCCGAGTCCAGTTGGCGTTGCCCACCCACTGGAACTGCGGGTCGTTGCGGAAGTAAGGCATGTAGTTGTCGGCCAGTCCGAAGGTGGTGAAGCCGCTGATGCCGAAGCCCGGCCAGCCGCCGTCGATCCGGCGCGAGCCGTTCGTGCCGGGAATGCCCAGTTCCTGCCCGATGTTGCGCTCGATGCCGTACTGCTCGACGTTGGTGTCCATGAGCGTGTAGCCGAAGTTGGTGTCGATGACGAACGTCGGCGTCAGCGTGTAAGTCCAGGCGGCAGTCACACTGTAGGTATTGCCAAAGCCTTGACCCGGATTGCCCCCGGCGAGCGCCGAGCCGAGCAGCTCCTTGCCGAACCGCGTGGGGGCGGTCATCGAATAGTCCAGCCAGCTGAAGCGGACATAGGAGGTCATCCGGTCGGTCATGTTCCAGTTGACCTTGCTGTCCACCGTCTGACGGTCGAACAGGTAGCTGCCCTGAGAGTAGTAGTTCTGCGTGAACTGCCCTGGGGCGGTCGGGTTCGGCAACAGCGGGATGAGCTTGGCGGTGATTGGATCCCATTTCGACTTCGGCACCAACTGGTTGGCGAACGGAATCCGGTTGCGCCCCTGGCTGTCGCCGGAGTCGGGATCGTAGACGAGCCGCGGCGACTCGCTCATGTCCCCCTGCTTCATCAAGGGCGTGGGGACGGTGGAGAGCCCGCCGGCGAACTGCCGGTCGTACGTGCCCTCATAGCTCACGAAGTAGAACAGCTTGTCCTTCTTCAGAGGACCGCCCACGGTGCCGCCGTTCTGGTTGTAGACGCGCTTGGGCTTGCTCTGATCGAAGGGCAGGAAAAACGGGCGCGCCTTGGTCTTGTTGTTGTCGTGATACCAGAAGGCGGAGCCGTGGAGATCGTTCGTGCCGCTCTTGATCTGAACGTTGATTGCGGCGCCTCCGGCGAGCCCCTGCTCGGCGTCGAAGGCGTTGGTCACCACGTTCACCGCTTCGATCGATTCAAGAGCCGGCACGTACGCCGTAATGTGAGGAAGCCAGATGTTGTACTGCGTGGCGCCGTCCAGCCGGATGTTGTTCGACGCCGCCACCGTGCCGTTGACTTCGAATTGCAGCGCCCGGGACGGGTTCGAGGGAATCGAGTGGGCGTTGCGCGGCGGCGTGAACCCTGGCAGAAGGTTGAACAGCTGCTGGTAGTTCCGCCCCGGCGGGACAGGCGTGTTCAGCAGCGTCACCGTCGGCAGCTCCCGCCGCACCTCGGCGCGGTCGGTTTGCAGCAGCGCCGCTTCGCCGGTGACCTGAATGGACTCGGTCACCGCGCCCAACTCGAGCTGTGCGTCTACACGGGTCACTGTATTGGTGGACACCGTCACGTTCTGCCGGACTACGGTCCGGAAGCCCTGCGCCGACACCTTCAGCTCGTAAGCGCCGCCGGGGATCGTCGGAAAGTTGTAGATGCCCGCCTCGTTGGTCGTCGCCGTGCGGGTCTGATTGGTTGCGGTCTGCGTGATCGTTACCGTGGCGCCGACGACGGCGGCGCCGCTCGGGTCGGTCACGTTGCCCGTCAATGAGCCATACAGTATCTGCGAGGCCGCAGGCTGGCTGCACAAGGCGAGCAGAACGGCTGCGATCCCGGCAGCGCTGAGCCTGGCCCTCTTCACGATCGTAATCTGCTGCATCGCAGAAAGTCCTTTTCCTGTAGACTTGCCGGGCGTGCAGAGGGGGACTCCGGTCTGTCCCATCGATGATTGGCGAATCCTACCTCATGACCCGGCTAACGCTACTATATGGGAGGTTCGCGACAGTGTCAACAGAAATGTCAGTACCAGGAGCGAAAGACGGTCATGCTTCAAGTGCTTGCAGAAAAACACCTGCCTGACCTGCTGGGGCTGTCTTCCGCCGCCGGCTGGAACCAGACCGAAGCGGACTGGCGGCGGCTGCTCGAACTCGAGCCGGAAGGCTGCTTCGGCATGGAAGCGGACGGAAGAATCGTAGCCTCTGCAACTGTAATTACCTACGGATCGGATCTTGCCTGGGTCGGCATGGTGCTCACGCTGCCGGAGTGCCGCGGGCGCGGCTACGCCACCCAATTGATGAAGCGCTGCCTCGATTACTGTGATCAGCGCGGCATCGGCACGGCGCGGCTCGATGCGACGGAAATGGGCCTGCCCGTGTATGCAAGGCTGGGCTTTGTCGAAGAGTATGAAGTCCAGCGGCGCGCGGGCGAACTGCAGCCCGCTGAGCCTTGGGACGCCGTGTTCGACTTCGAACTCGACCGCCTCGCCTTCGGCGCGGACCGGCGGCGCCTGCTCGAGAGGACCGGCTGTTCGCACCCCGGGCGCGTGGCTGCTTACATCGGCCCCATTACTGCACGCACATCCGACGAGGCGGAAGACCGGATCCTGCACTGCGGCGTCTCCGGCTCCTGCTTTTGGGATGTCCCCGCGGCCAACCCCGCCGCGCTCGCGCTGGCGGAACGGCTGGGCTTCCAGCCGGTGCGGCGGCTGGTCCGCATGCGGCGCGGGCCGGCCATCAGGGAACAGCCGAGGTTCGTCTTTGCGCTGGCGGGCTTCGAATACGGTTGAGCGCCTACAATGAAAGCGTGAAGCGCGCCTCCGCGGCCCTGTTGCTTGCCGCCGCCCTGTCCACCGCGCAGGAACCCGGCCAGCATCTGATTCAGCGCGTGGCTGGCGGCTTCCGCTATGCCGACGGGGTGGCGTTCGAGACCACGGGCTCGCTGCTGGTGGCCGATCCGCCGGAGGACCGCATCCTGCGCCTTCAGCCCGGCAAGCCTGTCTCGGTGGCGCGCAGGCCTTCCGGCGGCGCCGCCGGGCTGGCGTTCGACTCGAAGCAGCGCCTGGTGATCTGCGAGACGCAGGCGCGCCGCGTCGTGCGCATTGAAGAGCGCGGCTCGCTCACCGTGCTCGCCAGCCAGTTCGAAGGCAAGCCGCTCAATGGCCCAAACGATCTGGCCATTCGTTCCAACGGCCACATCTACTTCACCGATCCGGCGTTCGGCTCTGCCCTGGAGCAGCGGCAGTTGCCCTTCCACGGCGTCTTCCACCTCTCGCCGAAGGGCGCGCTGGAAGCGGTCTTCCGCAGCGAAACGCGGCCCACGGGCATCGCGCTCTCTCCCGATGAACGCACTCTTTATGTCGCTTTCGCCGACGAGCATCTGGTGCGCGCCTTCGACGTGAGCCGCTCCGGCGCGGTTTCCAACCCGCGCGTGCTGATCCACCGCACCAGCGGCATTCCGCTTGGGCTCCGCACCGGCAGGGACGCCAGCCTGCTGATTGCCGCTGGGGAGTTTCTGGAGATCCATTCGCCGAAGGGAACGCTTGTGCAGAAGATCCGTATTTCGGACCGCACCGCCAATTTGGCCGTCCACCCGCGCACAGGGGACATTTATGTGGCGGCGCGCAGCGCCGTCTATCTGGTGGCGCCCGGGGAGCGGGCGGCGCCCGAGCCATGAGTTCCCGCCGCTATCCGGCGCGTCCGCTGCTGGGAGTGGGCGCGGTGATCTTTCAGGGCGGCAGCGTGCTGCTGATCGAACGCGGGCAGGAGCCGCTCAAGGGCTGGTGGACTCTGCCCGGCGGGCTGGTCGAGACCGGCGAGCGGCTGGATCAGGCGCTGCGGCGCGAAGTGCTCGAAGAGACGGGGCTCATCGTGGAGCCGCTCACCGTGGCCGCCGTTTTCGAGCGGATCATGCCCGACGCCGAAGGCCGCACCGAGTTCCACTACGTGATCATCGATTACCTGTGCCGTCCCTCGGGAGGCTCGCTCGCCTGGGGCAGCGACGTCGCGGATGCCAGATGGGTGCGGCTCGACGGGATGGGAGCGCTGAAGATCGCCCCCGGCACGCCTCCGGTGATCGAGAAGGCGCTCGCCATCTGGCGGGAGATGGACGCATGAACGCGCGCAGCCTGGAGCTGCTCGAATACGGGCGCCTGCGCGAACTTCTGGGCCGCTATGTGGCCTCGCCCGGCGGGCGGCGGCTGCTCGAAGGCATGCGCCCGCTGGACAGCCCCGCCGCCGCGCAGGAGGCTCTGGCGGAAGCCGCCGAGGCGATGGAATGGCTGCGCGAGGCGGAGCGCCCGCCGGCGGGGCGCAAGACACTGGCTGCGCCCCTGCGCTTCGACGGCCTGCCGGATGTCGCCGCCGCCGAGGCCAAGCTCCGCATCGAAGGCGCGGTGCTCGAGCCGCTGGAGATTCATGCGCTCGGCGCGGTGCTGGAACGCGCCTCCGCCGTGCGGCAGGCGCTCGCGCAGGCGTCCGCGCTGTGTCCCCGCCTGGCCGCGCGCGCCGCGCGCGTCGCCGACTTCCGTCAGGCGCTGCGGGCGGTGCAGGGCAAGATCCTGCCCGATGGCTCCATCGCCGGCGACGCCAGCCCGGAGCTCGGACGCATCCGCCGCGAGATGGAACGGCAGCGGCTCCTGATCCAGGAATCACTGGGGCGGTTCCTGAAGTCGCACCGCGAGGACGGGCTGCTCCAGGAGGAGTTTGTCACCATCCGCAACGACCGCTTCGTGGTGCCCATCGTGCCGGGCGCCCGGCGGAAATTGCCCGGCGTAGTGCATGGCGCCAGCGGCAGCGGGCACACGCTGTTCCTCGAGCCGCTGGAGGCGATCGAGCTGAACAACGATCTGGTGCGCCTTTCGGAGGAGGAGCAGCGTGAAGTCCACCGCATCCTGCGCGAGCTGACCGCCGAGCTGCGCCGCCACGCCGGCGAAGCCCGCGAAGCCGTGCAGGCCTTGGCCGCGCTCGATTTCGCCTTCGCCCGCGCGCGCTTTGCGCTGGACTTCGATGGCACGATCCCCGAGTTCTCCCCGGACGAGGCGCCCCGGCTCGAACTCGTGGAAGCGCGCCACCCGCTGCTCGAAGACATCCTGCGGCGGCAGCGGAGGCGCATCGTGCCGCTGTCATTCGCTTTGGTTGGCTCGCACCGCACGCTTCTCATCAGCGGCCCCAACACGGGCGGCAAGACCGTGGCGCTCAAGTGCGCCGGACTGCTGGCATTGATGGCGCAGAGCGGCGTGCCCGTGCCCGCGGCGCGCGCCGTGTTTCCGTGGTTCGACGACGTGCTGGCCGACATCGGCGATAACCAGAGCCTCGAGCAGAGCCTTTCGAGCTTCAGCGCTCACGCCGCGCGCATCAGGGAGATGGTGGAGCTGGCCACCTCGGGGTCGCTGGTTCTGCTGGACGAACTCGGCCGCGCCACGGATCCCGAGGAAGGCGGAGCGCTCGGCGTGGCGGTGCTCGAAGACTTCCGCCGCCGCGGCGCGTTCACGCTGGCGTCTACGCATCTGGCGGCGCTCAAGGTCTTCGGCGCCACAGCCCCGGGCGTGCTGAACGCGGCAATGGGATTCGACGAGCAGACCCTTGAGCCGACCTACGTCCTCGCCACCGGCGCGCCGGGCAAGTCCGCCGGGCTCGACATCGCCGCGCGGCTCGGCCTTCCCGCGCGCCTGATCGAGCGGGCGCGCGCGGCGATGACCGATCGCGACCGGCAGATGGGAGAGCTGCTCCGGCAATTGGAAGCGCGGCTCGCGGAGGCCGACGGGCGGCTTGCCGAGATCAAGCGCAGAAGGGCGGAACTCGAAGAGCGCGAGCGGCGGCTGCTCGAACAGATGGAGCGGCGCGAGAAAGCGCGGCTTCGCGAAATCGAGGAGGCGGCGGAGACGGCGCGCAAACGGTTCGAAAAGGAGGCGCAGGATCTGATTGCGAGCGTGTTGTCGGCGCCCGAACAGCGCAGGCAGGCGGAAAAGGCGCTGAGACAGGCGGCGCGCGTGCGGCGCGAGTTCGAGGACAGCCTTCAGGCGTTGCGCGAACCGGAACCGAAGAAGCAGCCGCAGGGCGAAATCCGCGAGGGCGCGCGCGTGCGGCTGCGCGGCGTCAGCCAGCCGGCGCAGGTGCGCAAGGTGCTTGCCGGCGGGAAGCTGGAAGTGGATGTGGGCTTCCTGCGCATGCAGGCCGCCCGCGAGGACGTGACCGAAGTGCTGCCCCCTGCCCCCGCGGGCTCGAGACTCCCCGCGGGAGTGACGCTCAGCGCCGGTCCGCGGTGGGACACGCTCGCGCGCGAGATCAACGTGATCGGCAAGACGGCGGACGAGGCGCGCGAAGAGGTGGATAAGTTCCTCGACGACGCATTTCTGGCCGGCGTCACCCGCGTGCGCGTGGTGCACGGCCATGGGATGGGCGTATTGAAGCGCGCCGTGCAGGACCTGTGCCGCGCCCACCCGCACGTCGAAAAGCATTACCCCGCGCCGCCTTCCGAGGGCGGCGCCGGAGCAACCATCATCGAGCTGAAGGAAAGCTGAGCGGCCATTCGGGCGTGGCGCGTCCGGACAGCCGCCCGCTGCTGCAGGCGGGCAAAGGGGTTTCCCGGGCTGGACAACAGCCGCGCCGCGCGCCCCTGCACGCCGGAGGCGGCGCGGACTCCGTCCACCGCAAGCGGAGGGCAAGCCGGGTCCGGCTCACGCCGGCAGCGCGCCGAGCGTTTCGAGCACCTGCGCGGTGTGCCCGTCCACTTTCACCTTGCGGAAGACCCTGGCGACCTTCCCGTGGTGGATGACGAAGGTGCTGCGCTCGATTCCCATCGTCTTCTTGCCGTACATGTTCTTCTCGACCCACACGCCGTACTTTTCGGCAATCTTGTGCTCGGGGTCGGCCAGCAACGGAAACGGAAGCGAGTATTTTTGTTTGAACTTCGCGAGCGCGGCGGGCTGGTCCGGCGACACCCCGAGCACCACCGCGCCGCGGGCGAGGATTTCCGCGTGATGGTCGCGGAAGCTGCACGCTTCCTTGGTGCAGCCTGGCGTATCAGCCCGGGGATAGAAGTACAGAACCACGGTCCTGTCCGCAAACTGGCTCAGCTTGACCTTCTGTCCGGCATCGTCCGGGAGAGTGAAGTCGGGAGCTTTGGATCCTTCCTTGAGTTCAGCCATATCTTGAATGATGCTCCAGCCGCATGCCGAATTCCAGAGAGCCGCCTCAAATCGGCGCGTATGCTGGATCCGGCGAATGCTCGCAAGCGTCCTCTCCGTGCTGAACGGCTGGGCAGCGGCCGGCGTTCTGGTTGTGCTGACGGACCTCGTCCTCGGCAAGATGTTCCCGGGTGAATATGCGGCCGGATGCCGCCGGACCGTTTGCCGGCATCGATCCCGGCCACGACAGCACTGTACCCGGTGCCCGGCGGCTGGATCACGGCGAAGCCGGCCCGGTCGAGGCTCTGGCGTTACGCCCTGTATCTGATCCTTTGGGGAGAGTTGATGGGAGTGGTCTCCGCCGTCGCGGCGTGGCGGCGGATCCAGGCGTCGTATCAGATCGGACTGTTGATCGCCTGGCCCCTGGCTGTGGCCGCGGGCTGCTGGCTCGCGGCGTGCAAGCCGCAGGCAGACGCCGCCGCCTCCCCAATGGCGGACCGGCAAGCCGCCCTTACAGGACGCCGCCGCCCATCGCCAGCCGGATCAGCCCGAACAGCACGGCCACGCCGCAAAGTACGATGCCGGCGATGCCCGCGCCCCTGTTCGCCTGCTTCGACGTCGCCACGGCCACGATGCTGACGATCAGCCCCACGGCCGCAAACGGAATGTTCAGCCAGTTCAGGCTTCCCAAGCATGGGAAGAAGGCCACGATCATGCCCAGCGCCGCCAGAATCCCCCACACGAGACTTAGAACCAGCATCAGCGCCTCCAGAAAACCGTCACCAGAATCAGCCTGGGCTACAGTCCAGGGTTCAGGATGCCGGCGGAAGGCCGGACCCGCTCCTTCCAGCCGCGCTTCATCCTGCGGATCAATACGAACGCCGCCAGCGCTTCGTTCAGCGCAATCGACGGAAACAGCACCAGTCCGGCGGCGTTGGCCCGCCTGGCTTCCCGCAGTTCGCCCTTCCGAAGGGCGAGGAACGCATGGGTCATGCCGCAAAGCGCGCAGGCGTTGCGGTGACCGCCGCCAATCTCGCACCGCGCCGCCGCTTCGAGCACGGCTTCTTCCGGCGCGGTCAACGCCGCCACAGCCGCGACTCCCAGACCGGCGCTGAGCGCCAGCCATGCCAGCAGCAGGGCCGCCCGCAAATCGGCGGAGGGAATCCGGAGATGACTCCCCATCGAATCCAGCCAGGCAGACGCGGACCGCGATCTCATCCGCAGGAAGAATATCAATTCTTTGGACAGACCGCGCGGCAGTGCGGCTCTGACGGGCCGTGCGCGGCGACACGCCGGCTTCCCTCCGCTATGCTGGAGATCGGACGCCACCAGGAGCCTGCCCCATGAAGCGGACGCTGCGGGATCGCCTCGTTTACCAGCCGGTCGAGCTGAAGTTTGGCACCTCGGGACGCCGCGGGCGCGTTGCCGATCTGACGCAGCTCGAGGTCTGGATCAACGTGCGCGCCGAGCTGGAGTTTCTCAAGTCGCTGCCGCGGGAACGCGGCGGAATCGAGTCCGGCGATGATGTCTTCCTTGCCGCCGATCTGCGGCCGTCTTCGGTGCGGCTGGCGCCAGAGCATGGGGGCCGCGGCGAGCTCCTGCAGGCCGCCTGCGAGGCGGTGCGCGCGGCCGGCTGCACGCCGGTGTTCGAGGGCTTCATTCCCACGCCGGCGCTCGCCTACTACGGCTTCGGCCGGCGCCGCGCGAGCCTCATGGTCACCGGCAGCCACATCCCGTTCGACCGCAACGGATACAAACTGAATACAAGCGCTGGGGAGCTGCTCAAAGAGCACGAAGGGCCGGTTCAGGCGCACGTCGAGCGCATCCGGGCGGAGGTTTACAGCCAGCCGTTTGAACGGTCCTTGTTCGATGAGCGGGGCATGTTCAAGATGGGTTCCCAGCCCTTGCCTGAGGTCTCCGGCGAGGCCCGCGCCGCATACCGGCGCCGCTATCTGGATTTCTTCCGCGGGCAGCCGCTGCGCGGGCGGCAGGTGATCGTGTACCAGCACTCCGCCGCAGGCCGCGACCTGCTGGTGGAAGTGCTGGAGGCGCTGGGCGCCCGGGCGATCCCTGCAGGGCGCAGCGAGACCTTCGTCCCCATCGACACGGAGAACGTCAGCAGCGGGCTGCTGGCGCGGCTGGAAGAGACGGCTCGCGAAATCGAAGCGCAGCACGGCCCGGTGGCGGCCATCGTCTCCACGGACGGCGACAGCGACCGGCCGCTTCTGGTGAGCATGAGCCAGGGCCGCGCGCGGTTCCATCCCGGCGATCTGCTCGGCCTGGTAGTGGCGCAGGAGCTCGGCGCCGATGCCGCCGTCGTCCCCGTGAGCGCCAACGACGCCATCGACCGCTCGGCGCTGGCTGCCGTGCTCGAACCCAAGACGCGGATCGGTTCGCCGTATGTGATCGCCGGCATGCAGCGTGCCGCGGCCAAAGGGCGGCGGCGCGTGGTGGGATGGGAAGCCAATGGCGGGTTCCTGACCGGCAGCCCGATCGAACGGGATGGCGCGCTGCTGGATCCGCTGCCGACGCGCGATGCGTTTCTCCCGATCCTTGCCGTGCTGGCGGCGGCAGCGCGCGAAGGCGTGCCCGTCGCGGCGCTCTTCGGACGGCTGCCGCAACGATTCGGCCGCTCCGCCCTGCTCAGGGAATTCCCGCGCGAGAAGGCGCTGCGGATCCTGGCGAAACTGACTCCGCAGGCGGCCGGCGGCAGTGACGCGCCCGGCGCGATGGAGATGCTCCGGCGGTATTTCCAGCCGAGTGATGGCTTCGGCTCGATCGAGCGGCTGGATTCAACCGACGGGCTGCGCATCTGGTTTTCCAACGGCGACATCGCCCATCTGCGGCCCTCGGGCAACGCCGACGAGTTCCGCATCTACGCCGTGGCGGACACGCAGGAGCGCGCCGATGAGATCGCCGCTCTGGGCGTGCGCGAGCCGGACGGAATTCTGCGCCGCATGGAGAGGGAGCTGGATGGGTGAACCGCGCCTGCTGAGAATCCGCCCGGCGGTGCAGCACTATGAGTGGGGCGGCACGGAGGCGCTGCCCGCGCTGCTCGGCATCGACAACCCGGAAGGAAGGCCGTTTGCCGAGTTGTGGTATGGCGCGCATCCCAGGGCGCCTTCCATCGCCGAGACGCCGCGCGGCGGCGCGCCGCTCGACGCGCTGATCGCGGAAGACCCGGCCGGGTGGCTGGGCGAAGCCGCCGCCGCGCGCTTCGGCCCCGCTCTTCCATTCCTGCTCAAGGTCCTCGACGCGCGGAAGATGCTCTCGATCCAGGCCCATCCCTCTCGCGAACAGGCGCGCAAAGGCTTCGAGAGGGAGAATGCGATGGGCCTTCCGGTCCACGCGCCGCACCGCAACTATCGCGACCGCAACCACAAGCCCGAGATCCACGCGGCGCTCGGCGGCTTCTGGCTGCTCCACGGCTTCCGCCCGCTCGAAGAGATCGCCGCCTGGCTCGAGCGCACGCCGGAAGCCCGCGCCGTGATGCCGGACTTTCGCGAACGGCTGCGGGATGCCGGCGCGGACCGGCAACGCCGCGCCGCCCTGCTGCGCGCACTCTACACGCACATCCTGCACCTGCCGCAGGAGCGCGTGGACGAACTGCTCGACGCGCTGCTCGCCCGTCTGGAGGACGCCGCGCCGTGGCCGCCGTCGTCTCCAGAGCACTGGGCGCTGCGGGCGGCGCGCCAGTTCCCGATGCCTGGCGGCCGGCGCGACCGCGGCATCTTTTCCATCTTTCTGCTAAACCTGGTGCATCTGCGGCCGGGGCAGGCAACGTTCCAGCCGGCGGGAGTCCTTCACGCTTACCTGGAGGGAACCACGGTGGAACTGATGGCGAACTCGGACAATGTGCTGCGCGGCGGGTTGACGCCGAAGCATGTGGACGTGGCGGAGCTGCTGCATGTCGTGCGGTTCGACGACGGGCCGTGCACTGTTTTGGACGGCGAACCCGCTGCGGACGGAGAACGGGTCTACCGCGCGCCTGCGGAGGATTTTGAGCTGAGCAGCTTCGTGCTGGAGCGCCGGACCGTGACTCGGAAAACGGACGGTCCGGAGATCCTGCTCGTGACCGAAGGCGCCGCGTCGGTTTCGGTGGAGGGAACCGGGATTGGTTTGACCCGGGGGCAGGCTGCGCTGGCAGGACCGGGGCTTCGGTATGAGCTGTCCTCGCCGGGGCGGGCGGCGGTGTGGCGGGCCAAGGTTGGATGGAAGGTCTGAACCACGCTGCATTTTTCGTGAGAGTTTTCGCTGGCGCGCCGCACTATGCGCACAGGAATGCGCATGTCGCGGCAGTTCCATATCCGCGGCCTGCGCCTCCGCCGCGGACTTCTCGGCCGGCTCGCCTGCCTCGCGCTCGGCAGCGCCCTCGCCCTGCCGGCCCAGGACGCTACGCCGCCCGTCCTCGTCACATATACTTTCAGCCCCGCCTCGGCGGATGTAAGCCTCTCAGACACTTTGATCACCGGCAGCATCCAGGCTACGGACAACTCCGCGGGGCTGCAATCGGCGCTGCTCGCCTTCTATAGTCCCTCGGGCAACCGCCGCGTGGACTGCCTCAGCAGTCTTGGCTCCTACAGCGGAACGCTCACCGCGGGAACGTTCACCTGCATGGGCTTGATTCCCCGCTACATCGAGACAGGCGAGTGGCGGCTGCATTTCCTCTCCATCTCCGACCGGGCAGGCAACACGGCGACCTATGTCCGGGACCAGCTGGCTGCCATGGGATTTCCCACCACGCTGACGCTCACCGGCACAAGCGACCTGGAGGCGCCGTCGCTGGTCTCCTATTCTTTTTCGCCGGCTACGGTGAATCTTTCGGGTTCCCCCGTCACCCTGACCGGCACAATCTCCGCCACGGACAACCTGTCCGGGCTGTATCTGGCGTATCTGGCGTTCTATAGTCCCACCGAACAGCAGCGGGTGGACTGCTATCCCGTGCCTGGAGATCCGGACTCGGGCACGCCGCTCAACGGGAGCTATTCCTGCAGCGGGCAGTTTACTCCGGGCATGGAAACAGGCACGTGGCACGTGAAGTTCGCCGAGTTGCGCGACCGCGTCGGGAACGCGCGGTACTACACCACTCAGGAGCTGTCAGGCATGGGGCTGCCCACGGCGCTCACCGTGTCGGCGGTGAGCGATCTGACCCCTCCGTCGCTCAGCGCGATGACTCTGTCGCCCCTGTCGATCAACACCAGCTCCGGCGCGGTCTCGATCACTGGCGCGGTCACGGCTTCCGATGCGGGCTCGGGCGTGAGGCAGGCGGTCGTGGCGCTGTTCAGTCCCACCGGGCAGCAGCGGGTGGACTGCACCACCAGCCTCTGGCCGGAGGGCACGGCAAGCGCCACGATGTCCTGCGCCGGATTGTTTCCCCAGAACTCGGAGAGCGGCGCATGGGAAGTGCGCTTCGTCGAGGTGAGCGACCATGCCGGCAACACCGCCACCCTCCTGAAGGCGGCGCTCGAGCAGATGGGCGCGCCGGTCACCGTCAACGTGAGTGGCGTGCCCGCCGTGCAGCCTCCCGCCGGATTGTCTTTCCAGTATGTGACCGGCGGGCAGACCCCTGCCGGACTGGCCGTGCAGTTTCTCGGATCTACACTGCCCTGGACTTTGGAAAAACAGTCTGGCGCGGCGTGGGTGCAGCTCAGCGCGACGAACGGAACTGCGCCGGCGCAGGTGGTCGTGACCGTCAATCCCGAGGGTCTCGGCTACGGCACGCACCAGGAGATTTTGCTGGTGCGGGAAGTGATCCAGAACCGCATCGTGGCCACGCTGCCCGTCACGCTCACCGTGCTGGCTGCAGCCCCCCTCACGGCGCGCTACTTTGACCCGCCTTTATTCGAGGCAATCGCGATGGAAGGCCGGCCTGCGGGCGAAACCGTGGCTGCTTTTGTGCATCTGTACTGGCCGTCGCCATGAAGTCCTCCCGCGCCGCTTGTCCGGAACCGGGATTGCAGGGCCTTACGCCGGCCGGCGCCGCGGCACAGCACTGGAGGCGCGGCCGAGCTTTCCCTTCCGCACACAACCTGGGAACAGCCGGAAGTCACGCAGACCGCCACCTGATGGCCTGTTGATTCCGCGATCGGCGCCCCCCGTGCTTGCCTCGCATGAGCGGGCGGTTCTCGGCCGGAAGGCCGGCCTGCCGTCCGGCGGCTCGGCCGGTTCGGCGCGCATGGCCGGCAAGGCGCTGCAGCATGGGCGCTCCTGCTCCACAACCCGGTTGCCTCCGCCTCGGCCGCCTTCGCAGCGGCACTCTTCGGGGCTGCCACAACTTGAAAGGCGCCGCAGCCGGATCCATGCGCCGCAGCGCAGGACGCTTGACTGCCCGGCCAGCTTCCTGCGCGCGAAGGGGCGGGGCGGAACCCACGCAGAACAGATCTGCTGATTACGCCAGCTTCTTGCGCGCGAAGGGGCGGGCGAACGCTGCGGGCGGATTGTGCGCCGCCGTCTGAGAGGCGCGGCGGTAGCAGGCTGCCGCTTCTTCCTTGTGACCGAGCTTCTCGTGCGCCATGCCCATCAGGCATTGAATAAAAGGATCGTTCTGATTGGCCTGTTGGAGTTGCTCGAGCGCTCCCGCCGCGTCGCCCGTGTAGAGAGCCACGTAGCCGGCCAGATAAGGAAAGGAGGGCTGCTGCTGCCTGGCCATTCCCGGATGGGAATCCAGCAGGGCTTTGGCCGCAGCCACATGCTTCATCGCCTCATCCTTCTGGCCCCGCCGCGCAGCCAGCCGTCCGAGAGCGTGCTCGAGGCGGAACATCCACAGCGCACGGCGGTCTTCGCTGATGTTCGGCTCCTCAAGCCCAACCTTGGTTCCCATGCGGTAAAGCTTCTCCGCCTCGTCGAATGCGCCGGCTTCGATGCAGACGCGGGCCACTTCATTGGCGGCCTCGCCTGCATTGTAGTGGTTGCCGAGTTGCAGCCAGTACTCGTACAGCATGAGGCCGTAGCGGGCGGAGTTGGCGCAATCGTTGTCGAACGCATAGGACATGGCCATCTGCCGCCATGCAACCGCCCGCGCCTGCGCGTCCGGGGCGGCGCCGGCGGATTTCTGGAAATACTGGCGGGCTTCCGCCGTCCGGCCAAGCAGATCCAGCACGATCCCGGCGGCATTCAAAGCGGCTGTATTGAACGGCTTCTTCCCGATCTCACGCCGGTACAGGAGCAGGGCGTCTTCGAGCTGTCCGGCACGGATCAGTTTCCGGCCTTCACGGACGAACTCTGGCACATTGGGCTGGGGCGGCTGAGCCGCGGCAGGCAGCAGCAGGAAACACACGAACCCGGCAAGTGCAGTCTTCATCGCAAGTCCCTCTTTCAGTGGTGCCTGACGAGACGGAATCGCCGCGAAGAAAGTTACGGAGCCGCGTGGCGGCGCCCGCCCGCGCTTCGAACGCCTCAGGCTCCCTCCAGCTTACAATTGAAAAAGCGCTGCCGCCTCCGGCGGCCGATATTTATGGCGAGTCCGACGGAACCCGCTGCTGGCCTCAACAAGAACCTCCCCAAGATCGTAGTGGCCACTACGGTGGCCCTCACGTTCATCTCTTTCTGGCGCGGCGCGGCCATCGTGCTCAGCGATCTGGCCTCGACCATGTTTTACGTCGGCGGCATCGCCGAGCACGCTCTCGGCAAGTCTGCGCCATGGTTCGTGCTGGCCGTGCTGCTGTTCGGTTTCGCCATCCGCTCGATCTATCTGGAGAGCTGCGGCATGTTCGTGCGCGGCGGCGTGTATGTGGTGGTGCGCGACGCCATGGGGCCGCGCATGGCCAAGCTGTCGGTCTCGGCGCTGGTGGTGGACTATGTGCTCACGGGCCCGATTTCTTCGGTCTCTGCGGGCCACTACCTCGGGCGGCTGGTGAATGAACTGTCGGCGCAGCTGCATTCGGACTTCCGCCTCGAACCCAACTGGTTCGCCGTCTCCTTCGGCCTCGCCGTGACCCTGTATTTCTGGTGGCAGAACGTCAAGGGGATCCACGAGAGCTCGGGCAAGGCGCTGCGCATCATGCAGGTGACCACGGTGATGGTGGGTGCGCTCATCGTGTGGTCCCTCGCCACACTTCTGCTGCGCGGCCACGCAGAACTGCCGCCCCCGCCGACGGTCGAGAACATTCGCTTCGATTCCCACTCCCTGGGCTGGCTGGAGGGAACCTTCTGGTCCACCATCTGGCCCGCCGCGCTGGTGATCGGCTTCGGCCACACGCTGCTGGCGATGAGCGGCTTCGAGACGCTGGCGCAGGTCTACCGGGAAATCGCCGCCCCCAAGATGCAGAACCTGAGCCGCGCCGCCAACATCGTGTGCACCTACGCTCTCCTGTCGACGGGCTTCGTCACCTTCGCCGCCGTCATGATCATCCCGGACAAGGTCCGGCCTGAATACTTCGAGAACCTGATCGGCGGGCTGGCGATGTACCTGGAAGGCCCCGATGTGCTGCGGCTGGCGTTCCACATTTTTGTCGTCGTCGTCGGCGCGCTGATCCTCTCCGGCGCAGTGAACACATCCATCATCGGCGCCAACGGCATCCTGAACCGCGTGGCCGAAGACGGAGTGCTCACCGGCTGGTTCCGCAAGCCGCATCCCCGCTTCGGCACCTCGCACCGGCTCATAGGCCTTATCACGGCGGCGCAGCTGCTCACGATCCTCGCCTCGCGCGGCGACGTCTATCTGCTCGGCGAGGCTTACGCTTTCGGCGTCGTCTGGAGCTTCGCGTTGAAAGGGCTCGGCGTGCTCGCCTTGCGGTTCCGGCGTTCCGATCAGGCGTACAAGTTCCCCGTCAACCTCCGCATCGGCGGAACCGAGATCCCCCTGGGACTGGCCGCCACCACGCTGGCGCTGCTGCTGGTCGCCGTGACGAATCTGCTCACCAAGCAGATCGCCACGATTTATGGCCTCAGTTTCACCGCAGTCCTGTTCGCTGTATTCACCGTTTCGGAGCGGCTCAACGCGCAGCGGTTGAGACAGGCGGGTGAGACCGCGCTCGAAGAATTCCAGCTCGATCATGAGCCGGATGTCCAGCCCAACCTGCTGCACGCCCGTCCCGGCTGCATCCTGGTGGCGGTCCGTGACTACAACCACATGCTCCATCTCCAGGAAGTGCTGCGCAAGACGAGCATCCGCCGCAGCGACATCGTCGTCATGACGGTTCGCCCGCTGAATGCCGGCGCGGGCGAGCACGAACTGGCGCAGGACCAGCTCTTCACCGATTACGAAAGGGAGCTGTTCTCCCGCGTCGTGGCGCTGGCCGAAAAAGAGGGCAAGCCGGTGGAGTTGCTGGTGGTGCCCGCCACGGATCCTTTCTTCGCCCTCGTGCATACCGCCCAGAAGCTGAAGGCGTCACGTCTGGTCACCGGCGTCTCCCGCACCATGCCGAGTGAGGAGCTCGCCCGCCGCATCGGCCTCGCCTGGGAGCATCTGCCCGAGCACCGGCACGCGTTCTCGCTGGAGATCATCGCTCCGGACCGGCCTTCTTCTTATGTCAACCTCGGCCCGCATCCGCCGCGCCTCTGGCCCGAAGACATCGACCGTCTGCACGAACTCTGGCTGCGGCTCACCTCCAAAGAGGGCTTCTCCGCCTCCCTGCACCACCGCGATGTCGTCGGCGCGGCGCTGCGCTATCTCGAGAAGAACCTCAACAACGAGCGCAGGCAGGAAGTGCTCGACGAAATCCGCAAGCAGGCGCCGGGCCCATAGGTCCGCTGTCGAGCCTCACATCTGCACCCTCAGCCGCCGCTGCTTCTTCAGCGTGATTCCTGAGGCTTCGACATCCTCGGTGCGGCGCTGAATTCCTGCATTCGGACGAGGAACAGGCTGCCGCTGTCGGCCGAGGCGTCCATTCCGATCGGCAGAGGCCGGCTCACTGGAACCCGAACCGGCGTCCGGGCGTTGATCCATCTGGCGTCCATCTACCCCGCCATCTCAGAACGGGCCGAAGCCGGGCCTGTGGTCCGCCGCGCCATTCAAGCTGCGCGCGGGCGAACGTGGGCGCCGCTCCCGGTTTTGAGCGAGCTCTTGACCGGGCATGCCCGGCTGCTGCGGAAGCTCAATCGGAAGGACGAAGCCCGCAAGGCCGAGGCGGTTTCAAAAGCGCTGCGCGCCACCGGCAGCGAATCCCCGGCAGGCAGTCATCTGGTGAGTTATGAGGAACTGAGGGATTCTAAGGAAAATTGAGACGACCCGAATGGCTTGGGGGAAATGGGGACTCGCCTGTCTTTTGAGGGGGAAGCGCCCGCTTCGGCCGGATCTCAGGCGTTCTCTTCGTCGATGGCGATCTTGAGCGCGCGGAGGAATTTCTGGTCCTGGGCGGTCCAGCGGATCTTGCCCGTGCGGCGCTGGCGTCTCCGCTTGCGGGGTTCGGAGACCTCTTCTTCGAAATCCGTCTCCAGACGCGTCTCCACCACAGTCTCGCTGTCGTCTCCCTCGCCGGATTCGTCACGCTTGTTGAACCCGATGGTGGCTTCCAGCACCAGGAAGACGTCGTAGCCGGCGCGCTTGATCTCCCCGATGGCTTCGGCGATGCGGTCCGAGTCAGACAGCGACTCGTTGATCGCGTGACCGAGTTCCTGCATCAATTCCTTAAGCCGTTCGTCCAAGGTTGGGGTTGAGTCCTTTCCCTCGATTTCAGGATAACACCCGGACAGCAGCGCATGGCCGCTGCCGCACACTCTACCTATCGGCAGCGCATCCCGGCGTCTTGAACCCGCCGCCCTCTCTCCGGAACCGCTCTCTCTGCTAGCATGACAGGCGTAAGGGCAAATCGGCGTTGCTCAGTCTGGCGAGAAAATTCTTTGCATCGGTCCTGCCCGGCGTGATCCGCCCGCTCCACTCGCTCTGGAACGAAATCCTCGGATTCCTCTTCTTCCTGCTGGCGGTGATGATGATCCGTCCCGTGTGGACGGGCTGGAAGGAACTCAGCCAAGGCCCCGAACACCTGCTGCGCTTCCTGCTGAGCGCCTTCATGTTCGCCATCCTGCTGGGCTTCTCCATCCACGCCTTCTGGAAGGCGCGGCGCATCAGCCGCGGCTCCTGACCGAAGCCAGCCGGGCGGAGAAGAGCCGCAAGCCTACCGTTGAGGAGAGGGCGCGTTCTGCGCCGCAGGCGGCGCTGCCACCAGCCGTTCCAGTTCGGCGATCTGCTTCTTCACGGTCTCGGCATCGGGCGCGTTTGGCGCAAAGCTCAGATAGCCCTTCATGTGGTCGAGCGCGCCCGCGTAGTCGCCTTTCTCGGCGAGAATGTGCGCCATCAGGCTGTAAGCGCGCGGGTTTCTGTGGTTGGGATCCAGCCTGATCGCCTCGCGCGCGCTTTTCTCGGCTTCGGCTCGCCGTCCCAGATTGTAGGCGGCCGCTCCATGCACAAACCAGACCTGCGGATAGCTGAACGGGTTCAACTTCAGCACCGTTTCGCTCCGGGCGGCGATCTGCTCCCAGTCGCGGGAGTTCATGGCGAGCTGCAGCAGGCTGAGGTGGGGTCCGATGAACTTCGAGTCGGCTTCGATCGACTTCTCATACGCGGAACGCGCCTCCTCGAATTTCTTCTGAGCCTCAAGAGCGTTGCCGAGTTCGAACCACGCCGCCGCAAACCTCGGATAGATCTCAACGGCCTTGCGCAGGTGGACCTCAGCCTCGGCGGGTTTCCTCTTCCTGGCCAGCGACCGGGCCTTCTCATAGGCCTTCTTCGCTTCCTTGGGCGCGTTGGCCGTCGTCAGGCTGAACGTGAATCCCTGCACGTTGGACATGCGCCGCAGGACGATCACTCCGATTTCCGGATTGTCGAGCACGCGCCGCCCGGCGAGCTGGACCACGTCGCTCTGGTGTCCCGGCAATTCCGCGCGGAACTCGCATCCCACCAGTTCGCGCTCCGAAATCCCCCGCGTCGGACCGGGATTCATGATGCTCCGCATGTCGGTGCTGTCCATGCTGGCGTCGGCGAACACGGCCTGGTTCTGCCCCAGCGCGATGCTGAAGCGCCCCTTGGCGTCGGTGTAGCCCTGCGGGCGCAGCCGCCCGTTGCAGACCATCACCATCATCACGGGTTCGGGCGGCGGGGTGCCGTCCTCCATCATGACGCGGCCGGAAAGATAGATCGGGCGCTGGAAGTCCTGGAAACTCGGCTGTTGCTGCTGTTGTTGTCCGGGGAACGGAGTGGGCGTGGTGGGCTTGGCCGGAGAAGGCTGGGGTGTTGGCGCCGGAGCAGGCGCCGGCGATGGCGGCGGCGCGGCTCCACCTCCCCCGGTGCCTCCGGTTTGCCCGCCCCCCTGTTGTTGCCCAGAGATCGAAACACATACGGCTAAGGCCAGCAGCGCTGCCAGCGCTGCCCTACGGAGTCCGGGCACTTTCATGGGAACCTCCCTCAACGGGATGGATGTCAAACCGCTGTTGCCCGTATTATGGCACACAACCGCTGCCGGGTCTCCGGTTCTCTTCTCGTACGATGTTGCGGAATGGCGAAACTTCAATATGATTGAGTGAGGCGAGAAACCCTATGAACCGCATCCGAATCTCCCATTGCCTGCCGGCGCTGCTGCTCGCGCTGGCGGGATGCTCGCAGGCGCCCCCGGCCAAGAAGGAGCCTCCAAAGCCGCCCGAACCGGCCACCGGACAGTCCGCCATCTTCCAGACCTTCCAGGTGGCCCGCACATGGGCGCCGGACGTGAAGCTGCTCAAGCTGGAAAGCGGCAATATCCCGGAGACGCCCTCCGCCGGCGGCAAATATGGCTTCTGGCGCGCCATCTACGTCAGCCAATCGAAACGGGCCAGGAAGGAGTTCACCTGGGCGGCTGCCGACAGCGAGGGCGGCATCTTCAAGGGCGTGCGCGCCGGCGCCGATTCCGGCTACCTTCCGAATCCGCGCGTCTTCCCGGTAGCCATCCAGGAAGTGAAGATCGACACGCCCAAGGCGCTCGAGACGGCCATGGCGGAAGTGCAAAAAGACGCCGCCATGAAGAAGGTCCTCGCTGACAACAAAGACCTTCCGATCCATTTCCTGCTCGAAATGGTTTCGCCCGACATCAAGCCCACATGGCGGGTGATCTTCGGGCCGTCGGTCAGCCAGAGCAAGTTCTCGGTCTTCGTCGACGCTTACACCGGCAAGTTCGTTCGGAAGCTGCGGTAGGCGCCGCCCGGCTCAGGCTTTTGCGCTCCGGCTCCTGCGCCGCAGCGGACCGCTGCCGGCAGTGGCGAGGGGGCTGGCAGCGACGGGACGCGCCACCGGAACCAGCGAGTGGTTCGGCTCGTAAGGCTCGGCGCGCACGCTGCGGGCCAGTTCGACGTTCAGCGAGGCCACAAACTGCTCGATCTGCTTTTGCATCGCCGCCATCTTCTCGCGCATGTTGAGGATGATCTCCACGCCCGCGAGGTTCACGCCCAGCTCGCGGGTGAGCTCCAGCACGACTTCCAGCCGCTCCAGATCCTCTTCCGTGTACAGCCGCGTGTTGCCCTCGCTGCGCGATGGCTTGATCAAGCCTTCGCGCTCGTACATGCGCAGCGTCTGCGGATGGATGCCGTATTTTTCGGCCACCGCCGAGATCATGTAGCCTGCTTTGCCTTTCTGTTTCGCCACGGCTGTCACACCTTCGACCAGAGCTCGGCGCGCGGATCGCGCGCGTCATGCCGGGACATTTCCCTGAGCAGCTCCCGCACGCGCTCGTCGCGCACGTCCGGAGTCTGCAGCTCGATTTCGACGATCTGATCCCCGCGCGTGTTCTTGCGCGCGTTGAACACGCCCTTGTCGCGCAGCCGGAATTTCTGGCCGTTCTGCGTGCCCTGGGGGATCTTCAGCAGCGCGCGCCCGTCCACGGTGGGCACTTCGATGCGCGTGCCGAGCCCGGCTTCCCACACCGTGACCGGAACGCGGACATACACATCGTCGCCCTCGCGCCGGAACAGCGGGTGGTCTTCGACCCTCACCGTAATGTAGAGGTCGCCCGCCGGCGCGCCCATCGTGCCGGCGTTGCCCTTGCCCGCCACCCGGAGCCGCGAACCCGTGGAGGCGCCGGGCGGAATGCGCACATCCACCGTTTCGTTCACCGCCACCCGGCCGTCGCCCCCGCACGCCGGGCAGGCGCGGGCCACCCGCCCGGCGCCGCCGCAGCGGGGGCAGGCAAGCGAGAACCGCATCGCCCCCACCATCTGGGTCACGTTGCCGCTGCCGTTGCACTGCGTGCAGAGCGTGGCGCCGCCGCCGCTCTCCCCCGTCCCGCGGCACGTCTGGCAGGTATCGAGCCGCGAGATGCTCAGCCGCACCTGCGTGCCCCGGATCGCCTGCCAGAAGTCGATGTCCAGGGCGTACTCAAGATCGGTCCCCTTCTCCGGCGCCCGGCGCTGAGCTCCGCGCCGCCCGCCGAAAAACTGGCTGAAGAGGTCGCTGAAACTCGAACCGAATCCGCCCTGCGCGCCGCCGAACGTCTCCGAAAAATCAAAGCCGCCGAAGCCGAATCCCTGCGGTCCCGCGCCCGGCTGCCCCGCTCGGGGGAAGCCGGACTCGGAGTAGAAGCCGTAGGTATCGTACAGCTTGCGCTTCTTGGCGTCGGATAGCACGTCATAGGCCTCCTGCACCGCCTTGAAGCGCTCCTCAGCGGCCTTATCGCCCGGGTTCAGGTCCGGATGATACTTGCGGGCCAGCCGGCGGTACGCCTTCCGGATCTCATCCTGGGAAGCGTCCCGCCGGACCCCCAGCGTCTCGTAATAGTCCTTGCTGGTCGTCATAGGCCGGCCCGCCCTGACTCGCCGTGGCCTCGATTACTTCTTCTGGTCGTCGACATCGACGAACTCGGCGTCCACGACGTCGTCCTCCTTCGCTTGTCCAGGCTTCTCGCCCGAAGCGCCGTCGCCGGAGGGCTGCTGCGCGCCGGCGGCGCGGTACATCGCCTCCGCCAGCTTGTGGCTGGCCTGCATCAGGCGCTCCTGAGCCGCCTTGATGCGCTCCAGGCCGCCCTCCTCGATGGCCTTCTTCGCCTCCGACACGGCGTCCTCGACGGCGCGGGCGTCATCGGCCGGGATCTTGTCGCGGTGCTCGCGCAACATCTTCTCCGCGCTGTAGACCGCATTGTCGAGCTGGTTCTTGGCATCCACTTCCTGCCGGCGGCGTTCGTCCTCGGCGCGATGCGCATCGGCGTCGCGCGCCATCTTGTCCACCTCGTCCTTCGACAGGCCCGACGAGGAAGTGATCGTGATCTTCTGCTCGTTGCCCGTGGCGCGGTCCTTCGCCGTCACGTGGAGGATGCCGTTGGCGTCGATGTCGAAGGTCACCTCGATCTGCGGCACGCCGCGCGGCGCCGGCGGGATCCCGACCAGCTGGAACACGCCCAGCAGGCGGTTGTCCCGCGCCATCGAGCGCTCGCCCTGGTAAACCTTGATCTCCACGCTCGTCTGGTTGTCGCTCGCCGTGGAGAAGACCTCGGACTTGCGCGTCGGAATCGTCGTGTTCCGCTCGATCAGCTTGGTGAAAACGCCGCCCAGCGTCTCGATGCCCAGCGACAGCGGCGTCACGTCCAGCAGCAGCACGTCCTTCACCTCGCCGCCGAGCACGCCCCCCTGCACCGCCGCCCCCACGGCCACCACCTCGTCCGGGTTCACCGTCTTGTTCGGCTCCTTCCGGAACAGCTCGCGCACTAGCAGCTGTACCCGCGGGATGCGCGTCGAGCCGCCCACCAGAACCACCTCGTCGATCTGTTCCGGCGTCAGCCCGGCGTCAGCAAGCGCCTGCTTGCACGGCGGAATCGACCGCTGCAGGATGTCCTCGGCCATCTGCTCGAAGCGCGCCCGCGTCAGCGTCTTCACCATGTGCTTCGGCCCCGTCTGCGGGTCGCCATAGATGAACGGCAGGTTGATCTCGGTCTCCATCGCCGAGCTCAGCTCGATCTTCGCTTTCTCGGCCGCTTCCTTCAGGCGCTGCAGCGCCATGCGGTCCCGCGACAGATCCACGCCCTCTTCCTTCTTGAACTCCTCGATCAGCCAGTCCACCAGCCGCTGATCGATGTTGTCGCCGCCCAGATGCGTGTCGCCGTTGGTGGACTTCACCTCCACCACGCCGTCGCCGACTTCGAGAATCGAAATGTCGAACGTGCCGCCGCCGAAGTCGTAGACCGCGATCCGCTCCTCCTTCTTCTTGTCCAGCCCGTAGGCAAGCGCGGCAGCCGTCGGCTCGTTGATGATGCGCAGCACCTCGAGCCCCGCAATCTGGCCCGCGTCTTTCGTCGCCTGCCGCTGCGAGTCGTTAAAGTAGGCGGGCACGGTGATCACCGCCTTGGTCACCTTCTCGCCCAGATAGGCCTCGGCAGCCTCCTTGAGCTTGGTCAGGATCATCGCCGAGATCTCCGGCGGCGCCAGCTTCCTGCCCGAGATGTCCACCCGCGCGCCTCCGTTCTCGCCCCGCACCACATGGTACGGAACCAGCTTCATCTCCTGCGTCACTTCGTCAAAGCGCCGCCCCATGAAGCGCTTGATCGAGTAGATCGTGTTTTCCGGGTTCGTCACCGCCTGCCGCTTGGCCACCTGCCCCACGAGCCGGTCGCCGCTCTTGGCGAAAGCCACCACGGACGGAGTCGTTCGCGCACCCTCCTGATTCGGGATGACAACAGGCTGTCCCCCCTCCATGACCGCCACTACGGAATTGGTGGTTCCCAGGTCGATACCAATGATCTTGCTCATCTCTCCATTCCCTTTTGTCGCACGGTGTCGGAACTTTCGTTCCCCGGCGCCGCGCTGAACTGCTGCGCCTGATCGTATTATCAAACTTTAGTGTTACATTGTCAAGTTCTGCCGCCGAAAATTCTGCCCCTACCCCGCACTTGCCCTCCGCCACCATCTTGTGACATCTCTTCGGATATGGACTGGAAGCCGTTGCTTTTGCTGGTACCGCTCGCTTGGGCGCTGCTGGCTTGGGCGGCCAACCGCTCCGCCTTCTTCCCCATGCCCTACCCCGAAGGCAACTGGCCTCAGGCCAGGAGCCTGGACGTCGAAGATGTCTGGCTGCGCAGCGGACGGCACAGGATCCACGCCTGGTGGAAACCCCTCGAACCGGCGCCCGCAGCCGTCCTGTTCCTTCACGGCAACGCCGGCAACGTCACCCATCGCGCCCGCCATATCCTGGCCTGGCAGCAGGCGGGTGTCCCTGTTCTGGTCATCGATTACCGCGGCTATGGCCGCAGCGAAGGCCGCCCCACGGAGTCGGGCCTCTACGAAGACGCCCTGGCAGGCTACCGGTATCTGCGCGGGCGGGGCTTCGCACCCCAGCAGATCATCGTGCACGGAGAGTCGCTCGGCACGGCCGCAGCCGCCCATGTGGCCTCCGTAGAGGCCGTTGGCGGCGTGATTCTGGAGGCCCCCTTCCCTTCGGCCCGCGCCGTGGCGCAGTCCGTGCTCCCGGTGCTCGGCCCGCTCCTCGTCTGGGGATTCGACGTCCGGAGCCGCCTCGCTCGCATCCGGGCGCCGCTGCTCGTCATCCATGGTGACCGGGACGAAGTGATTCCGTTCCGGCTCGGACGCGCCGTGTTCGACGCCGCCAGCCAGCCGAAGCAGTTCTGGACGGTCCCGGGCGCCGGCCACAACGACATCCCGGAAACGGCCGGCCCCGGATATGTGACGCGCCTGCGGGCGTTCCTCGAGGAGATCCGGGCGGAGCAGGAGAGCGCCGCCTCGCACTGACGGCGCCGGCGTTGTCTTGCGCCGCCGGTTTTGATGTCATGGAGCCATGCTGCGCCGGTCTTTTCTCACTGCCATGCCCATCCTGGCATCCGCCCAAAGCGGCAAGCCCGCCACGCCGCCGCTCGCCGAGGAGATCGAAGCCTTCGGCCTGCGCTGGCAGGTGATCTCCGCTTCCGACTGGAAAGCGGAAGGCGGCGAGCTGCGCCTGCTGACCGCCCGCCCGCAGCAGTCGAATCCCCGCCGTCCCGTTCAGTTCGCGCTGGCCAGGACAGAGCCCTTGGCACGGTTCACGCTGGAAGTGGAAGTGATGCGCTCCTCTCCGAAGGGCTCGCTGATCCTCGTCTATGCCTGGCAGAAGGACGGCTACTTCAACTACGTCCACCTGTCTGACGATCCTGCCTCGAAGGTGGAGGTGCACAACGGGGTCTTCCACTGCTTCGGGGGCGACCGTGTGCGGATCAGCCCGCTGGAGGGTCCGGGCTCGCTGCCCACCGGCGGCTGGCACGCGGTGCGGATGCGGTATGACGCGGCGTCCGGCATGGTTCAGGCGTGGGTCGACGGCAAGACCTCGCCATCGCTCCAGGCTGTGGATCTCAGCCTCGGCGCCGGCCGCATCGGGCTGGGCAGCTTCTTCAACACCGCCTCCTTCCGCCGGTTCCGGCTGACCCGCGGCTGACGGCGGCGGCAATTGCAGGCGCCGCTGCTATTCTGGAAGCAGACCCTCTGGCATGTTCCTGAAAATCCTGGCTCACCCGGTTCTCGTGAACCTGAACTTCCATATGCCGCTCATCGTCGACCTGCGGCACCCGCTCATCCTGCTCACCGGCGAGAACGGCTGCGGCAAGTCGACGCTGCTGCATTCGATCTATTACGCGATGCGGGGCGAGGAGGTGGAGAACTACATTTACCGGGTGGAGAACAGGGTCGAGTGCCCGCGCGTGTTCCTGTTCGATGCCGAGCACCACAACCCGCGCATGCATGCGGAGCTGTTCCAGAACAACCCGCAGATGCGCGAGTTCATTCAGATGGCGTCGCACGGGCAGGTGATGCTGTCGCTGTTCCGCGAGACCTTCCCGGCGCTGCCCGAGGGCACGATGCTGCTGCTCGACGAACCCGAGATGGCGCTGTCGGTCTCCAACCAGCGCCGGATTCTCAAGATGCTGATGGAGCTTGTCGATCAGAAGAAGTTCCGCATCGTCTGCGCCACACATTCGCCGGTGCTGATCGACGCGCCCGAGACCTACGTCATCAACCTCGACAACTACATCAACCGCAACGTGGCGGACATGACGCTCGGCGCCGAGGGCTCCAGCACGATTCAGTGACCCGCCCCTCACGACCGTGGCTACGATGGAGAGGGATGAAGCGCGACACGCTCATCGACTTCTTCGAGTCCGCCGTGGGGCAGAAGGGCGTCTATCTGGTCTTCGACGACGGCGTGCGCCCGCGCTCTTACACTTACGGGCAGCTTGGCGCGGCGGCGCGCCGCTTCGCTCTGCGTCTGGCGGAAGAGGGCGTCGGGCGGGGCGACCGCGTCATCCTGTGGAGCGAGAACCGCCCGGCATGGATCGCCGCCTTCTGGGGCTGCCTGTTGCGGGGCGCCGCGGTGGTCCCGGTCGACGAAAAACATTCTCCCGACTTTCTGGAGCGCGTCGTCCGCATCACAGCGCCGAAGGCCATTCTCATCGGCGACGCCGTGCGGCTGGAGGCGCCGCCGGCGCAGATTCCCGTCTGGCGGCTTGCCGATCTCGACTGGCGCACGCCCGCGCCGCCGCTGGAGCCCGTCGAGATCTCCGCCGCCGACACCGCGCAGATCCTGTTCACGTCCGGCGCCACAGCCGATCCCAAGGGCGTCGTCATCACGCACCGGAACATTCTGGCCAATATTGTCCCCGTTGAGCGCGAGATCCGGAAGTATCTCCTCTACGCCCGCCCGTTCCATCCCATCCGTTTCCTCGATCTGCTGCCGCTGAGCCACATGTTCGGGCAGGCGATGGCGGCGTTCATTCCGCCGGTGCTCGGCGGCACGGTGGTCTTCCTGCGCACGCAGGACCCGCGCGAGATCGTCCGGCAGATCCGCACGCGCCGCATCAGCGTGCTGGTGTCGGTGCCGCGCATTCTCGAACTGTTGCGGGAATACATCCTCGCCGTCGCGCCGGAAGCCGCCGATGCGGCGCCCCCGGGCGAGAAGTTCTGGAGGCGCTGGTGGCGTTACCGCCGCGTGCACCGGCTCTTCGGCTGGAAGTTCTGGAGCTTCATCGTGGGCGGGGCGGCGCTGGAGCGCGGTCTGGAGCAATTCTGGGGCAAGCTCGGATTCGCCGTCATCCAGGGCTACGGGCTGACGGAAGCCGCTCCCATCGTCACGCTGAACCATCCGTTCCACGCGCGGCAAGGCTCGGTGGGCAGGCCGATCGCCGGCGTCGAAATCCGTATCGCGCCCGACGGCGAAGTGCTGGTGCGCGGTCCCAACATCACGTCCGGCTATTTCAACGATCCCGAGGCCACCGCCGAAGCGTTCGAGGACGGCTGGCTCCATACGGGCGATATCGGCGAGCTCGACTCCGGCGGGCGGCTTTACATCAGGGGCCGCAAGAAAGAAATGATCGTTCTGCCGGACGGCCGCAACGTCTTCCCTGAAGATGTCGAGAAGGTGTTGAACTCGATCCGCGGCGTGCGCGAGTCGGCCGTGGTGGGCCTGCCCGGCGGGGGCGGCGAGACCGTGCATGCCGCGCTCGTGCTCGACGGCGGCGCCGCCGCCGAAGCCGTCATCCGGGAAGCGAACGCGCAACTGGAAGAGCACCAGAAGATCCGCGCCTACACCGTCTGGCCGGAAGCGGAGCTGCCCCGCACGGAAGGCACGCGCAAGCTGAAACGCCGCGTGATCCGGCAGCGGGTGTCCGGCGCCGCGCCCCCCGCGGCGGCGCGGGCGGCGGAAGATCCCGTGGCCGCCATCCTGGCCCGCTACGCGGGCGGACGCGAACTGGCGCCCGGCACGCCGATCGAAGGGCTCGGCCTCAGCTCGCTCGACCGCATCGAGCTGATGGTCGCGCTCGAGCAGCAGCTGGGCCGCTCGCTGGACGAAGCGGCGTTCGCCTCCGCACGCACCGTCGCCGACCTCCGGCAGCTCGAGAAGGCGCCTCCCGCGCCCCCCGCCGAACCATTCGAATTCCCCCGCTGGAGCCGGAGCCGCTGGGCGCACTGGCACCGCGTGTTCCACTTGAATACTTGGGTGCTATGGCTGGCGCGCCTGTTCGCGTGGGTGCGCGTGGAAGGGCGCGAGAATCTGGAAGGACTGGAGGCGCCGGCGCTCTTCGCCTCCAATCATCAGGGCTACTTCGACACGCCCGTGCTGTTCATCGCGATGCCCTGGAAGTGGCGCCACCGCCTCGCGCCCGCCATGCGCAAGGAGTTCTTCGACGCGCACTTCCACCCGGAGCGCTTCCCCTGGTGGAAGCGGCTCACCAACTCGCTCAATTACTGTCTGGCGTGCCTGGTCTTCAACGCCGTCCCCATCCCGCAGCGCGAAGCGGGCGCACGCGATGCGCTGCGCTACCTCGGCGAACTTGCGGGCGAGGGCTGGTGCCCGCTGATCTTCCCTGAAGGCAGGCACAGCCGCGACGATTCGATCCTGCCCTTCCTGCCGGGCATCGGCGTGATGGCCGCGCGGCTCGGCATCCCGGTGGTGCCTGTCCGCATCCGCGGCTCGAACCGCGTGCTGCATCCGGACTGGAAGTTTCCCCGTCCCGGCATCGTGAGGGTGAAGATCGGTAAGCCCGTCCGCCTGGAGGGAGAGGACCATGCGGCGCTTGCCCGGCGGCTCGAAGAGATCATCCGCGCCATGTAGTAAGATGCGCCGGAGGAGGGGCGCCATGCGAATGGCGGCGTTGCTGTGCCTAGCCGCGCTTTCTGTTGCCGGCGCGGCGGCACAATCCGGCAGCCGGCAGGCGCAGGCTGCCTATGAGCGGGGCGTCCGCTTCGAATTGGAGGGACGGCTCGAAGACGCTCTGGCCGCGTTCGACGAAGTGCTGCGGCAGAATCCGGGATCGTCTGCGGCGCTGCGGCGGCGCGCCGGCATCCTGCTCCGGCTCGGGCGGATCGATGAAGCGGAAGCCGGCATCGCCCGCGCTTTGGAGAGGAACCGCTCCGACCCGGATGCCCTGCGGCTGCAGGGCGAGCTGCGGCTGAAACGCCGCGACGCGGGCGGCGCGCTCGAATCGTTCGAGCAGTGCCTGAAGCTCGGCCATGAAACCTCGGCCGTGCAGCGCGGCCGCGGAGAGGCGCTGGCCGCTCTGGGAAGGAGGGAGGAAGCTCTGGCCGCGCTGGATCGCGCCGTCCGCCTGCGCCTCGATGACCCGCTGCCCTGGCTGGCCCGCGGCCGCGTCCGCGCGTCGCTCGGCCGCCATCACGACGCCATCGAAGATTTCGACCGGGCGCTCGATCTCGATCGGCGGTTGTACGAAGCGCACTTTGAACGCGGCCGCGCGCAGGGCGACGTGGCCCGCTTCGACCGGGCCGCCGCCGACCTCACCGCCGCTCTCGACGCCGCGCCCGCCGGCTGGCCGCAGCGCGCCGGCGCGCTCCTGCTCCGCGGCGCCGCGCGCGAGGTGCTCGGCGACATTCCGGGCGCGATGGCCGACTACACGGCGGCGATCGATGCCCGCCCCGGCTTCGTCCGCGCGCTCCTGTTGCGCGCCGATCTCTATAGCCGCCAAGGCCGCCACGAGGAGGCGCTCGCGGACCGCAACCGCGCCGTCGAAGCCGACCCTCGCAATGCAGCCGCCCTCGTGGCGCGCGGCGGCTCGCTGCATGCCCTCGGCATGCACGAGCTCGGGTTGAAAGACCGCACGGCCGCCATCGAACTGGAGCCGCGCAACCCCCTCGGCTGGCACGCCCGCGGCTCGGCCTATTTCCTCCTGGGCCGTTACGAAGAAGCCTTGAAAGATCTCGAGCAGGCCCTCGCCCTCTCTCCGGATGATCCCGATCTCCGTGCTTCCGCTGCGCGCGCCCGCGCGGCTTTGGCCGAGCGGCGCGCCGCCGCTGCGTCCCCGGCGCCGCCCGCGGAAACCCCTCCCGTTCAGCCCGCGGCTCCGCTCCAGCCAGCCCCTGCGCCTGCCCGAGGCGCCGCTCCGCCAGGGACATCCGGCTCTTCGCCCCCCGCCGCGGTTGCGCCTCCCGCTCCTCCCGCCGCAGCACGGCGCCGCGCCGAAGCCTGCCACTCCGAAGGCCGCCGCCTGATCCAGCAGGAGCGCTTCCAGGAGGCGCTCGATCCCCTCACCTGCGCCGTCACGCTCGCTCCCACGAATGCCCTGGCCTGGAACGCCCGCGGTTACGCCCTGATGCGCCTGCGCCGCTATCAGGAGGCCCTCGCCGACTTCGACCGCGCGCTCGCCCTCAAGCCCGGTTACGAGAACGCCCGCCTCAACCGCGAGGCCGCCCTGCGGCGCCTTCAGAGCCGCTAAGCCGTTTCAGTCGAGCGACGCCAGCACGAACTGTTGTTGCCCCATCCGCTCGAGATGAACCACCACCGGATCGCCCGGAGGGATGGAGGCGAGCGCTTGCTTCAGGTCGTCGAGCCCCGCGACGCGGCGGCCATTGACGGCAAAGATGACGTCGCCGGGAAGCAGCGCTTCCCCTTCCGGCGCCATATCCGCCACAATCCCCGCGATGACGGCGCCGCTCAGATGCCGCAGCGGCGGCAGCAGCGGCGTGACCCGCTCATCGAGATCCACTGCGAGAACGCCGAGCCGCGGCAGGTAATTCCGGTCCCCTTCCAGCAGGGACAACAGCCGGTCCGGATCGCGCGGCCTCTCGAGCACCGCCACCTTCCGGGTGAGCTTCTGTCCGTTCCGCAGCAGTTCCAGGGAGACCGTGCGCCCCGCGCTGCCATAGAGGCCGACGCCGAACTGCCGGGCATTCTCCATCAGCTTGCCTTCCATCCTCAGCACGATGTCTCCCGCTTCGAGACCCGCCGCGGCGGCCGAGCTGCCCGGCGCAACATCGGCCAGAATGACGCCGAAGTCCTGCGGCAGCTGGAGCGCCCGCGCCATGTCGGGCGTGATCGTCTGCGCGACCACGCCGATCTGCCCGCGGCGCACATGGCCGTGCCTGCGGATCTGCTCGTAGACGGTGCGCACGATATTGGCGGGCACGGCGAATCCGACACCCGCGCTCGCGCCGGTGGCCGACAGGATGAACGTGTTGATGCCGACGATTTCGCCGGCAGGGTTCACCAGCGGCCCGCCGCTGTTGCCCGGGTTGATGGCCGCGTCGGTTTGCAGATAGATCATCGGATCATCGGGCCGCACCTGCCGCGCGACGGAGCTGATGACTCCCATCGTGACGGTGTTCTCCAGTCCGTAGGGGCTGCCGAACGCGAGCACAAGCTGCCCCTGCCGGAGCCGCTCGGAATCTCCGAATTGCAGGTGCGGCAGATTCCCAGCGTCAATCTTCAGCACGGCGATGTCGGTCTCCGGGTCCTGCCCGATCAGCCGCGCCGGGTAGCGCTTGCCGCCGGGCTTCACGATCGACTGAAAGCGGTGCTGCGCATCCATCTCCGGCACCAGCACGGCGATCGAGCGGGCGCTGCGGACCACATGCTCATTGGTGACGATATAGCCGTCCGGATCGACGATGACTCCCGAACCGTTGCCGCGGCCCACCCGCACGACGGGCGCTGCTCCGCGTTCCCCGCGCTGGAATTCCGTGGTGAGGATCTGCACCACGGCCGGATCCACGCGCAGCACCAGCTCCTCCATCTGCCCGCTCAATTGCCACAGGCCGGTCTTCTGCGGCTGCTGTGCCAAAGCCATTCCAGCCATCCACAAAGGGAGCCATAGGACGCGCATACCCCTTGGATGACGGCGCCCCCGCCGGCGAACCTCGTTTTCGCGAACGTCTCCCGGCGCGCGCTTCTCCAGAGCGGCGCCTACGCCGTTAGCTGCAAAATGAACCGCTCCATCACCAGGCGGTCGTCGGGGCGCGTGGATTTCATCCCGCTGTCGGCTTCGAAGATCGCCCCGATCCCCGCCGCCAGCTGCGGCGCCGTGAAACGCGAAGCCGCCGCGTGGATCTGCTCCGCGCGCGAGCGCCACATCGGCACTCCCAGCCGCTGGAAATAGCTCTGCACCTCCTGCGCCGTGCGAAGCTTCTGCTCGCGCGCCGCCAGCGCCATCCGGAACACGCCCTCCAGAAACATCAGCGCCAGCGGCAGGTACTCGCCCGCGCGGATCAGCAGGTCCAGCAGATCCAGCGCCCGCGCCCGGTCCCGCCGCGCCAGCGCATCCACCAGCTCGAAGACCGTCGACTCCTCGGCATCCGGCACAAGCGCCGCAATGTCAGCCTCCGTCGCCGCCCGCCCGGCGCAGTACAGCGCCAGCTTCTCGATCTCCGTCTCGATCCGCATCCCGTCAGCCGCCGTCACCGCAGCCAGCAGCTCGGCTTCCCTTCGCCCCAGCTTCAGCCCGCGCCCCGCCGCCAGCTCGAGCGCCAGCTCCTGCGCCTGCCGTCCGTCCAGCCGCCGGAACTCGACCACCGCAGCCGCCGCGTAAAACTTCAGCAGCCGCTCCATCCGCGTCTTGTCCTCGCCGTCAAAGTCCCACCGCCGCGCGTCGAACACGAGCGTCACGCCCGGGGGCGGGTCCTTCGCATATTCGGCGATCCTCTTCGGCGCGCCGCCCTTCGCGCCCGCTTCGTCTTCCTCCGAGCCGCGCGCCCTCGGCAACGCCGCCTCCGCCGCGGACACCCAGATCAACCGCCGTGGCGCGAACAGCGAAAACGACCGCGCGTCATCGAGCACCTCTGCCAGCGCCACTTCCTCCAGGTCGTGCCGCACGTATCCCTGATCGCGCTCCTCTTCGGTCAGGCACTTCGCCAGCAGCGCCTGGCGGCACTTCCGCCGCAGGCAGTCCTCGGGTCCGGCAAACAGCAGCAGCGGAGGGGGCGCCTTGCGCTCCAGCTCCCGGAGAAACTGTTCGGGCGTCATCGTGTCAGAAAGCCTCGAGGATCGAGCTCACCACCTGCCGCGCCACCTCGCGGCTCAGCCGCTCGAGCGCCGTGCCGCTCTCGTCGAAGTACTGCGCCTGATCCACGGCGATCTCGTAGCGGCCGCGGAATTCGTAGTTCTGCCGTTCCCAAAGCAGCTTGCCCGTGGCCCGTTCCACCAGCTTCACGTCCAGAAACACGTGCACCTGCACGCCCGAGGCGCGCCCCGTGCGCTGATCCGACAGCGACGGGAAGCTGAAATAGTTCGTCACCGTGCCGTAGAGCACCGCGTCCGCCTCGTTCGGATCCGGCACCACCCGGTACCGCGTGCGGGTCAGGAATTCGCGCACGATCGCCGCCGGAAGCTGGCTCGTGAGCCGGTAGCGCGGACTGGCGTTGCCGAATGCCGGAACCGCGATCGTGCGCAGCGTCGAGGGCAGCAGGTCCGCGCGCCCGCCCACATGATAGCCGCAGCCTGCCAGAGCGCAAGCCGCCAGCGCCACGGCGGCGGCGCGCTTCACCGCGTCTCCCTCCCGCGCGCCAGCAGCCCTGCGGTGAGCAGCGCCGCCTCCGCGTGCGCCCGCAGATTGTCGAACCCGAGCCACAGCCACGCCGCCTGATCCGACGCGTGGTCCGCCGCGACATCGCTCACCGCCAGCCCGACCTGCCCGCCCACGCTGACGTTGGACGCGGGTTCGGCATCGGACCGGCGGATCTCGATCCCCGCTTCTTCCAGCAGCTCTTCCAGCACGCGCACGGGCGGCCGCTTCTCGAACTCCACCCATACGTTCAGGCAGTAGCCGTGGAACACCGGCGCCTGAATCAGCCGCACGGACGGCAGCGGAAGGCCCCGCGCCCCGCACAGCGTCGCCAGGTGCCTTTCGATCCGCCCCGCGGCCTCGCCCAGCGCGTGCGGCGCGCCGCTGCCGTAACGCGGCAGCAGGTTGAAACTCACCTGCGCGCCGAACACCTCCTGCGGCACTTGGCGGAAGTTCAGCAGACTCAACGTCTGATTTTGCAGCTCATCGATCCCTGCCCGCCCCTGCTGGCTCGCCGGCTCGAAGATCGTCGCCACCACGCGCACCACGCGGCGCTTCGCATGCAGAAGCGCCACCAGCCTCGCCAGCGCCACCGCCGCCGGATGCGCCGGCGTGTGGATCGTCTCCGGTTCCGCCGCCGTCTCCTCCCTCTCGAGCAGCGGCGCGCGCAGCCGGGACTCCGGCAGATCCTCGAACTGCCCCGTCAGATCCACCAGCGCCGGCTTCGCGGCGCACTGCCGCGCCAGCGCCGCCGCCTGTTCATTCGCCTCGCGCGTCCCGGCGAGCAGAACGACATCGGACGCCTCCACCAGCGTCCGGTCCAGCGCATGCATCACCGCGATGTCCTCCGATTCCTCCTCCGGCGCGGAAAGCACGTGCTCCTCCGCGCGGCTCGCGGCCAGCGTCAGCCGCACCGGCAGCTTCTGCTCTTCGATCAGATCGCGGATCTCGCGGCCCAGAAGCGTGTCGCCGCCCACCAGCAGCCAGTCTGTGCTACGCATGGCCCTCTCCGCCTCCGCCCGTCGGCTCCGCCGCGGGCGCCTGCCGGATGGCGTGCCGGAACAGCCCGCCGATGCGCACCAGGATCCCGCTGCCGACGTATGCCGTCGCCATCGCCAGCAGCACCGGCTGCGAGAAATGCCAGATCAGGTAAAAGAGCATGCCCAGCAGCACCACGCTGCGCGGGCTGCGCGGGCTCAGCAGGTTGATGTCCTTGAAGCTGCGGTAGCGCCACGTACTCACCATCAGGAAGCTCAGCAGCCCCAGCAGCGCCGCCCAAGCCGCGCTCAGCGGCCACAGCGTCAGCGGCGCCGAATCGGCCGCATACACCACCGCCGCCACCATCCCCGCCGCCGCCGGAATCGGCAGCCCGACGAAATACTTCCGGTCAGGACGCCCCGGATTGCGCGGCACCGGGTTCGACGTGATGTTGAACCGCGCCAGCCGCATCGAGCCACAGCAGACGAACATGAACAGAAGGAAGTAGCCCGCCTGCAGCACATACTTCCGCGCCTCGGGCGGCGTCGCCGGATCGAGAAACTGAAAGCCGTACACGAACGCCAGCACCGCCGGCGCAATCCCGAAGCTGATCACATCAGCCAGCGAGTCCAGCTCCTTGCCGAACTCCGACGTCGTGTTCGTCAGCCGCGCGATCCGCCCGTCCAGCCCGTCGAAAAACACCGCCACGCCGATCACCTTCGCCGCCAGCTCCCAGTGCGGATTCGTCCCCAGGTGCCCTGCATGGGCCCACAGCGCCCCTTCGATGGACTTCACGATCGCCAGAAATCCCAGAAACAGATTCCCCGCGGTGAACAGCGTCGGCAGCGCATACGCGGCGCGCCGTGGCCGCCGGTCCGGCGAATTCGGATCGATCAGCCTTTCGCGCAGATTCACCCGGGGCATTCCCATGGCTGTCTCATTCTTTCGGCGTCATTTCGGCCAGGATCGAAGAGCCCGCACGCACGCGCCCGCCCTCGCGCACCCGCAGCCGCCACTCCGGACCCAGATGCACGTCCACTCGCGACCCGAACCGGATCAGCCCCACCCGCTCGCCCGCCGTCACGAAGTCGCCCGGCTTCTTGTAGCAGACCACCCGCCGCGCGATCAGCCCGGCGATTTGCGAGAACCGCACCACGGTCCCTCGCCCGTCGATCGTGATCGTGTTCATTTCGTTCTGCACGCTCGCTTCGTCCCGGTTCGCCGCCAGGAACCTGCCCGGCTTGTACTCCACGTCCACCACCTTGCCCCCCACCGGCGCGCGGTTCACGTGCACGTCGAAGACGTTCATAAAAATGCTGACCACCGTCTCCCCGGGCGTCTGCTTGATGCGCACGATCTTGCCATCGGCGGGCGACACCGCGTAAGGCCCTTGCGGAATTTCGCGCTCTGGATCGCGGAAGAACCACAGGCAGAACAGCGCAAAAACGTAGAATGGAGCGCCCGCCCAGGGATGGACCAGCGCCCCCAGCAGCGCGCCCGCCGCCGCGGCGCCTACAGCAAAATACAGCCCGGTGATCACCATGCCGGCGTAAATTCCCCTCTCATTGTCCCAAATGGCGCACAAGATGGGCCAGAAGCGCAATCCGCTGCGCCGCCGGCGCGGTCAGGATCGACTCGTGCGGCGCATGCGCCCCCTCGCCCACGCCTCCCAGCCCGTCCAGCGTCGGCACGCCCAGCGCCGCCGTGAAATTGCCGTCCGACCCGCCGCCCGTCGCGGACTCCTCCAGATCCACGCCCAGCTTCGCCCGCGCAATCTGCTGCGCGGCGCGGAACAGCGCAGCCACGCCGCGCGTCCGCTCCATCGGCGGCCGGTTCAGCCCCCCGCTCACTTCAATGCTGCATCGCCGGTCCACCGGCCGCAGCCCCTGGAACTTCCGGTCAATCCACCGGGCATCGCGCAGCCGCGCCACCCGGATGTCCACGTGCGCCTCCGCCTCGTCCGGAACCACATTCGTGCGCGCGCCGCCGCTCACGATGCCGGGATTCACCGTCAGGCCCTTCTTCAGATCCGTGAACCCCGCAATGCGCTCGATCTGCCGCGCCAGTTCCACAATCGCGTTCGCACCCGCGCTGAAATCGACGCCTGCGTGCGCCTTCCGCCCGCGCACCCGCACCGTGTACGCGCCCACGCCCTTGCGCGCCGTCTTCAGTTTGCCTTCAAGCCCCGTGCCCGGCTCGAGCACGAGCACCGCCGAGCTCGCCAGCGCCAGCTTCTCCGTGTGCGCGCGCGAATCCGCGCTGCCCGTCTCTTCATCGGAAACCACCCACAATGACACGCCGCGGCGGACGGGTATGTCCAGCTCGCGCAGCAGCCGCATCGCCGTCAGGAAGAACGCGAGCCCCGACTTCATGTCCAGAACGCCCGGGCCGTAGACGCGCTCTCCCGACTCCCGCCACGGCATCTCCCGCAGCGCTCCCACGGGCCACACCGTATCGCCGTGCCCCACCGCCAGCAGTCCCGGCTTCCGCTTCCGCCGCGAACCGGGCAGTTCGAACGTCAGCAGCAGGCACCGCCCCGCTCGCGGCATCCTCGCCAGTCTCGCCGAGGCGCAGTCGCGCGATTCCTCGGCCAGCAGTTCCATGAACCGCGTCACCGCCGCCGCGTCTTCGCTCGGCGATTCGCACTCCACCAGCCTGCGCAGCAGCGCGCGCGCCGCGGGCCATGCCGCCTGCGCTTTCTCAAGGATCTCGTCCATCGTTTGTTAGAATAGCCTTCTCATGGCTGTGCTCGAAAACATCGACATCCGCGACATTCTCCCCCACCGCTATCCGATGCTGCTCGTCGACCGAATCCTCGAAATCGAGGAAGACCGCATCGTCGGAATGAAGAACGTCACGGCCAATGAGCCCTTCTTCATGGGCCATTTCCCCGAGTACCCGGTCATGCCCGGCGTCCTGATCGTCGAAGCGATGGCCCAGGTCGGCGGCGTGCTTGTGCTGAAGACCGTGCCCGACCGCAAGTCTAAGCTCGTGCTCTTCGCCTCGATCGAAGAGGCCAAGTTCCGCCGCCCCGTGCTGCCCGGCGACACCCTTATCATCGAGTGCAAGACGCTCAAGCGGAAAGAGACTGTCGTGAAGATGCAGGGCACGGCCAGGGTCGGCGGACAAGTGGTGGCCGAGGGCATCGTCATGTGCAAGCTCGTCGACCGCCCCGCCGCCTCCGAAGCCCAGGGCTGACCCCATGCCCATCCACCCCACGGCGATCGTGGATCCGGCGGCGCGGATTCACCCCGACGCCGATGTGGGGCCCTACTGCGTCATCGGCGCGGATGTCGAAATCGGCGCGCGCACCCGCCTCATGGGCCATCTCTTCATCGAGGGCCCGGCGTGGATCGGCGAAGATAACCTGTTCTTCCCCTATTCCACCGTCGGCGTCGCGTCGCAGGACCTCAAATACAGGGGCGAACGCACCGAAACCCGCATCGGCAGCCGCAACCGCATCCGCGAGTTCGTCACCATCCACCGCGGCACCGCCGGCGGCGGCGGCGTCACCAGCCTCGGCGATGACAACCTGATCATGGCCTACGCCCACATCGCCCATGACGCCCGCATCGGCAGCCACTGCATCCTCGGCAACGCCGCCACTCTCGCCGGCCATGTCGCCATCGGCGACTGGGCCATCATCGAAGCCTTCTCCGGCGTCCACCAGTTCTGCCGCGTCGGCCGCCACGCCTTCGTCGGCGGTTACAGCGTCATCACCCAGGACGTGCTGCCTTATTCGATGACTGTCACGCCTCGCGAATCGAAGCTCTTTGGCGCGAACAAAGTGGGCCTCGAACGCCGCGGCTTCGCCGCCGAGTCCATTCAGGCCCTCCACAAGGCCTTCCGCCTGCTGTGCAGCGCGTCGCTCAATACCTCGCAGGCTCTCGACAGGATCCGCCAAGAAGTGCCCGCCACCGCGGAAGTGGCCGAGCTGCTCGAGTTCATCCGTTCCTCCGAGCGCGGGATCGTCAAGTGAGATACGGGCTGATTGCCGGTTCAAGCCGCTTTCCCGTGCTGGCGCTCGAAGAGGCGCGCCGGCTCGGGCACGAGGTCGTCGTCATCGCCCTGAAGGACCACGCTCCGCCCGAAGTGGAGGCGCTCGCCTCCCGCTGTTACTGGATCACGATCGCCGAACTCGGCCGCCTGATCGACATCCTGAAAAGCGAGGGCATCACGGAGGTGATCATGGCGGGCCAGGTGAAGCACGTCTCCCTGTTCAGCTCCCTCAAGCCCGATTGGCGGCTCCTCCGCGTCCTGATGTCGCTCGAAGAACGCAACACGGACTCCCTCATCGGCGCCATGCAGCGAGAACTCGAGCGCGAGGGCATCCGCCTGGCCGATTCCACGCGGCTGCTGAAACCGCTGCTGGCCGCTGAAGGCCCGCTCACGCGCCGCAAACCGGACCCGGAAGAACGAAAGGACATCGATTACGGCCGCCGCGTGGCCAACGCCCTCGCCGGCTTCGACATCGGCCAGAGCGTCGCCGTCTGCGAGCGCGCCTGCGTCGCCGTCGAGGCCATGGAGGGCACCGACGCCATGCTCCGCCGCGCCGCTTCGCTCGTCAACGGCCGCCCGCTCCGCCTCGTCAAGGTTTCGCGCCGCCGCGCACACCTGCTGTTCGACGTGCCCGTGGCCGGGCCGGGCACCATCCGCACCATGATCGAGACCGGCACGACCGCCCTCGCCGTCGATGCCGGACGAACCCTGCTGCTCGACCGGGAAGAGATGCTCGCCTTGGCCGGCGAGCACAACATCGCGGTCGTCGGCATCCAGCCGGAGGAAGAATGAGCCAGCCGAAAATCCGCATGGGCGTCGCCGGCGCCGGCGCCTTCGGGCGCAACCACCTGCGCGTGATCGCCGCCAGCGCCAGGGCGGAACTCGCCGCCATCTATGATCCGGACGCGGAGCGCTGCCGCGCGGCGGCGGCGGAATTCGGCGCCGCGCCGTGCGCTTCTCTGGAGGAACTCGCCGCCCGCTGCGATGCCGCCGTCGTCGCCGCGCCCACCACGGCGCACGCCGACCTCGCCTGCCGCCTGATGGAAGCCGGCCTCGACGTGCTCGTCGAGAAACCCATGGCCGCCACTCTCGATGAGGCCGCCCGCATGATCGAGACCGCGGACCGGCGCGCGCGGATCCTCCAGGTCGGACATCTCGAACGCTTCAACCCGGCGGTGGAAGCCGCCCGCCGCATCCTCCGCCTGCCGCTGTTTTTCGAGATCCACCGCCTCAGCGTCTTCTCCCCGCGCAGCCTCGATGTCGACGTCGTCGCCGATCTCATGATTCACGACCTCGACCTCGTCCTTTCCATGACCGGCGAAGAGCCGTCCGAGGTGCGCGCCGCCGGCATCGCCGTCCTCTCCCCGAAGCCCGACATCGCCAATGTCCGGCTGGAGTTCCCCGGCGGCTGCATCGCCAACCTCACCGCTTCCCGCGTCTCCACGGAGCGCGTGCGCAAGCTGCGCTTCTTCCAGCCGCGCCAGTACGTCTCGGTCGACTACGCGAAGCAGGAGTGCATCTCGATCCGCGTCACCGATGACCGCCAGGTGCGCTTCGAGCCGCAGATCGTCGCCAAAGGCGAGCCGCTGGCGCGCCAGTTCGACGCGTTTCTCGATTGCGTCGCTTCGCGGGCGCGCCCCGCGGTGGATGGCGAAGCGGGCGCCCGCGCCCTGTCGCTGGCGCTCCACATCGCCGGCCGCATCGCCGAGCACGGCGAACTGGTAGCCGCCCGGCTCCGCTCCGCGTCAATCTAGAAGAAGAAGCCCCGCTTCCCGGCGCGGATGAACTTTGCCGCCCATCCTTTGGCCGCCCGCGTGGACGCTGTGCCGCGTCTGCTGCTCGAAGTGCGCGACGACGGCGCGCGCCGGCGCCACTTGATCGCTGCCGCCGGCGCAGCCGCATTCCATGTCATCTTCGCCGCCCTGCTTTTGTGGATGCCGCCAGCGGCGGCGCCTCGCCGCTCCGCCACGGAAGTCCTGTTCAACCTCCGTCAGGCAACACCCCTGGTTGCGCCGCCTGCCCCCTTCCGCCTGACACAGAAGGAGCCGCAGCGAGGCAAGCCCGCCGCCGAGGTCGATATCTCCGCCCTCCTGCCGCGCCCCGCCCTCCTGCAGCCGCAGACCCGCGGTTCCGTGCGTCCTTTCCAGCCGCCGCCCGGCGCGCCGGAACTCCGCCGCGGGCGCGAACTCGACTTCGACCTGCCGCAGGTCGAGATGGCGCAGACGCTGCCGCCCGCGGCGCCCCATCTCGCCGGCATGGCGCCGCCCGAAGCCCCGAAGCCCGCGCCCTCGAAGCGCGCCAGCCCGTTCGAGCCTGTGGGCGGGCCTCCCTTGCCCCCCGCTCAGCCGCGCATCGCCCTGCCGGGCAGCGGCGTACAGGAGACGGTCAAGTCCGTGGTGAAAGGCGCGGGCGGCGCCGGCATCGCGGTCGGGGATGCACCCGGTTCCGGCGGCGTCAGCGAAGCCGCCGTGCAGGCGCCCCGCCCAGGACGCCCCGGCAGCACGCTGGAACTTCTCAGCGACCCCAAAGGCATCGACTTCCGCCCGTACCTCGTGCAGGTTCTCGCCTCTGTCCGCCGCAATTGGTACGCGGTGATGCCGGAAAGCGCGCGGCTCGGCGCCCGCGGACGGGTTGTCGTGCAGTTCATCATCGGCCGCTCGGGGCAGGTGCCGAAACTGGTCATTGCCGTGCCTTCCGGCTTCGACGCACTCGACCGGGCGGCGGTGGCCAGCATCAGCGCCTCCAACCCGTTCCCCCCCCTGCCGGCGGAATTCACCGGCGGAGAAATCCGCCTGCAGTTGGTGTTTTCCTACAACATGCCGAGGTGATTTTCTTGGACTTTGACCCCGCCGCGCTCCGGCGCAGACTGAAATGGGCTTTCCTCGCTTACGCCCTGATCGCCATTTTGGCCGCCCTGACCCTGGAAGGCGCGCTCCTGTACGCCGTCCTGCTCTTCCTCGGTGCTCTGGCGCTGCGAAGCTGGACCGCCGTCAAGCGCGAAGAGCTGGACTGACGCCGGCCTCGCCCCTCCTCCCAGGGCTTTCTCCCTGCCTGCATCAGTTGTTCCTGTCTGCGAAATCGGGCTGCTCTCCTAGAGGAAACTCCTCAGAATCGCGCTAGCATCGGCGCAGGAGGATCCGCGGAGGGTTCCCCTTACTGCTATTGGCACTCTGAATTTGTACCGATATGAAACTCGGTGTTCCAGCTTGGAGAGTCGAACGGTGAGGCGCCAGGCCAAACTCGGATCGAAACGGGAATATCGGGTTTCAGACCCGCGCCAAGCCGCTTTGCCTTGGACCGGAGCAGAACGGGAGGAATTCAATAACAGCCTTATAAATCTGGCACTTGCCATCGGCCAAGAAGATCGCGTCGCACGCGGGCCAGCCTCCCCCAGGAATGGCCGCTCGATTGCCCTTTCTGTCGCGGCGGGCGTCGCGGAAGCGGTTCCGGACAGCCCAAAGGTTCCTTGCAGGAAAGCTGACGCCTCCACAAGAGAGGCCGGCCAGGAACCCAGACATGGCAGGAAGGATGATGCGATGGCGGCAAAAGCGACAGCGGCAGTAAGGGCCAAGCAAGTAAAACAGCCGGCGGCGGCAGCCGCGGAGAAACGGTTAGCGGCCAAGCGCGAACAGCGCGACCGCGTGGTGATAGAAAACCTCCCGCTCGTCAAGGCGATCGCTGTGCGGGTCCACGAAGGGCTCCCGATCCATGTCGAGTTGGACGATCTGGTTCACGCCGGCATCCTCGGACTTTTCGACGCCGCTTCCAAGTACAACCCCAACAAGAAGGTGGCCTTCTCCAGTTACGCCAAGCACCGGATCAAAGGCGCCATCCTCGACAGTCTGCGCCAGATGGACTGGGCTTCCCGCGACCTGCGCCGCAGGCACAGGCAGGTGGAGCAGGCGACCCGCGACCTCTGCGCGCTCCTGCACCGGCAGCCCACCGAGGACGAACTGGCCGAGCGGATGGGCGTCGCCGTCTCCCGCTGGCGGCAGATGGCGCTCGACCTGCGCAATGTAGGGCTGGTCTCGGCCGATACCCGCGGCCAGGATCAGGACGAGCTCCCGCCGCCCGATTATCCGGGCGCTCCGGATACTCAGCCGGACGTCATGTGCGCCCGGGAACAGATGCGCGAGCGGCTGCAACAGGCCATGAGCGTGCTTCCTGAGCGCTACCGCAAGGTGGTCGTCCTGTATTACTCCAACGAACTCACGATGAAAGAGATCGGCGGCATCCTCGGCATCAACGAGAGCCGCGTTTCCCAGATTCACAAAGCCGCGCTCGAAAAAATGGCCGCGGCTCTCCACGAGAACGGCATCTCGTCAGCTCGCGAATTTTGAGATCTTCCCAAACCGTACAAGCCGATAACAGCGCCTGCCGGCGCCGCCCGGGGGCAGGAGACGCTGCCGCTGCGGTGCCGGTCGCTCCGGCAGATCGTTGGGCCACTTCATATGCCAGCTCCTCTTGGGCTGCTGTCGGCTCCGTTTGCGGCTTCGCCCTGGTGCAGCCGCCAATCCCCGCGCGGTTTCCCGCCGTTCCTGACGGCGGCTGCCTCCCATCGGGCTTCTGCGCCGGTTGCGCGAAGGGCGCGCATGGCCGTCTCTT
>DYJN01000001.1:92910-212143 GCA_020723085.1 Arcobacter sp.
AGCCGGCTTGGACCCGCACGATCCCGCAGGCATGCGCGCCGCTTCACTTGGCAGCCCTTCGTGGGCGACTGCCGGCCCCGTTTGCGGCTTCGCCCTGGTGCAGCCGCCAATCCCGGCGCGGTCTTCCGCCGTTCCTGACGGCGGCCGCCTCCCATCGGGCTTCTGCGCCGGTTGCGCGAAGGGCGCGCATGGCCGTCTCTTGCGCGGCACGGTCAGCCGGCTTGGACCCGCACGATCCCGCAGGCATGCGCGCCGCTTCACTTGGCAGCGCCTGCCGGTCCTGCAGCCTTTGCCGTCGCGGACCTGAGCGGTCCTTGGCTGGCTGCCGCGCCGCAAAGGGCGCCTCAGCTCGGCAGGCCGGCCGCCGCGTGCAGCACCCCCGGCTCGCCGCAGCCCAGCGCGCGCCGCGCCATGGTGAGGGCCAGGATCGGGAAATACTTGCTGTACAGCGTGTAGCGCAGGTAGAAGACGTTCGGGAAGCCCGTGCCCGTGGCCAGATCCTCCTTCCACGTTCCGTCAGCCTGCTGCGTTTCAACCAGGTATTGGATGCCCCGGCGCACACCGTCGTAATAGGACTCACCTGCCGCAAGCAGACCCAACAGCGCCCATGCCGTCTGCGACGGCGTGCTCGGCGCAGCCACGAAGTGGTCTTCCAGATAGCTCGCACAGCTCTCGCCCCAGCCGCCATCAGGGTTCTGCACGGCGGCAAGCCAGCGTGCCGCCTTCCGAACCGCCTCCTGCACGTTGGGCGCTCCCGAGTATTTGAGCGCGCGCATGGCGAGGAACGCCCCATAGATGTAATCCACGCCCCAGCGCCCGTACCAGCTTCCGTTCCGTTCCTGCGTCTTCAGCAGGTATTCGACGCCGCGGCGCACAGCCGGGTGCGAATGCACCAGCCCGCGGCGGCACAGCGACTCGAGCACCCTGCCCGTGATGTCCGGGCACGTGGGGTCGAGCATGGCGTTGTGGTCGGCGAACGGAACCTTGTTCAGCAGCTGCCAGTCGTTGTCGACATCGAACGCCGCCCAGCCGCCGTCCTTCGACTGCATGCCCACAAGCCAGTTCACCGCGCGCCGCTCGCACCGTGCCTGCGCTTCTGGGTCGCTCGCCCGCGCGTGCAGCAGCGCCAGCAGCACCATCGCCGTGTCGTCGATGTCCGGGTAGTGCTCGTTGGCGAACTCGAAAGCCCAGCCGGACGGTTCGAGATCCGGGCGTTTGACGCTCCAGTCCCCCTTGCGGCGCACTTCGCGGGCGATCAGCCAGTCGGCGGCGCGGCGCAGCCGCTCTTCCGGCGCCTTCCCCATCTCGCCCAGCGCGAAGGCGGCGTATGCCGTGTCCCACACCGGGGAAAAACAGGGCTGGAAGTAAAACTCGTCTCCACGCTCTATAAGCAGGTCTTCGAACTGCCGGATCGCATCCATCAGATCCGGATGATCCCGCGGGTAGCCGAGGGCGTCCAGCGCCATGACCAGGTACATCATCGACGGGTAGATGGCGCCGAGCCCCTCGGAGTAGCGCGTGTGGTCCAGCATCCACTTCTCCGCGGCGCGGATCGCGGCATTCTTCACCCGGGAATTTCCCCGGTCCTGCCAGATCTTCAATCCGCGGTCGATGCCGTAGAACAGGAACGAGAGCTTGTCCCGGCGCGGCAGGCGGAAGCTCCTGCCGGGCGCGACGATCTCATTCAGGTGGAAGCCCGGCGGCGCAGGGCGCGTGCCGCCGCGCGCCTGCACGATGGAGAGAGGAACCACAATGGCGCGCGTCCACGAGGACATTTCATAAAGCACGCCCCCGGGCAGCAGCACCAGTTCTGGCGGAATCGTTGGCACATGCTCGCGCGGGTACAGCCCGAACAGGCTGAGGTTGATCTTCACATAACTGTTGGCCGCCTGCACGCCGCCCAGCCGGAGGATGCAGTCGCGCAGCCGTGTCATTTCCGGGCTCGATGGATCGGCGCCCGCGAGCTTCAGCGCGGCGTAGGCTTTGACGCTGGCGCTCGGATCGGCGGGTCCGCCGGGATAGATGTCAAAGCCCCCGTCAGGCAGCTGGCGGCGCAGGATGGAGCGCGCCGCCTTCTCGATCCGCGCCTTTGACGGCGGATTCCAGCCGTCCGCATCCGGCCGGTACAGCCAAAGCTGCAGCAGGATGTAGTCGGATTCGAGCGTCGTGTCCGCCAGCAGGTCGCCGCACCAGTAGCCTTCCGGCTTCTGAAGATCGAGCAGCGCTTCGCCGGCGCGCCCGAGCGCTTCCGTGCATGCCTGGGCGAGGCTCTGCCTGGCCGCCGCAGCCACGGAAACCGTGCGCCGCGTCACCCGCCGGTTGACGTTTTCAAACCACACTGAATCCATCGGCGGCTCTCTGGGGCGAACCTTCTATTTTCTGTCATTCTCTCCGTCTTCGCGCGGCGGGTCCGCCGCCGGCCTCATGGTAAACTGAAAGGTTTGAGCCGCGGAGTGCACTGTGGACCGCCTGACAAGACATGATCTGAAGACCGACAAGTTCGTGGAAGAGGTCGGTCAAACCGTCCATTTCTTCGAAGAGCACCGGCAGGCGTTCATCCGCTACGGATCCATCGCGCTCGTGCTGATCGTCCTTGCGGCGGCTGTGTTTGGTTATATGCGGTCGAAGAGGGCGGAACGCCAGTTGGCGCTCGGCAAGGCGCTGGACGCATACAACGCGCCTGTCATTGATCAGGCGCCGCCGGAACTGAAGGCGTTCCGGACCGAACAGGAAAAGCAGGAAGCCGTTACAAAGGCCTGCAATGAACTGATCCAGAAGTATCCGGGCAGCGACGAGGCCGCCGCCGCCACGCTGCTGCTGGGCTCCCGCGCCGCGGATGAGGGCGATGTGGATGCGGCGGAGCGTTATCTGAAGCAGGCGGCGGAGACAGGCAGCGGCAACTATGCCTCTCTCGCGCAGCTCGCCCTCGCGCAACTGTACGTTTCGCAGGGCAGGACGGCGGAGGCGGAAAAGGTCCTCCGCGCGCTTTCTGACAAGCCCACAGTGCTGGTGACCAGGGAACAGACCGCGCTGGCGCTGGCCCGCCTGCTCGTGCAGAAGAACCCCGAAGAAGCCCGCAAGCTGGTGAGCCCGCTGGCCAACAAGCCCGGCGCTGTCGGCCGTTCCGCGATCGCCATCATGGCGGAGATCAATCGCAAGCAGGGATCGTGAATCTTTCCCGGCTCCGGTTTCCTCTGCATGAGTTGCGGGGACGCCGCTATCCGGAGCCCCCGCACCCGTACCGCAACGAGTTCCAGCGGGACCGCGACCGCATCGTCCACGCCCGCGCCTTCCGGCGGCTGGAGGACAAGACCCAGGTCTTCACCGAGCGTCTGAGCGACCACTTCCGCAACCGCCTCACGCACACCATCGAAGTCGCGCAGATCGCCCGCACGGTGGCCGTGGCGCTCGGGCTGGACGAAGATTTCACGGAGGCGCTCGCGCTCGCCCACGACATCGGGCATCCTCCGTTCGGCCACGCAGGAGAAGCGGCGCTGGACGAGCAGATGCGCCGTTATGACGACCGGTTCGACCACAACGTGAACGCGCTGCGCCTGGTGGAGAGCTTCGAGCAGCGCTATGCCGCCTTCCCGGGGCTCAACCTCACGTTCGAGGTCCGGGAGGGCATCGTGAAGCACTCCCGCGACTTCGAGCCCGGCGAGCATCCGGAGCTGGATGAATTCCTCCCCGGCTTGCGCCCGCCTCTGGAGGCGCAGTTGATTGACCTCGCCGACGAGGTCGCTTACAACACCGCCGACCTCGACGACGGCTGGAGCGCGGGGCTGTTCACGATGGAAGAGATCGAGGCCGCTGTCCCCGCTTACGGACAGATCGCCGCCCGGACGCGCCGGCTCTTCCCGCAGGCGTCCGAGCCCGCTTTGTTCCTCGAATCGCAGCGGCGGCTGATCGACTTTCTGGCAACCGCACTGATCGAAGGCACCGGAGCCGCAGCCGCGGCCAGCGGGGCGGAAACCGCGGGCGATGTCCGGCGCCTGCCGAGGCTGGCCTCCATGGCGCCGGCTGCTGCGGAAACCAGCCGCGCTCTCAAGCGCTTCCTGTTCGCCCGCCTGTACTCCATTCCGGCTCTCGCCGAAGAGCGGCGGGCGGCGATGGTACGGATCGCCAGCCTGTTCCAGTTTTTCATGAATCACCCGCAAGAATTGCCGGAAAATCACCAGAAAAGACTGGATTCTTTTCCGCTGCACCGCGTGGTTTGCGATTATATTGCGGGAATGACAGACGGCTATTTCCGCCGCACCGTCCGCCGTCTGCTCTCCTGAAGGCCGCAGGCCGGACTACGCCCTGCCTTCGCTTTCGCCTTCATGCAGGCTCATCACTTCCACCTTCCGGACTCCGTAGACACGCTCCAGAATCCGGCACAGTTCGGCGGCGAAGCGGCGCGCATTTTCGCTTTCGTCCAGGTCGGCTTCCACCTTCAGGTAAATATCCACGGCGCTCATCGTCCGAATGATACGATGGAAGCAATGGAGCGCGCCAAGTGCCATTTGTGCGAGTCCCGCCCGCCCCGCCGCGCCTGTCCCGCCCTCGGGCGCGACATTTGCGCCGTCTGCTGCGGCGAGCAGCGGGAAGACTCGATCGACTGCCCGCTGGAATGCCCGCACCTGCGCGAGGCTCGGCAGCACGAGCGCCCGCCCGCCCGCGACCCGAAAACGCTGCCCAACGCCGACATCGAGGTCACCGAGCGGTTTCTCGCCGAGAACGAGCCGCTGGTCATGCTCGCCGGCACGGTAATCGCCGTGGCCGCTTTGCAAACGCCGGGCGCCATGGACTCCGACCTGCGGGACGCGCTCGACTCGCTCGCCCGAACCTACCGCACCGCATCCAGCGGCCTGATCTACGAAAGCCGCCCGTCGAACCGCATTGCCGACTCGATCGTCGAGCGGTTCCGGAAAGAAATGGGCGATTTTCGCGAGCGCGTGGCGCAGCAGACCGGCGTCCACAGCGTCCGCGACCAGGACCTGCTCGGCTCCATCGTCTTCTGGCAGCGCATGGAATGGCAGCGCAACAACGGCAGGCGCAAGGGGCGCGCGTTCCTGGAAAGCCTCATCGCCCTGCTGCCGCCTCCCCCGCCGCCGGAGAATCCCGTTCTCGCCTGACGCATCCGTTGGAAGAGAGGCCCGCATGGAAGCCAAGCTCGTCTCATACCAGGACATCGGGCGCGAGGTGCGTCATTTCATCTTCGAGTCCGCCCATCCGCTGGAAGCGTTGCCCGGCCAGTTTGTCTCCTTTACGGCGGAGATGAACGGAAAGCGCGTCACCCGGCCTTACTCGCTGGCCGGACTGCCGCCGGGCAACCGCTTCGAGCTGTGTCTGAACCGCGTCCGCGAGGGCCTGTTCTCGCCGTGGCTCTTCGAATTGGAGCCCGGCCAGACCGTGGCCATGCAAGGGCCGCTCGGCTACTTCACGCCGCGCCAGCCCTTCCGCGATTCCGTTCTGGTGGCCACCGGCACGGGGGTGGCGCCCTTCCGGGCCTTCCTCGAGTCGGACGCGGTGCTTTCCAGCGGAGCGCGGATCACGCTGCTGTTCGGAGCGCGCCATGAGGAATCGCTGCTGTACCGTGCGGAGTTTGAAGCACTGGAGCGGCGCCTCCCCGGCTTCCGCTACCTGCCCACGCTGACGCGGCCGCCCGCAGGCTGGCCGGGACGCACGGGGCGCGTGCAGGCGCATCTCGATGAGGCGCTCGAGGGGCGCGCCGGCCTCGACGTCTACGTCTGCGGCCTGCGCGAGATGGTGGACGACATCCGGCGGATGCTGAAAGAGCGCGGGTTCGAGCGCCGCCAGATCATCGCCGAGAAATACGACTAGAATCGGAGCTGATGAGCCAGTCCTTCCGGCGCGCGCTTCTGATCGTCGCCGCCGCTGCCGGCGTTTTCACGCTCGCGGCGGCGGTGGGTCTCCATTTCACCCCGGAACCTCGCACGCAGTTGGACTACCTCGTCATCGGCTCGGTGGCGACCTTTCTCATGCTCGGCGCCGTCTTTGGCCTGCTTCTGGCTCTGTGGATCAAACCGCGGGACTTTCTGGCCAGACGCCGCCAAAAAGAGGACGGCGGCGGCGAGGCGCCGCGCGAATAGGGCTCAGGCGGCGCGCTCCAGCGAGACTCGCGCCAGGATTTCCCGCGTCTGTTCCGGAGACGCGAAACTGACGCCCGGCAGCCGCGCCGAGGCCGTGCCCGCCGCAACGCCCCATTGAAGCGCTTCAGGGCGCGTCGCGTCGCTGGTCAGCGCCCAGACAAAAGCCGCTGCCAGCGCATCGCCCGCGCCGATGGGGCACAGCGCTTCCACGCGCGGCGGGATCGCTTCCCAGGCGGAGCCGTCCTCAAAGGCGCCCACAGCCCCTCTCGCGCCGAGCGAAAGCACCACGTTCCGCGCGCCCATGCCGCGGATCCGCTCAGCCGCCTCCTGAAAGTGCGCCCGGGTCAGCAGCGCGCGGCTCAGCAGCCGCTCTGCCTCCTGCTGATTCGGCGTCACCACCGTGGGATGGGCCTCCAGCGCCGTTTCCAGCGCTTCGCCGTCCGCATCGAGCAGCGTGCGCACGCCAGCCTGTTCGGCGGCGCGGATCAGGCGCGCGTAGAAGTCCGCAGGCACGCCGGGCGGCAGCGACCCGCACAGCATCAGCCACCGGGCGCCCCCGAGTTTCGTCCGCACCGCCTTCTCGAGCCGCGCCACTTCCGCCGCCGTCAGCTCCGGCCCCATCTCATTCAGCTTGATGGCCAGCCCGTGCCGGTCGGCGATCGTCAGGTTGGTTCGGATTTCGCTGCGGACGCGGACGAACTCGCAGGGAAATCCGCAACAGCCGAGATACTCCTCCAGTTGCCGCCCGGCTTTCCCGCCGCAGATGGCGATGGCCAGCGTCCGCCCGCCGAACGAGTGGATGACGCAGGAGGCGTTGATGCCGCGTCCGCCCGCCGACTTCCGCGTATCGAGAATGTAAGCCCGGTCGTCGAACGCCAGCCGGTCAACCGTCACATTGCGGTCGATGGCCGGATTGGCTGTCAGCGTGAGGATCAACGCCTCATTTTATCGTGATTGCCGGGCAGGTGCTAATCTGGGCATTTGAAAGGGCATCCGCAATTCTGGGCGTACGCGGCTCTGATTTCCGTCTGTTTTTTCTGGGGCACGACCTATCTCGGCATCCGGATGGCGCTGGAGATGTGGCCGCCGATGCCGCTGGTGGCGGTCCGCTTCCTGCTCTCCGGCGGCATCCTGCTGGCTGGGGCCCTGCTGCTGAAGGCGGAGATGCCGCGCGGCCGCGAGCTGGCGCTGACCGCTTTCTATGGCGTCGTGATCCTCGGCGTCGGCAATGGCGCGCTGGTGCTGGCTGAGACATGGATTCCCAGCGGGCTGGCGGCGCTCATCATTACCGTGAGTCCGTTCTGGATGGTGGGGCTGAACGCGCTGCTCCCTCCGCGCGAGCCTCTGCACCCGCCCACGCTCGCTGGCATGGCCCTCGGCCTTGCGGGCGCGGTGCTGCTGGTCGGACCCGGCGCCCTCGCGGGCGGCGCTGCGGGCGCCGCCATGCTCAAGGGCGCGGTCGTTCTTCAACTCGGCTGCGTGAGCTGGTCGCTTGGCTCGCTTCTTCAGAAGCGGCTGCCCACGCGCTCCCACCCCATCGTCTCCGGCGGCATCCAGCAGCTGGCGGCGGGGCTCGCTTTCATCCCGGCGTCGCTTCTCTGGCCCGGCGAAATTCACTTCTCTTCGCGCGGGATGGGCGCGTTGCTCTACCTCGTGGTCTTCGGCTCCATCGTGGGCTATTCGAGCTACATCGTCGCCCTGGAGCGGCTCCCAGTGGCGGTGGTCTCCATCTACAACTACATCAATCCCGTTGTGGCGGTGATTCTTGGCTGGATCTTCTATCGCGAACCCTTCGGCTGGCGCGAGGCGGCGGCCATGCTCGTGATCTTCTCCGGCGTGGCCCTGGTCAAACGAATGCAGGCCGGCCGGTGAGCGTCATTGCCGGCGCCCCCGCAGCCGCGCTCCCAGCACTCCGCCCAGCGAGCAGAAGATCGTCAGGAACAGAAACTGGAAGGCAAGACCGGCAATCACGGTCATGGCGAACGTCTTCGGCTCCGACAGCAGCCGCCGCAGCCTCTCCACGCTGTCCGCGGGCAGATGCATCCGCGCGAGGCTCTCCTCGTATGCCTGAACAAGCTCCCCGCTGGCGGAAAGCAGCGCCATGCCCGCCGTGAAGAAAACCGTGGCGATGACAAACGTGAAGATGCCCGTGATCCAGCCCACGCGCGCTCCCTCCACCGCGCTGAGCGGCGCGCCCGTCCGCTTCATGTACTGCACCGCCGCGTAGAACCCGCCGCCGATCAGCAGCAGGGGCATCAGCAGCGAAGCGCCGGCGATCGCGCTCAGGATGGATGCCAGCTGCACCAGCACAGCCGCCAGGAATCCCACGCGCATAGCCGTGTTGCTCTGGAAGGAAGCCGCCGGCTCCTCCAGAACCTGGACCGGCGGCGCCTCGGCGGCCGCGGGCTGCGGCTCCTCCTGCGCCTCCGTCTCGCCGCACGCTTCGGTGGTCAGCTCGCGCACAGGGCGTCCGCAGCGGTGGCAGAACAGCGCGTCGTCCACCAGCTTCGCGCCACAGGTGCAGAATGACTCCACGGATTCCAGTTTCCCGTACCACGCCGCGCGGGGGCAAGAACCGCCGCCGCAGGATTATTCTGGGATCGAGAGATGCCTTCCCACACGCTGCTCGTTCTCAACGACCCGGCCGCAGCATATCTGAAGTGGCTGGACAAGCTGCCCGCGGGCACGCGCATCGCCGCCGGCGCTTCGGCCGAGGCGTTCCGGCAGTCGGCGCCCGAAGCCGATGCGATGCTGGTGGGCGCCGTGCCGCGCGAGCTCGTGGAAGAGGTCTTCTCGATGGCGCCGCGGCTCCGGTGGGTGCACATCATGTGGGCCGGGATCGACTCGCTGCTGTTTCCGGCGCTGGTGGAAAGTCCCGTCGTGCTGACCAACGGGCGCGGCGTCTTTGCGCGCTCGCTGGCGGAATTCGCCATCGCCGGCATGCTCTGGTTCGCCAAGGACATCTGCCGCATGCGCCGGCAGCAGCGCGAACAGCGGTGGGAGAAGTTCATCGTAGAGGAGCTGCACGGCAGGCGCCTCGGCATCATCGGGCACGGCTCCATCGGCCGCGCTGTCGCCGCCCTCGCCGCCGGCTTCGGCATGAAAGTGATCGGCGTTGGACGGCGCTCTCCGCGCGAGGAGTTCGACGAGGTGATTGAAACCAGCGACTTCATCCTCGTCAGCGCGCCGCTCACGGCGGAAACGCGCGGGCTGGTGGGAGAAGACGAGTTCCGCCGGATGAAGCCGGAGGCTGTGCTGATCAACATCGGCCGGGGGCCGGTGGTCGAGGAGAAAGCGCTGATCGCGGCGCTGTCCACAGGCCGCATCCGCGGCGCCGTCCTCGATGTGTACGATGAGGAGCCCCTGCCCCCCGGCCACCCCTTCTGGAGCCTGGACAACGTGCTGCTCAGCCCGCACTGCGCCGACAACACCCCCACATGGCTCGACGAAGCCATGCAGCTCTTCCTCGAGAACTTCGCGCGGTACGCCTCCGGCGAGCCGCTGAGGAATGTGGTCGACAAGAAAGCGGGCTATTGATGGACGAAATCACCATCCATTCGATCCGTGAGGCTGCGGGCCGGATCGCGCCTCTGGCGCGGCGGACGCCCGTGTGGCGCTCGCGCAGCTTCGACGAGCGCGCCGGCTGCCAGGCGTTCTTCAAGTGCGAAAACCTTCAGAAGGGCGGCGCATTCAAGATCCGCGGCGCGGCGAATTTCATCTTCTCGATTCCGGAACAGGACCGCCCGCGCGGCGTCGTGGCCTGGTCGTCCGGCAATCACGCCCAGGCTGTGGCCATCGCCGCACGCCACCTCGGCATCCCCGCCACGCTCGTCATGCCAGCCGACGCGCCGCGCTCCAAGATGGAGGCGACCCGGGCGCAGGGCGCGCGCATTGTCCTTTACGACCGCCTGCGGGAATCGAGGGAAGAGATCGGCCGCCGCATCTCGAAAGAGACAGGCGCCACGCTGGTTCCGCCCTTCGATCATCCGTGGATCATCGCCGGACAGGGCGCCTGCGCCCTGGAGTTCCTCGAACAGCAGCCGGATCTCGACGCGCTCGTCGTCTGCCTCGGCGGCGGCGGACTGCTGGCCGGCTGCGCCATCGCCGCCAGGTCGCTGCGGCCGGCCATCCGCATTTATGGAGTGGAACCGGAGATCGCGAATGATTACTGGTTGTCCCTGCGCCGCGGCGAACCCGTCGAGATCGCGCCGCCGTCCACCATCGCCGACGGGCTCCGCACGACAAAGCCCGGCCGCTGGAACTTCCCCATCATTCAACGGCTGGTGGACGAAGTGCTTCTCGTCAGCGAGGACGAGATCCGCGAGGCCGCCAGGTTCATTCTGACCCGCATGAAACTCGTCGTCGAGCCCAGCGGCGCGGTGGCCGCCGCGGCGGCGCTCGCCGGAAGGCTGCCGCAGCGCTTTGCGCGCGTGGGCATTGTGCTCAGCGGCGGCAATGTAGACCTGGAAACGCTGGCCGGGCTGTAGCGGCCCTCAGCCGGCTGCGCATGTTACACAGGGAGGCTGGAAACAAATGCTGGACCGGCGAAGATTTCTCGCGGCCGCGGGAGGCGCCGTTCTTCACGCGCAGTCGCGCGCCACGCGCCCCAACATCGTCTTCATCTTGACCGACGATCTCGGCTGGCGCGACCTCGCCTGCTACGGCAACGAGCACCACTCGACGCCGAACCTGGACCGGCTCGCCTCGGAAGGCGTGCGGTTCACCCAGGCCTACGCCGCCGCGCCGGTCTGCTCGCCGGCGCGCGCCGGCATTCTCACGGGGCGCTGGCCTGTCCGCACGGGCATCACTGACTGGATTCCCGGCCGGCCCTCGCCCCCGCGCGGCCCTCTGATCACGCCCGCCACGGCGCGCCATCTGCGGCTCGAAGAGACCACGCTGGCGGAAGCGCTGCGCCAGGCTGGCTACCGGACCGCCGGCATCGGCAAGTGGCATCTCGGCGGACAGGGCTTCCTGCCCGGCGACCAGGGCTTCGACGTGAACATCGCCGGCACGGAAAGCGGCAGCCCGCCGCGCAGCCCCCGCCCGCACTTCGGCCCCTTTGAGCTGCCCGGGCTGAAGGCCGCCGAGGGCGAGTCCCTCACCGGCAGGCTCGCCGGGGAGGCCGTGCGGTTCATCGAACAAAACCGGCAGAATCCGTTTTTTCTGCTCCTTTCCCATTTCACCGTGCACATCCCTCTGGGCGCGCCGCAGGAACTCGTCGAGCGGCACCGCGCCCGGTCCGGAGGGCGCTACCATCCGGTTTACGCGGCGATGGTGGAAACGCTCGACCAGAGCGTGGGGCGCGTCCTGGAAGCGCTCGAACGGACCGGGCTCGCCCGCAACACCATTGTTGCCTTCTTCTCGGACAACGGCGGGCTGTGCTTCGAGGGCTCGTCGAAGGAGCGCGTCACCAGCAATGCCCCGCTCCGCGCCGGCAAGGGGCACCTCTATGAAGGCGGCATCCGCGTGCCCTTCCTCCTGCGCTATCCCGGCGCCGCCCGGGTCGGCTCTTCCATCGACTCGCCCGTTGCGGGCGTGGATCTCTTCCCAACCCTGTGCGAAGCCGCGGGCGTCCGCGCGCGCAATGTGGACGGCGTCAGCCTCCTGCCGCTGCTGCGCGGACGAACGCTCCGCCCGCGGCAGCTCTTCTGGCATTACCCCCACTACTCGAACCAGGGCGGCGAGCCCTCCAGCGCCATCCGCGATGGCGATTGGAAGCTCATCGAGTTCTATCACGGCGGACGGCGCGAGCTGTACAACCTTCGGAACGACCCGGGCGAGGCGCGCAACCTTGCCGGCGCGCAGCCGGCCGTGGCAAAGAAGCTCAGCCTCGCGCTGCATCAGTGGCTCCGCCAGACCGGCGCAGCCATGCCGCGGCCCAATCCGGACGCCGATCCTGCCTGGAAGGGGCTCGGGCTGACGGGCGCCGAGCCTCCGTCGCCGCCGGCTTAGGGCTCGGCGCCATCGATTTGTGCGGCGGATCATGGGAGTGGTAGGCTCAGCGGGAAGGAGACTCCGGTGCCAGCGCTCCGGCTCGGCGACGATATCGACGACTACTGCATCAAGTGCAAGCGCGTCACGAACCACTCGATTCTGGCCATCGTTGACGGCGAGCCCGTGAAAGTCCGCTGCCGGAGCTGTTATAACGAAGGCCCTTACCGCCGCTGCGTCATCCCTCCGTCCAAGCGCGAACTCCAGAAGGCGGCCCTGCTGAAGCAGTTGCTGGAGCAGGCGCCCGCGCCGCCCCCGCCTGCCGCCGGGCCGGAGCCCGCGGGAAAAGCCCTTCCAAAGCCCGCACGGAAGGCGGCTACCAAGGCCGCAGGCAGGAAAAAGTCCTGACTCCGCGTCCGGCGCGATCCGCCCCAGCCGCGCCCGCGCCGGTGGCATGATGGCAGCAGCCCATGCGCCGCAGAACATTTCTCTCTCTCCCCGCCGCCGGACTCGCCGCCGCGCGTCCATCCGGCGATCCGCGCGACGCGATCCGCCGCGAGATCGCTTCGTTCCAGGGCGAGGTTTTCCTGTACGCGCGCAACCTCTCCACAGGCGCTTCCTTCGGCTGGCGCGAGGACGAGCGCGTGCGCACCGCCAGCACGATCAAACTGCCCATCATGGCTGCCGTGTTCGCGAAGGTGCGCAGAGGGGAAGCCCGCTGGGACGAGCTCATCGAGCTGCGCGCGCAGGACAAGGTCTCCGGCTCCGGCGTCCTGCGCGAGCTCTCTCCCGGCTTGAAGCTGCCGCTGCGCGACCTCGTCCATCTCATGATCGTCGTCAGCGACAACACCGCCACGAATCTCGTGCTCGACCGCATCACTGCCGACGCGGTGAACGATTTCCTCGACACGCTGGGACTGAAACAGACGCGCTCGCTGCGCAAGGTACGCGGAGACGGCGCGGATCTGAAGCCGCCTTCGGGCTGGAGCAGGGCAGGGCTGCTCGAAGAGAACCGCCGTTTCGGCCTTGGCGTCTCCACCTCGCGCGAGATGGTCGAACTGCTGGCGCTTCTCGATCAGGGCAAGGTGGTCTCGCCGCAGGACTGCAGCGAAATGCTGGCGATCCTCGAGCGCCAGCAGTACAAGGACGGCATCGGGCGCAGGCTCTCGGGGTACAGGGTCGCCAGCAAGAGCGGCGCGCTCGACGCGCTGCGCTCCGACGTGGGGATCGTCTATGCGCCGAAGGGTCCGGTCGCCATGGCGATCACGGTGGACGGCATGAAAAAGGTGGATTACACGGAAGACAACGCCGGACTGCTTCTCATCGCGCGGCTCGCCCCGTTGCTGGTGGATGCGGTGCTCGAGCCGCCGGAGGCCTGACGGCGCCCCGCCGCGTTACTTGTCCTTTGAGATCGCAGCATACCGCGCGCCTGTTGCGCGCACGTAGTCCTCCGGGCTCAGCAGCACTTGAATGCCTCGCGCCCCAGCCGACACCGAGATCCGGTCGTAGAGCTGCGCGAACTCGTCGAGGAACACCGGATACGCCTTCTTGCAGGCCAGCGCCGTCACCCCGCCCCGGACGTAGCCCGTCAGCGGCTGCACTTCTTTCAGCGGAACCACCTCCGCCTTGCGGCCGTCTGCGGCGCGCGCCAGCGCCTTCAGGTCGAGTTCCGCGTTGCCCGGAATCACCGCCAGGCAGACGCCCGCCTCGCCGGCGCGGGCCACCAGCGTCTTGAAGGTCTGCTCTACAGGAAAGCCGATCTTGCGCGCCACCGACTCGGCGGAGAGATCGTCCGGGTCGACTTCATACGTGCGCACTTCGTAAGCGATGCCCAGGCTCTCCAGCAGCCGGATGGCGTTGGTCTTCTGCGCGGGCATCGATTCGATGGTACACAAGGATTGATGCGGGTCAAGAAGTGCGTCCTTACCGCGGCCGCGCCGTCGCAGCGGCGGCTGCCCCTTCAGATGCTCATCGACCGCGACGGCGTCGAGCGCAGCATCCTCGCCATTCTCTTCGATGAGGCGGCCCGCGCCGGCATCGAAGAAGTGGCGGTGGTGGTGTGTCCCGGCGACGGAGAAGTCTACGCCGCCGTGGCGGGCGAGCATGCGGCGCGCGTTCGGTTCATCGAGCAGCCCGAACCGCGCGGCTACGCGCACGCGCTGGCCTGTGCGCGCTCTTTCACCGCCGGAGAGCCGTTTCTCCACATGGTGGGCGATCACCTCTTCGTCAGCCATGACGGCAATGGCTGCGCCGCCCGCCTCGTGGCGCTGGCCGGGCAGGAAGACTGCTCGATCTCCGCCGTGCAGGCCACGCGCGAAGGCCAGATCACGCAGTTCGGCGCCATCGGCGGCCAGCCTGTGGCGGGCAAGCCGGGCCTGTACCGCATCGACGCCGTGCTGGAGAAGCCCACTCCCACCGAAGCCGAGCAGAGGCTCTTCGTCCCTGGCCTGCGGGCGGGCCACTATCTTTGCTTCTTCGGCCTCCACGTTTTCACTCCCGCCGTCATGGATCTCGTGGAGGAGCTCTCGCGTCAGACGTCCGGCCCATGTTCGGTCTCGGCGGCTCTGGATACGCTGGCCCGCTCGGAACGCTACCTGGCGCTCGAGATGCAGGACCGCCGCTACGATCTCGGCGCGCGCTACGGGCTGCTGCACGCGCAACTCGCCCTGGCGCTTTCCGGCGCGGACCGCGCCGCCATTCTCGCCTCGCTCGTCGAGATGCTGGCGCTCCAGCCGGGCGGCGCCGGAGGCCGGTCATGAGCCGCTTGCTTCAGGTCATCACGGCTGCGGACGCGGAGGTCCGCAACCAGCCGCTGGAAGCCTTGTGCACGGAGCTCCCGCTCGCGGATCTGATGAGGGAATGCGATGCGCTCGAGGAATTCCGCCGCCGCTCGCACAACCTCTACGAGCGCGTCCGCGCGCTGTTCTTCCTCTATGCGATCCATCGCTTTCAGATCCCGCGGCGCGAAGCAACGGCGGCGCAGGGGCGCATCCCCTTCCACGGCTACGTCCATCTGCTGGAGCGGCGTTTCGAGGAGGCCATCCGCGAGTTTCTCTCCGAACAGCGGCGCCAGGGGCCCAGCGCGGCTCTCTCCAGCGCCCTGGCAGCCTCCTACCGCAGCCTCGGCTTTCAGACGCTCGCCGATCAGGTCCGCCGCAGCGTCCGCAGCACGCGCGGCAACCAGTGGATGTTCCGCGCCGGCCACCCGCTGGACGCGCCGCTTCAGGTGCGGCGCGAGCTGCTCTCGCCCGATCCGGCGACGGGCCTGTTTCCCGTGCTGCGCGAGTCGACGCCCGTGCGCATGGACTTCTCGCACAGCGCGTGGAGCGACATTTTCTTTCTCGGCATGGACTATCCGGAGGGCGCGCGCGTCTTCAACACCTCCATCGACCTCGCCGTGCGAGGCTCGGGCGAGCCGCGCCCGCCCGTGGAAGCGTCTTTCCGTATCATCGACGAGCCCGTCCTGCGCCTGGTGAGCGTCGATCTTGGTGCGTCGGCCAGCATCCGCTCCACGGACGAAATCTTTGACTTCGCGCGCGACTATCTCGGGTTGCTGAAGGCCGCCGTCATCGCCTCCGGGCTGGTGCCTCCCGGCATGGAAGGCAGCGGGCTGGACCTGGAGGGGCTGCTCGGGCGTCTGACCGGCAGCCGCGGCCTCGGCATCGAGCTCGTCAGCCGCGTGCACGACATTCCCAAGGGCTCCCGCCTTGCCGTCTCCACGAGCCTCCTGGCCTGCCTCATCACGGCCTGCATGCGCGCCACAGGACAGGTGCGCCGCCTGACCGGGGGACTGGAAGAACTGGAGCGCCGCACCGTCGCCGCCCGCGCCATCCTCGGCGAGTGGCTCGGCGGCAGCGGCGGCGGCTGGCAGGACTCCGGCGGCGTCTGGCCCGGCATGAAACTCATCGAAGGCGTGCCGGCGCGGCCGGGCGACGTCGAGTACGGCATCAGCCGCGGCTGCCTGCTGCCCCGCCACCGCGTGTATCCGCTCGACGAAATCACCGCGGAAACGCGGCGGAAGCTGCAGCAGAGCCTCGTGCTCGTGCACGGCGGGATGGCCCAAGACGTCGGCCCGGTTCTCGAAATGGTGACCGAGCGGTACCTGCTGCGGCTGGATGCCGAGTGGCGCGCCCGCCTCGACGCAGGCCGCATCCTCGATGAGATCATCGGTTGCCTGAAGCGGGGCGACATTCGCGGCCTCGGCGCCTGCACCCACCGCAACTTCGAAGGGCCGATCCAGACCATCATCCCCTGGGCCGGCAACTATTACACCGAGCTGCTGATCACGGAGGCGCGCCGCGCCTTCGGCGGCGGCTTCTGGGGCTTCTGGATGCTGGGCGGCATGGCTGGCGGCGGCATGGGGTTCCTGTTCGATCCGGACGCCGCTGCGCACGCACGGGATACGCTCGGCGAAATCCTGCTGGAAACCAAACGCAGGCTGGAGCGCGGCGTGCCGTTCGCCATGGATCCGGTGGTCTACGATTTCTCGATCAACGAAAACGGCACGATGGCTGAGCTGCTCGCCGGCCCGGAGGCGTTGATGCCGCCCGGCTATTACACGCTCCGCGGCCCTTCCCTGTTGCGCCGGGAGGCGCGCTCGCTCACCACCCTCCAGCGCCGCGAACTCGAGGCGTTCGCCGCCGCCGCCCGTTCGCGCCCCGGGTGGACCGGCATGGCCTACGCGATGTTCGAGCGCCTGCTGCCCGGCGCGGAATCGGCCTCTTCCATCGGCAGACAGGCTCTGGAAGAACTCCTCGCCGCCAATGGCTTCGACCGCGTGCAGCACGAGAAGATCCGCGCCGACCTGCGCAGCGGGCGCATCGGACTGGCGCAGAACCGCCTCCCGGTGGCTACGGCGATCGAGGACGTGCGCGAAGGCGATGTCACCGATGCGCGCCATGGCCTGCCTCCCGCTCTCGCGCGCCTCGGCGAAGACGCGCTCGCCTCGGGCTCTCTCGCCATCCTCACTTTGGCCGGCGGCATGGGCACGCGGTGGACGCGCGGCGCCGGCGTCGTCAAGGCGCTCAACCCCTTCGTGCGCCTGCGCGGCCGCTGGCGCAACTTCGTCGAGATCCACCTCGCCAAGAGCCGCCGCGCGCTCGCCCGGTACGGCACGGACCCCGTGCACATCTTCACCACCAGCTTCATGACCCACGCTCCCGTCGAGCAGTGGCTGCGGCGCGAGCGGAACTACGGATACCCGGGCCGCGTGGTCCTCTCGCCGGGCCGCTCCATCGGGCTCCGCCTCATCCCCATGGCGCGCGATCTGCGTTTCGCCTGGGAAGAGATGCCGCAGCAGATGCTCGACGAACAGAAACAGAAGGTTCGGGAGAGCGCCCGCGCAGCCCTGATCCAATGGGCTGTCTCCTCGGGCGAAGGCGCCGACTACACCGGCAACCTGCCCGAACAGTGCGTCCACCCGGTGGGGCACTGGTACGAGGTGCCCAACCTGCTTCTCAATGGCGTGCTGCTCAGCCTCCTGGAGGAGCGGCCGAATCTGCGGTATCTGCTGCTGCACAACATCGACACTCTGGGCGCCTGGGCCGATCCGGCGCTGCTCGCGCTCCACATCGAAAGCGGCGCCGCCATGACGTGCGAGGTGATCGGCCGCGAGATGGAAGACCGTGGCGGCGGGCTGGCGCGCGTCGACGGCAAGGTTCGCCTCGTGGAAGGCCTCGCCCTGCCCGAGGAGCGGCTGGAGTTCGACCTCTCCTTCTACAACACGAACACAATGTGGCTCACCATCGATGCGCTGCTCGGCGTCTTCGGGCTGACCCGCTCCGATCTGGCAGACCCCGTCCGCACCCGCGAAGCCGTGCGCCGCGTCGCCGCCCGGATGCCTGCCTACGTCACGCTGAAGGACGTTAAGAAGCGCTGGGGCAAGGGACAGGAGGATGTGTTTCCGGTGAGCCAGTACGAGAAGCTGTGGGGCGACATGACCGCCCTGCCCGACTGGCGCTGTGCCTATGTCGCCGTGGAGAGGCGCCGCGGACAGCAGTTGAAGGAAGTGACGCAACTGGACGGGTGGCTGCGGGAAGGCTCCGCCGCCTGGGTGGAACAGCTCTGCGAATTCTGAACCGCCCGCGCGGCGGACCTAATATTGCGCCCGGACGGCCTCGCCTTCTTTCAGCCCTTCCAGAATCGCCGTCTGCACGCCGTTGGAAACGCCGGGTTTCACTTCGCGCTTCTCGAAGCCCTTCTCCTTGCGGACGTAAACAAAATGCCTGCCGCCCTGCTCGCCGACGGCGGCGGCGGGCACGAGCAGCACGTTCTCCTGCCGGTCCACCAGGACGTTGGCAAACGCCGAGAGATCGGGAATCATGCGGCGGTCGGCGTTCTCGATCATCACCCTGATCGGGATGTTGCGGATGTAATAGTTCTCCCGGCGGCTGCCCACGCCGATGGCGCCGATCGAATAGACCTTGCCGTGGTAGGTGGCTTCCGGAAACGCATCCAGCCCGATGACGGCCTCCTGCCCGATTCTGAGCCGTGTCACCTCCGCCTGATTCACCGTGCCCTCGACCATCATCTTCTCTGGATTGATGATCTTCATGACCGGCTGCCCCGGCCCCATGCGGTCGCCCACGGCGACAGTCACCTGATCGCCGCCCGGCCGGAACATCGTTTGCAGCACCACCATGCCGGCGATCGGCGCGCGGATCAGCAGCTTCTTCAGGTCGTTCTCCTGGCGTTCGACGCGCAGCTCCTCCATCTCCATCGAGATTTCAGCGTTGCGCAGGTCAGCCGCCAGCGACTGCTCCGTGAGCGCCACCTCAGCCAGCATTTCCTTGTATGCGGCCTGCGCCTCTTCCAGCGACAGCCGCAACAGCTCGCGGTCGATGTCGGTGCGGACCTCCAGAGTCTTGTAGTCGAGCGCGGCCTTGTCCATTGCCGCCTTGGCCTGGCGCAGGGACTGGCGGAGGTTCTCCATCCTGAGTTCGTTGTTCACCTTCCGCTTGGCCACATCGTTCTGGCGGTCGCGCAGCCCGTCGATCGTGTCGTCCAGCTGGTCTTTCATGCTCTGCGGGTCGAATTCGAGGACCACCTCGCCGGGCTCAACCATCTTGCCCGGCGGGGCGAGGCGCAGGATCACCATCGAACCTGAGCCCCGGCCGCGCAGCCGCGGCGCCGTGATATTGACAAACTCCGTCGCCGTGGTCGAACCCGAGATCCGCAGGCGCACGTCGAGCGTCCCGCGCTGAACGGTGGCCGTCCGGGTGGCGGCCAGCACCGTCTGCGCCGCGCCGGATTGGCGTGCCGTCCGCAGGTAGAGCCAGCCTGCAATCCCGGCTGCGGCCAGCGCCGCTGCCGCGAGCAGCGGACGGAGCAGCGAAGGCTTGGCGCGCCTCGGGGTTTCAGGCCCCTGCTCCGATCCTGTCAAAGGCGCTGGATGACTCATCGCCGGCATCGAGACACAGGATTCCTTTCCTCAGCTTAGACGCGCTCTCACCCGAAAAGGCGCAGAACAAGCCGCTTCCGGTTACATCCGGCCGCGGGCTTCAGACCCGCCGGCGGTGCTGCTCGAACTCCCAAGCCGTGCCGACCATCGCCTCAAGTGTTTCGTATTGGGGCTTCCAGTTCAGTGTTTTCTTCAGCTTGGAGCTGTCCGCCACCAGCGCCGCCGCGTCGCCCTCGCGCCGCGGACCATACCGGAACGGCACCGGCATGCCCGTCGCTTTTTCCGCCGCCCGGATCACCTCCAGCACCGAATAGCCTCGCCCGGTGCCTGCATTGAACACGCCGCTGCCGCCGCCGTCCAGCAGGTGCTCCAGCGCCCGCACATGCGCCTCCGCCAGATCCGAGACGTGAATGTAATCCCGGATGCAGGTGCCGTCCGGCGTCGGATAGTCGCCGCCGAACACGGTCAGCGGTTCCCCTGTCCGCACGGCGCGGAGAATGAGCGGGACCAGATGCGTTTCCGGCTGATGCTCCTCGCCGATGCCATAGCGGGGTTCAGCACCGCAGGCGTTGAAATAGCGCAGGCTCACGCTGCGCAGACCAGAAGTCCGGTCCAGCCATTCCAGAATCCGCTCCACCATCAGCTTGGATTCGCCGTACGGGTTCTTGGGACGGAGCGGGGCGTCCTCCGGGATCGGTGTCGTCTCAGGATCGCCGTATACCGCCGCAGTGGAGCTGAACACCAAGCGGCGGACGCGGTGGCGGCGCATCATCTCCAGCAGCGCCACCGATCCTCCCACATTGTTGCGGAAGTACCGCTCCGGCTCCTGCATGCTCTCGCCGACAGCGATGAAAGCCGCAAAATGGATCACCGCATCAAAGTGGTGCGTTGCGAAGAGCGCCTCCAGAGAGGCGGTGTCGTGCAGGTTGATGATGTGCAGGCGTCCCTTCGGGACATTGTGCGCATAGCCTTTGCTCAGGTCGTCGAACACCTGAACGTCGTGCCTTTCTTCGAGCAGAAGCCGCGCAGTATGAGCGCCGATGTATCCGGCGCCGCCGGTGACGAGAATCGAGGCCATGTGTACCGCAGAGAAGGCTCAGGCCCGCCGGGCCAAGCCCTCTCCAGCGTATCAGATGGCCGCTGGATTCAGGCTCTTATAGCGCCTTCTCGATGGCTTCGGTCAGCTCCGGCGCATCCGGTTTCACGCCCGGCTCGAAGCGCCCGATCACCTTCCCGTCCTTACCTACGAGGAACTTGGTGAAGTTCCATTTGACGTCGCCTCCGGCAGCGGACGTCAGGTATTGGTACAGCGGCGTCATGTCGCTGCCCTTCACCGAAACCTTCGACATCATCGGGAAGGTGACGTCGTAGTTCCGCTTGCAGAACTCTTTGATCTCCGCCTCCGTCCCGGGCTCCTGCCCGCCGAAGTTGTTGGCTGGCACGCCGATGATCACAAATCCGCGGTCCTTGTACTTGCGGTAAAGCTGTTCGAGCCCCGCGTACTGCGGCGTGTAACCGCACCGGCTGGCGACGTTCACGATCAGCACGACCTTGCCCTGATACTGCCTTAGCGGCGCCGGCGCGCCGTCGATCGTCTTCATCGTGAATTCATGGATGGAAGAAGCGGCGAGGGCGGACATGGCGGCAAGCAAAGCCCCTGCCAGCAAAATGCGGCGATTCATGCCCCATTGGATGAAGCTGTCCGCGCCCGGATGCAAAAAGGCAGAGAGCCTGCCGGTTCTAGCGCAGCCACACCTGATGGCGCCCCGGCGGGAAGAACCGGATCTCCCGCCGCTCGCCCGCCATCACGGCGATCGCCCGGGCGCGGCTTTCGTACTCCAGGCGCCAGAGCCCGTCCACCTGCTCAAGCTTCAGCACGTTCCCGTTGAAGTCCTCGAGCACGGGCGCTGCCGCTTGTCCGCACGGCGTCACCCTGCGCCGTCCAGCCGGTAACAGCAACTTGCCCTGGCTCCGCAACGGCCAAAGCTGCCCGTCCACCAGCGCGCAGCCCTCCCACGCGACCGCCACCGGCCTTGACGATTCCACTTCCAGCCCGCCATCAGCCAGTTCGCTCGCCTTCGCGGCTGCCGCCGCCGCGCCCAGCAGCCCCCAGTCCGGCCCCAGGATCGAGTTTTCGAAGTAGATCGCCACAAGTGGAAACGACTTCGCCGCCCAGTGCAGAAGCTGGAACAGTTCTCCCCCCGTCTGCTGCTTGGTAGGGTACACGTCCTGATAGCGCTCCACGATATTGATGTCCGCCCCCAGCAGCACGCCCGCAGGGGCGATCCGCGCGTAGCGCCGCGCCAGTTCCGCGTAACGCTCCGGACCGAGGTCCCAGATCGTGGCGGGGTCTTCCACCAGAAACGCCGATCCGAACCGCGCCGCCTCCGGCAGCAGCGCCTCGGCGTCCGCGCCGAGATTGTCCCTCATCGCCGTGTCGAAGCGGTCGTCCACATGCGTCAGCACCAGGTCCAGCCCGCCCCGCTCTTCGGCCATACGGCGCACCCGCTCCAGCCAGTCCACCTGCAGGCGGTGCGCCAGCCGGGCGCGGTATTCCAGAAAGCGCCGCATGGGCGCCGCGTCCCGTACATGGTAAGCGCGCGAAGCCGGATTGTAGAAGTCCGCCGGGTCGAGCCCTGTTTCCGCCCGGAACTCGGCGCGCACCCGTTCGTTGAATGGCGTGAAGCGCGCCGGATTCAGATAGCCTTCCAGCGATTCGAAATACAGCTCAGCCAGGTTCACGCCATCCCAGTCGAACCGGTGCAGCAGGCTGCGCAGCCCGTCTTCCACCGCCGCCGCGCAGTCCGGCTCGGCGAGGTTCATCAGCCGCCTCCAGTCCAGATGCGCGTCCTGACCCGTGGCGGTCTTCTCGCGCCACTCCGGGTGCGCGTTCCAGAACGCCTCGCTCACATGCGGGAACTCGATCCAGGCATACACGTGGATCGCGCGCCGGTGGCAGGCGTCCACCAGATTCCGCAGCCACCCGTCGCGCCCGGAATCCGGCTCCCAATAATGCCATGCCGCCACGTGCAGCGCCCCAATGCCTGCCCGCCGCCACCGGTTCGCCAAGTATTCGGGATCAGCGCGCAGACGGTAGGAGGAGTCGAAGAACGCCCACAATCCGCGCGTCTCCACCCGTGGCGCGAGCCCGAGTTCCACCAGCGCCTGCGCCAGATACGGATATCGTTCGTAGCCCTTGTCTCCAATGGGCGTGGCGGTCCAGAACACCACGCGCCCGCCGTCGCGGAAGCCCGCCGCCAGAGGCGCGCCGGTCCACCGCTCCCGCGTGAAGACCACCGCCCGCCCCGGCATGCGGAAGCGTTGCACCATCTCCGGCTTCTCCCACACAATTCGCAGAGAGGGCAGAAGCGTATCCGTCACGCTGCGCACTTCCACGCGCCCGCCCTCTGGAATGAAGCCCGCCGCCCGCGCCTCAGCCGAGTCGCCTTCCAGCAGGACTGCTCCGGCGCCGTTCAGCCCCGCGGCTTCCAGCACGCGCTGCCAGCCCCCGGCGGCATGTCCGCCTGTCCAGAGCAGCAGAACCACGCAGCAGCTAATACTTCGTGCGTGCATACCAGATGCCCGTCCTGAAATCCCAGTAGTTCGGCCCCCACGGGTTCGATTCGTTCCTCAGATGCGCGCCGCGCACGAATTCCGCCCGCCAGCTCATGCCTCGCGGCAGCGACGGCGACATCACCCGGATGCCGGCGCCCGCCTCTACGAAATTGCCCCAGTACTCTCCGCGCCAGTCGCGCGTTGCGTTCCACACCGCGTACACCTGCGCCTGCGTGCCGCCGGGCAGCGGAGCCAGCGTATAGCCCGAGCGGTTCTGCGCGTAAGCGAGCATGTTGTGACGGAACCGCGACGCGTAGACACCGTCCAGATTCACTTCATGGAACAGCCCCGCCTCGCGCCCGCCCAGCAGGCGCCCCCAGCCCTTCAGCAGCGACACGCCTCCCCGCGCATCCCAACGCCAGCGCTCTTCGTAAGACCGCTGCTCGCCATAGCTCCACGACCGCCCCGCCTCAAACCACGCAAAAGTGGTCGGATGCAGCACGCGGCTCACGCCTGCCGCCGCGATCACGCTCTTTTCGCTCAAGTACAGCGGCAGCAGCGCCTTCGCCGCCTGCCTCCCTCCTGCCGAGTCGCCCACGAACCGCAGCGACAGGTACGGAGTCACCGGCAGCCCGCGGATGCGCCGCTGGATCTTCGCCTGCCCGTATGCGAAGGCGCCCTGCCAGCGCGAAGAATAAAAGGGGATCGCCCACACGTCTGTCGTCGTTCGGCTGAACTTCGGCTTCAGCGCCAGATACCCTTCCTGCGCCTTTGCGGCGATCACCGCATCGCCGGAGCGGCGAGCCATGGCGAACCACCGCAGCGCCTCCTCGTCGCGCTGCAACAGGTTCGCCGTCACGCCCAGCAGGTACTGCGCCTTCCCATTGTCCGGCTCTTCCTCCACAGCCTTGCGGAAATAGCGGTAGGCATCGTTCAGATAGCTTCCCGCCAGCGACCGCTCCCCCATTTCCAGAGCCGGCAGGGGCGCCGCCGCCAGCACCGTCTCCGTCTCCTGACGCGGCGGAGCAGGAACGGCGAGCACCGCCTCTTCCGCCGCAGGCGGCTCGCCCTGCAGCAATTCACGCGCCTGCTCGCCGACCCGCGTCGAGCCGTGTTTCCACGCCGCCGCCAGCGCCGCGCGCGCCTTGTCCTCGCGGCCCAGTTCCCGCCAGACGCGGGCCAGAGCGAGCAGCAGCTCGTATTTCTGCGGACGCAGCTTCCAGGCCAACTCGTAGTGCTCCGCCGCCAGCGCCAGCTCGTCCCGCATCTCGGCCAGCTGGGCCAGCTCCTCATGCGCCGACCACTGTTGCGGCGCGCGGCGCACCGCTTCGCTCCACCGCTCGATCCCTTCGCGCAACGGCCGGTCGACATTCTCAAACGCCTTCTCTGCCGTCAGGCGCACGCCTTCCTGTTTGGCCGCCAGCCGCAGCATGTGAAAGACCCGCCGCGCCTCCTGCACCCGGCGCGTTTCGTAACACAGAAACGCATACTCCAGCGCCGACTGCTCGTCGCCGGGATCCTCCCGCCGCAGCCGGTCAAAGTGATCCCGCGCGGCTTCCCGGTCGCCCCGCCGCAACAGCGTGTAGGCGAGATCTTTCCGCACGTGCCGCAGCCCCGGATCGGCTTCCAGAGCCCGCTCGAAGGCTGCCACCGCCGCATCGTATTCGCCGGCGCGCAGAGCCGCGTAGCCGCGCCCGGCTTCCTCCAAGGAGGAGCTTGCCAGCGCCAGCGCCAGCAGGACAATCGCAGGCATCCATGAAATAGGTGGCCCGCAGGCGGCAGAAATCTCACCCGTCCGGCGACCGGCTACCATGGAAAAATATGGCCGCCTACCGCGGGTTCGACTACCTGCTCATCGACTCCCAGTTGAGCGGCGAGGAGAAGCTCGTCCGCCAGACCACCCGGCAGTGGGTAGAGGAACGCCTCATCCCCGTCATCAAAGACTGCTACAACCAGGGACGCTTCCCCTCCGAGCTCATCCCGGAAATGGGACAAATGGGCTTCCTCGGGGCGAACCTCGAAGGCTACGGCGCCGCCGGCATGACCAACGTCGAATACGGCCTCATCATGCAGGAGCTCGAGCGCGGCGACTCGGGTTTGCGCAGCTTCGCCTCCGTCCAGGGGGCGCTCGTGATGTTCCCCATCCTCACGTTCGGCAGTGAAGAGCAAAAGAAGAAATACCTCCCCAAGCTGGCCTCGGGCGAGTTCATCGGCTGCTTCGGGCTCACGGAGCCGGGCTTCGGATCCAACCCCGGCGGCATGACCACCACCGCCGCGCGCGATGGCGATGCCTGGGTTCTGAACGGCGAAAAGACCTGGATCACCAACGGCACGGCGGCGCACGTCGCCGTCGTCTGGGCGCGCACCGCGGAAGGCATCCGCGGCTTCCTCGTCGCAAAGGGCACGCCGGGTTTCCGCGCCTCCGACATCCACGGCAAGCTGTCCATGCGCGCTTCGGTGACTTCGTCGCTGTCCTTCAGCGACTGCCGCATTCCCGATTCCATGCGGCTGCCCGGCGCCGCCGGACTGAAGGCGGCGCTGTCCTGCCTGTCGCAGGCGCGCTACAGCATCGGCTGGGGCGTGCTCGGTCCCGCCATGGAGTGCCTGGAAGTGGCGCGCCAATACTCGATCGAGCGGAAGCAGTTCGACAACCGCCCCATTGCTTCCCATCAGCTCGTGCAGGAAAAGCTCGCCTGGATGGCTACGGAGGTCACCAAGGGGCAGTTGCTGGCGCTGCATTGCGGGCGGCTCAAGGATCAGGGCAAGCTCGATTTCGCCCACATCTCGATGCTCAAGCGCAACAACGTCGCCATCGCGCTCGAATGCGCCCGCATGGCGAGGGATCTGCTCGGCGCCAACGGCATCGTCGACGATTACCCCGTCATGCGCCACCTGTGCAATCTGGAAACCGTCAAAACCTACGAGGGCACCGACCACATCCACGCCCTCGTCATCGGCGAGCGCCTGACGGGCGTCGCTGCCTACAAGTAAGATTGGAAACCGGAGGTGTCATCATGCATCGCCGGCAGTGGCTGGCTCTGGTCCCTTTGTTCGCCCTCGCCTGCGGCAAGCGCCGCGAACCCAGGTTCGATTACGGTGAGCCGGAGCAGCGGTACCAGCTCCGCGGCAAAGTCCTCCGCCTCCGCCCCGAAGCCCGCGTCGCTTCCATCGAGCACGAGAAGATCGACGGCTGGATGGAGGCCATGACCATGGAGTTTCCCGTCCCGAACGAAGCGGACTTCGCCAGGCTGAAAGTAGGCGCCGTGATCCGCGCCACCGTGAACGTCAACGATCTGAACTACTGGCTCACCGACATTGTTGTGGAGTAACTCCATGAAGCGCCCCGCCGCGCTCGCCGCGCTGATCTCGCTGTCCCTCCTGCCGGCGCAGACCCGGCAAAAGGCGCCGCAAAGCTGGGACCAGGTCTATCTGAACCCGGACGCGCGCGTGCCGGTGAACCCCAGCGCTCTGGTGCTGGAAACCACCGCCAACCTGCCCGCCGGCGTGGCCCTCGACGCAGGCATGGGCAATGGCCGCAACGCCATCTACCTGGCCCGCAAAGGATGGAAAGTCACCGGCATCGACCTGTCGGAAGCCGCCGTGCGCCGCGCCCGCGAGGAGGCGGGACGGCTGAAAGTGGAGTTCGACGCCCGCGTCGGCGACGTGGAGAAGATGCTCCTGCCCCGCGCCGCCTTCGACCTCATCCTCTGCCTGTACACGGAACCGCTCGCCGTGCGCGCCGCGCGGAAGTTCATCGACGCGCTGAAGCCCGGCGGACTGCTCCTGATCGAAGGCCGTCATATCGAAGCCCTCCCCCTCGCTGCCGCCGCCTACCCCCGTACCGGATTCCACGACAACCAGCTCCTCAACGTCTACCATCGCCTCCGCATCCTGCGCTACGAAGACCGCCTCATGCCGTCGGAATGGGGCAACGATTCTCAGGATCCCCGTGCGCGAGTCGTGCGCCTCGTCGCCCAGAAACGCTGACGGATTCGCGCCGCCGTCCATCTGAACGGGCAGCGGCACGGCTCAGCCCGGAACGGACAGGCTCTTCTCTCCGCTGCCCGTGCCCGCCGCATCGGCGCGGACGCGCCGTGTCTCTCAGGGGCAAAGCGCTGGATTTCCGTTGCGGCGCCGTCCGTGCAGGGTGCGGCATGGCGGCCGCACACGGCGGCTGCCGGAGGCGGCCTGCTTCTCTCCCTCGCAGTCGCTGGCTCCGTCTGAATCCCGGCTTCGCCGGACGGAATCTCCCGCCGCCCCCGCATGGGCGGCTCAGATCGTCCCTGCCGGAAGCGCGTCAGCTCCTCTCGACAAGCTCTTGCAGCCTCAAAGCATTCCGCACGGCGCAGCCTCCGGCGTCGTTGTTGAAGTAGGCGTAAACGTCATGCCCGGATGCGGTCCACTCCCGGATCCGCAGCGCCCATTCGCGCAATTGCGTGTCGGAGTAACTGGAAGCGAACAGCTGCTCGGGTCCGTGAAAACGCAGGTACGCGAACTCCGCAGTCATCTCCAGCGGCGCCCGCGGATACCGCGACGAGTCCGCCGCCACCAGGGCCGCCCCGTACGCCCGAAGCGTCTCCAGAACGCCTGATTGGAACCACGAAGCGTGCCGGAACTCGAATGCCAGCCGCGGCGCCGCGCCGGAGGCGCGCCGGCGCCCGTCAAGAAAGGCCTCCAGCAGGTCCAGCCGGCAGCGGAACGAAGGCGGGAACTGCAACAGCACCGGCCCGAGCTTCCCGCCCAGCGCCTCGGCTGCGGAAACAAATTCCTGCCACTTTGTTTCCACCCCCTCGAGCCGCATCTCGTGCGTGATGGAACGGTGCGCCTTCACGGCGAAGACGAACCCCTCCGGCACGGCCTCCGCCTGCTTGCGGAAGGTCTCCGCGCGCTGCATCCGGTAAAAGCTCGCGTTCAGTTCCACAGTGCAAAACACCCGCGCGTACAGTCCCAGATAGTCCGCGGATTTCGCTCCCTCCGGATACAGCACGCCGCGCCAGTGGGGGTAAGACCACCCGGAAGTTCCGATTCGGAGCGTCCCGCGGCGCCTCGGCAACTTGCCCTGCCTCCCATGCCATCATCGCCCCGTCGTCCCGGCGGCGCCAGCCCGCCCGGCGCCAGGCTGCGCAGCCGCGGCCCGCCCGGAAGGAAAGCCGGCGGCGGCGGAAGTGCCCGCGAGGAAAAAAGCCGGCCGGAAGCCCCTTGCAGGGCTCCCGGCCGGTGTGCCACAGGGTCCGCTTCAGGAGGATTCCCCAAGCTGGATCTGATCCCGGAAGGTGCAGGGAGGCATTCAGGCCAGCAGTCCCCCGTGGCCGAGGCAGGCGATCTCCCAGCCTGAAACCCGGTAGCGGGCCAGCAGCGGCGGGAGAACCAGATCGACGACATTCGGTTTGGCCGAGCGGAAGCAGCCGGGCGCTGAGACAATGGGAACGGAATCCCTGTAGCCGAGCATGAGCAGGTTGCCCGGTTCCACCGGGGCCAGATACCGCTCCAGATGCGCCCCCAGCCGCTGCATCGAGCGTCCGATCACGTCCTCCGGACCCGCGGGCGCCGTGGTCGACGCCACCAGAACCACGTCGGGGTTCATGCGCAGCAGGTAACCCAGGGCTTTCACCACCTCCGCCTCGTTTTCCGTACACGAAAGCCGGTAACGCGGCTGAATGCCAAACCGCGCCATACGCTGCCGCACCACGGGCTCGAACATCATGCGCGCACGTTCGCCGTCGTAATGATCGCTGTAAAGCAGAGCAAGCGAGGGATTCCGCACCGGACGCGCCTGCAGCAGCGGCCCGCGCTCGCCTAGCGTGGCAAGGATCACTTCCAACTCCTGCCGCGCGACCGCGAACGGCGTGCTCTTCACGGTTGCGATGCGGTCGCCCGCCCGCGCAAAACTGAAGTTGGCCGCCGTCGCGATGACTACGGAAGACGTGCAATTGACCTGCCGCAGCAGGTCATCGTCTACCAGCACGCACACGTCTTCCGCCGCGTGCAGGTTCGCCCGCCCCCCCGCCGCAGGCCGCACCTCGGCCGACCCGCACGCCATGGCCGCCGCCACCTGCATGACCGCCTCGTCTTCGGCCACCTCGTCTTCTTCGAGCTCTGTCACCCAGACCGTCCGTAACCCCTCCGTTTCCAGCAGTTGTACGTCTTCTTCGCTCAGCATGTGCCCCTTGGCGAGCAGTTTCTTTCCACCGGGACGAAAAATCGTGCAGCAGAGAACCCGGCCGTGGGCCTGACGAACATCGACCGTCTGGGTGCGCATGGAAACCTCCACGGCCGCGCCACGGAATCCGAGGGCCGCCTGAAAACGGCGCGGTCGCCATTCTCGCCACACTAGTGCCGGTTGCCTAGGAAAAATCTCAGGGAAATGCGGTACCCCTGGTACCAGGATTCCCGCCAGGGGCCGCCCGGCGGCCGCTAGTTGCCCCGAAACACCGGAATCCGGATCAGCTCGTCAGCATCCGCATCCGCAGCCCGCGCCGCCAGCCCGGCTTCCGGCTTCAGCCACTTCAGCACCGCAATCTCGTCGCAGGCCTGAAACTTCGGGCAGCGCAGGCAGTCCTTCCAGGCTTTCAGCGGCAGCGCGCCGCGGTCCACCTGACGGTAGCCGAGGCGCGTGAAGAACTCCGGCACGTAGGTGAACGCGAACAGCAAATCGAGATCAAAAGAGCGCGCTTCGGCGTCGAGCGCCTCCACCAGAAGCCTGCCGATCCCCGCCCCCTTCAGCGTCTCGTTCACCGCCAGCGACCGGACTTCCGCCATCGTGGGTCCGTAAAAATGCAGGGCGGCGCAGCCGTGCACGTCTTCTCCGGCTGCCGCCACCGTGAAATCACGGATGTTTTCCGCCAGCTCGAAGCCGTTGCGCGGCAGCATCAGCCCCTTTGCGGCATAGCCGTTGATCAGGCGCAGGATGCCCGGGATATCGCTCATCCGCGCCTTCCGCAGGGTCACTCGTCTTCCTCCTCGTCCTCCGGCTCCCAGTCCCAGCTCAGCCGGGTGCCCGCCGCCCCGCCCGTCGTGAGGCGGTCGAGAATGCCCGACGCGGCGCCAGGCGCGATGACGACCTCGGAGACGCCCTGATCCACCGCCTCGCAGGCTGCCTCCAGCTTCGCCTGCATGCCGCCCGCCGCCACGCCGCTTGCGATCAGCTTCTTCGCGTCGTCAGGCGTCAGGTGCGACAGGATCGCCCCGCCCGCTCCACGCACGCCTTCCACGTCCGTCAGGAACAGCAGCCGGTCAGCGCCGAAGGCGATGGCCAGCGCCGAAGCCATCTGATCGGCATTCACGTTGTAGATGCGGCCATCAGCGTCGCCCGCGACGCACGCCACCACGGGCAGGAAGCCGGCCTCGGTGAGCGCCTCGAGCAGCTCCGCGTTGACCCGCGTGATGCGCCCCACGGCGCCAAGCTCCGCGCTCATCTGCCGCGCCTCAGCCAGCTTCGCGTCGATGCCGCTCAGACCCACCGCCGGCGCGCCTTCCGCCACCAGCGCCGCCACCAGTTGCTTGTTCACGCTCCCGGCGAAGATCTTGAGCACGGCGTCCAGCACTTCGGGCGTGGTCACCCGCAGCCCGTTCACAAAGCGGCTCTCCACTCCGCGCTCTTCCAGAAACTTCGTCATCTGCCTGCCGCCGCCGTGCACCACCACCGGCTGCGTACCCGCAGGCAGAGCGGCAATCTGAGCCGCCAGCGGCTTCAGCGTCTTCGGCTGATCCAGCAGCGTTCCGCCAAGCTTGATTACCATGCGCATGACAATCCCTCCGTCTCGGGGAGGCCGAGCATCAGGTTCAGGTTCTGCACCGCCTGCCCGGCGGCTCCTTTGCCGAGGTTGTCAATGCAGGCTACCACGACGGCGCGCCGTGCCGCATCGTCCAGCCGGAAGCCGATCAGGCACAGGTTCGTATGCTGAACGGGCCGCAGATCCGGAACCGTGCCCGGCGCGTACAGCTTCACGAAAGGCTCGCCCGCGTAGGCGCGCTGATATTCTTCCAGCAACCGCTCCGCCGTGACGCCTTCGGCGGGGCGGAAATAGATCGTTTCCAGGATCCCGCGATGGATGGGCAGCAGATGCGCCGTGAAGCTGAATTCGCGCTCTTCCAGCCCGCTCGTCAGCAGCACCTCAGGCACGTGCCGGTGGCCGAGAATGGAATAAGCGCTGAAGTTCTCCGTCACCTCGCAGAAGCTCGTCTTCAGCGACGGCTTGCGCCCCGCGCCGCTGACGCCGCTCTTGGCGTCGCAAACTACTCCGCAGGCGCGGTCGATCACTCCCGCCGCCGCCAGCGGGCGCAGCGCCAGGTTCGCCGCCGTCGGATAACACCCCGGATTGGCCACCAGCCGCGCCCCCTTCACCTGCTCGCGCGTAAATTCCGGCAGCCCGTAGACCGCCTCTGCCAGCAGCCCGGGCTGCGTGTGCTCCTCCTTGTACCATCGCCGGTACCGCTCCACCGTCCGCAGCCGGAACGCGCCGCTCAGGTCGATCACCCGCATGCCCGCATCCAGAAACTCCGGCGCAAGCTGCATGCTCACATCCGCAGGCGTCGCCAGCAGCACCACCTCCACCCCCGCGCCCCGCGCCGCTTCCGCAGCGGCGGCGATCCGCTCCGGTCCCTTCCAGCCCAGCGGGTGCGCCTCCGGCGCCGCATCCGCGCGGTGCTCCATCAGCACGGGCTCGACGCTCGGGTGCGCCGCCAGGATCTTCACAAGTTCCATTCCGCTGTACCCGCGGAAGCCCACAATGCCGGCACGGATCTTCATGGCTTGGTTATTTATTCACCTTACTGAATAATTATAACAGCCACTGCCGGACCTGGAGCCCAAAAAAGTGGCCGGAGGCGGACTTGTCCCGCCCCTTGCCCTACACATGACTCGGAGCAGCCCTCACTGCTGTTCGGATACCGAGCGCTCCGCCAGATCCCCAATCAGCGGCAGGCGGACGTCCTCGCCGGCGTTGACCCGGACCATCATGTAGATCCAGACGCCCAGCACAGCGAGTTTCATGGCGCCGCCGGCGAACTTGAGGGCTGGCGTATAGCCTGTCATGGGGCCAAAAACCCAGTCGGCGAACAGCCACACGACGAACAGGTAGAGTCCCTGGAAGGCATGGAAACGCACCGTGCGGTCTTCACGGAACCGCTCGCTCGCCAGCACGACGATGCTCATGATCCAGCCCGCGAGGGGCACATAGCACAGCAGCGCCGCGCGCCTGCGCGGCAGGCGGGACAGGAAATCTTCCGCTCTGTTCTGTCCGCCGGCGGACCTGCCGGGGGGAGGGGGTGCGCCGGCACGCTGGGGCGCGCCGCAGGCGGGGCAATAGAGAGCCTGTTCATCCACCTGAGCGCCGCACTGCGTGCAGAAGGGCATCCGTCGTTTCCCGTAGTGTACTACGAGGCTTCTGTAACAAAAGTTCCCCGGGTGTAGCCCATGATAAGATGCCGGCATGCTGCGGATCGTTGCCTTGCTCGCCTGCTCGGCGGCTGCCTCGGGGCTGCCGGCGCAGCCCCTCAAAATGGTTTTTGTTGACACGGAAGGCGGTCAGGCGACCCTGATCCTCACTCCTCGCGGAGAATCGCTGCTTGTGGATGCGGGTTTCCCGGGCAACAACGGGCGGGACTCGGACCGGATCGTCGCGGCGGCTCGGAAGCTCGGGCTCCAGCGCATCGACTGGCTGCTGGTGACGCACTACCACCTGGATCACGTCGGCGGGGTGCCGGAGCTGGCGGCCAAATTCCCCATCGGCACGTTCATCGACCACGGAGACAACACGGAGACCTCCCCGCAGGCCAGGGCGCTTGAGGAAGCCTACCGCAAAGTGCTTGCCACCGGAGCCAGACGCATGACGGTCAAGCCGGGCGACGTGCTCCCGCTGAAAGATGTCCGGATCGAGATCGTCGCGGCGCGGGGCGAAAGGATCGCCAAGGCCATCCGGGGCGGCGGTCAGAAGAATCCGCTCTGTGCCACGGCGGAACGCAAGGCTGACGATCCAACGGAAAACGCGCGCTCCATCGGCTTCATCCTCACCTTTGGCCGGTTCCGTTTTGCCGATCTTGCCGATCTGACCTGGAACAAGGAACTCGAACTCGCCTGTCCGGAGCACCTTATCGGTCCGGTGGACCTCTACCTGACCACGCATCACGGACTCGACCAGAGCGGCTGCCCGCAGATCGTCCACGGGATGCGCCCCCGCGTCGCCATCATGAACAACGGCGCCCGCAAAGGCGGCTCGCCCTCGGCGTGGCGCATCGTCTCCTCTTCACCGGGGCTCGAGGACCTCTGGCAGCTCCACTATTCTCTGGCAGGCGGAAAAGAGGCCAACGTGGCCGAAGAGCGGATCGCCAACCTCGAGCCTGACTGCCAGGGCTTCGGCATTGAAGTGGAGGCGGCGCGGGACCGCGTGATCGTGGTGCGCAACCAGCGCAACAATTACTCCAAAACGTACCGCCCGTGACCGCGCGCTGGATAAAATAGAGAACACACGCCCGCGGGCGTGCGCATGCTCCTCTCAAGTTCTGTCTATTTCGTTTTCCTTGCCGGGGTCTTCTTCCTCTACTGGCCGCTGGCGCGGTGGCGCACGGCGTCAGTGGCGGTTCTGTTGTTCGCCAACCTCTTTTTCTACGCCAAGTGGGACCTGCACTACCTGGCGTTGATCCCCTCGGCGGCGTTCCTCGACTACCTCATCGGCCTCGGCCTTGGCGCCAGCCGCAGCCGCCCGTTGCGGCGCCTGTTGGTGACGGCGAGCATTGTTTTGAATCTCGGCCTGCTGGCGGCGTTCAAGTACATGCCCTTCTTCCTCGGCGCCTGGGCCGCCGCCGCGGGCGGCAAGGCGCCCGAATGGCACTGGGTCTTCCCGCTGGGCCTCTCCTTCTACTGCTTCCAGGCGATGACCTACACCATCGACCTCTACCGCCGCGATGGCAAGCCCGTGCGCAGCCTGCTGGCGCACATGACCGCGGTCACCTTCTTCCCTACCACGCTGAGCGGCCCCATCACGCGCGTGCTGGCGCTGGCGCCGCAACTGGAAAAGAAGGACAAGACGGTCCTGCCCGAGGACAGCGGGCGCGCCTTCTGGCGCATCGGACTCGGGCTTCTGAAAAAGTTCCTCATCGCCGACTATCTGGCGGAAAACCTCGTCAACCGCGTCTTCGACACGCCGGGGCTGTACACCGGCATGGAGACCCTGATCGGCGTCTACGCCTACGCCGCTCAGCTCTACTATGACTTCTCCGGCTACACGGACATCGCCATCGGCAGCGCGCTCCTGCTGGGCATCCGGCTGCCGGAGAACTTCAACCGCCCCTATCTGGCGCTGAATATCAGCGAGTTCTGGCGGCGCTGGCACATCAGCCTGTCCAACTGGCTGCGGGATTACCTTTACTTCTCGCTGCCAGGGCTCCGGTCGAAGCGGAAATGGCCCGCCTACGGGAATCTCTTCGTGACCATGCTGCTCGGCGGGCTGTGGCACGGTCCCGCCTGGACGTTCGTCGTCTGGGGCGCGCTGCATGGCGTTGCGCTGGCCATTCACCACGGCTTCCGCGCCGCGCGCGGCAATCCCCCGCCCGGCGGCTGGCCCGCACGGCTCCTGAGCCGGCTGCTGACGGCGCACTTCGTGATCTTCGCGTGGATCTTCTTCCGTGCATCGTCGCTCGAAAACGCCTTCGAGGTGCTCGGCAGGATCGGATCCCTCACGGTCAGCTTCGCCAACATCTCGCTTCCCATTGCGGTGGTCCTGCTCATCGCCGTGGCGGCGCACTACCTGCCCAAGCGGTGGGCCGGGTGGTGCGCGGCTCTTTACGCGCGCTCGCCGTTTTACGCGCAGGCGGCGGCGCTGGCGCTGCTCGTGCTGGCTATCGAATATGTCGCCATCACGGGCGCGGCGCCGTTCCTGTACACGCAGTTCTGAGGATGCTATGAGACCGCCCTGGCCCCTGAAACCCCTCGTGGTGCTGGTCACGTTCGGCCTGCTGATCACGCTGCCGCAGTACATTCCGCAGTGGTACAACTGGCGCGTCTATGAATGGCGCTCGGCCTCTTCACTGTTCGATTTCCAGCCCCGGATGCGGAAGGCGAACCCGGTGGAAGAGGAGCTCGCCCGGCTCCGTCCAGCCGCGCCTCAGCCCGGGCAGGATCCGCTGAAGATCGCCGACCCGCACGGGGCGATGGAAGCGTTCTACGCGAGCCTCCTGCGCACGGAGCGCGGCGAGTCCGGCGCCGTGACGCGCATTTTGCACTACGGCGATTCGCCCGTCACCGCCGATCTGATCACCGCCGACGCCCGTTCCCTGTTGCAGGACCGCTTCGGCGACGCCGGGCACGGCGCCTATCTGATCGCCAAACCCTGGGCCTGGTATGCTCATCGCGGCGTCGATGTCAAAGCCGGCGGCTGGAAGGCCGATCCCGCCACGCTGCGCGGCCAGAAGGACGGCTGGTACGGCCTGGGCGGCGTCAGCTTCACCGGCGACACCGGCGCATACAGCAGGCTCCGCCTGAAGCGGCCCGGCCACACCCGGCTGACCCTCTCCTACGTGGCGCAGCCCGGCGGCGGAGATCTCTGGATTCTGGCCGGGGACATCGAAGCCGGCGTGCTGGACACGGCTGCCCCGGAGACGGCGGCCGCTCAGCAGACGTTCGACATTCCGCCGGAGGCGCAGGAGATCGAAATCCGCGTCACCCGCGGCCCCGTGCGCCTGTTCCAGGTGGAGTTGTTCAAGCCCAATCCCGGCATCGTCTACGACAGCATCGGCTTGAACGGCACCTGGGCCGGCGTTCTCGCCTGGCACATGAACGCCCGCCATTGGGCCGGACAGTTGCGGCAGGCGCGGCCGAATCTCGTCATCATTCAATACGGAACCAACGAGAGCGGCTACCGCAAGTACATTGACTCCACGTACCCGCGGGATGTCAGGGAGATCATCGCCCGTGTCCGCGCAGCCGTGCCGGAGGCATCCATCCTGATCATGAGCCCCATGGACCGTGGCGTGCGCGAAGACAGCGGCGTCATCGGCACCGTGCCTTCCATCCCCCATTTGGTGGCTGTGCAGGCCAAGCTGGCCGCGGAAAACGGATGCGCCTTCTTCAATACGTTTGAAGCCATGGGAGGCCCGGGCACCATGGGCAAGTGGTACATGGCCGAACCCCGCCTCGTCAGCGCGGACTTCATCCACCCCCTGCCCGCCGGAGGGCGCATCGTGGGCACGCTGCTTTACAATGCCCTTATGGACGGCTTCAACGCCTACAAGCTGCGGCTGCTGCGCCAGACCGTCGCCGCGGACCGACAGCCCGGGACGGTCAAGCCCTGAATGAAGAGGACCCTTCTGCGCGTGGCCCTGTTGGCGATGGCGATGTCCGCTGCGCCCGTCTTGCCGCAGAGTTCCCCCTCCAAGCGACCCTCCGCCACGGCGAAGAAAACGTCGTCGAAATCCTCCGCCAGGCGGCGCCGGCCCGTTCCCAGGCCGCCGCGGGTGTCCCCCCAAGCCAGGGCCGAAGCAGCGGCCGCTGTGGAGTCGCGCATCAAAACGGCGCCCGAAACCGGCATCGAAAACGCCGCCGCCATGGTGCCGCTCTACGAATTGATGTACCGTCAGGAGAATCACGTCGAGAACGGCCAGCCGCTCCGCGTGCTGCAGTTCGGCGACTCTCATACGGCCGCCGACGACTGGCCCGGCCAGTTGCGCACCCGCTTCCAGCAGCGCTTTGGCTCCGGCGGCCCCGGCTTCGTTCAGGCCGGCCGCCCCTACGCCGGCTTCCGCCGCCTCGATGCGAAGTCCGCCATGTCCCGCGGCTGGCAGACGCTCGGAGGCGTCCGGGGCGGCGACGGATTCGACGGCATCGCCGGCGTCAGCCTCGCCGCTGCCAGGGCGGGCGAGACGCTTTCTCTGGAAGCCGAAGGAGAAGTGCTCGAGTTCTTCTACTGGAACCAGCCCGGCGGCGGCTCCTTCGCTCTCGAGGACAACGGCGCGCTTCTCGGCGAAATCTCCACCGATGGCCCTTTGGGCCCCGGCTACTTCCGGAAGGATCTGGCCGCGGGCGTCCATTCCCTCACGCTGCGCACTCTCACCGCCGCGCCCGTCCGGGTCTTCGGGTGGGTGCTCGAACACCGCAGCGGCATCACCTGGGAGACGCTCGGCCTCAACGGCGCGCAGGCCGGCCTGCTGCTGAAACAGGACGCCGCCCTGCTCAAGGACCACATCGCCCGCCGCAATCCCGCCCTGATTCTCGTCGCGTACGGCACCAACGAATCGCGCCGCAAAGACTGGACTCTCGAGAGCTATCAGCAGACTCTGGACGGCGTGCTCCGCCTGCTCAGGGAAGCCGCGCCCGTGGCCAGCATTCTCGTCGTCGGCGCGCCGGATCAGTTCATCCGCACCCGCCGCTCCGCTGTTCCTCCTTCCGGCGCCGGCCAGGTTCTGGAGGCGCAGCGGAAGGCCGCCCTGGAGCACCGTTGCGCCTTCTGGAACCTCCGCGCCGCCATGGGCGGGCCCGGCTCGATGAAACAGTGGGTCCGCGCCGGTCTGGCGCAGGGCGACTACGTCCATCTCACCGCCGCCGGCTACCGCCTGGTAGGGGACGCTCTGTACGATCTGATCCTCGGACAATACGGCATTTTTGTGACCATCCGCAATAAAATCATGGGAGAAAACGGCAATGGATCGCCGGTCAAAACTCATTGAAATCCTGAAGTCCGTGACAAAAAAAGACGTGGATATCGCCCCGGACGAGTCTCTTTTCGAATCCGGCATCCTGGATTCGTTCGCCCTGCCGGACCTCGTCAGCGCCCTGGAGCAGGAGTTCTCCATCGAGATCCCGGACTCCCACCTGAACCCCCGCAAGTTCGAGTCCATCGAGCGCATTGAGGAATACCTGGATTCGAGGGCCTGACCGGAAATGGCATTTATCAAAGAATTTGGCTGCTGGCTCCCGGAGCACATCGTCACGAGCGAGGAGGCTGGCTCGTGGGTCGGCTCTGACGCCGAATGGGTCAGGAACGTTTCCGGCATCGACGAACGGCGATTCGCGCCGGAGTCCGACACGGTGGCCGGCTTGGCGGCGCGCGCCGGCGCGGATTGCCTCCGGAGGGCTGGAATGAGAGCGAAGGACTTGGGAATGGTCTTCGTCGCCAGCGGGACATCGGAGCGGGCATTCCCCGGCCCGGCGTGCACTGCGGCGCGCCTCCTCGGCGCGGAAGGCGTGCCCGCGGTGGACGTCCCCATGGCCAGCGCCGGTTCGCTGTTCGCTCTCGCTTTGGCCTCCCGGCTGGCGGCGCAGCTCGGGGCGATCCTTGTCATCGGCGCCGAAAAGATGTCGCGCGTGGTGCTGCGCGAGCCGCGCGAGAAGGGCGTCGCCATCCTGTTCGGCGACGGCGCCGGCGCCTGCCTGGTGACGCCCGATGCGGGACGCTCCGAGATCGTGGACTCCATCCTCTGTTCGGATGGAACCCACGCCGAGGATCTGATGCTGGAAAACGGCGCTCCGCTCAAGATGAACGGCCGCAGCGTCATCTTGCACGCCTCGCGCAAGATCCCCGCCGTCATCCGCGCCGTGCTCGACCGGAACAAGGTCCCTCCCGCCGAAGTGCAGACCTACCTTCTCCACCAGGCCAACCAGAACCTGCTGGACAGGATCGCCTCGGCCTTGGGCATCGCTTCGGAGCGCTTCTTTTCCAACATCCGCCGCTACGGCAACACCTCGTCGGCTTCCATGCTGATCGCCGCCTGCGAGTGGTGCCGCGCCGAGGGCTTCCGCCCCGGCGCGCCGGTGGTCTTCGGCGCGTTCGGCGCCGGCTTCCATTGGGGCGCGTTGCTCGCCCGCGGCGTCTGAAGCTGATTCCCGGCCGGCTTCTGGTGCATCATGAAGAGCATGGGCAAGCGCTGGGTCCGCTGGGCTTTTCTGGGCATCTTGGTTGTTTTCGCCGGAATGCAGGCAGTCCGGCCGGAGAGGATCAACCCGCCCGTAAAAGCCGAATTCACTCTCGCGGCGCAATACGAAGTGCCCGGCGAGGTGATGGCCATTCTGGAGCGCTCCTGCGGGGACTGCCACTCCAACCGCACCCGCTGGCCTTGGTACAGCCATGTGGCGCCCGCTTCCTGGCTTCTGGCCGATCACGTCAAAGACGGGCGCCGCCATTTCAACATCGATGACTTCACGGAAGAGATGTCGCTCAAGGATGTCTGCCAGGAGATCCGCGTCGGCTCCATGCCCCTCATGAACTACCTGCTGCTTCATCCCGGGGCGAAGCTGGCGGGTTCGGAGATCCAGACCGTCTGCGCATGGACGAGCGGCGCAAAGGCGAAATGAGCCGCCCGCCGCGCTGCCCGCGGCCCGCGATTGCGGGAAACTGAGAATGGAGGCCTGATCGGAATGCCGGAAGACAAACCCAGGCGCATGGTTCACTGCGCCAAGCTCGGGCGGGAAATGGAAGGGCTTGACGAGGTCCCCTTCGACAACCATCCGCTGGGGCGGAAGATCTACGAGAACGTGTCCAAAGAGGCGTGGCGCATGTGGGTCGAGCATATGAAGATGATCATGAACGAGTACCGCCTCAACCTCGGCACCCGCGAGGCCCAGGAGTTCCTGCTCAAGCAGATGGAGCAGTACTTCTTCGGCGAAGGCGCGCAACTGCCCCCCGACTACGTCCCGCCGCAACACTGAAACGCCGCCGGCGCCGCTCCGGATGCCAAGGCCGCGGAGCGCGCCCCCTCGCGGGACCGCTCTGATACGCTGGCTGTCATCAAACGGCGCGCCTTTCTTCTGTCCCTCCCCTCTGCTGCCCGGGCCGGCGTGGCGGGCCGTGCCGCCGGCTACCAGGGCATCTGGTACTGCAACCAGCCGAGACAGGATCGCTACCGCTATAAATACAGCGGCGGCTTCGCCACCTATCCGCAACAGCACGCGCCCATCGCCATCTACTCGCCGGAAGCCCGCAAGACCTTCTTCTGTTACGGCGGCGTCGAGGGCGGCAGGCAGGAACTCCTGCACATGGTCTCGTATTACGACCACGCGCGCCACACCGTTCCCCGGCCCGCCGTTCTCCTGAACAAAAAGACGGACGATGCCCACGACAACCCTGTTCTGTCCCTCGACCCGGACGGCCGCCTGTGGGTGTTCTCAAACTCCCACGGAAGGAGCCGCCCTTCGTTCATTCACCGCAGCCGCGAGCCGTATTCCATCGACAGCTTCGAACAGGTGGCCGAGACAAACTTCTCCTACGGCCAGCCGTGGCATCTCGGCGGCCGCGGTTTCCTTTTCCTCCATACCCGTTACAACCGCGCTGCCGGCATGGGGACGGAGACCGGAAGGTGGCTCACTCAGATGACAAGCCCCGACGGACGCGCGTGGTCCGAGCCGCGCCAATTGGCCCTCGCTCTCCGCGGCCACTATCAGGTCAGCTGGATTCATGACGGCAAAGTGGGCACGGCGTTCGATGTGCATCCTCCGCCGCTCGGCCTGAATCAGCGCACGAATCTCTACTACATGGAGACCCGGGATGGCGGCGCCACCTGGCGCAAGGCGGACGGCGAGCCCGTCGAGTTGCCGGTCCGCAGCGAACAACACCCCACTCTCGTGCGCGATTATCGCCGCGAGGGACTGCTCGTCTATCTCAAGGATCTCCAGTACGACGCGCAAGGGCGTCCCGTCATCGTTTATCTCACCAGCCGCGGCTTCGAACCAGGGCCGGAACAGGGCCCCCGCCATTTCACACTCGCCCGCTGGACCGGCACGGAGTGGCTGTTCTCCGCCATTTGCACAGCGGATCACAATTACGATCACGGATCGCTGTACATCGAAGACGGCGGTCGCCTGTGGCGGTTTCTCGCTCCGTCCGCACCGGGCCCGCAGCCCTGGTCCACCGGCGGCGAAATTGAAGAATGGATCAGCCGCGATTCGGGGCGAACCTGGAAAAAAGCCCGCGAATTGACGCGCGGCAGCCGATTCAACCACACCTACCTTCGCCGGCCTTTGCACGCGCACCCGGACTTCTGCGCCCTCTGGGCCGACGGCGACGCACTGCATCCCTCGCCTTCTTCTCTCTATTTCGCCAACCGTAAGGGAGAAGTGTTCCGCCTGCCCTTCACGATGCGGCGCGGCGAACAGGAGCCGGAACGCCTGCGCGCGTGAAAATGAGCGCCGGCGCGCTCCGGCCCTTGCTTGCCCTGTCAGTCCGGCTTCAGAACATCCACTTCATCCCCGCCGAGGCCCATGCCCGCGGCGTGCGGAAGCCGTCCTCGAAATACCGCTGGTTCAGCACATTCTCCGCGCGCACATAGAAGCGCAGCGAGCGCACATCATCGAGCGGCAGCGTGTAGCTCGCCGCTACGTCCAGCTTCCGCGGTCCGCGGAACTCATATGGCCGGCTGCCGCTGCCCACAAAGAACGAGCCGGAGATGTAGTCGCTTGCCGCGAGGAAGTCTGCCGTCACCTGCCAGCGCCGCGTCAGCTGCTGCGTGGCCGTCAGCGTGAACATGTGCGGGAACACGCGGATCGACCGCAACGAGCCTCCGATCAGCGCGCTGCGCCGCTCGTCGGCGTTCGTGTAAGTGTAAGACGACGCCACCAGCAGGCTGCGGCGCGGCCGCGCCTCGACCGCGAACTCCGCGCCGCGCGCGAGCCCGCCGCCCATATTCACGTACCCGCCCCAGCGCCCGTAGGGGTCGTTCACCAGTCCCGAATAGCCGATCACCTCCTGCAGGCGCGTGTAAAAGTAGGTCGCGCTGGCGCGGTAACGCGATCCGGCGAAGTAGCGGTCCACGCCGAAATCGAAGGAAACCGTGCGTTCCGGCCGCAGTTGCGGATCGCCCAGCGGGCTGAACGCGCCCCAGAAGAACGAACTCCCCATGCGCTCATAGAGCGTTGGCGCCCGGAACCCGTTGCCCGCGTGCGCGCGCAGCTTCGTGTTCGCAGATGGGATGAAGTAGGAGATGGCCGCATCGCCGGTGAGCGCGTCCGGCGGCGCCGTGAACGGCGCGTTCTGGTACAGCGGGAATCCCCCCTCGAATTTCGGCTTCGACAGGTCAAAGCTCTGATACCTGCCGGTCAGCCCGATCTGAAGCCGCTCGTTCAGGAGCCGGATCTGGTCCTGAAGGAACACCGCCAGGCTGCGTTGATGCGCCGAGGCGCGCGCGTTCACGCGCTGCGCCGGATCCGGGTTCTCGTCGCGCGAAGGGTTCTCGTAAAACTCCCGCTCCCATTCCAGCCCCGCGCTGAAGGCGTTCCACCGCGCCAGCGCCGCATCGGCGCGCGCCTGCACCGTATCGATGCGCCCTGCAAACAGGCTCGACGAATTGAACTGCGGCTGGTAGCCCCGCCCTCCGGGTCCGTTCCGGTTGTCACGCTCGGTGTCGACGTTCTGGTAGCTGAGCCGGTAGTGAAAGCGCGGCGACGCCTGCTGCGCCCACTGCACCAGCGTCGTCACAAAACGGCCTTCGCGGCGGCTGTCCGGATCGAGAAAATTGGGCGCGAACGTCGCGCTGCCCCACTGGAAAGGCAGCCCCCGGTCGCCCAGCCGCGCCTGCGCCGCATCCAGCGCGATGGCGCGGATCATGGCGCCCGGCGGCAGGCTCGCCTCCGGCGCCGCATAGGGGCTGGAGTTCACGCCCACCGTGCTCAGCGTCGCCCACACACGCCCGGAAAGCGACGTGGTCGCCGTCGGGCGCCATTGGAGCTGCCCCTGCGCGCTCGAGTTGCGCACATTCTCCACCCCGTCCACTCCGCCGTTCACGTTCAGGTGCGCCACGCCTGCGCTGTAATACAGCCGGCTCCGCGCCGCTTCCCCGGCGATCTTCGCCAGCCCCCGGCCAAGCCCCAGCCCGCCGCCTTCGCCGCCGATCTCGCCGCGCGTGCGCCCGCCGCCCGGCTCGGTCACCAGGTTCAGCACACCGGCCGTGGCGTTGGTTCCGTAGACGCTCGAACCCAGCCCGCGGAGGATCTCCACGCGGTCGGTCTGGATCAGCTGCATGTCGCCGAGAAACGCCGTCGCGTCGCCCTGCACGCTCGCCGGATCGCGCAGCCGCATCCCATCGATCAGCACGCCCGTGTCGGCGGCTCGCAGGCCGCGCATCTGAATGCGCGTGAACGAGCCCGGCCCGCCAAGCTGCTGCACCCGCAGCCCGGGCACGAGCCGGACCGCCTCCGGCAGCAGGATCTCCTCACGCCTCTCCATCATGGCCCCGTCCACGATGTCCATGGCCTTGCCCGAATCGATCGTCGACTGCGGCGTCACGGCGGCGGTCACTTGCACCTGGGCCGCCAGCCCGCGGATTTCGAGTTTCAGGTCGATCTCCGCCGTGCGGCCCGCTTCGGCCTTCACGAGCACGGGGCTGGCCTGATCCAGCGTCTCCGTGCGCGCTTCGATCAGGTACTCGCCCGGCGCCACCCGCTCGAATCGGAACCGGCCCTGCCCGTCCGTGGTGGCCGTCTGCTGCAAAGTCGCGTCGCGCGTGAACAGGCGCACGGTGGCTTGCGGAACCGCCGCTTGCGATGGATCGGTGACCGTGCCGGAGATGCCAGCCGGGCTCCGGCCCTGCGCGAAGACGCCAAGAGCGGAAAACAGAAATACAGCGAAATGTTTCATTCGCTCCTCCCTCGAGAGCTGCTTGTGGATTCCGCCGGCGTCAGGCGCCGGGGGCGGCGGCAGGTCTTCGGACTTGCGGGCGCTGCCAGCCTCTTGATCGAGGCGGCGTTCCTAATGGCCGCGGCTTCCCAGGAGCCTGCGCTCCCAGTGCCTTCTCTGCGGCGTTCGTTCCCGCTCACCGCTGCGGGGCAGTCCCGGATTTCCACCGGGTTCCCTCTTGCGTGGCCGGACGCGCCGGCCAGCCGCTTGCAATTGAGATTATGGCCCCTGGAACTGCGCCCTGTCAACGGCGGGCTCGGGCTGCCGCGGAGGCGGCATCATCCGCCTGATTCCGGCGCCCCGGTGAGCGCCGGATTTACAACAGGAAATTCCGGACAACAAGGCTCTTCCTGCTCCGGGTGGTCCGCTTCCGAGTGGCGAAGCTGCGGCATAAGCTGCCACCGCGCAGGAACTGGCGTTCAGAGCGGCATGCACGCGCCCGGATGAAGCGCTGCCTGATGTCTTGTCTCGGAAATAGTGGAGCGGGAGACGGGACTCGAACCCGCGACGTTCAGCTTGGGCAATTAAACGCCGTTTGTAAACAAGAGACTTATGCATTCAAGGCGTTGATTCATGGCCACGTAACTCACTGATTCCTCGCGCCCGTCTTTGACCGCCGTCCTTAATGGAGTAAATGGAGTAACGGCGGTTTCCCATTTGTCCTTCCCATCCTGACGGCATCATCGCGCCGCTTCCTCGATCGGCGAGCCCTCAGGAAACCCCAACGTGAAACAGAGGAGGATTCGTGCGCCCAAGCGCGGAACGCCGAGCGCCACCACGCAAGAGATCATCGAGCACCTGCTGCGCCTGGCCGATCCGGACCGCCGGGATGACCCGGAGGCCGACACGACCATGCCGGTGATGATGCGCGTCCAGCGGCGAGTCATCCGCGAGGCGGTGAAGGAGAGGCCGTGAACTTGGCGGTCCATTTCCATAGCCGCCTGGCGCCGCCGGAGGTCTCCGCATACTATCGCGTGCGCATGCCGGACCTCGAGCAGCTCGGCAGCGAGTGGCGGGCGGGCTGTCCAATCCACAAAGGCGAGGATTCGAACTTCTCGGCCAACGCCGAAACCGGATTGTGGATGTGCCACAGCCAGTGCGGGCGCGGTGGCCCGGTGTACGACCTGGAGATTGCGCTCACCGGCGCTGACTTTCCCGACGCCGCGCCTGCAGTGCGCCGCATCATCGGCAGGCCGGACTCGCGCCCGGCCGCAGTGGAACCGCAGATGAAGTGGGGCTTGCTTGGCTGGCAGCACGAGTATCTGCGCAAGCGCATCGAGAAAGTGGAAGCCGGGCATGGATGGAAGCACAGCGCGGCCTACCCATGCTTCGAAGCCGATGGCCGCTTTTCTGATGTGAAGGTCCGTTTCATCGACAAGCAGAACGACAAGACCTTCCGGCAGTACGCCCTCTCATCCAGCGGTGGCTGGATCTCGCGGAGGAAGGCGGGCAAGCAGCCGATCCTGTACCGTCTGAACACGCCCGCTGCCGCGGATGAGATCTTCATTGTGAACGGCGAGAAAGCGGCCGGCCGGGGCGCAGCCGAACTCCGCATCGTGACCGCCTGCGCGCCCGGCGGCGAGGGCAAATGGTGCGCCGAGTATACGAAGCCGAGGGCATCCTGGCCTGGGCTGTGGAGGGCGCGAAACTCTGGTGGCAACATGGTCTCGGCAAGCCGCCCGAGGTCGTGGCTGCCAACGGCGGCTGGCGCGCGGAGAACGACCAGCTTGGCCGGCTCATCGAGGAGCGCTGCGTGCTTGCCGAGTCCTTCAACGGCAAGGCCCGCCAACTCTACGAATGCTATCGCGCGCGGGCGGAGGGCGCGGGCGAGAACGCCATCTCCGAGACTCTATTCGGCAGGCGGCTGAAGGATCGGGGCTTTGCGAAGGAGCATCGACGTTACGGCGCGGTCTATGCCGGCATCGCTCTACGGGCCCAAGACGGCGCCTCGGCAGAAGAGGTGCGACGGGTTTGCGGCGTGACGGGTTGTGATGCCTTTTTTCAAAACATCCGTTGCCCCGCGCATATAAGGACCATTTCTTAGAACAACCCCTCACAAGCCGTCACGCCTCTGAACCCGTCACCAGGACCGGCGGCGTTGATACCCTTTTCCCGAGCCGGGCGGCGGGTAAAACGATGGCACGCTTTGGCCAGTGTCAGGCTCGAAAACAGGTTGATTGGTTGATGGTTTCCGGCCTACAGATCCTCGGGCTTGAGGCCGGTCTTTTTCGCGAGGACTTTCATCGCCGCAGGGCCGAGCGTGACCCGGTCATGGTAGGCGAACAAGAGATCGGGCCAGCCGGGACGTTCCAGGATACGGTGGGAGGTTCCGCTTTGGCGTTTGATGCGCCAGCCGATTCGAAGCAGAGCCGCCAAGGCCCGCTTGGCCTTGGTGGACGGCCAACTCTGAGGAGGCTCTTCAGGCCGCAACGAAGGATACGTCCATGGGGCCGGGAACCGCTTCGCCGTGTTCCAGGCGGTCAGCAATGAGCCTGAGCGCTAGCGCCTGCGCGGCGGCGGTCGCCTGCTTCTTGGTCCGCCCATACGCCGTAACGCCGGGCAGGGCCGGGATGTCCGCCAACCAGCGGCCATCCTCCTCCCGGTAGTACTCGATAGTGAGCGAGAATCGGTTCGCCGATGGACGTTTCGGCATAACTATATCTTCCCACCAAACCTGATCCAGAAAAACGCCGGTGTGAATCGACCATGAGCAGCAGACCCGACAAGCCGCTGATGACCCAGGCTGAGTACGCCCGGCACCGCGGCAAGAGCCCACAGTACATCAACAAGCTGGCCAGGGCTGGCATCCTCGTGATGCGGGGTCGCTTGGTGGACGCCGCCGCGTCGGACGCTGTGCTGGATGACAAGCCCGACGAGGGTTCCGCTGGCCAGCAGCCCGCCACGTTCGCCCAGGCGCGCCTGGCGCGCGAAGTCTTCTCCGCGAAGCGGAAGAAACTGGAGTACGAGACGCGGATCGGAAAGCCCGCGCCGACTGACGAGGTCAGCATCAAGTGGTACACGCTGGGCCGTCAGATCCGTAACCGCGTGCTCGGGATCGCCGGCAAGCTCGCGCCGCAATTGGCCGCCGAAACCGATGTGCGCCGCGTCCGCGAGATCCTCGACGCCAAGTTGACGGCCATCCTGAAGGGACTCGCCGAGGACATCCGCCATGGGGCTTGAAGTCTGCGTGGCGCGCCTGGCGGACTCGCTCGCGCCGCCCCCGCGCCAGACCGTCTCCGAGTGGGCCGACCAGAACCGCCGCCTTTCGTCCGAGGCATCGGCCGAGCGCGGCGGGTGGCGCACCGGCCGCGCTCCGTACCAGCAGGCCGTCATGGATGCCTTCTCGCCTTACAGCCCCTACGAGCGGATTGTGGTGATAAGCAGTTCTCAGATCGGTAAAACGGAGACTCTACTCAACTTCGCCGGCTACATCATCGACCGCGATCCGGGGCCGGTGCTGGTGGTGCAGCCGCGCGTCGAGGACGGCAAGTCGTGGTCCAAGGACCGTCTCGCGCCCATGCTGCGCGACACTCCATGCCTGCGCGGCAAGGTTTCCGACGTCCGGGCGCGCGACGCGAACAACACCACGCTTCATAAGCGGTTTCCTGGAGGGCACATCACCATCGCCGGCGCGAACTCGGCGGCAGGCCTCGCCGCCCGGCCCATCCGCTACGCCCTGCTTGACGAAGTGGACCGTTACCCGGCGAGCGCCGGCGCCGAGGGCGATCCGATGTCGCTGCCGATCAAGCGGACGGCGACGTTCCGGAATCGCAAGATCGTGATGGTTTCCTCGCCGACGGTGAAAGGCGCCTCGCGTGTGGAGGCGGCTTGGCTCAAGTCGAACCGGCAGAGCTACTGGGTGCCCTGTCCGGACTGCGGACACTTCCAGATCCTTCGCTGGCCCAACCTCGAGTGGCCGGACGCCGATCTGGCGGCCGCAGCGTACCGTTGCGAGCATTGCGCCGCGCTGATCCCGGGCTACCGGAAGGCCTGGATGCTGGCGCGCGGCGAGTGGAGGCCGATCAATCCCAAGGCCAAGGCCGTCGGCCTCCGGATCAAACCAGTTGTACTCGAATTGGATGGAGTGTGGAGAGACGGCCTCCGAGTTCCTAATGGCAAAAGAGAGCCAGAGACTCTGCGACCCTCTGTCAACACCGCTCTCGCCAAACCCTGGGCCACGAGGCCCACACGAATGGCTGTGATGTGAACCGCGACCGCGCAGGAACTGGCGTTCAGAGCGGCATGCACGCGCCCGGATGAAGCGCTGCCTGATGTCTTGTCTCGGAAATAGTGGAGCGGGAGACGGGACTCGAACCCGCGACGTTCAGCTTGGGAAGCTGACATTCTACCACTGAATTACTCCCGCTCGGCAGGTCGCAGTGGCTACACTCATTTTACACAAACCCGCGCCTCCGGAAGCCCTGAATCAGCCGTGGCGGCGCCAGAGGGCAGCGTGGCGGAAAGCCGCTTCCCCGGCGAAGCCGCTCTCCCTCGCCGCCTGCAGACATGCCCGGGGAGCGCGGCATCCCCCCTCCGCATTCGGCTCCCGGCCCTGTTGTCCCGAAACCCGCCTTCCCGCTTCCACACGGAAGACGCCCGGCTCGCCCCGTGACGGCGCTGGCGCCGCCAGGATCGGCGCATTCCGGAAGCCCGCCGTGATTCCGGCACGCACAGCAAAGAAAAAGGAAAACCGCCTGAACCGGATCCCGGATTCCTGCACGCTGGGACGCGCGGAAGCGTCAAACCCGGTAGAGGCAGGAAACCTGCGCCCATGCCCGAGTACGCTCTCAAATACGCCGACGCCCGCGGCGAGATCCGTCAGGAGATCGTCGAAGGCGCAAGCGAACAGGAGATCCGCGACCGCATGGCGCAGCAGGGCTTCCTCGTCTATTCCGTCCGTCCCCGCGCCGCGCTCAGCCTCGCCCCGAAGCCGGGCCGCCGCCGCAAGCTCGACCTGGAAAAATTCCTCATCTTCAACCAGCAGTTCATCACGCTGTTCCGCGCCGGGCTGCCCATTCTCAAGTGCCTTGACCTGCTCGGCGACCGGCTCACCGATGCCAGGCTCAGCCCCGTCATCCGCGAGATCCGCGACGACGTCAAAAAGGGCTCGCTGCTGAGCGAAGCCTTCCAGCGGCAGCAGCTCTTTCCGCCCATCTACGTCACCTCGATCATGGCGGGCGAGCGCAGCGGCGCCCTCGGCGAAGTGCTCGATCGCTATCTCGCCTACCAGCGGCTGGTGCTCGCCGTCCGCAAGAAGATCGTGCTCTCGCTGATCTACCCCAGCGTTCTGGTCGTGCTCGTCATCGGGCTGATCGTGTTCCTGGTCACCTTCGTCGTGCCGCGCTTCGCCGAACTATACTCGACCACCAACGCCGCCCTGCCTGCTCCGACGCGCCTGCTCATCGCGGTAGGCCTGGCCGCCGAGCAGTTCATCGTCATCGGCGCCGTTGCGCTGGTCCTGCTGATCCTCGGCGGCCGATACTACCTGCGCACGGACGCGGGCCGCGCGATGGCGGACCGCATCAAGGCGCGCGCGCCGCTGCTCGGCGAAATCTGGCTCAAATACCAGGTGGCGCAACTGGCGCGGCTGCTGGCGACGCTGCTGTCCGGCGGCATCCCGCTCGTGCAGGGCATGGAGACGGCGTCGCAGTCGGTCGACAGCCCGCTGCTGCGCTCCGCCCTGAGCGAGGCCCAGAAGCGCGTCAGGGAAGGGCAGTCCCTGTCGGGCGCGCTGGCTTCCACCGGACTGTTGCCCGGCCTCGCCATTGACATGATCGAAGTCGGCGAAAGCACGGGCGCGCTGCCGCAAATGCTGAACAGCGTGGCCGAGTTCTACGAGGACGACGTCAACACCCGCATGCAGGCCGCGCTCTCCCTCATCGAGCCGTCCATCATGATCTTCATGGGGCTGTTCGTCGCCTTCGTGCTCGTCTCGCTCTATCTGCCCATCTTCTCGCTGGCCGACGCAATGAAATAGGAGACCCCCCATGGCCGCCAACGGCGTCAAGCCCATGAGTCCGGAGCAGGAGATCGAACAGGCGCGGCGGCTCGCCGAGCGCTACCGCTGCGAGTTCGTGGACCTGAAGTCCGCCAAGATCGACAGCGAGCTGTTCAAGTCGATCCCCGTCGACCTCATGTTCCGGTACAACTTCGTGCCGCTGTCCGCCTCCAACGGCGTTCTGGAAATCGCCCTGGCCGACCCGCGCCACCTCAACCTCATCGACGAGCTGTCGATCCTGCTCAGGAAAAAGCTCAGGGTCAAGGTCGCCGCCCTCGGCCAGATCGCCGATCTGCTGAAGAAAACCGAGCAGTCGCAGCGCGTGCTGGAGGAGATCACCGAGGGCTTCGCGCTCGACGTCGTGGGCGAGGAAGATAGCGCCGACGAAACGCTCTCCATCGAAAAGCTCACCGCTCAGGACGCCGACATCGCGCCGGTGATCAAGCTCGTCGACACCACCATCTACAACGCGCTGGAGCGCCGCGCATCCGATATCCACATCGAAACGCGCGACACCGAGGTCGCCATCAAGTACCGCATCGACGGCGTGCTGCACTACGCCATGCCCCCCATCGCCAAGGACTGGCACTCGATGATCATCTCGCGCATCAAGGTCATGAGCGAGCTCGACATCGCCGAGCGCCGCATCCCGCAGGACGGCCGCTTCCGCGTCCGCTACAAGAACCGCCTCATCGACTTCCGCGTCTCCATCATGCCCACCATCCACGGCGAGGACGCCGTGCTCCGCGTGCTCGACAAGGAATCGATGAGCGAGAAGTTCGCCCGGCTCACGCTCGAAGTGGTCGGCTTCAGCGACCAGGATCTTGTCCGCTTCCGACGCTACATCAAGGAGCCTTATGGCATGGTGCTCGTCACCGGCCCCACCGGCTCGGGCAAGACCACCACCCTGTACGCGGCGCTCAGCGAGATCAAGAACGACGAGGACAAGATCATCACCATCGAGGACCCGGTCGAATATCAGATCAAGGGCATCACGCAGATCCCGGTGAACGAGAAGAAGGGCCTCACCTTCGCCCGCGGGCTGCGCTCCATCCTGCGCCACGACCCCGACAAGGTCATGGTCGGCGAGATCCGCGACCAGGAGACCGCCCAGATCGCCATCAACGCCGCCCTCACCGGGCACCTCGTCTTCACCACCGTCCACGCCAACAACGTGCTCGACGTCATCGGCCGCTTCCTCAACATGGGCGTCGAGCCCTACAACTTCGTCTCCGCCCTCAACTGCATCCTCGCCCAGCGGCTGGTGCGCGTCATCTGCGAACACTGCAAGCACGAGGTCCGCTACGATGACGCGTTCCTTGCCGAAAGCGGCCTCAACCCGGCCGAGTGGCGCGGCGTCCCCATGTGGGAAGGCGCGGGATGCTTCGAGTGCGGCGGCACCGGCTTCCGCGGCCGCACCGCCATTCATGAGCTGCTCGACCTCAGCGAGCGCATCCGCGAGCTGATCCTCGCCAAGCGCCCGGCCACCGAGATCAAACGCGCCGCCAGAGAGGAAGGCATGACGTTCCTGCGCGAGTCAGCGCTCGAAAAAGTCCGCGCGGGCGTCACCACCCTGCGCGAGATCAACAAGGTCACTTTCATCGAGGGCTGAATGCACGGGTTCCACTGGCTGAAATCGCTCGTCGCCGACCCGCCCCCCGAGGCCGTCTTCGAGGTCTCGGCGCGCGGCATCGCATGGTCGCCCACAAGGCGGCCGCATCTCGAGTGGACGCCGCTTCAGGAAGGCGCCCTGGAGATCTCGCCGCTCGAAAACAATGTGCGGGATCCGGAGGCCTTCGCCGCCGCCGTCCGCGCAGCCGCGGGCGACGGCGAAGGGCGCGGGCGTCGCCGCCGCGCCGCCCTCATCCTGCCGGATTACTGCGCGCGCGTCACCGTGCTCGATTTCGATTCCTTTCCGGACGAGCCCCAGGAACAGCTTCAGCTCGTGCGCTTCCGCATCCGCCGCGTCGTGCCCTTCGACATCGAGAACGCCGTCGTCGCCTGTTATCCGCAGCCGCGGCAGGACGGCTCGAAACGCATCGAAGTGGCCGCCGCCGTCGTCAACATGGACGTCGCGTCGCATTATGAGACGCCCTTCCGCGCGGCCGGCCTGCACTGCGGCTTTGTCACGCTCTCGGCGCTTGCCGCGCTCTCTCTGCCTCCCGCGGAGGAGCCGTCCCGGCATGGCCCGCGCGTCGTGGCCAAGCTCGGCGGCGGCGCCCTTGCCGTCAGCCTGCTGGAAGGCGCGCGGCTGCGGCTGTACCGCTGCGTGCAGCTCGGGGAGGAAGGGCTCGAAGAGGCCACGTCGGTGCTCGCCACCACGCTCGCTTACGCGGAGGACGAACTCGGGGAGCGCGCCGCCGGCATCCAGGCATGCGGGCTCGGCCGCGAGCAGCAGGACTGGATCGAGCGCTGGCGCGAGGAGTTCCGGATCCCCCTGTGCGGCGTGCGCGGCCGCTTCGGCCAGCCGTCGCCGTACAACGCCGGCCTGCTCGGCTATCTCGAATCGCTGGAGGCCGCATGAGTCCGCCCCGCGTCCACCTTCCCCTGAACCTCGCCCGCGAGCCCTTCCGCCGGGACCGGCCCGTCCTCGTAGCCTCGGCCGCCGCCGCCGTGCTCATGCTCGCCGTGCTCGCGCTCCTGGTTGCCAGCATTGTCCAGCAGCGCGAGCTTGCCGCCTCGAGCCGCGCCCAGCTTGCCGCTGTCGAGGCCCAGCTCCGCGCCGCCGCAGCCGAACAGGGGCGGCTGGAGGCGCAGCTCCGCCAGCCCGCCAACGCCGCCGTGCTCGACCGCAGCTTTCTCTTCAACGCCCTCATCCAGCGCAAAAGCCTCTCCTGGACGCTGCTGTTTTCTGACCTCGAGAAGGTGATGCCCGGCAGCGTCCGCCTCGTCACCGTGCGCCCGTACCTCGCCGGCGGCAACGAGGTCCAGCTCGACATGGTTGTCGGCGCGCAGTCTCCCGATCCCGTCATTGAACTGCTGAAACGGCTCGAGCGGTCGCCCACCTTCGGCGCCACGTCTCTGCTCAGCTCTTCGCCGCCTACCCAGAACGAACCTCTCTACCGCTACCGCGTGAGCGTCAGCTATGCCCAGAAACTCTGACACCGCCTGGAAAACCTGGCTCCGCGACCCGCGCCATGCCGTGCGCCTCGTCCTCGGGACGCTTCTCGCCGCCAACCTCGCCGCCGCTTGGTTCGCCTTTCACACGCCGGGCGGCACGGCGGAGGACCTGGAGCGCGAGCTCGCGGCAAAGCGCCGCCAGCTCCTCGCCCGGCGCCAAGCGGTGGAGCGGCTCAGGCAGTCGGCCTCCAGGACCGAGGCTGCGCGCGAGTCCGGCGACGCCTTTCTGCGCGAGTACTTCCTGCCCCGGCAGCACGCCTATTCACTGCTGGAGATCGAACTCGCCAACGCTGCCCGCCGCTCCGGCGTCCGACCCCGCGAGCGCAACGTCTCGTTCGAACCCATCGAGGGCAGCGACACCCTCGGCATGCTGAACATCAACGCGAATTTCGAAGGCACCTACGCCGATCTCATCGAACTGCTCTACGCCCTGGACCGCTCCCGCCGCATGTTGATCCTCGAGCAGCTCCAGGCTTCGCCGCAGCAGAGCGGCGCGACGCTGGCCATGACGCTCAAGCTGAAGGCATTCATCCGCATGGAAGGGCCGCAGGAGGCTGAGGAGCCGGAATTGCTCAGCGCCGCACCCTCCCCTGCCCTCGCCCCGGCGGCGGCTCCGGCGGCGGCGCCGCCCGTCAAACCGGCGTCCGCCCCCGTATCGCAAGCGCCGCCGAAGGCTGTGCGTCCGCAGCCCGATGCCTTCAGCGAGCCGCGTTCCGGTCCCATGCCCCAGCCCCCGAAGAGCCGCTTCTTTAACCGCCGCCGTCCCGCCGGCGGGGAGGAGGAGCAGTGAGCAGACCGCGTCTCGAATGGAAGCTCGGCGCCGAACCGAAAAAGGTCGCCATCCTCGTCGCGCTGCTCACCACGGCGGCGTACTTTTTCTCGCAGAACCTTTCCGAGAACCCGCCCGCTGCGCCGCCCCCGCGCCCTCGCCCTGCGTCAGCCGCAGCGGTGAAAACCGCCGGCTCGCCCGCCGCCGCTGCCGCCGGGACGCCATCCGCCGGACGCCGCGAGTTCCGCCCGTCCCTCCTTCCCCGCAAGGACGAGGACCGCTCTGGCGCCGACCCGACGCTCAGTCTCGATCTGCTCGCGCGGGTCGATCACGTCAAGTTCGAGAGCGCGGGACGCAATCTCTTCGAATTCGGCCCCGTTGAGGCCCAGAAACCGAAATTGCCGGAACCGAAAATCCAGGTGAAAAAAGAGCCGAAATTCATCGGCCCCGAACCGCCGCCGCCGCCTCCTGCCCCTCCCGTCAAGCCCCCTCCGCCCCCCATCCCGCTCAAGTTCTACGGCCTCGCCCTCCCCGCACGCGGCAACGACAAGCGCGTATTCTGTCTCCAGGGAGACGAAATCCTGACCCCCTCGGAAGGGGACCTCGTGCAGAACCGGTACCGCATCGTGCGCATCACGCCTGCGGCGGTTCTGGTCGAGGATACGCAGTACAAGCATCAGCAGCAGATCCCCATCGATCAGCCGCTGGCTCCGGGAGGTTGAGGATACAGGCATGAGATACCGGCGCAGGCAATCTCAGCGCGGCTTCGCCCTCCTGTTCGTCTTCGCGCTTGCCGCCGCGGCGTTGGTGATGCTCTACCTCGAAATGCCCCGGGTTGCGTTTGAGCATCAGCGCGACAAGGAGGCTCTCCTTATCGACCGCGGCGAAGAGTACACCCGCGCCATCCAGCTCTACGTCCAGAAATTCCGGAAATACCCGCAGTCAATCGACGAGCTCGAAACCACGAACAACGTCCGGTTTCTGCGGAAGCGGTTCCGGGACCCGATCACCGGCGAGGAGGAGTGGCGCCTGATCCACATCGACGCCGCCGGCCAGTTCGTCGATTCGCTGATCCATAAACGCCAGGAGCAACAACAGAAGGAAAGCGCCCCCCACGTGCTTCAGTCCAGCGTTCAGGGCATCGGCGTCTCCGCCCAGGTGGTGTCGCCGCAAGGGGAATCCCAGAGCCCGAATCCCGCCCTGCGCCGAACCGCCAGCGACCGCATCATCCCCGGGCTTGCGCCCGGACATCAACCTGCCGCGGAGACCCCGTCCGAGGGCGGAACGCAGCCCGAAACGGGGCAGCCGCCGGTGTCTCTCGCCCCTCCGCAGCCGGGTTCGGAGACTCCCTTGCGCGGCGAGCCCGGCAGCCCCGGCGCTGCTCCTTCACAACAGGGCGGCTTCCGGATGCCGGGCACCGTGCCGCAGCCGGCCGCTGGCGCTTCGGCACAAGGCGTGCCGCCGCAGCCCGGCGCGCCTCCTTCCATCGGATATGGAGGCGGGATCGGATCCGTCTCGGCCACGCCTCCTCCCTCTCCCGGCAGCCCCGCCTCCGGCTCCGCGCCCGGCGCCGTCGCGCCGCCGGGCCAGCGTCCCGGCGCTCCAAACGAGGCTCTCCAGGCCATTCAACGCCTTCTCACCCGCCAGCCCGCCGCCGGCGCGCAGCAGCCGGGAGGGATGCTCCTTGGCGGTGGTATCGCCGGAGTCGCTTCCCGCGCCGACATGGAAGGCATCCGCACTTACAACGAACGGACCAATTACAGGGAGTGGGAGTTCCTCTTCGATTTCCGCAAAGCCATGCAGGCGGCAGGTCTTGGCGCGGGACAGCAAACGCAGCAGGGCTTGCCCGGACAGGCGCCCTCCCAGGAGTCCGGTCCGTTCCAGCGGCCCGGCCGCGGCTCCGGTTTCGGCGGGTTCGGGAGTTTCGGCGCCGGCCAGCCCCAGCCCGCGCCTCCCGTCCGGCCGTAATGCGCTGTTATTTCTTTCGTGCCCGGAGCTCTTTTTCGATCCGTTCCACCAGCCGTTCGCGCTCCCCGGCCGCCCAGGCCTTCTCAAGTTCCTCCTGTCGAACCCCGCCCAGCATCCCGAGCAGCCAGTAGGCGGGCAGCGCATGGGGCAAGTGCTGCCACCGCGCCATCTCTGCCACCGACGCGAGCGCCCGCTCGCGGATCTGCGCCGCCGCGCCTTCGTCTCCGCGCTCCACGTACATCGAGAGCGCCTGCACCGCCTCCTGCCGGTCGCTCAGGACCACCGAATTCAGCATCTCCACAAACCAGGTGGGCTCAACCCGCAGATCTCCCCCGCCATTCGTCAGCGCCAGGTACGCGATGCCCTTTAATGCCCGCGCCGCGTTGCGCCGCACCGCCGGTTCGGGATCCCGGAGAGCCAGCTGCAGCGCCTTCGCCGCCGCCGCCTTGTCCCGCGCATAACCCGCCACATACGCCGCCACCGCCCGGACCTCCGGATCCGCCGCGTCCACTGCCGCCCGCAGCAGCTGCTGCTCGTGAAGCTCCGCCAGCGCTTCCAGCCTCTGCTGCGCCACCCGGCAGGCCACATTCCGCATCAGGGAGTGCCCCCGCGAGAGATCTTCTTCCAGATCCCCTTCCGCCGTGGCGCGGGCAAGAGCGCCGGCAAAATCCTGGTAAGCCGGCATCAGCTCCTCCGGAAGCCCCAGGGAATCGTCCGCCGGCGCCGGACGCAGTTCGAAATGCGGACCGCCCCGCTCCTCGATGCCCACATACAGCACCGCTTTCCCCTGCTCGCAGCACCACGCCTCCAGGTTCGCCCGCACCACCCCGTCGAGCGCTTCCAGCCGTTCCTCCGCCTCGCCTTTCGACTTCGGCAACGCACCGCCGGGCATCACCCCCAGGACCTTTCGAATCCGGTCCGCTGGCACGCGCCTCGCTCCGAAAACTTCGATCGCCCCCACCTGCACCTGCCCCCAGCCGAGCGCCGCCGCCGCCACTGCGATCATCATCCGCTTCATCCTGCCCGCCTCCCGGGATGCTCTGCCCTTCACGTCTATTCTCCCTCGCGCCGGTGGGTGATTTAATGCAGCCCTCAGGAGGCTCCCTGGCATTTCATTGAACTGTGGGGCATCTGCCCCAATTATCAGCCCGCCTAATACAAGAATCGCTTCGTCCAACAAGCGGCTGAATCAGGACATACAGAGTCTGCTGCCCGAAAGACCCTTATGGCACAAGACGTGCTACCCTTCCAGCGAGATTCCCATGCCGAGAACTTTTGTCACTATCGACGGCAACGAAGCCGCCGCTTACGTTGCCCACAAGACGAACGAAGTCATCGCCATCTACCCCATCACCCCTTCCTCGCCGATGGGCGAATGGTCTGACCAGTGGTCGAGCGAGGGCAAGCCGAACATCTGGGGCACGGTGCCGTCCGTGGTCGAAATGCAGAGCGAAGGCGGCGCCGCCGGCGCTGTCCACGGCTCGCTTCAGGCAGGCGCGCTGACGACGACCTTCACCTCGTCTCAGGGTCTCCTGCTGATGATCCCCAACATGTACAAGATCGCGGGCGAACTGACCCCCACGGTATTCCATGTGGCCGCCCGCAGCCTCGCCGCCCATGCCCTGTCGATCTTCGGCGATCACCAGGACGTCATGGCGTGCCGCGCCACGGGGTGGGCGATGCTCGCCTCCAACTCCATCCAGGAAGTGATGGACATGGCGCTCATCGCGCAGGCCGCCACGCTGGAAGCCCGCGTGCCCATCATTCACTTCTTTGACGGCTTCCGTACCTCGCACGAAGTGGCCAAGTTGGAGCAGCTCACGGTCGAGGACATGAAGGCGATGCTGCCCGACGAGCTGATCCGCGCCCACCGCGAACGCGCCATGAATCCTGAGCGCCCGGTGCTCCGCGGCACCGCCCAGAACCCGGACGTCTACTTCCAGGCGCGCGAGGCGGTGAACAAATACTATCTGGCCGCGCCCGCCATCGTGCAGAAGGCCATGGACCGCTTCGCCGCCATCGTCGGCAGGCGCTACCACCTGTTCGATTACGTCGGCGCGCCCGACGCCGAGCGCGTGGTGATTCTCATGGGCTCCGGCGCCGAGGCTGCTCAGGAGGCCGTCGAATACCTCGTGGCCCGCGGCGAAAAGGTCGGCCTGCTGAAAGTCCGCCTGTTCCGGCCCTTCTCCGTCGAGCACTTCCTCTCCGCCCTTCCGGCATCGGTCCGCTCTCTGGCCGTCCTCGACCGCACCAAGGAGCCCGGCAGCGCGGGCGAACCGCTCTACCAGGACGTCCTCACCGCCCTCATGGAAGCCCAGGTCTCCGGCAGGCTCCCCTTCGCCTCCATGCCCAGGGTCATCGGCGGCCGTTACGGCCTCTCCTCCAAGGAGTTCACCCCCGCCATGGTCAAGGCGGTGCTCGACGAGCTCGCCAAGGCGCAGCCCAAGAATCATTTCACCGTCGGCATCGCCGACGACGTGACCAACTCCTCTCTCGACTACGATCCAGATTTCTCCACCGAGGATGACGCGACCATCCGCTGCCTCTTCTACGGACTCGGCGCGGACGGCACCGTCGGCGCCAACAAGAACAGCGTCAAGATCATCGGCGAGGAGACCGAAAACTGGGCCCAGGGGTACTTCGTCTACGACTCCAAGAAGTCGGGTTCGATCACGATCAGCCACCTCCGCTTCGGTCCCAGGCCCATTCGCAGCTCCTACCTCATCTCCCGGGCGAACTTCATCGCCTGCCACCAGTGGTCGTTTCTCGAGCGGGTTGACATGCTCCGGTGGGCCGTTCCCGGAGGCACCTTCCTGCTGAACTCCCCGTATGGCCCGGACCAGGTCTGGGATCACCTGCCGCGCACCGTGCAGCAGGAGATCATCGACAGGAAGCTGAAGTTCTACGTCATCGACGCCTACTCGGTCGCCCGCGAGACGGGCATGGGCACGCGCATCAACACGATCATGCAGACCTGCTTCTTCGCCATCTCCGGCGTACTGCCGCGCGATGAGGCGATCAAGCAGATCAAGAAGGCGATCGTCAAAACCTACGGCCGCCGCGGCGAGGCCGTCGTCCAGAAAAACTTCGCCGCGGTCGACAGGACCCTGGAGCGCCTCCACGAGGTCCAGGTTCCTGGCCGCATCACGTCGGAGAAAGACCTGCGCCCGCCCGTGCCCGCCGCCGCGCCCGAGTTCGTCCGCAACGTGCTCGGCAAGATTATCGAGGGCAACGGCGACGCGCTCCCTGTCTCCGCCTTCCCTGTCGACGGCACCTTCCCCACAGCCACGGCCATGTGGGAGAAGCGCAACATCGCCCTCGAAATCCCCGTCTGGGATGAGAAGCTCTGCATCCAGTGCGGCAAGTGCGTGCTTGTGTGCCCGCACGCCACCATCCGCGCCAAGATTTACGACCCCAGGCGCCTGGAGAAGGCGCCGCCCACCTTCAAGCACGCTCCCGCGCGCTGGAAGGATTTCAAGGACCTCGCCTATACCCTGCAGGTCGCGCCCGAGGATTGCACCGGCTGCTCTCTCTGCGTCGAAGCCTGCCCGGTGAAGGACAAGGCCCAGCCCAAGCGCCGCGCCATCAACATGGAGCCCCAGGCGCCGTTGCGCGAGTCCGAAGCCGCCAATTGGGACTTCTTCTTCCAGCTCCCGGAATTCGACCGGAACAAGCTCAACCAGACGCAGGTGAAGGATCTTCAGGTCCTGCAGCCGCTGTTCGAGTTCTCCGGCGCCTGCTCCGGCTGCGGCGAGACGCCGTACCTGAAGCTCCTCACGCAGCTCTTCGGCAACCGGGCTCTCATCGCGAACGCCACCGGCTGCTCGTCGATCTACGGCGGCAACCTGCCTACTACGCCTTACACCGTCAATCCCGAAGGACGCGGCCCTGCCTGGAACAATTCCCTGTTCGAGGACAACGCTGAGTTCGGCCTGGGCATGAGGCTGGCCATCGACCAGCAGGCGCGCTACGCCGCGGATCTGCTCCAGAAGCTCGCTCCGCAGATCGGCGAAAACCTGGTCTCCGCCCTGCTCAACGCCGGCCAGGATACCGAACCCGGCATCTTCGAGCAGCGCGCCCGCGTCGCTGAGCTCAAGAAGAAAATCGAGGAGCTGATGCCGGAAGCGAACGGATCCAGCCTCCTGTACCGCGACCTGCTCGCCGTCGCCGATGCGCTCGTCCGCAAGAGCGTCTGGATCGTCGGCGGCGACGGCTGGGCTTACGACATCGATTACGGCGGTCTCGACCATGTCCTCGCCTCCGGCCGGGACGTCAATGTGCTCGTGCTCGACACCGAGGTCTATTCCAACACCGGCGGCCAGTGCTCCAAGGCCACGCCCCGCGCCGCCGTGGCCAAGTTCGCCGCGGGCGGCAAGCCTGCGGCCAAGAAGGACCTCGCACTGATGGCGGTCAATTACGGCAACGTCTACGTGGCCCGCGTGGCCATGGGCTCGAGCGACATGCAGACCGTCAAGGCCTTCCTCGAGGCCGAGAAATGGAAGGGCCCGTCGCTGATCATCGCCTACTCCCACTGCATCGCTCACGGTTATGACCTGCGCTACGGCCTCGAACAGCAGAAGCTGGCCGTCCAGACCGGCCACTGGCCGCTGTTCCGCTACAATCCGGCTCTGGCCGCCGAGGGCAAGAACCCCTTCCAGCTCGACTCGAAGGCGCCCTCGCTTCCTCTGGAGAAGTACATCTACAACGAAACTCGCTACACCATGCTCGTCCACTCGAAGCCCGAAGACGCGCGGCGCCTGCTGGCCGAGGCGCAGGCCGATGTCATGAACCGCTGGCGCATCTACGAACAGATGGCCGCCATGCCGGGCGCTCCGGTGGAAGCCACTCAGGGAGGAAATTGATCCATGCCAGTCGATCTCGCCACTACCTATCTCGGACTCCAGCTCCGATCGCCCCTCGTCGCCTCGTCCTCGCCCCTGTGCAAGGACATCGGCAACATCCTCCGCCTGGAGGACGCCGGCGCTTCCGCCGTCGTCCTGCACTCGCTGTTCGAGGAGCAGATCCAGCTCGAAAGCGGCGAGCTGGACCGCTTCCTTTCCGAGAACGCCGAAAGCTACAGCGAAGCCTCCAGCTACTTCCCTGAGCTCGGCTCCTACAATCTGGGTCCCGAGCCGTATCTGGAGCACCTGCGCAAGGCCAGGGAGAGCGTCGACGTGCCCGTCATCGGCAGCCTCAACGGCATTTCCAATGGCGGCTGGATCCGCTACGCCCAGATGATGGAGCAGGCGGGCGCCGACGCCCTGGAACTGAACATCTATTTCCTCCCCACTGACCTCGAGCTCACCTCTCAAAAAATCGAAGACGCCTATTTCGACCTCGTCAGCCACATCAAGGCAAGCATCCGCATTCCCGTCTCGGTCAAACTCGGCCCGTTCTTCACCGCCCTCGGCCATTTCGCCACGCGCCTGGATTCCGCCGGCGCCGACGGACTCGTTCTCTTCAACCGTTTCTATCAGCCCGATTTCGACATAGAGTCGCTCGAGGTGGCGCCCAACCTCGTCCTCAGCGACAGCGACGAACTGCGCCTGCGCCTCCACTGGGTAGCCCTGCTCTATAACCGCATCCGCCCCGATCTCGCCATCACCGGCGGCGTGCACACAGCCGAAGACGTGGTCAAAGGCGTCATGGCGGGCGCCCGCTGCACCATGATGACCTCGGCGCTGCTCCGCCATGGGATTCCCTATCTCGAGAAGATCGAAGAAGACCTCATCGACTGGATGGAAGAGCACGAATACGAGTCCATCAGCCAGATGCGCGGCTCGATGAGCGCCCAGTCGGTGGCGGAACCCGCCGCCTTCGAACGCGCCAACTACATGAAGGTGCTCTCCAGCTATACACTGAAACCCGCCAGCCGCTGACCGCACCCGCGCGAACGCTCCCGCGCCGAGCGGCGCGGGAGCCCCGCTCGCGCCCCGGAGCCGCCGCGGAGAGCGCATCCCCGGCGCCGCTCCTGTCCATCCGCGCCCCGCGCCACCGCGCCTGCCTCGCCTCCCGCGGCTCTCCCCGCACGGTTCCCCAGATCGGAGCGTTGCCGCCGCCCGTCGCGCGTCTGGCGTTCTGCCGATCGCAGCTCGGGCGCGCTCCTGCCCTTCACTCGGCACCGCTGCTGCTCCTCTCCGGCGCGCCCGTGGCGGATCGCCGACCGGCTGCGCCCTCTCCCTGCCGCTGCCGGCTCCGCCCCGCCCCCTGCGGCAACCTGCCCCCTCTGGCGGAACCTGATTTTCTTTATTTTCAATTAGTTTCACTGTGCCGGCCAGCCGGCCCGCCACCGTCCGGCACAATTGGACCGATGACCGCATCGCTCTTCTTCCATTTTTCGCCGCCCTGCCCCTCCTGCCCCGAAGAAGACGCCTCGGCCCGCCCTCGGCGGCAATACAATTTTTTCGAAACGAACCTAAGAGCTGATAACCAAGTGTTTATTCAATAACTTGCAAGCCATGATCCTGGCCCTCCGCCGGCGCTTCCGACCCTCCCGCGCGCGCCAGGCGTAGAATGCTTCCATGACCATCCTGCGCCTCTTCTGCGTGCTCGCCGCCGTCCCCGTCCTGACCGCCCAGCCGAGGAAATCCGTCCTCCTCATCACCGACGCGGAGGGCGTCGCCGGCGTTTGCCGGCAGGATCAGACCGATCCGAACAACGCGGAACTCCGCGCCCTGCTCACCGGCGAGGTCAACGCCGCCGTGGACGGCTTTCTCGACGGCGGAATCGAAGACGTCTATGTCTGGGACGGTCACGACGGCAGCGCCACGCTGTCTGCCCTTACCATCCACCCGAAAGCCCGTTTGATCATCGGCGGTCTCGGGCGCACCATGACGCTCGAGCGCGGCTACAGCGCCATCGGCTTTCTCGGCCAGCACGCCATGGCAGGAGTCCGTGCCGGCATCATGGCTCACAGCTACAGTTCGCTGGGAATCCAGAACATCCGCCTGAACGGAAAGAACGTGGGCGAGATCGAAACCCGCGCCGCCCTCGCCGGCCACTTCCACACACCCGTCATCTTCCTCTCCGGAGACAGGGCGGCTGTGGAAGAGCTGAAGGCCATCGCGCCGGATGCGGAAACCGTGGCGGTGATGGAAGGGCTCGCCCGGCACGTTTGCATCTCGCTCTCGGCCGAGATGTCGCGCCAAGCCATCCGCTCCGCCGCGCGCAGAGCCGCGGCGAACATCAGCCGGTGCAAGCCTTACCGCATCTCCGGTCCGGTGACCATCGAAATCGAATACACCACCCGCAATTCCCTCCGCCTCGACGCCGGCCACGCCCTCGGCGGAGAGGTCCTGAATGACCGCACCATCCGTTACCGCGGCGCGGACTTCCTCGAAGCGTGGACCCGCGCGCGCCTCTGGTAAGAGAACCGCGGCGCCGGACGGACCAGCCCGGTCGCCTTATTTCGGCAGGTTGTCTCCCGAGACGCGGACGAGCCGGTTGATCTGCTTGATCACGATGAAGACGGCCAGCGCGATCAGGATGAACTCGATCACCGAGTTCAGAAAATTCCCATACGTCATCACCGCCGCGCCGGCTTTCTTCGCCTCTTCAATCGACGCATAGGTGTTGCCGTCCAGCGCAACCCACTTGTCGGCCAGGTTCACGCCGCGCGTCAACATGCCAAGCAGCGGGTTGATCAGGTCGGCCACCATCGAATTGACGATCTTGCCGAACGCGCCGCCGATCACCACGCCCACGGCCAGATCGATCGCATTGCCCTTCAGGGCGAACTCTTTGAACTCCTGTGCGAATCCCATAGCGCCGAGAGTATATTTCAATTCGCCTCGCATTGTGAAGTGGGGAGTGAAGCGCGCCGCCAATCCCGCCTTATGCCGGAGATGCCCCACGAACCCCGCCGCACGTCCGCAGATCCGCTGGCGGAGACGTCCCTCCGTGGCAGCGCGGCGCCCGGAGACGGTGGAACAACTCCTGACTCCACAACAGTTGTCTTCCGGCCAGCAGACGGACTACGGTCTTGGCTGGCAGCTCGGCACGGTCACGTTGGCGGGGCGGCTTGTCCATGTGGCGGGCCACGATGGCGCCCTGCTCGGCCGGAAGGTGGCTTCGCTCAGGATCGTGCGTGAGTCGGGACTTGTGGTCGCCATAGCCGCCAACAGCCCCAACGCGGACACGGAAGCGCTGGCGCTTCAGGTAGCCGAGTTGTTTTCACGTCCTGCCGGACAGTGAATCACAGCAGTTCGCGCTTTTGTGCGATTTTCCAACTGGCTAAACATCTAGCACTTAGCCTGATCTCCGCCGGAAAAACGCCCTCTCTGGTTTCGGCCTCCGTTGCAAAATGCCGGCCATGGCAATCCCGCATGAAGAACTCCCGGAGTGGATCGACTCGAGCACCTTCCGGCTTCCCGAATCGAGCTATTTCCAGCAGCGCGTCCCCAAGGATCTCATTGTCCTTCACGCCACCGCCAGCTCGACGGCGCGCAGTGTGTACGAGACTTGGAAGAACCCTGCCGGCGGGCGCGTCTCCACCGCTTACGTCGTCGAGCGCGACGGGCGCGTGTACCAGATGTTCCCGCCCGATTGCTGGGCCTATCATCTCGGCATGCGCGTGCGCAACCCCGGCCACTACAACGACCGCCGCTCGATCGGCATCGAGATCGTGAATCCCGGTCCGCTGCGCTCCGACCCTGAAGGCGGCGACACCCTCAACTGGTGGCCCGAGAACTTCCGCCGTCCGTGGTGCCGGGTTTCCGAAGAAGACGCGTATGTGCGGCGCGAGTACCGCGGCTTCAAGTACTACGCCGCCTACACGCCGGAACAGGAGGAAGCCGTGCGCCGGCTCGTCGTCTGGCTCTGCCGGCGATTTTCGATCCCCCGCGTCCTGCCCCACGTCTCGGAACGGGACGTGTGCGACACGGACAAATTCTGCCGGTTCCGCGGCATCGCCGCGCACCACAACTTCCGCCCGGACAAGCTAGACGTGGGTCCGGCATGGAACTGGGAGAGCCTGCTTCCGGTCGCGGCGGTCCGTCCCCGGGCCGCCTGATCCCCGTCGCCCGTCCGCCTCTGCCGCGGGCGGCAGGCTGGAGCGCGACGGCAAGACACAAGCCGCTTCTTGCGGGGGCAGGCAGCGCTCTGCAGGAACAGCGCTCATTGCGGGCGCCGCTCCTGGCGGCGATGAATGCGCAAACGCCCGGAGGCTGCCGCCAGCCTCCGGGCGCCTGACAGGTCGGCCGGGAACCGGGCCTAAAAGTTGTAGCGGGCGGAGAAGATCATGCCGCGCCCGCCGACGTTGGTGAAGCCGAGATTCAGGAACGTGGTGTTGTTGGTGTTGTTGGAAACCGTGTTGGACGGCAGCACGTTGAAGTTGCGGTGGTTGAAGACATTGAAGACCTCCCAGCGCATCTCCAGGCTCTGCGACTCGCCGAACGTGCGCACGCGTTTGATCAACGCCGCATCCGTGTTGTAGGTATTGCCTACGCGGCGGATGTTGGCGCCGGCGCCGATCATGCCCGAATTGTTCGGATAGGCCATCCACATCGGATTCGGCGCCGACGGACTCGTGCCCGTGCCCGGCGTTCCGCCCGGATTGAAGCCCGCGCGCTGGCTGAAATTGATCGTCGAAATCGCGCCCGGCAGGATGCCAAGCGGATTGTTGCCGTTCATGATGCTGTGCGGCCAGCCTTGCTGCATCGTCGAGATGCCGCTGATCGACCAGCCGTCCACGATCCTGCCCCAGAGCCCTTTCTGCTGGAAGAACTCGGGGAACTGGTAGATGCCGTTGAGCACGAACCGGTGCGGGGTGTCGAAGCCCGACCGCGCCTTGTCGAGCCGCATGTTGAACGGCACGGACGGCAGCGTCCGGTTGACCTGCCCGCCCAGGATGTCGTCGTTTTCGCTGATGAACGTCGACCACGTGTAGTTCGCTTCGAACTGATAGCCCTTGGAGAAACGCTTCTCCAGGGTGAGCTGCAGCGAATGGAAGTTCGACATGCCGTAGCCGTCGCCCACCAGGATCGACCCGCGCGTGGGATCCACACGCCAGGCAGCCTGCCCGCTCACGGTCGTGGGTTTCATGCCGTAGCTCTGGACGACGGGCTGGAGCAGCTCGGGGTTCGCCTGGACGGCGGCATTGAAGAATCCCAGGTTGCGCTCAGCCTCGCGCACCAGCCGCGCCCCGCGCGTGCCCACGTAGAACAGCTTGACCGCATAGTCGGCGGTCAGCTGCCGCTCGACGCCGAGGCTGAGCTGCTGCGCGTAAGGCTGCTGCACGCGCTTGTCGGGCGAGTAGTAGCGGTACGGCAGCAGGTTGGGATCGCCCTTGTAATCGCTCGGCTGCGGCGGCGCCGGGCGCTTGGCAGGGTCGAAGATCTGCGTGCCGGTCAGGTTCGCCAGCGTCACCGTGACGCCGCGCGGGTAGTTGCGCCCCGTGTTGAGCAGGATGTTCTGGAACACCTGATCGTAGCTGATGGCGTAGCCGCCGCGGAGCACGAACTTGCCGCCGCCGCTCAGCCAGCCGAGGAAGCCGCCGGTGTCCTTCGGGCTCCAGGCGAAGCCGAATCGGGGCGCCCAGTTGTTGACGTCCGCCTTGGCGTTGGAGAAGAAGCCGAACGGCACCGAGGTGTATTCGTAGCGGATGCCGAGGTTCAACGTCACGTTGGCCGTGATGCGGTAGTCGTCGGCGAAGAATCCCTGGAATTCGTGGGTCTTGGCGGGGACCGAGCCTGTCCCCGCATACTGGCTGAACTGCGCATTCCGGTCAAAAAGGAAGTCCCCCAGGCTCAGATACCTGATCACGCCGCGGGAAGAGGGCGCGAAGAAGGAGTTCAGCCGGTACTGGAGGTAGTTGAAGCCGTAGCGCAGCGTGTGCCTCGACATCATCTGCGACCAGTTGTTGGTGAGCTCGTACAGGTTGTCCGTGCGGTACTGCGGGAAGTTCGCGTTGCCGATCGTCGGCAGTCCGGAACCGCTGATGGAGAATTGCGCGGGCAGATTCTCCGGGAAGCTCGCCTCGCGGCGCGCATAGCTCAGCCGCGTCTCCATCACGAGCGTCGGGCTCCACACGCGGATGTGGTTGATCGTCGCGTTATTGTTCACGACGATGGACCCGATCTGGTTGATCGCCAGGGAGGCTGGCGAGCCGGGATTGGTATTGTCGTCCTTGATCCAGCGCATCTGGAGGTTGTCCTTGTCGGTCAGACGCCAGTCGTAGCGCATCAGCCCGCGGTGGATGTCGCGCCCGTAGGAGAGCGCCTGTCCAGCGCCGCGCCGGTATTGCTGGATCGGTAGCGCGAGGGTCGGACCGCCTGGGATAGCGACGTTCACAGTGCCGGCGGGGGTCGGGTCGTTCGCCACCGGATAGAGCGATTTCAGGAACGCCACCGTGCCCGGCGCGAAGCTGTTCTGGTGCTGCGTCAGCAGATCCCATGCCTGCTGCGAGTAGGCGCTGGTCACCGGATTGGCGGTGGAACGCACCCGGTCCAGATCGTATCCGCCGAAGAAGAAAAGCTTGTTCCGGATGATGGGTCCGCCGACGGAGAACAGCGCCTGGTTGCGGACGGTGACGCCGCGCGCGCGGCGCATGGCGTCGTAGTCGCTCGCGCCCGCCGCTTTCTGGGCGTTGAAGGTCCGCTGCTGTCCCGTGGTGAAGGCATCCCAGCCGTTGCCCAGCCAGCTCCAGCGCGTGATGCCGTGGAACTCGTTGGTGCCGCTCTTGGTCACCTGCATCACGACCGAGCCGGAGTTGCGCCCATATTCGGCGGAGAAGCTGTTCGTGATGATGCGGAACTCGCCCAGGTACTCCGGCGCGGGCGACTGCCGCGGGATGGAAAGCGACTGGTCGTTGTTGTTGGCGCCGTCGAGCAGGAAGTTGTTCGATCGTGTCCGCGCGCCGTTGACCACGAAGCCGGAGCCGGGACGCCCGGCGTTGTTGCCCGTGACCCCCGGCTGCAGCAGCGCCAGCCCGGTGAGCGTGTTCAGCCCGGGCAATTGCAGAATCCGCCGCGTCTCGACGCCCCGGCTGATCTGCGCCTTGGTGGCTTCGATCAGCGGGGCTTCTCCAGTGATGGTGATCACTTCCTGAGTGCCGCTGGGGTTCAACGTCACGTCCACGGCGCGTTCCACCGACGATTCAACCGTGAGCGGACCGCGGATCACTTTCTCGAACCCCTTCGCCACAACTTCCAGTTGGTAGCGCCCGATCGGGAGCGAAGGGGCTCGCCAGAAACCGGTTTCGTCCGTCTTCAGTTCGCGGGTCACGCCCTGGTCCATGGACCGAATTGTCACATCCGCGCCCGGCACCACTGCGCCCGAGGCGTCCGTGACCGTTCCTGCCAGCGACCCGTAGATGGTCTGCGCCGCCAGCGGGCTGGCAAGCGCTGCCGCGAGCAGCAGCGCTGGAACCCATCGCACAACGTGCTGTTTGTTCATTGGATCCGTCTCCTGTGCAGACTCACTCGAACCTTGGGCTGGCGGATGCAAGGCGAGCGAAACGGCCGTGCCCTATGCAAGTGACCTTTGCTGTTTTTCCCAGATCACGGGTTTCGCGCCTGCCTAACCTCGCCATACCCCTTCTCAGTGCCTCTTGTATAACACATTCTCAACATAAAGAAAAGCCTGATCGGAGCCATGGACCCACTGACATGTGGGGCAAACGGGCCCTCCCAGCCTCGCCCGGCGCCGTGCGCCGGGGAATGGGGAAGAGACGTCATGCCCTCTCCTCCCAGACGGTTGTGGGAGCGCACGGCGGCTGCAGCGGGGCTGCAAACAGGACGCCGCCGGGCAGCCCCGCGGGGCTGCCCGGCGGCTTAAGGTCAGGCGGGGCGGATTCCCGTTCTTACCAGAACGCCTTGAAGCCGATCTGAACCTGGCGCGGGTAACCGTTGCCGATCCACGCCTGGTGCGGGAAGATCGTCCCGAAGTTCGGATCGTTGGGGTTCGTATTGAAGTGGCTGTCGCGCCCGAAGAAGTAATAGTTGGTGAGGTTGAACGCCTCGCCGCGGATCTGGGCGCGCAGCCGTTCCGTGATGTTGATGGTCTTCGATACCGCGAGGTCGATGTTGAAGAGTTGCTGCTTGCGGATCTGCCCGCTGCGGTATGAGGTGTAGCGCGGAGCGTAGCTTGATGTCATCAGCCAGGCGTACTGGCTGAAGTCGGTCGCCGAGCAGCCCCGGGCGATGCTGAACGATTGAGGCACAATGCGTCCGTCGTCAAACTGGCGCAGGACGCAGGGGTTCCAGCCCCTGATCTGGTGCAGCTTCCAGTCGACTTCGCCCTTCCAGTCGCCGCCGACGGTGCGCGGATCCTTCAGCATGATCACGTTGCCGGGCAGGTTGTTCGGCTCGCCGGAGCCCCATTGCGTGTAGGTGCTGATGGTCCAGCCGCCGGCGAAGGCGTTGGCGAGCCTGCCCATGTTGCCGCCGAACTTCTTGCCGCGGCCGAAAGGCAGGTCATACACGGTGTTGAACTTGAAGTAGTGGGGCCGGTCGTTGAAGTACAGGCCCTGCTGCGGAACGCCGTTGTAGGCGTCATTGTAGCCCCAGCGCTCCATCATCTTGCTCAGCGTGTAGTTCCACATGAGCGTGAGATCGCGCCCGATGCGTTGGTTGTAGTTGATCTGGAGCGAGTCGTACCAGATCTTCGAGGTGTTCAGCCCCTGCATCAGCATGTTCCCGCTGAACTGCGGGAACGGGCGGTTGAGCTGGAAGCGCGAAAGGGTCGAGGCGGTGAAGAAGGAGGTCCCGCGGAACGCCTCGATGCCCTGGAACGGGTTCGGGATCTGAGCGTTGCAATAACCGGGGCTGCCGCCTTCCAGAAGGTAGCACTGCTTGCGGAACGCCGCCGACGGGATGTTGAAGTCCCGCTGGTCGTTGGCGCCCACGGTGCGGCTGCCGACGTAGGAGAAGTCCAGCGTCGAGTTGCCGCTCAGCAGGTACTGGAAGCCGAACGAGAACTGGTGCACATAGGGCGTCCAGAAGTCGGGGTTGAACCACGACGTGTTGTTGCCCAGGAATGTGTTGTAGCCGGCGCTGGCGCCTTTCGGGAAATTGATGCCGCCCGGGTACGGGTTGGTCAGGAGCGTGTTGGAGACGAGCGTGCGCCCGCCGTCCTCGCTGTTCACCATCGGCGTGTTGGTGCTGAACCCGGCGAACTGGAGGAAGTTGTTGTTCGGGTTCATGTAGTACAGCCCGTAGCCGCCGCGCATCACGAGCTTCTGCGCCATCTGGTAGGCGAAGCCGACGCGCGGCTGCCAGTTGTTCAGGTCGCGTTTGGCTGCGATGCTCGGGTTGCCGCCGACGCCGGCGAATTCGAGCCCTCCGGTAAGGTTGGCAAGGTTCGGATACAGCGCCAGCATCGCCGCCGGGATCTGCCGTGCGACCGGGCTGGGCGCCGAGGGGTTGAAGCCGCGATTCATGCGGTTCCACTTCTCATCCGGCGGTCCGTTGTAGTCGTACCGGAGACCGAGGTTGAGCGTCAGCCGGCGCGTGAGCTTCCAGTCATCCTGGAAGTACGGCGCGAAGTACCACTGCCGGTTGAACGGATACAGAGGGATGTTCACCGATCCGCCGACGCCGCCGAGGAGGAACGACGCATAGGCGTCGCCCGCGGTGGCTTCGCCCTGGTTCCAGAGCCGCTGTGTCCACCGCGTCTGGCCCTGGAAGTACAGGATGTTGCCGGTGTTCTGCTGGATGAAGTGGATGCGCCGCAGGTCGATGCCCATCTTCATCGTGTGCCCGCGCCAGATCTTGGTCAGGTTGCCCATCAGGTTGTAATTGTTGGTGATGTTGATGGACTGGTAGCGGCCAAGGTTGCTGTATCCCTGGATCTCCCAGCGCCCGAAATAGCGCGGCGTGGGCAACTGGTTGATGAGCGACGCCGGCAGCCCGAGGCTGGTGAGGTCGAAGTTCTCGTTCGCCCGGCCAAAGCCCTTCTCGATGAAACGGTTGTAAGAGCCGCGGACGTTCACCACGGTGGTCGGCGAAGCGGTCCAGACCCAGTCGAGCACATAAGCGTCGTTGATGCGCTGGAAGGGCTGCTGGCCATCGGTGCCGACCTTGTTGTCGAGGTTGTTGACGGAGCGGTCTTCCGTGCGGTCGTTGGAGGCGTGACGGAAGAAGGCCCTGTGGTTCTGGCCGAAATTCCAGTCGAATTTGAGGATCAGATTGTAGAACTTGTCCTTCGCCGCGTATTCCGGGTTCACGTTGTTCGACGTGGCGTACCGCACGCCGGCGGTCTTGTAATTGGGAAGCGGCATGAACTTGGTGACCGCCGCAGCGACGGGGCTGATCATGCTCGGCGGGATGATGTTCCCCGGGAACGGGTTCCGCTGCGGATCGCCGTTCACCAGCGTATAGTCGTACGGATTGTAAATCGTGACCGGACGTCCGTCAGCGGCGGTCAACTTGGAGAAATCCCCCTGCCGCATCTCCGGCTCCGGGTAAGAGTTGCGCAGGAATTGCGGCCATTTTTCGCGATAATTCTCAAAGCTGCCCATGTAGAAGAGGCGAACGTCGCCGTCCTTCTTCAACAGCTTCGGCAGGTACACCGGTCCGTCGAGCTGGAAGCCGTACTGGTCGAGGGTGTGGTCCGGGCGCGCGGCTCCGACGGCGTTGTTCTGATACGTGTTGGCGTCGAGAGCCTTGCGGCGCATGAACTCCCATCCGGTCACATGGAAGTCGTTAGAGCCGGACTTCAGCACCACGTTAAAGACGCCGCCGCCGGTCTTGCCGTACTGCGCGTCGTACGAGTTCTGCTGAACCGAGAACTCCTGCACCGCGTCCACGATGGGCACGTAAGCGATGTTGTTGCCGCCTGCCTGGCCGTTGTTGGGCGCGCCGTCCATCAGGAACTCGTTGTTCGACTGGCGTCCGCCGTTCACCGACCACTCGGCGATGGCGCCGTTATCGAACGGGCGCTGCCAGATGGCTGCGCCGCGGAACGTCACGCCACTCATCATGGCGCCGAGCATGAACGGGTTGCGCGAGTTCAGCGGCATCTCCGCCACCTGCCGCTGGTTGACGATGGCGGCGCGGCTGGCGGTCTGGGTTTCGAGCGCCGCCGCCTCGGCGGTGACGTTGATCGATTCCGTCACCATGCCGACCTCGAGTGTCACGTCGAGCGGCACGATGCGTCCGACTTCCAAAAGCACGTTTTCCCGGTTGAACTGCTTGAAGCCTTCGGCCTGGACGGTGACTCTATAGTTGCCGGGACGCAGGAACGGGATGGAGTACGTGCCCGTCGAGTCCGTCGTCGCCGTGGACGTCTCATTGGTCGCCGTATTCAGGGCGGTGACCTTTGCATTGGGCACCACGCCGCCCGAGGAGTCGAGAACGCGTCCCGAAATCGTGGCGCGGAACTCCTGCGACATGGCGAACGCCGCCAAAACAAGCAGAGGAACTCCTGTTTTGGCCAAAGCGAGTCGATTCATTTCGATGGAACCCCCTTTTCTGCATGGATCGGACCCCGCGCATCAAGGCCGAAGGATCCGCGAGAAACTCCGGCTGGAAAGCGGGCAGGAGAATTCAATCAGGCACGGATGCCGGGTTCAATAGCCTGTGCGAAGCGATTACATCCGGTCTTAGCGCGGCTGGGCGCGGGCACGCCATTCGACTAAAAGGAAAGGCGGCGACCCCGTTCTGCATGGATCGGACCCCGCGCATCAAGGCCGAAGGATCCGCGAGAAACTCCGGCTGGAAAGCGGGCAGGAGAATTCAATCAGGCACGGATGCCGGGTTCAATAGCCTGTGCGAAGCGATTACATCCGGTCTTAGCGCGGCTGGGCGCGGGCACGCCATTCGACTAAGAGGAAAGGCGGCGATCCTGTCGAGGGACCGCCGCCTGAGAAGCGGACTCAGCGCCCGGATCAGAACGGATACAGGGAAATGGGCTGCGAAGCGGCGCCGGCGCCGACGGTGGCGACGTCGCCTTCGGGCGGAATCTGGCGGCAGAAGATGCCGGTATCGCCGAGATAGACCTCGTACTCGGAGTTTTCGCGGACGGCGCCCTGGATGAGCGCTTCCGAAAGCGGGTCTTCGACGTACTTCTGCAGCGCGCGGCGCAGCGGGCGCGCGCCGTAGCTGCGGTCCGTGCAGGTCTTCTCGAGGATGTACTTGGAGGCGTCCTCGTGGAGGCGCACCTTGATGCCCTTGGCGGCGAGGTTTGCGTTAAGCTGGCCGACCATCAGGTCGATGATCCTGACCAGATCCTCGTCTGTGAGCGACGTAAACAGGATGACCTCGTCGAGACGGTTCAGGAACTCAGGGTTGAACACCCGCTTCACTTCGCCCTGCACCATCTCCTCGACCTTATGCGGGATGCCTGCCGCTTCCTGCATGTGGAACCCGAGCTGGCCCTTCTTGTCCAGGAAGCGCGCCCCGAGGTTGGAGGTCATGATGATGATCGTGTTCTTGAAGTCGACCGTGTTGCCGAGCCCGTCGGTGAGCTGGCCGTCCTCGAACACCTGCAACAGGATGTTGTAGACATCCGGGTGCGCCTTCTCGATCTCGTCGAGCAAGATGACGGAGTAGGGGTTGCGCTTGACCCGCTCGGTCAGCTGCCCGCCCTCCTCGTAGCCGACATAACCCGGAGGCGAGCCGATGAGCTTCGACACCGAATGCTTCTCCATGAACTCGCTCATGTCGAAGCGGATCAGCGATTTTTCGCTGCCGAAGAGGAACTCGGCCAGCGCTTTGGCCACTTCAGTCTTGCCGACGCCGGTGGGGCCAAGGAACAGGAAAGAGCCGGCGGGACGCTTGGGCGACTTCAGCCCCGCGCGCGAGCGCCGGATGGCGCGCGCCAGCGCGTTGATCGCCTTGTCCTGGCTCACCACGCGCTTGTGCAGCTCCTGCTCGATGCGGAGCAGCTTGGCGGCTTCCTCTTCCTTGATCGCCGTGACCGGCACGCCGGTCCAGCGGGCCACCACTTCTTCAATGTCTTCCTTGGCGACGATGCCGGTGGCGGTGTCGTCGAGATTGTATTTCTCGCGCAACTGGCAGAGGTTTTCGCGCTCGCGCCGCTCTTCGTCGCTGAAGAACCGCGCTTTTTCGAATTCATGGTTGGCGATGGCCGTTTCCATGCGGTGCACAATGAACTTGATCCGCTTCTGGACCTCGGCCACTTCCGACGGCAGCGTCGTCTGCTTCAGCTTGACGCGGGCGCCGGCTTCGTCAATCAGGTCGATCGCCTTGTCCGGGAGGAAGCGGTCCGGGATGAACCGGCTGGAGGCGTATACGGCCGTGCGGATCGCCTCGTCGGTGTAAACCACGGCGTGGAATTTCTCGTACCGTTCCTTGATCCCGAACAGGATCTTGCAGGCGTCCTCCTCCGACGGCGGCGGGACCTTCACAGCCTGGAAGCGCCGTTCGAGCGAACGGTCCTTCTCGATGCTCTTGCGGAACTCGCCGGGCGTCGTCGCGCCGATGCACTGGATTTCGCCGCGGCTCAGGGCGGGCTTGAGGATGTTCGCCGCGTCGAGCGAGCCCTCGGCTGAACCCGCGCCTACCAGCGTGTGCAGCTCGTCGATGAAGATGATGGCGCTCTGGCTCTCCATCAGCTCCTTCATGATCGTCTTGAGCCGTTCTTCGAACTGGCCGCGGTACTTGGTGCCGGCGACGATCAGGCTCAGGTCGAGGGCGAGGATGCGTTTGTCAGCGAGGAAGCTGGGCACGTCGCCTTCCACGATCCGCTGCGCGAGCCCTTCCACGATGGCGGTCTTGCCGACGCCGGGCTCGCCGATCAGGACGGGGTTATTCTTCGTGCGCCGGCACAGGATCTGGACCACGCGCTCCACCTCGTAATCGCGCCCGATCAGCGGATCGAGCTGCCCGTCGGCGGCAGCCTGAGTCAGGTCGCGGCTGAACTCGGCGAGCAGCGACGCCTCCTTGGCGGTGCGCGAGGGCGGCGCGGTCCGCTCTCCGGTGGCGCGGGCGATCTCTTCACGGACCTGGTTCAGGCGCAGGCCTCGTTCATGGAGCAGCTCGGCGGCGAAGCACTTGTCCTCGCGCAGCAAGCCGAGAAGGAGATGCTCGGTGCCGATGTGCTTGTGACCCAGCCGCTCCGCCTCTTCGGCGGCGTAGGCGAGCACCCGTTTGCACTCGGTGGACAGCGGCAGATCCACGCTGGTCGGCACTTTCTCGCGCGTCGTGGTCTGCGCCTCGATCTGTTTCTTGATCGACTCGATGTTCGCCTGAGACCGCAGAAAGCGGTTGGCGAGCAGCTTGTCTTCCCGCAGCAGCCCCAGCAACAGGTGTTCCGTCTCGATGTAGGGGCTGCCGAACTGGCAGGCCTCGTACCGGGCGAAGAAGATCACCCTTCTCGCCTTTTCCGTGTAACGTTCAAACATAACTTCCTTGCCTCTCCACGGAAACCTGCGGCAAATCAACAGCGCGCCCAGGTCTCCCAGGTTCCGCCGGCGGGCGAGCGCGAACGGGAAGACAACGTGGCGCCGGCAGTTCCTACCTAGATTGTAAGATGCACCCGCACCGTCAAAGGCGACGGGAAAAGACCGGCCAGTATCTTTATCGGCAGGATGTCATCCCGGCAACAGCCTGCCGCCTTCCAGGCGCAGCACCCGGTGCGCCCTTCTGGCGAAGGCCGGGTTGTGGGTCACGTAAAGGGTCGCCAGGCGGCGGTGCGAGTGGATTCGCTCGATCAGCTCGATGATTTGCGCCGCCGTCTTCTCGTCGAGGTTGCCCGTAGGCTCGTCGGCGAGGAGGATGGCGGGGCTGCCGGCGAGGGCCCGGGCCAGCGCCACGCGCTGCTGCTCGCCCCCCGACAGCTCGCCCGCCAGATGTCCGGACCGCGCTGCGAGACCGACCTCCGCCAGCAGCGCCGCCGCCGTTTCGCGCGCCGCCGCGCGGGACTCGCCGCGGATCAGCAGCGGCATCATGACGTTTTCCACCGCCGAAAACTCGGCCAGCAGGGTGTTCCGCTGCCAGACATAACCGATGGTGCGGTTGCGGATGGCGGCAAGCTCCGCCTCGCCGAGCCCCGAGACGTCGGCGCCGTTGACGAGGATGCGGCCGGATGTGGGCCGGTCGAGCAGCCCGAGCAGGTACAGCAGGGTTGTCTTCCCGGCGCCGCTCTCGCCGGTGAGAGCCACGCGCTCGCCGGACTGGACGGCGATGTCAATTCCGGCGAAGATGGTGAGCGGTCCGGCGGGCGCCTCAAACACTTTGGAGAGCCGCTCGCCGAGCAGGGGGGGCGGGGCGCTCACGGACGCCTCCCCGCTGAGGGAGACAATTCGTGCAGCGTCGATGGGGCGGCCATCATCGGATAAAGCGGCGCAGGCCTTGTGCCCAGCTTACCCTAGGATGCCCACGTTCCGTTTTTCCTCCGTCATGGACGCGCCGGTCGAGAGCGTCTGGGCGTTTCATGAATCCGCCGGTGCGCTCGAGCGGCTCCTGCCGCCCGATGGGAGCGCGCGCCTCGTCTCACGGCGCGGAGGGCTCGAGCCGGGCGCAAGCGCGGAGCTCGAGCTTCGCTTTGGCCCGTTCCGGCGGCGGTGGGTGGCGCGGCACACGGAGTGCGTGCCGCTCTCGCATTTCTGCGATGTCCAGGAGCGGGGACCGTTCCGCCTGTGGCGCCACCGGCACGGCTTCGAAGCCGCCGGCGCGGCGCGGCGCCGGCTCTCCGACGAGGTGGAATTCTCGCTCCCGCTTGCGCCGTTGTCGGACTGGCTATGCGCGCCGGTGGTGAAACGGATCCTCAAGAAAATGTTCCGGGAGCGCCACGCCCGGACGGCGGAAGACTGCGGCGCCGGCATACTGGAGCAGTCAGGCGGCTGAGCGCGCCGGCTCACTCCTCCGGAGGCGGCTCGCCGAGGTCCTCGGCCAGGTTTTCGAACCTCGTGTACTTGTGGAGGAACACGAGGTTCACGACGCCGGTGGGGCCGTTGCGCTGCTTGCCGATGATGATCTCCGCCTTGCCCCGCAGGTCTTCGCGGTCCTTGTGATAGACCTCGGGGCGGAAGATGAAAGCGACCATGTCGGCGTCCTGCTCGATGGAGCCCGATTCGCGCAGATCGCTGAGCTGCGGGCGGTGGTCGCCTTCGCGCTGGTCGGGAGCGCGGCTCAATTGGCTGAGGACGAGGAACGGCACGCCGAGATCTTTCGACAGGAGCTTGAGCCCGCGGCTGAGGGCGCTGACTTCCTGCACGCGGTTGGCGTTGCGTCCCAGCGACGGAGACGGCATGAGCTGGAGGTAGTCGACCACCACCAGCCCCAGAGGCACGCTGATCGAGTGCTTCAGCTTGCGCACCTTGGCGCTGATGTCGAGCAGCGATGTGCTTGACGTGTCGTCGATGTAGAGGGGCGCGTCGTACAGGTCGGTGGCGGCGGCGTTCAGCTGCGCGCGGTCTTCGCGCTGGAGGTAACCGGTGCGGAACAGGTGCTGGTCCACACGGGCGCGCGAGCAGATCAGCCGCGTCAGCAGCGACTCTTTCGACATTTCCAGAGAAAAGATGGCCGCCGCGAGCGGCGCATGGCGGTTGGTGGCCACGTGCATGGCGATATTCAGCGCCAGCGCCGTCTTGCCCATCGCGGGGCGGGCGGCGAGAATGATCAGCTCGCCGGGGCGGAAACCGCCGGTCATCTCGTCGAGCTTGATGAAGCCCGTGCTGACGCCGCGCACGCGCCGGGCAGGGTCGAGGAAGCTGTTGATGCCGCCCTCGGCGGAATCGAACACCTGCTGTGTGCTGGCCAGAGTGTTTCTGGCCTGGGCCTCGCCGATGCTGAGCAGCTTCTCCTCAGCGGCGGAGAGGACCTGCGCCGGATCATCCTCGGCAAGCATGCAGCGCTGGATCGTCTCCTGGCTGGCGGCGATCATCTTCCGCAGAAGGCTCTTGTCGCGGACGATGTTGACGTAGCTCTCCAGATGGAAGATCTCCGGCATCCCCTCGTCGAGCGACGCCAGGTAGCTGAGGCCGTCCACGGCATCGAGCTCGCCATGCCGCAGCAGCTCGTTGGCCAGCGTCACGCGGTCGATCCGCTCGTCGCGCGTGTGCAGATCCAGCATCCGCTGGAAAAGGATCCTGTGCTTTTCGAGCGCGAAATCCTCGGGACGGAGCGTGGCGCCGGCCGTGACGAACGCGTTCGGGTTGAGCAGGATCGTGCCCAGCACCATGCGCTCGGCATAGATGTTGCAAGGCAGGCCGCGCTCGTAGGCGGTGTCGGAATTTACTGTGGTGGACATTGCCGCAGAAAGCCGCCATTCCCAAAGTACGCATGGTTGGCGCTGTCAGGCAAGACGGAATTGCGCCGGCCCCGCTGATCAGGAACTTAGCCTGTGAACTATCTGTGCAATAGTCGGGAAGGCGCGTCCGGGCGCGGCCGGGGGCGCGTCCAACAGAGTGCCATGAAGACACTGAATTCCCTGCTGAACAGCGAACTGAACCTCTACCTGCAAACCTGGAACTGCCACTGGAATGTTGAGGGACCGCAGTTCGCCGGGCTGCACGATCTGTTCGAGCGGCAGTACGGCGATCTGGCGGGACTGATCGACGAGATGGCGGAGCGGATCCGCGCCCTCGGCGGGCTGGCGGAGACGCGGGTCGCCCTGGAGCAGGCCGGCGCGGCCGGGGCGCGGGAGATGCTGGCCTCGCTCCGGCAGGCTCATGAGGCGCTGAGCCGGCTAATGCGGGAAGAGGCCATCCCCGAGTTCGAGAAGGCCGGCGATCCTGGCACCGTGGACCTGCTCACCCGCGCCGTGCAGCTGCACGACAAGGCCGCCTGGATGCTGCGCGCCCCGGCCCGCTGAAAGCGGCGCGGCGCGGGGGTTGTCAGGCGCGCGAAGGGCCTGCGCGAGCCGCTCTCCCGGCGCGGCATGAAGGGAGGCGATCAGCGGCGCGGCGGCGAATTCTCTGCGGGTCATGGGGGTCTACACCTGGCAGGATGTTGTCCGGTCACGGGGCAGCATACACTGAAGCGAGGAGGAACGCATGGCCCGAGCCACTGTCCTGATCGTCCTCGTGCTGCTTCTGGTCAGCGCCCGGTGGATTGCCGGCCTCGCGATCGAATACCAGTGGTGGAAAGAGATGCAGCAGGTGGAGACCTGGCTGCAGATGCTCTCTTACAACGTCATTCCGGCATCGGCGGCGGCGTTGCTGGCTTTCGCGGCGCTCTGGGCGGCGCATGCGCGCGGGATGAAGAGCGCCGGCGCGGGGCTGCGGCAATATCCGGTGTACGCGCGGCTGTCGACCGCGGTCCTGTTCGGGGCGGCGTTGCTGCTGGCTGCGATCACCGTGGATGGCTGGACGATCGTGCGGTGGGCGGGGAGCCGGGGCGCGCCGGCGGGCTGGAGGGATCCGGTCTTCGGCCATCCGCTGAACTTTTATTTCTTCGATCTGCCCTTTTACCGCGTGCTGTTGCGGTTCGTGCTGGCGGTTTCGTTCATATCGGCGCTGGTGTACTGGGCGGCGGCGCGGTTCTGGGAGCTGCGGAAACGCACGTGGTACGCCGAAGAGACGGGCTTTCGCTATGAGCTGGATGTGAGCGAACTGGCGGGTTCGTTTGGAGCGCGCTTCCTGCGCACCGCTGCAGCGCTGTTTTTCGCCGCGTGGGCGGTGTCGATTCTGCTCAGCCGCTACGACCTTCTGTTCGAGGACCACGGTTCGCTGGTGGGCGTGGACTGGACGGCGGAGCATGTGAGCCTGCCGCTGTACTACCTGAAGAGCGCGGCGGCGGCGGCGGCGGGCGCGGCGTTTCTTTTCGGCCGTTACCGGTGGGCGCTGGTGCTGCCGGCGGCGCTGGTGCTGGGCGCGGTGCTGCCGCCGCTGTTCAGTTCGCTTTACGTGCGGCCGAGCGAGATCACGATTCAGCGGCCCTATATTCAACGGCACATTGCGGCCACGCGGGCGGCGTACCGGCTGGACCGGCAAACGGTGGAAGTCGACTTCCCGGCGCAACTGGAGGCGCCGATCGACCGCAACCGCCACCGCGCGCTGTTCGACAACGTGCGGCTGTGGGACTGGCGCGCCTTCCACGACACGGTGACGCAGATTCAGGCGCTGCGGCCCTATTACGTGTTTCAGGACACGGACGTGGACCGCTACAGGATCGACGGGCAACTGCGGCAGATTCTGATCACGCCGCGAGAGATCGACGTGGCTCAATTGCCGGCCGACGCGCGGGCGCGGTGGATCAATCCGCACTTCGTCTACACGCACGGCTACGGGATGGTGGCGGCGGAGGCGGCGCGCATCACCCCGGACGGGCTGCCGTATCTGCTGATCCAGGACGCGCCGCCGGTGGTGCGGACGAAGTCGCTGCGGCTGACTCGGCCGGAGATTTACTACGGCGAGGTGTCGCACGAACCGGTGTTCGTGCATACGAAGCAGCCGGAGTTCGACTATCCGTCGGGGGCGGGCAACGTCGAGACGCGCTACGCCGGCCGGGGCGGGTTTCCGATCTCTTCCATGCCGCTGCGCATCGCTGCGGCTCTGCGGTACGGCGACTGGAACATCGTGCTGACGTCCTACATGACGCCGGAGAGCCGCATGATCATCCGCCGCAAGGTGGGCGAGCGGCTCGCCGCGCTGGCCGAGTTCATCCACTGGGATCAGGACCCCTATCTTGTCATCACGCCCGAAGGCCGGCTGGTGTGGATCGTGGATGGATACACGTCCAGCGCTGAACACCCGTACTCGCGCCTGCTGCGGCTCGAGGGCCCGGGGCTGCTGAATTACATCCGCAATTCGGTGAAGGCCACGGTGGATGCCTACGACGGGACGATCCGGATCTATGTCTTCGACGAAGAGGATCCGATCCTGGCATCCTACCGCAGACTGTTTCCGAAGCTGTTCGCCCCGAAGGGCGCAATGCCGCCGGATCTGCGCGCCCACACGCGCTATCCGGAGATCCTGTTCCGCGTGCAGGCGGAGATCTACCGGACCTACCACATGACAGATCCAGAGGCGTTCTACAACAAGGAAGACGTCTGGGACCTGGCGCGCAACATGAACAGCCCGGGCGGGCGTCCGCAGCCGGTGACGCCCACCTACATCGTGGCGGCGCTGCCAGGAAGCGACGAGCCGGAGTTCCTGCTGATCACCACGTTCACGCCGCGCAACAAGGACAACCTGATCGGGCTGATGGTGGCGCGGTGCGACGGCGAGGCGCTGGGCGAGTTGCATTTTCTGCAGCTTTCGAAGCAGCAGCTGATTTTCGGACCGATGCAGATCGAGGCGCGGATCAACCAGGATCAGAACATCAGCAAGGACCTGACGCTGTGGAACCAACAGGGGTCGCAGGTGCTTCGCGGCCAGATGCTGGTGCTGCCGGTGGAGAACACGCTGGTTTATATCGAGCCGGTGTACATTCAGGCGGCTGAAGCGCGGATGCCGCAGCTGAAGAAAGTGGTGGCGGCTATGGGCAACCGGTTGATTTATGCTGATACCTATGAGGACGCGCTGGCGCAGTTGACGGGGCAGTCAGCTCCGGCGGCGAAGTCAGGCGAGCCCAGCGTACCCGCGATGACGGCGGCTCCAGAACCGGGCCGGGACGAAAGGAAGCTGCTATTGGAAGAAGTCTCCAGGCGGCTGCAACGATACAAAGAATTGATGGGACAGGGGAGGTATGCTGAGGCCGGCCGGGAGATTGAGGCGCTGGAGCGGCTGGCAGGAAGGCAGAAGCCTTAATGGGGGCTGGGTTCGCCTGGTGCGAGAAGCCTATTGCCTCCGGTCGCGTTCATTCTTACTAAGAAGTTCAAGGACTCTGGACCGGAAATGAGCGCTGAGGACCCCCGTTGCGTGATTGTTGTGGACGACGATCCCGGAGTGCGGGATGTCGTCCGCAGCATGCTGGAATCTTCCGGCTACAAGGTCCTTCTGGCCGAGAACGGCAAGGAGGCGCTGCGGCTGCTGAAGTCAGAACATGCGGATCTGATTCTCACAGACCTGGTGATGCCGGAGCAGGAGGGTATCGAGACGATCAAAGCCCTGCGCCGGCAGTATCCCAAGATCAAGGTAATCGCCATGAGCGGCGCTTTTGGCGGGGACTATCTCCGCATCGCCGCATACTTGGGGGCGCATGCGACACTGGCGAAACCGATTCAGATGGACAGGCTGCTGAAACTGGTGAGCGAGACGCTGGAATCCGGGGAATGAACCGCGGGTTCCGCCGCGGCTAAGGGCCGGGGAATGGACGGCGGGAAAGCCTGGGACTCCGCTGATCGGGCCGGCCGCGCGGCGGGGTAATGGCCGTTCTTCCGGGAGCGGCCGGAAGCCCTTCGAGTTCGCTCTCTTCGAATTTGAGCGTGCGGTCGAGCACCATCTCGACAGTGGAGCCGCGCTCGAGAATGGCGTCGGGCCCGCGTGTCAGCATGACGCCAACAAGCCCCGCCGCAGCTCCAGCGGCTGCACCGATGCCCGCCCCCTTGCCGCTGCGGGCCGCCACGCCGCCGATCATGGTTCCCCAGCCGGCCGCCTCACCGACCTTGACGGCATCGCCGGTCTTGTTGGACTCTCCCTCCACCTTGCCCTCCGTACGGTCGACGCGGCCGGGATTGGATGCGTCCAGGGAGTGCACGCCTGCGCGAAAGTCGCGGGTCACGCCATTGGGCAGTGTCAGAGAATCGAACCGGACGTAAAGTTCCGCCCGGCCCCTGATTCTGCCGCCGCGCTTCACCTGAGTGACGGTACCGGTCACATACGAACCGGGCGGAATGACGATGCGGCCACCGGACAAAATGGGGAAGGCGGTCTGCAGGTATACGCGGTCGCCGATGGCGGCGGTCTTGGTGCTGACGCTGCTGATGAGCTGCAGCGGGACCTTCGTGCCCTCCGGCACGGTGTAAATCCCGGGGCTGGCAGGTTGCGGTTCGGCTTTCCAGCCGGCCTGTTCCTGCTGCCCGGCCGCAGCAAAGCAGGTTAAGGCCAGGATCAGGGCGGCGGGCGATAGAAGGGTGCGCATGACGCCTCCTCGTTTCAAGGCTAACGCAGATCGGCAGCCGGGACAGTCCGGCCCGCGCTTATTGAGTGGAACGTATGCGCAGATCGGGCGGTTGCAGCCGTGACGGGTCCACGCGAAGCCGGAGGCCCTCCTGGCTCCACCTGCCCCCGATGGAGATGCGGATTTCCGGATCCTCCGGCGTCCAGTCCGGCAGCCGCAAGCGGAGCTCATAAATGCCGGCCGTGCCCGGGGAAACGCCTGCATAGGAGATGAACGCGCCAGGCACTTCCCTGCCGTCCAGAAACACCTGGAGCGAGTCGCGGGCCCTGAGCTCGCTGGGCTGGCTCTCCGGGTGCAGGTTGATGGAACGGCGCAGTGTCCGGCCCCACCCGGTTCCATACAGCACAATCTCGCTGCCTGGGACGGCCGGGTTCTCCGGCAGCCGCCATTCCTCGGCGCCGGGGTCGCGGGCAAGAGCCCAGCGCGTGTCCAGCGGCAGCAGGCCGGGTGCTGCTTCCTGCAACTGCACGCGCACGGCTGGGCCGTTCAGCCCATTTTGAGTGAGGATGATTTTGGCGGGACCTGCCACAAGTTCGGGTGGAACAATGAACACCACGGCATCCGGCGAGGCGTATTCGATGGCTGCCAGGATTCCGTTCACCTTGACAGAAACGCCGGTGCCCGGCAGCAAAGTCGGAAGCACGGCGGCGTTGGGCGCAGCTTCGGCTCGCGAGGAGACGATGGGGCTGAGGTTGTCGCCGAAAATGACGGCCACCGTGTTCGGAGCCAGTTCTGGCAGGCCGCTAGCCAGATTCAGGATGGAGGTCTCGCTGTATGCCGGCGCCCACCGCTCGCCGGGCGGGGCGGCAAGAACGGCGCATGCCGCTGCGGCGAACAGGGCGCAGAGCCAGCGCCCGTGCATTCCAAGCACATCCTACGGCACCAGCCTTCCTGAGTCCATAACCCAATGCCAGCCCAGTCATACGCGAAGGGGACAGCCTGATCCGGCACCTTCGCGGAATTCGGGAAGGAGCCGGATCAGGCTGTCCCCTTCGGGGGGAGGAGAGCGAGGGCTTTGCGCGTCATGGCGCCGACCGGGAGCGTGTCGATGCGGTCCAGATCGTGCCACTGGCAGCTTTCGGGCGCGCGGCGGAGGCGGCCATGCCAGACTTCGACCTCAAAGTTGTGATGCGTGATGGAATGCCGGAACCGCCCTACGGGGCGCAGTGTGCGGGACGAAGGCAGATCCTCCACCGCCGGCAACTCCCAGAACCCCGCCAGCCTTCGTTCCTCACTGGATCGCTGCCGGAGCAGGAGCCGGCCCTGATCGATGATCAGGGCAAGCCGCAGATGGCGCCGCTCCGGCGGTCTGCGGCGGGCCTTGACCGGCAGCTCCGGGGCAATCCCGTCGCGATGCGCCTGGCAGATCCCCCGCCAAGGGCAGAGGAGGCATTTCGGTTGGCGCGGCAGGCACAACGTGGCGCCGAGCTCCATAAGAGCCTGGTTGAACTCATCTGGATGTCCGGGATCGAGGAGCGCCTGAGCCCGTTCTTTCAGCCGGGCGCGGACGCCGGGCGAGGCGATGTCACCTTGCTCAGCGGAGAGGCGTGCCATGACGCGGGCGACGTTGCCGTCGAGCACGGCGCAGGGCTCGAGAAAGCAGATGGACGCTACGGCGGCGGCGGTGTAATCACCAATGCCGGGCAACCTCCGCCATTCCTCCGCCGTTTGCGGGAAGCCGCCCCGGGCGGCGAGCGCCTCGGCGGCGCGCTTCAGGTTGCGGGCACGGCTGTAATAGCCAAGTCCCGACCACAGCGAGAGCAGCTCCTCCTCTCGCGCCGCAGCGAGGCTCGCGGGCGTGGGGAAGCGGGCGAGGAAGCGCTCGTAATAAGGGATCACGGCAGAGACGCGCGTCTGCTGAAGCATGACTTCCGAAACCAGAACGCGCCAAGGGTCGCGCGTGCGCCGCCAAGGCAGGTCGCGGCGCGCGGAGGCATACCAATCGAGCAGGAGTTTCGCCGGGCGCTGGGGATTCCGCATGCGGCTGCTACTCATGATGAGGGATTCATCCCCGCGCGAGCAATTCTTCGTCCGGCGCCGCAGCGAGGCTCGCGGGCGTGGGGAAGCGGGCGAGGAAGCGCTCGTAATAAGGGATCACGGCAGAGACGCGCGTCTGCTGAAGCATGACTTCCGAAACCAGAACGCGCCAAGGGTCGCGCGTGCGCCGCCAAGGCAGGTCGCGGCGCGCGGAGGCATACCAATCGAGCAGGAGTTTCGCCGGGCGCCGGGGATTCCGCATGCGGTTGCTACAATGATGAGGGATTCCCCCTCGCGCGAGCAATTCCCCCGCCATGCCGGACCGCGGTGAGTTCCTGAGCATCCGTGGTGCGCGGGTCCACAACCTGAAGGGTATATCGCTGGACCTGCCCCACAACCGCCTGACGGTGGTCACCGGAGTCTCCGGCTCCGGCAAGTCGTCGCTCGTGTTTGACACGATCTACGCCGAAGGGCAACGGCGCTATGTCGAGAGCCTCTCAGCCTACGCACGGCAGTTCCTGGAACGGATGGAGAAGCCCGCGCTCGACGAGATTGACGGCATCGCGCCGCCCATCGCCATCCGGCAGAAGAACACCACCCGGAACCCGCGCTCGACGGTGGCGACGGCGACGGAGATCTACGACTATCTCCGCCTGCTGTTTGCGCGCGCGGGCGAGACGTGGTGCCCGAAGTGCGGAGTGCGGGTGGAAAGGGACACCGTGGATCCGGTGGCGCAGAAGATGCTAGCGCAGCCAGAGGGCTCGCGCTGGTATGCGCTGTTTCCGGTGCGTGTGGCGCAGGGGGCGAAGCCGGAAGCCTTCAAGGAGCACCTCGCGGACTTAAGGCGGCGCGGCTTCACGCGGCTTTATCAGAACGGACGCGTCTTTGAGTTCTCCGCTCCGGAGTCGCTGCTCGAGATGGACTTCTCGCAGCCGTTCTTCGTGCTTGCCGATCGCCTCGTGATCCGCGAGGGGCAGAAGCAGCGCATTGTGGACACGGTGGAGACCTGCTACCGCGAGGCGGGCGAGGTGATCTTCGAGCAGGCGGGCGAGAGCGAACCGGCGCGGCTCCGCTTCTCCGAGCGGTTCGCATGCAAGAGCTGCGGGCGGGAGTTTCCCGCGCCGGAACCGTCGCTGTTCAGCTTCAACAATCCGCGGGGCGCCTGCCCGGAATGCCAGGGCTTCGGGCGGACAATCGATTACGACATGGATCTGGTGGCGCCGGATCCGTCGCTGTCGATCGCTGAAGGCGCGATCGAGCCCTGGAGGCGCCCGCACTACGAATGGGTGCTCGAAGAGTTTGCGGCGCGGCACAAGCGCGATGTGCGGCTGCGCGCGCCCTATGCGGACCTCACACCCGCCGAGAAAGAGATCGTGCGCGCGGCGGTGCGGGAGTTCTTCCAGGAGGTCGAGCGGAAGAAATACAAAGTGCACGTACGCGTGTTCCTCAGCCGGTACCGGGGCTACGCCACCTGCCGCGCCTGCGGCGGGGCGAGGCTGCGCGAGGAAGCGCTGCATGTGCGCGTGGGCGGCAGATCCATCGCGGAAGTGGCGCGCATGAACATCGCCGAGGCGCGGCGGTTCTTCGATGACGTGCAGCTGTCGGCGGAGCAGGCAGCCGTAGCTGCGCGCGTGCTGGACGAGATCCGCCAGCGGCTGCGATTTCTGGACAACGTCGGACTCGACTACCTGACTCTGGACCGGCTGACGATGACGCTGTCCGGCGGCGAGGCGCAACGCATTCAACTGGCTACGTGTCTGGGATCGCGGCTGGTGGGAGCGATCTATGTTCTGGACGAGCCCTCCATCGGACTGCACCCGCGCGACACATCGCGCCTGATCGGGATCCTGGAAGAGCTGCGCGACCTGGGCAACACCGTGCTTGTGGTGGAGCACGACGCCGACGTGATGCGCGCCGCGGACCATATCGTCGACCTGGGACCGGGGGCGGGTGAACTGGGCGGCGAAGTCGTCTTCGAGGGCACGCTCGGGCAGATGCTCAACGGCGCCAATGGCCGGCGCGTGGAGACGCTGACCGCGCGCTACCTGCGCGGGGAGGCGCGGACCTCGCTCAAGACGGCGCCGCGGAAACCGGACCCGGCGCGGAAGCTGCGGTTCATCGGCTGCCGGGCGCACAACCTGAAAGGCATCGACGTGGAGATCCCGCTGGGAGTGATGACGGTTGTGACGGGAGTCTCCGGCTCGGGCAAGTCGACGCTCGTGCACGACGTGATCTACCGGAGCCTGCAGGCGCGCTATCAGCGGGACCTGGCCGCAGTGCAGGACGACGCCGAACTGGACGCTTCGCTCGACCGCCAGACGTGCCGCAGGGTGGAGGGCGCGGGGCTTGTGCATGGACTGGTGCTGGTGGATCAGTCGCCGATCGGGCGGACGCCGAGGTCGAATCCTGTGACCTACACCAAGGCCTTCGATCCGATCCGGGAACTGTTCGCCTCCACGCCGGAAGCGGCCAGGCGAGGCTTCACGGCAGGCCATTTCTCTTTCAACGTCAGCGGCGGGCGGTGCGAGACCTGCCAGGGCGGCGGAACGGTGACGGTGGAGATGCAGTTCCTGGCCGACGTGGAACTGGTGTGCGAAGACTGCCGCGGGATGCGCTACAAGCCGCAGATCCTCGACATCCGCTATAAAGGGCTGAACATCCACGAGGTGTTGCAACTGACGGTGCGCGAGGCGATCGCCTTCTTCTCGGGCCATGCCAAGATTGTTTCGCGCCTCCAGCCGCTGGCCGACGTAGGACTGGGATACCTGCGGCTGGGGCAGTCCGCGACAACCCTTTCCGGAGGCGAGGCACAGCGCGTGAAGCTGGCCAGCCACCTGTCGCAGAACGATGTCTCCGGACATCTGTTCCTTTTCGACGAACCGACCACGGGGCTGCACTTCGACGACATCGCCAAGCTGCTGGACGCGATGGACCGCCTGGTGCTGCGCGGCGCGAGCGTGCTGATCATCGAGCACAATCTCGAAGTGATCCGGCACGCCGACTGGGTGATCGACCTCGGCCCGGAGGGCGGGGAACGCGGCGGGAACCTCGTCGTCGCCGGACCGCCGGAGGCGGTGGCGGCATGCGAGCGCTCCTACACGGGCCGCTTCCTGCGGACGCCTCTTTGAGGCGGAAGACACGAATCATCTTGACTGCCCTTTGGGGCTGTGATAACGGTATTCCCATACCCGCTGCCTGGGCGGGGACTGGAACCACGGGGCTTGCTATGAAACGCTTACTGAATTGGGCTTTTGCGCTGCTCGTGTGCACGGGCGCCTTCGCGCAGACCTCCACCACGCGCATTTCCGGCACCGTCCTCGATGCCAGCGGCGCAGTTGTCCCTCGCGCCGCCGTCACCCTGATCAATGACGGGACGGGGATCTCCCAGAAGCAGGAGACCACCGGCGCCGGAGTGTATTCGTTTCCGTCGGTGCCCGCGGGCGCATACACTCTGCGGGTGGAAGCGCCGGGCTTCCGCACGGCCGTGCGGGGCGGCATCGTGCTTCAGGTCAACACGCCGCTGACCGTGGACGTGACGCTCGAAGTCGGCGCTGCGGCGGAAAGCGTCGTCGTCAGCGCGAGCGCCGAAATGTTGCAGACCGCCAGCGCCACGCTCGGCAACGTCGTCGAGCAGCGCGCCATTGTCAGCCTGCCGCTGAACGGGCGCAATCCGCTGACGCTGCTGATGTACGAGCGCGGCGTCATGCAGCGCTCCGGAAACACGGTGACGGTCAACGGCGCGCGCCCCACGGCGAACAACGTGACCATCGACGGCATCGAAGCCAACGAGTCGTCCTACTCCAACCCCACCAATAACGTGTTTCGCCTCAACCCGGACAACGTGCAGGAGTTCAAGGTCACCACGCTGAATCCGACACCGGAGGAGGGGCGCAACTCGGGCGCCAACATTTCCATCGCCACCCGCTCCGGCACGAATGAATTCCACGGCACGCTTTTCCATTACTTCCGCAACACGGCGCTCAACGCCCACGAGTTCTTCGCCAAAGCGCAGGGCACTTCCAAGCCGGTGATCCAGCTCAACCAGTATGGGTTCGAGCTCGGCGGACCCGTCGTCAAGAACCGCACGTTCTTCTTCGCCAACTGGCAGGGGCAGAAGGTCAACTTCGCCGATCCCATCAACAAGACGTTCGGCACCGTGAACCTGTATTCGCCCTTGGCTCTGAACGGAGTCTTCCGCTACTGGGTGGCGGATCCGGCCAATCCCCTGGCGATCAACGGGCAGCAGATCCGCCAGAACAGCCCGCTGCTGGTCGACCCTGCGACAGGCAAGTACGCGCCCGGAGTGCGGGATTGCCAAGGGGCGGGCGACACCAACTGCATCGCCTCGTTCAACGTATTTGCCGCCGATCCGCTCGGGCGCGGCATGGACGCGCTGGTCAAGTCCGTGCTCGGCCGCTATCCCGCCCCGAACGCCTACTCCGCCGGCGACGGGCTGAACACCGGAGCCTACGTCTGGAACACGCCGTTCCGCATCCGCGGCCCCCACTACATGATCCGCGTGGATCATCAGTTGTCCTCGAAGCACTCGCTCTTCGCCCGCTATCTGGGCGCGCGGCAGGAGGCCCTGGGCGGAGACCCGCTCAACCGCCGCCCGGTGGTGCTGCCGGGCTTTCCTCCCCGCGGCGAGGTCTTCCGCCCCGCCAAGAACGCGGCCATCGGGCTGCGCAGCGTGCTCTCCCCCCGCCTGGTGAACGAGTTGACGCTGGGGCTGGCGCGCTTTGAGTTCCTGTTCACGCAAGGCGAGGCGAACCCGGATTTCCCCAACCAGCCGCGTTTCACCTTCAACAATTCGACCGTCGATTACACGGCGAACCCGCGCACGTACAGGGCGGTCACGACTGCGCAGATTGTTGAGAACCTGAGCTGGATCAGCGGCCGCCACATTTACCGCTTCGGCGCCAATATGCGGTTTTACCGGCACAACGACCAGCGCGGCGACGTCGGCGGCACGAGCCTGGTGCCGTCCATTTCGCTGTCCCGCACCACGCGCCCGCCCGCCGGATTTTCGCTGCCCGCCGTCGCCACTTCCACAAGGCCCGGCATCGCCGCCGTCGATCTCAACCGCCTCCAGGGCATGATCAATGACCTGCTCGGCATCCCCGCCGGCCTCACGCAGGTCTTCCTCGGGGACCTCAAGAACGACGCTTTCCTGCCCTTCCAGACCGGCGAGAAAAGCGTGACGCTGTGGGCGCAGGGACAGCGCCTGAAGCAATACGATTTTTACGCGCAGGACGAGTGGAAACTGCGCCCCGACCTGACGCTGAACTACGGCGTGCGGTGGGAGATCAACCTGCCGCCGACAGAAGCCGGCGGGCGGGTCTATGTGCCGGACCGGATGATCGACGGCCGCGACGGCCCGGTGACCTTCGTCCCCGCCGACCGCTGGTATCAGAACAAGAATCTGGGCGCGTTTGCACCCCGGGTCAGCCTCGCCTGGGCGCCGGGCGCTCTGCGCGGCACGGTGTTCCGCACCGGTTACAGCATGGCGTTCGACCCCATCGGCTCCTTCGTCGTCACGTCGGTGGCCACGTCGGTGCCGGGACAGACGTTCCGGTGCAGCTCGCAGTTTTCCGGCAGCGGCGGCAGGCTGGTGACCACTCCCGGCTGCGCGCCGGCGCCGGACGTCAGGCTCGCCGGCGGGTTCCCCCGCGAACTGCCCCCGCCCACCGGCAAGCCGTCCTCTTTCCTGTCGCCTCCGGCGCAGGTCGCCGCGAACGCGCCGCCGGTCCGCGTGTTCGATCAGAACCTGCAGCTGCCCACCGTGCATATGTGGAACTTCGACATCGAGCGCGAGATGCCCGGCGGGTTCGTCGTCAGCGCGGCATACGTGGGACGGCGCGGCACCCGGCTCTACCGCGCCTGGGACGCCAATCAGATCGACATCACGCCGATCCTGCCGTCGTTCCTCGCCATGCGCGACAACCTCCGGCTCGGCGGCGGCTGCCGCCCCGACGGCACCCTCACGAGCGGCGCGCCTTGCCCGGGCGCCAAGCCCGTCCCCATCATCAGCCAGAAGCTCATCACGTCGTCCTTCGCCAACAGCTCGCAGACGCAGACCGAACTGGCGCAGAACGCGGCAGGCAGTTTCTCCAACCGGATCGAACGGAGCACCCTGAATGCCCGCCTGCGCATGAACCAGCAGTTCGGCCAGATCATGTATGTGGACAACGGGGGCGATTCCATCTACCACGCCGCCCAGTTCGCCGCCCGGAGGCGCTTCGACCGCGCCGGGCTTCTTCTCAACATGGCCTATACGCTCGGCAAGTCCATCGACAACCTCTCGCTCGATCCCGTGCATGCCAGCGTCGGCGGCGGGCTGACGACGACGAGTTCCCGCACACCCGCCGACGCCCGCAACTACCGCAATGAACGCGCGCGGTCCGACTACGATCAACGCCACGTGCTCAACATCGCCGGCGTCTACGAGCTGCCCTTCGGGCGCGGCAAGACCTGGCTCGGCAATGCGGGGCGCGCCCTCGACCTGCTCGCCGGCGGGTGGAGCATTTCCGGGCTGTATAGCTATCAGTCCGGCGAGCCGTTCACGGTGCGGTCCGGCGCGCTGACGCATAACGCCTCGGCGCAGTCCCGCGCCGCCCTGAAGCCGGGCGCGACGCTGCCGGAGGCGAAGCTTCAGGAAAAAGCCGGCGTGATCGGACCGGTCCTGTTCGCCGATGCCAGCGCGTTCACCTTTCCCGAACCGGGCGAGCTGGGGCTTGGCCGCAACATCTTCCAGGGTCCCAGCTTCCACAACCTGGACGCCTCGATCGTGAAGACGTTCGCCGCCACCGAGCGCATCCGCGTCCACTTTCGCGCGGAGTTCTTCAACGCGCTCAACCACCCCAACTTCCGCAATCCGCGGGACGCCAGCGTCGGCTCCCCCACGATCACCTCCACCGTGTTCGGGCAGACCTGCTGCGTCACGTTGTCGACAGCCAGCTCTGCGACGACAAACCAGAACGGCGAAAGCTGGCGCGTGGTGCAGCTCGCGCTGCGAATCACGTTCTGAGAGGTGCGTTCAGAAGACCCTGGAGGTTGTGGCTCCCTCGGCAGCCGAACTCACGAGCCTGATGCACTTCGCCATCACGCCGGTGGCGAACGGAGGCGGAGGCGCCTGCCGGCGCAAGCGGCGCTGCTCGAACACGGCGGGTCCCACATCCCGTGAGATCGGCTTGTGCCCGATGCCGATGGCAACCGGATCGCCGTCTTTCCTGAGCGCGACGGGGAGCCGGACGGCTCTGAAGCCACATGGCGCGCCATGGAGACGCGCCGGATCGCGATGCAGGGTCTGCTCCCGCCCCGGAGCCCTGATCGCGCAGCCCTCCGGCGCGAGCAGGCATCCCCGGATCCGCAGCCGGCCAAACAAGCGCCGACACGTCCCCATCTCGATGGCGCCGGCCTCGGGCTCGCACAAGGCCAGCGGACTCCTCAACTGCCGCCCTCGCATCGGGATGCCGCCGCTGACCGCACTTGCAGGCTGATCCATCCGTATCCCGCCCGCGGCCGTTTCGCCAAAGCCCGTGACTCTCGGGAAGCAGTCGTCTTCGGTAGTAGACCCTGAAGCCGTTGCCAGTGCGGGCGGCTGGGACTCTTCGGCTTGAATGGAGGCTCTCCTTGCCGTATGAGTAAGTGTAGGGTGCAGCAGTTGGTTGTATCAGCGGGAGCCACTGCACTCCCGTAGACTTCCCGCCTTCGCGGGCGGCAGATCCAGGAGCTTCACCCAGAGGAGAATTGCGATGTTGAAAAGGGTACTTTTTTTGAAGGCAGCCCTGATGTTGGCGGGAAGCGCGATCGCTTCCGGGGCGGTGATCTATTCGAACAACCCTTCGCCGGGCGACTCGTTCACGAATCCCGGCGGCACGGGTCAGGGGCAGGCGGTCGACGCGAGCGGATGGTATTACAACAACGTGCGCAATAGCGCCACGGTAGGAATCAACAACGCGTATCCTTATGCCGGCAACGGATCCGTTTACTCTAACAGTCCGTCCGGCTCTGGAAAGGCGGACATCGAATTCCTGGCCGGCGGGGTGGACGTTTTGGGCAACTATTATGCCTCGTCTTCCCTCGGACTGTTCTCTGACCTCGAGAGTTTCTCCTACAGTTGGTATCGCGACAGCAGCAGCACGGTCGCCTCAAATCTTCATCCGGCATTGCGCGTTCTTCTGGACGCCGACGGCAACCTGGCCACGCTTACGGATCGCGGCGGGCTGGTGTTCGAACTCGCTTACAACGGAGGCGGAGCGGTTGCTGTGGATACCTGGGTGGCGAATTCGGTCAATTCCAGCACGTATCTGTGGAACTACGGCCTCGGCATCGGATTTGCCGCCAACATCAACTCCTCCCCCTACGCCTATGACGCGTCTCTTGCCGAGTGGCAGGCCTACTTCCCGAACGCGGTCATTCTCGGCTTCAATGCCGGCGTGGGCAGCGGCTGGAATGGCGTGTTCACCGGCGCGGTGGACTCCATTTCGTGGACATTGGGCGGCCAGACGGAGAGCTTCAACTTCGAGGTCCTGCCGCAGGCGGAAATTCCTGAGCCGTCCTCCTGGCTGCTGGCCGGCGCGGGTCTGCTCGCTCTTGGGCTCCGGCTGCGCCGCCGCGCCGCCTGAACGTCCTCAGAAGATCTTCGAAGTGATGGCGCCTTCCGCCGCCGAGCGCACCAGCTTGATGTACTTCGCCATCACGCCGGTGGTGAACGGGGGAGGCGGAGCCTGCCATTTCGCTTTGCGCTGAGCCAGCACCGCCGGATCCACGTCCAGCGAGATGGTCTTCCGGGCGATGTCGATGGTGATGGTGTCGCCATCTTCCACGAGCGCGATGGGGCCGCCGTCGGCAGCCTCCGGCGCGACGTGGCCCACCATGTAGCCGCGCGTCGCTCCCGAAAAGCGGCCGTCGGTGATCAGCGCGACGCTCGCGCCCAGACCCGCGCCGACAATGGCGCTGGTGACGCCCAGCATCTCGCGCATCCCGGGGCCGCCCTTCGGCCCTTCGTAGCGGATCACGAGCACATCGCCCGCCTGAATCCTGCCCGCGGTCACCGCCGCCATGGCGTCCTCTTCGCAGTTGAACACGCGCGCCGGACCGCGATGCAGGGTCCGCTCCAGCCCCGTCACCTTGATCACGCAGCCGTCCGGGGCGAGCGAGCCTTTCAGGATCACGAGGCCGCCGGTCTTCTTCACGGGGTTCGAGAGGGGCCGCACGACCTCCTGTCGGGGCGTCTCCCGCGCTTCCGTCGCTTCTTCAGCCAGCGTCCTGCCGGTAATGGTGACCGCATCGCCGTGCGCGTAGCCGCCTTCCACAAGCCGCTTGGCCAGAACGCCGATGCCGCCCGCCTTGTCGACGTCGACGGCCACATGGATGCCCGCGGGCTTCATGCTCATCAGCAGCGGCGTGCGCTCGCTGATCGTATCGAAGTCCGTGATGTCGAGCTCGACGCCCGCTTCGCGCGCCAGCGCGAGCAGGTGCAGAACCGCGTTTGTCGAACCTCCGGACGCCGCCACCGAGGCGATGGCATTCTCAAACGCCTTGCGGGTGCAGATGTCCCTCGGCAGCCGGTTCTGGCGCACGGCGTCCAGGATCACCTTGCCGCAGTAAGCCGCCACGTCGTGCTTGCGCGCGTCCATCTGCGGCACCATCGCCGTGTTCATGGGCGACAGCCCGATCAGCTCCATCACCGTCGCCATTGTGTTCGCCGTGAATTGCCCGCCGCAGGCGCCGTAGCCGGGAGAGGCGCACTCCTCGATCTCGCGCAGATCGTCCTCGGTGATCTTGCCCGAGGCGCACGCGCCCACGGCTTCAAACACTTCCTGGATGGTGACGTCCATGCCCTTGTACTTGCCCGGCAGGATGGAGCCGCCGTACAGGACCAGCCCCGGGATGTTCAGCCGCAGCAGCGCCATCGCCGCCCCGGGAATCGTCTTGTCGCACGCCACCAGGCACACGAGCCCGTCGAACATGTGGCCGCGCGTCACCAACTCGATGGAATCGGCGACGATCTCGCGCGAGATCAGCGACGTCTTCATCCCCTGCGTGCCCATCGTGATGCCGTCGCTGATGGCGATGGTGTTGAACTCCATCGGCGTGCCGCCCGCTTCGCGGATTCCGCGCGCGACGTCCACCGCCAGATCGCGCAGGAGGAAGTTGCAGGGCATGGTGCCGATCCAGGTATTGGCGATGCCGATGATCGGCTTCTTCAGGTCCTCCTCGGTGAAGCCCATGCCCTTGAGCTGGGAGCGGGCGGGCGCGCGGTCGCGCCCCTGCGTGATGGTGTAGGAACGAAGGCTCATGGTGAGACCACTATCTTATCAGCCTTGCCGAGCCTTCAGAGCAGATCCGGACCGGATGATCCTTCTTTCAGGCGCCGTACGCAGCCTCCACCTGACGGCGGAGGAACCGCAGGTCTTTCTCGATCGAGGGCAGATCATCGCCGCCGGGATACTCGAGGTGCAGCGACAGCGGTCCCGAGAAACCCGAACGCGCGAAGGCGCGGAAGACTTCCGGCCACGGCGCCATGCCTTCTCCCAGCGGGCGCCACGCCACCCGCCAGCGCCCGCCGCGCTTCTCCCACTCGAAGTCCTTGATGGCCGCCATCTTCATCCGCGGCAGCACGACATCCAGCGAGACGCGCCAGTTGTACAGCCCGCCTTCGATCACCGCGTGGCCGGGATCGAAGTAGAATCCCGCCTCGTCCGGCTTCACTCCCGCGAGCAGTTCGCGGTAGTCCCACACCGCACAGCCCACGTAGGAGCCGGAGTGATTGTGCAGTCCGGCGGTGACGCCGTACTCGCGCCCCAATGCCAGCAGCCCGTCGAGCTTCCTGCGGCAGTCGCGCAGCGTTTGCTCCGCCGGCACGCCTTTCTCATACCGCCAGTATCCGGGTTTGTAGAGACGGATGCCAAGCTTCCGCATGGCGGCGAATGTGGGGCGCGCCGCCGGATCGGAAGCATCTTTCAGATCGGTGGTGATCATGGGCACGTCGAGACCGTGACTGCGGATCGCATCCACGGCTCGCGGCAGGTCTTCCGTGACGCGCCCGGGAAGCACGTGCCCTTTGGGGCGCACCGTCAGGTCCACGCCGGCAAAGCCGGACCTCTTCGCCTGCGCGCCAAGCTCATCCCAGCCGAGATGCGCCATGTGCTTGGAGAAGATGCAGAGGACGGGTCTGGCGCGCGGCGGCTGCGCCACCGCCGGCGCGGCGGCAAGGCTCGAAAGAAAGACACGGCGGTCCATGGCGTCACCCCAGCCTGTACGGCTTGCGGTATTCGTAATGGAGGTAGCGGTTGGCGGCTTCGTTGTTGGTGAAACGCTCGGCGCGCGCATCCCACTCGAGATAGCTTTTCGTCCGCAGCGCGATGTGCCCGATGATGCAGGCTGCCGTGGAGAGATGGCCCTCGAGCACGTCGCAGTGGCACTTCTTCCGGGACCTGACGCAATCGAGGAAGTTGCGGGCATGCGGAAACGTCTCGGCTGATCCGCTGCCGCCGCTGCGCGGCTCCATCGCGGGCTTGCGCGACGGCCCCCAGGCGCGCTCGATGGAGCGGTTCACCGGCGTGCGCTGCCCGAACTCGAGTTCGGTGATCTTCTCGGGAACGACCTCCCACCGCCCGCTCTGGAGATACATCGTGCCTTTGGTTCCGCGCAGCTCCAGCTCCGTGCCGCGCGCGTTGCCGGGCGCGCCGTTGGCGTTGTACTGGGTGAACACGACCAGCGTGCCGCCCATGTCCCACAGCACTTCGCAGGTGTCGGGAATCTCGCGGTTGTCGCGGATGGCATACTTGCCGCCCATGGCGGTCACCGCGAGCGGCGCCTCCTTGCCCAGGCACATGCGGATCATGTCCATGTAGTGCACGCCGAAATTCGTGATCTGCCCGCCCGAGTAATCGTAGAACCAGCGGAAGTTGTAATACATCCGGTTGCGGTTGTACGGGCGTTTCGGGGCGGGTCCGAGCCAGGCTTCCCACTCCGCCTCGCCCGGCGGCGGACCGTCGGGCGGCGCGCCGATGCCCGTGGGCCACTCGTTCTGCACGTGGTAGCCTTTGGCGACGGTGATCTGCCCGATGCCGCCGCTGCGCACGAATTCCGCCGCTTCGCGCAGCGGCTCGACGCTGCGCCGGTGGATGCCCACCTGCGTCACGCGCTTCGTCTCCGCCGCCACCTCCACCATGCGGCGGCCTTCGCGCACGGTGAGCGAGAGGGGCTTCTCGACATAGACGTCCTTGCCCGCGCGGCAGGCATCGATGAACATGAGCGCGTGCCAGTGATCCGGGGTCGCGATCACTACGGCGTCGACGTCCTTGTCTTCGAGCAGGCGCCGGTAGTCTTTGTACTTGCGGGGCGCCGCGCGGGACTTTTTCACCGCGAGATCCATGTATTCTTCCTTGAGGTCGCACACGGCGGCGGTGAACTGATCGCCATGTTCGAGAAACGCCTCGTGAACCTGATCTCCCCGGTTTCCCAATCCGATGTAGCCGACGCCGACCCTGTCATTGGCGCCGAGGATGCGCGTGTAGCTCAGCGCTGTCGCCGCCAGCGCCGTGCGGGCGAACCGCCTCCGGTCTTCCGTCATGTCCGTGACTCTCCCGTGAAACGAATCCGAAACGCTTTGATGCTATCTTGTGGGCATGTTCCTGGCAAGGACGCCCGCCCTGCTGCTGGGCCTGATGATCATGACAGACGCCGCCCCACGCATTCTCGTCCACGGCCATCGAGGCGCCCGCGCCGTGCTGCCGGAGAACACGCTTCCGGCGTTCGAGTACGCCATCGCCGAGGGCGCCGACGTGGTGGAACTGGACATCTGGGCGACGGCTGACAATGTGCTTGTCGTGCACCACGACGCGCTGATCAATACCGCCAACTGCACCGGTCCCGGAGGCGAGCGCGCGATCCGCAAGCTCACGCTCCAGCAGGTGAAGCAGTGGGACTGCGGCTCGAAGAAGAACCCCGACTTCCCCCGGCAGCAACCGCGTCCGGGCTCGCGGATCCCCACGCTGGAGGAGGTGCTCGCGCTCGCCCCGCGCGGCTCGTTCTGGTTCAACATCGAGATGAAGAGCCAGCCGGCAAAGCCCGAGCTACAGCCGCCGGCGGAGGAGTACGCGAAGCTGACCGCCGCGGTCATCCGCCGCCACAGGCTCGAGCAGCGCGTCATCGTGCAGTCGTTCGACTTTGCGCTGCTGCGCGCCCTCGGCAAGGCCGCCCCGGAGCTGCGCCGCGCCGCGCTGTATGCCGGGCTGCCGCGCGATTTCACGGATCTTTCGCACGACGCCGGCAACACGCCCATAGTGAGCCCGCACTTTTCGCTCGCCACTCCGGAGCGCGTGAAACAGGCCCACGATGCGGCGCTTCAGGTCGTCCCCTGGACCGCCAATACGCCGGAGCTGTGGGACAGGCTGATCGCCGCCCGGGTGGACGCCATCATCACCGACGATCCGAAAGGCCTCATCGATCATCTGCGCGGGAAGGGGCTCCGCTGACGTAAGCTCAAGCGAGAATGCGCATCGGCGTCGACACCGGCGGCACGTTCACCGATTTCGTCGTCCTGCGGGAAGACGGCGCGCTGGAATCCTTCAAGCTGCGCTCGAACCCGGCAGCGCCGCATGAGGTGATTCTGGAAGGGCTCCGCCGCATCGCCGCGCCCGCCGGCGGGGAAGTGATTCACGGCTCGACGGTGGCGACCAACGCGTTTCTGGAGCGCAAGGGCGCGCGCACGGCGTTCGTGACGACGGCGGGATTCGAGGACCTGCTCGAGATCGGCCGGCAGCACCGCGCCCGGCTGTACGATCTGGCGCCTGGACCGAAGACGCTGCTGATCCCCCGCCGCCTGTGTTTTGGCGTTCCGGAACGCATCCTGCCCGACGGCACGGTGGAGAAGGCGCCGGCCGGCGAAGAACTGCTCGAACTGAAGCGCCGGATCGAGCGTTCGGGCGCCGGGAGCGTGGCCATCTGCTGCCTGCACTCCTACCGGAATCCGGTCCACGAACGGCGCATCGCCCGCGCCCTCGGCCGCCGGTTCTTCCTGTCCGTTTCCAGCGAAATCTCGCCGGAATTCCGCGAGTACGAGCGGGCCTCGACCACGGCGCTGAACGCCTACGTCGGCCCGCTGATGAGCCGGTACCTGCGGGCGCTCGAGCGCCGCGCCGGCGCGCGGCTCTGGGTGATGCAGTCCAACGGCGGGCTGCTGACGGCAGCCGAGGCGGGCCGGCAGGCGGTGCGCACGATCCTCTCCGGGCCGGCGGGGGGCGTGCGGGGCGCATCCGGCGCGGCGCGCGCTTCGGGCTTCACGCGGATCATCGGCTTCGACATGGGAGGCACGTCCACGGACGTCAGCCTGTGCGACGGCGCTCCGCGCGAAACGGTGGAGGCGGAGCTGGGAGGCTACCCGATCCGCGTACCGATGCTCGAAATCCACACCGTGGGCGCGGGCGGCGGCTCCATTGCGCGGGTGGATGCGGGCGGGCTGCTGCGCGTGGGTCCGGAGAGCGCGGGCGCCGACCCGGGCCCCGCCTGTTACGGCCGCGCCATGCTGCCCACGGTCACCGATGCCCATGCCGTGCTGGGCCGCATCTCCGCCACGCAACTGGCGGGCGGCACGGTGCCCATCGATCCGGAGCGCGCCAGAAGGGCCGTCGCTTCCATCGCGCGCGCCTTGGGCCTTTCCCTCGAGGAGGCCGCTTCCGGCATCCTGCGCGTCGCCAATGCCACCATGACGCGCGCCATCCGCGTGGTCAGCGTGGAGCGCGGCGTCGACCCCCGCGGCTTCGTCCTCGCCGCCTTCGGCGGCTGCGGCGGACTGCACGCCTGCGAACTCGCCGCCGCTCTGGGAATCGAAACCGTCCTCGTGCCTGGCTTCGCGGGCGCACTCTCCGCGCTCGGCATGCTGATGGCGGACCGCGTCCGCGATTCCTCCGCCAGCGCCCTCGGCGCCGCGGACGCCGCGCTCCTGTTCCGCCGCCTGGAGGAGCGCGCCCGCCGCGATTGCCCGGATGCGCGCCTGGAGCGGTATGCCGACATGCGCTACCGCGGCCAGAGCTACGAACTGACGGTGCCCTGGAACCCCGATAATCCGGAGGGCGCGTTTCATGCCGCCCACCAGCAGCGATACGGCTATGCCAATCCAGCCCGGCCTGTGGAAATCGTTCAGGCGCGTGTACGCGCGGTCACGGCCGCCGTGCGGCCGCTGCTGCGCGCGCCGGGCGTGCGCGCCGCAAGGACGGCGGCGCGCAGGAGCGTGCATGTGGACGGCCGATGGCGCGAGATCCCCGCTCTGCCGCGCGAGTCCGCGAGCGCGCGGTGGGTGGACGGCCCTGCGCTGATCCTCGACGCCGGCGCCACGACGCTCGTCCCGCCGCGGTGGCGGTTCCGCCGCGACCAGGCGGGCGCGATTGTGATTAACTGGAAGCGATGAAAACAGCAGTAGTCCCGCTCGTGCTTCTATGCCTGCCGCTTTGCGCGCAGGTCCAGTTCCAGCAGGCTGCCGATCATATCGACATCACCATCGACGGAAAAGCTTTCGCGGCTTTCCACTACGGCGAAGCCGCCCCCAAGCCCTATCTGGCGCCTTTGCGCACAGCCTCCGGCATCATTGTGACGCGCGGCTTCCCGATGGAGAAGATCGAGGGCGAAACGCGCGACCACCCGCATCACCGCGGCCTCTGGTTCACGCACGGCGACGTGAACCGGATCGACTTCTGGGCCAACGAGCCCGGCGCCAAGGGCCGCAAAGGAAAAGTCAAGCTCGAAAAGATCCTCTCCGTGAAGGGCGGCAAGAAGGAGGGGTCGATCCGCGCCAGCTTTCTCTGGGTGGATGACGCAGGCGAGCCGCTTGTGCGGGAGCTCCGCACGATGACCTTCTACGCGGACCCCGCGCTGCGCGTGTTCGACTTCGACGCCACGCTGACGGCAGTGAAGAAAGCCGTGTTCGGCGACACCAAGGAAGGCTTCTTCGCCATCCGCCTGCGCGACGCCATGCGCGAGCGAGGCGGCACAGGGCGGATGATCAATGCCGAGGGCAAGAGCGGCATGCGCGAGGTCTGGGGCAAGGCGTCGCCGTGGGTCGACTACAGCGGGACGCTGGACGGCCAGAAGCTCGGCGTCGCCATTCTCGACCATCCGAAGAGCTTCCGCCACCCCACCTACTGGCACGCGCGCGATTACGGCCTGTTCGCCGCCAACGCCTTCGGGCTTCACGATTTTTACAACGACAAGACGAAGGACGGAAGCTGCACGCTGGAGCCGGGCCAGAGCATCCGTTTCCTCTACCGCGTGATCATCCATCCCGGCGATACGGAATCGGCGGGGATCGCAAAGCGCTTCGCCGAGTTCTCGAAGAAGAAGTTCTGATGAGCGCGCCTTCTGACCGCCCGCTGCGGATCGGCGTCACCTGCTATCCGACCTACGGGGGGTCAGGCATTGTCGCCACCGAGCTCGGCATGGAACTGGCCGCGCGCGGCTACGAGATCCACTTCATCACCTACGCGAATCCGATCCGGCTCGACTCCGGGTTGCCGCGCATCTACTATCACGAGGTCGAGGTCGCATCGTATCCGCTGTTCCAATACCCGCCGTACGATCTCGCGCTGGCGTCGCGCATGGTCGAGATCGCCGAGTGGCAGCAACTGGATCTGCTGCACGTGCACTACGTCATCCCGCATGCCACGGCGGCGTTCCTGGCGCGGTCGATGCTGCGCGAGAAACGGCGGCTGCCTTTTGTGACGACGCTCCACGGCACCGACATCACACTGATCGGCAGCGATAAGTCGTATCTGCCGGTGACGCGGTTCTCCATCGAAGAGTCCGACGGCGTCACCGCCATCAGCGAGTACCTGCGCCAGCAGACCTATGAAGCCGTAAGGGCGCGGAAGGACATCCGTGTCATCAGCAACTTCGTCAACTGCGATCTGTACCGGGTTCCGCGGCAGGCGCACGAGGGACGCCCGCGCCTGCTCCACATCTCGAACTTCCGCCCCGTGAAGCGCGCCCCCGATTGCATCCGGATCCTCGCCCGCGCGCGCGAGTCCGTGGATTGCGAGCTGTGGATGGCCGGCGACGGGCCCGACTGCGGCGCCGCCGAGCGGCTCGCCTTCGAGCTCGGCATGCATGAGCACGTCCGCTTTCTCGGCAAGCAGGACCACATCGAGCGGCTCATCCCCCAATGCGACGTGCTGCTTCTGCCTTCCACGCTCGAATCGTTCGGGCTGGCTGCCCTGGAAGCGATGGCCTGCGGCGTCGTGCCGGTGGCGACCCGCGTCGGCGGGCTGCCGGAGCTGATCACCCACGGCCAAGACGGCTTTCTCGAAGAAGTGGGCGATACGGACGCGCAGGCGGCGCGCGCCATCGAACTGCTCACCGATCGCGATCTTTACAACCGCATGCGCCGGGCAGCCCGCGCCACGGCCGAAGAACGCTTCTGCACCACGCGCATCATCCCTCAGTACGAGGCCTTCTATCGCGAGGTGCTCGGATCTGCCTGAACAGACAACGGCCCGCTCCCGGGCGGACCGGGAGCGGGCCGCAATTCCGCCGGCTGCGCCGTCAGCGCGCCGCGAGAAGAGCGCGCAGGTGGCGCGCCCGCTCAGGCGAGCGCAACTGCCGCAGCGCCTTGGCTTCAATCTGACGGATCCGTTCGCGGGTGACGTCGAATTGCTGGCCGATCTCCTCGAGCGTATGTTCGCGTTCGCAGCCGATGCCGAACCGCAGCCGGATCACTTTTTCTTCCTTGGGCGACAGCGTCTTCAGGATCGCCGCCGTCTCATCGCGGATGTTGGAGTCGATCACCGTGTCCACAGGCGAGCCGACCCAGCGGTCTTCGATCAGGTCGCCAAGGGCCGATTCGCCGTCCCGCCCGACAGGCGTCTCCAGAGAGACGGGATCGCGCGAGATCGTCTTCAGCTTCTGCACCTTTTCCACCGGAATGTCCATCCGGCGGCTGATCTCTTCGTTGGTCGGCGCGCGGCCCAGCTCCTTCTCGAGCTCGCGCGTGGCGCGCAGGAACTTGTTCATCGACTCGTTCATGTGCACCGGGATGCGGATGGTGCGCGACTGGTCGGCGATGGCGCGCGTGATGGCCTGCCGGATCCACCACGTGGCGTAGGTCGAGAATTTGTAGCCGCGGCGGTATTCGAACTTGTCCGCCGCGCGCATCAGGCCGATGTTGCCTTCCTGGATCAGATCCAGCAGGTGCAGGCCGCGGTTGACGTACTTCTTGGCCACCGAGACCACGAGGCGAAGGTTGGCCTCCACCAGGTCCTTCTTGGCCCGCTCGGCCTCCTGTTCGCCCTGCCGGATGTCGGCCAGCGACTTCTTCAGCTCGGCGTGCGTGGCGCCCGCCTGCAGCTCGCGCCGCTTGACCTCCCGCCTGATCTCGCGGATGCGCGATTGATTGGCAGCGCGGTTGGATTCCAGCTGCGCCAGCTCGGCCTCGAGCTGGTTCAGTTCCTCCACAGCCTGCTCGATGGCCGTCGAGAACTGCCGCCACTTGGAAGACAGCCATGGGAGGCTGCGGATGGCGCACGAGGTCTCGACGTGCGCCCTGTAATATTTCCAGAGCGCCTTTTTCTGGGCCTTCTTGTTGGAAGCGGGCCCCACCGTCATCTTTTCGCGGAGCTGTTCCTGCTTGCGGAACAGGGTGACGTACTTCTCGAACTGCTCCCTGACTTCCTGCAGCCGCTTTTCATGGGCGGGCGTGGCCTCTTCCACCTCGCCCAGATCCACCAGCGACTCCGGACTCAGTTCGCCCGACCGCACCCGCTCGGACAATTCGAACACCTGATGCTGGACCAGCAGCGACCGGCTCGCCGCCTTCTGCATCCGCAGCTTGCCCTGCTCCATCCGGCGGGCCAGCGTGACTTCGCCCTCCCTCGTCAACAGCGGGACGGCGCCCATCTCCCGGAGATACACCCGGACCGGATCGTCCGTATAGATCGATTCCTCCGCCGGCTGCGCGGCGGCAAACTCGTCTTCCTGGACGTCCTCGGGATGAAAGAAATTGGCTTCCTCGTCGAATGGCAGACCGAGAGTCTCGGCCGCATCCGTCAGGAATTGATCTTCAAAGTGATCCACTGGCTGCAAACCTCCAGGTTCGGACAAACGGCTTCATCCTCGCGGCCAATGCCCGATCCCAATCCAAATGCCAACTGCCCGCAAAAGAGCCTGCGGCTGCCCGCGGCGTGCCGCGCGCGGCTCCATGCGCGTGCGCCGCAGCCCCCGAGCCCTGGCTCACCGGCTCAATCCAGATTCCTGCGTCTGCATAGCTCCGCCCTGCTGGTCTCTCCTCGAGGGCGCAAAGCTCCTCTGTGGCTTCGGGTTGGTCATACCGGCGGCGGATGGGAAGACGCGCCCACTCAGGATACCACAGAATTGCGATCTTGTTAAGCTCCCAATGCTTTGGATGCCCCAGACGGCAATTCGTTACACCTTCCCTTGGCGGTGTTCCCCCGCCGCCCTGACTGTGGCGATTCAGCTACGCTTCTTCCGGATCAAGTCCTTGATTTCGCTCAGAAACGCCTCCACGTCCTGAAAGTCGCGATACACCGACGCAAAGCGCACATAGGCGATCTTGTCCAGAGCCAGCAGCCGCCGCGTCAGATGTTCTCCTATTTCTGCAGTAGTCATCTCCCGGTCTGGGCGATCCGCCAGCATCCCCTCCACCTCATCCACGAGCTCGGCCAGAGTGGACATGGGGATTGGCCTCTTCTCGCAAGCTTTCAATAGCCCGTTCAGCACCTTCTGCCGGTCAAACTTCTCTCTCCGCCCGTCCTTCTTGACCACCATGTAGGGGACTTCGTCAATTCTTTCATATGTAGTAAAACGGCGGCCGCATTGAAGGCATTCCCGCCTCCGGCGGATGACGTCGCCCTCCTTGCTTTCCCGTGAATCGATCACACGGTCTTCCTTGAACCCGCAGAAGGGACAATTCATGACATGGCCTCAGCTTTCAGTTGGGTCAGTTCTCTCCACCGCAGCCCTTCGCGGACAGCCAGCACGGCGCCCACCGGAACAGCGCCCGCCACTGCCGTCACCCAATTCAGGAGAGCCAGGCTGGTGGCGGTCTCAAGCGGAATCCGGAACAGCTCGGTGGTGACGAGGATCGAGGCGACCTGGAAGCCGCCCCCGAGCCCTGGCACCTGGACAATGCTGCCGATGGCGACAAACCCGATGTAGGCCAGCACCTGGCTGGGCGCGAGCGCTGCCGTCTCCGGAAAGGCGCGGAACATCGCGTGGAAGCAGGCGTAAATGATGGCCCACTCCACGACGCTCCACAACAGGAGCCGGGCAGTGGCGCTGGCCGAACGCGTGGCGCGGAGGCCTTCCAGAGCGGACCGCACGAGGCGGGCGGCGCGTTCCTGATGGTGCTCCCGCAAGAAGCCGAGCGCGTCGATGATGCGCTGTTCGAACTTCGGCGCCCAATGCTGGAGCACGGCGAGCGCGCCGAGGCTGAGCGAGCCGATGATGCCGATGATCCATCCCCCTTTGGCCAGCAGCCACCGCAATTCCGGCCCCGCCGAAGGGTGGATCTGGATCGAAGATGCCAGGGCGTAGCCGAAAAAGGCCAGAATCAGGAGCGTATCGTAGATCCGTTCCAGCACGAGGGCCGCGATCTGCGAGGGGAAGGAGGCGCCGGTGGAGCGGGCGATGAGCCACGGCCGGACAATCTCTCCGGGCCGGCCGAACAGGTAGACGGCCGAGAAGCCGACGATGGTGCCCGCAAGCACGTCCCGGTACCGCGCCTCCGGCGCCAGCGGCCGCAACATGACCATCCAGCGGACCGTCCGTCCCATGTAGGAGAGCATGCCCACCGCCCACGCGGCGGCCAACCAGCCCCAATGCGCGGTCCGGAAGGAAGAGGCGAACTCGACCGGATCGAAACCGCTCTGGCGGGCCCGCCAGACAAGAAAGCCCACGGCAGCCAGCAGCAGGAGGGACGGGATCCAGAAGCCGCGGGCCATGGGGCGGCGCGGCTTGCCGGCGGTGTTGGGCAGCTTCTCCTGCACGTCGGACCGTTCCCAGCGAGGAGGCGCCCCATTTTCCACTAAAATGGGAGCCGGTCCCGATTGCCCTCGCCAAGGTTGAACTTTTCATGATAAACCCGCGTTGTACAGATAGGAAGCCGCAAAGAGCGGCCTCCATCGCGGGGCAGGCAACCAGCCCCGGAAGAGGGATCTACGGCGATGGCAGCGGGCACTCAGACCTGGGTCAGCACACACGGCGGCGCCGCCGTCATGGCGCCGCTGCCTGCGGCAGTCTGGAATGGGAGCGGCCCGGCCGTGGTCGACGCGGACGCTGAGAGCGAACTCGTGGCCCGCTGCCTGGAAGGCGACGAGAGCGCCTGGGAGGATCTCGTCCGCACTTACACGCGGCGCGTGTATTCCATCTGCTACCGCTTCACCGGACGCGAGAGCGAGGCGCAGGATCTCACGCAGGAGGTTTTTCTCAAGGTTTTCCGGAACGTGCGCAGCTTCCGTTCGGGCGAGGGATCCTTCGGCGTCTGGCTGGCCCGGCTGACGCGGAACCTGCTCATTGACCATTACCGCCGCTCGAAGAACGAGCGCGTGACGGCATCCATTGAAGAGCAGCTCCCGGTGCTGGAAGAGAAGGCGGCCATCGAGGGGCGCACGGAAGCCGCCCTGGCAGGCCGCGAAGCCAGCGAGGCCCTCCAGAAGGCTCTGGCGAAGCTCTCGCCCGAACTGAGGGAAACGGTCATCCTGCGCGACATCGAGGGGCTGGAATACCGCGAGATCGCGCAGGTGCTGGGAGTGCCGGAAGGCACCGTGAAATCGCGGCTCAACCGGGGCCGCAGCGAACTGGCGCGCGTGTTGCGCCAGATGAGGGTCGTGCCATGAAGTGCAGCGATCTCGAAGCCCTGATCTGCGAGTACGTCGAAGGCACGCTCACTCCGGCAGAGCGGGCGACGGTGGAGCTGCACGTGGCTTCCTGCGCCTCCTGCCGCTCGCTGGTGGAAGACGCCCGCGCCGCGATAGCCTTCATTGAGAAATCGGCCGAAATCGAGCCGCCGCCCGCGCTGGTCAATCATCTGTTGTTCGAGGTCCGGCAGGGCGCCATGCGCCCGGTACGGGAGCGGGGCGGATGGCTGGCGCGGATGCTGGAACCGGTCCTTCAGCCCCGCTTCGCCATGGGCATGGCGATGACCATCCTCAGCTTCGCCATGCTGGCCCGATTCGCCGGCGTGCCCGTGCGTCAACTGAGAATCACGGACCTGGAACCGGCCAAGGTCTGGATGGCCGCCGAGGACAGAGTCTGGCGCGCCTGGGACCGCGCCAAGAAGTATTACGAGAGCCTCCGGCTGGTTTACGAAATCCAGCAGACGCTCAAAGAGTGGACGGAAGAGCCTGCCGTTCCGGCTGAAACGCCGCGGAAGCAGGCCAGACCCGGCGCAGCCGAACGCGCGCCGGCGGGGAGTGGAATCGAATGGAGCGCGCCCGCGCAGATCGAGCCGCCCGGGAAGGGGAAGAAAAGATGACGACCGAAAACACCCAACAGAAGCCCGTCGCCGCCTATTGCCGCGTGTGCGGCGTAGCGCTGGCCGAGGACGAGGTTCGTCTCGCCCAGGGAACGGTGTACTGCGCCTCTCATGTGCCGGCTCCGCAGACGCAGCCGCTGCCGGTCAATCCCGGGGTTTCGCCCGGGCTGGCCTTCATCCTGGGCCTCATCCCGGGCGTCGGCGCCATATACAATGGCCAGTACGCCAAAGGCGTCGTTCACGTGCTGATCCTCGGACTGCTGATCAGCATCACCTCCAGTGACGCCTCCGGCGGGCTGGAGCCGCTGTTCGGACTCCTGATCAGCGTCTTCTGGTTCTACATGGCCTTCGAGGCGTACCACACCGCCCGGCGGCGCATGCTGGGCGAGACGGTGGACGAGTTCTCGTCCCTGGTGGACCTGCGCGGAGGCAAGCGCGCTCCAGTGCTGCCCGTCGTCCTGATCGTGCTCGGAGCGCTGTTTCTGCTGAACAATCTCGAAATCTTCCGCCTCCGGGACCTGTTGCGGTACTGGCCGGTTCTTCTGATCGTGGCGGGCGCCTGGATGCTCTATGAACAGGTCGGCGGAATGCGCCCGCAAGGCGGCGCCAGGGACAAGAGCGGCGAGACGAGTGGAGGTGGACAATGAACCGCAACGCAGAACTGATGCGCGCCATCCGCGGCCCGGTGATGCTCATCACGCTGGGCGCGCTGCTGCTGGCGGACCGCTTCTCGGGCGTTCCGGTCACCAAGACCTGGCCCGTGCTGCTGATTGTCTTCGGGCTGATGAAGCTGCTCGAACGCTCCACCGCCGCGCCCGGCGCGGGCGGCGAGGCGCACTTTCAGAGTTGAGGAGGACGCCATGAGAAGAGGATCGCTGGTCGGCCCGCTGCTGCTGATTCTCATCGGCGTCGTGTTCCTGTTGCGGAACATCCGGCCCGATCTGCCATTGCTGGAACTGTTCGTCAACTGGTGGCCCGCCGTTCTCATCGCATGGGGCGCATTGAGAATCGTCGAGATCGTGGCGAGCTATGCGCGCCAGCGCCCGCTGCCGCGGTCGGGGGTGACCGGGGGCGAATGGGCGCTCATCATCCTGATCACCCTCGCCGCCATGTCGATCTGGAGCGTCAGGCGGTGGTCGCACGAACTGCCGGGCAAGATCCGCATCGGGGGAGTGGAGGTTTTTGGCGAAGCGTTCGATTATCCGGCCTCCGGCCAGACGGTGGCCGCCGCCCCGCGTGGCCGGCTGGTGGTCGAAAACGCCCGCGGCAACACGCGCATCACCGGCGCCGAGGGCGCGGAGGTGAAGGTGACGGCGCGGAAGTCCGTGCGGGCGCTGGACCGGGAGACCGCCGACCGCGCCGCGGCGGCCGCCGGCCTGGCCGTGAAGCGCGAGGGCGACATTGTCCGCGTAATGCACGAGAGTGATGCGCCGGAAGGCGCGCGCGTCAGCGTCGATCTGGAGATCACCGCCCCGCGCGGCTCCAGCGTCGAGTTCCGCGGCAAGTACGGCGATCTGGAGGTCAAAGACATCGACGGCGAGGTGGTGTGCGACTCCGACAACGCCGGCGTCCGGCTCGAGACCATCGGCGGGCGCGCCCGCATCGACCTCCGCCGGAGCGACATCATCCGCGCCCTGAAGGTGAAGGGCGACATCGAGATCAAGGGCCGCGGCCGCGACATCGAGATTGAGGACGCCGCCGGCGGCGTCTCCATCGAGGGCTCCTACTCCGGCGAGACCATCCTCCGCCGCGTGGCCCGCGCCATCCGCTTCGAGAGCAGCCGTACGGAAATCCGGGCCGGCGCCGTTCCCGGCGAGATGCGCCTGGGCCTGAGCCAGCTTGCCATGAGCCGGGTGCTCGGGCCGCTTTACATCCGCGCCGAAACAAAGGACATTCAACTGGCCGACGTGAGCGATACGCTCACGCTCGATATCGACCGCGGCGACATCGAGATCCGCCAGCCGCGCACCGGCTTCGGCCGCATTGCCGTCAAGACCGGGAGCGGCGATGTGGAGCTGGCCCTGCCGCCGGCCGCTGGTTTCTCCCTGGCCGCCGCCACCGAGCGAGGCGAGGCGGTGAACGACTTCGACCCGCGGCTTCGCGTGGAACAGGACAATCGCAGAGCCTCCATCACCGGCAGCACCGGCGCAGGACCGGAGATCCGCGTGGAGACCCGCCGCGGGCGCGCGATCATCCGCAAATTGACGCCCGCCGAGATCTCGTCGATTCTCGGCCGGCCGCCGCAGGCGCCGCCGCCTCCGGAGCCCCCGCGGGCGGTCAATCAGTAATCCGGGGCTGCACAGCCGGCTTAGCGCCCGCGCACGAGCATCAGCCGCACGTCCATGACATTGGTGCCGGTGGGTCCGGTCATCACGAGATCGCCCAGCCGCTCGAAGAAAGGATACGAATCGTTTTCCCGCAGCGCCTGCCGCGCGTCCATCCCGGCTGCGGCGGCGCGAGCGAGCGTCGTTCCGCCGGCCATCGCTCCGGCGGCGTCCGTCGGGCCGTCCGTGCCATCGGTGCCGGCGCTGAAGGCGAGCACGCCGGGCAGCCCCTCCAGTGCAATGGCCGCCGCGAGTGCGAATTCCTGGTTCCGTCCGCCCCGGCCCTGGCCTCGCAGCGTCACCGTCGTCTCGCCGCCGGAGATCACGCACACGGGCGGGCGGGCGGGCCTTCCCGTGGCCACGATCTCTCTGGCGATGGCCGCATGCATGCCCGCAATGTCCCGCGTCTCGCCCTCGATCGTGGTGGACAGCACCAGCGGACGGTAGCCAAGCTCGCGCGCCTTCCGCGCCGCCGCATCCACCGCCAGGCGGTTCGATCCGACGATCACGTTGCGCGTGTTGCGGAAGCAGGCGTCGCCGGGCTTCGGCGTCTCCTCGATCCGCCCCGCGAGCCCGTCCTGCAGCAGCCGCCGCGCCGGCGGGGGGATCTTCTCCTGCAAGTGGTATTTTTCGATCACGGCCCACGCCGCGGCGAACGTGGACGTGTCCGGCGCCGCCGGCCCGGAGCCGATGACATCCAGCGGATCGCCGACCACGTCCGACAGCAGCAGCGCCAGCACGTGCGCCGGCTGCGCCAGCCGCGCCAGCCGCCCTCCTTTGATGGCCGACAGATGCTTCCGCACGGCGTTGATCTCGTGGATCGTGGCGCCGCAGGCCAGCAGCAGCCGGGTGGTCTCCTGTTTCTCTTCGAGCGTGACCGGCTCGAGGGGCAGCGGCAGCAGCGCGGAAGCCCCGCCGCTGATCAGGCACAGGACGAGGTCGCCTTCCCCGGCGTGCGCGGCGATCCCGGCGATGCGCCGCGCGCCCTCCACGCCGCGCGCGTCCGGCACGGGGTGGCTGGCTTCGTGGAGCCGGATCCGCCTGAGCGGCGCCAGATGCCCGTCCTTGGTGTTGATCCAGCCGCCGTGGATCCGCCTGCCGAGCGCCTGCTCGGCCGCCTGCGCCATCGCCGCGGAGGCCTTGCCCGCGCCTACGGCGAAGATGCGGCGGTAGCGTGAAAGGGCCTCCTTTTCGAGCGCCGCCAGCACCGTCCGGCGCGGGTTCGCTGCCTGCACAGCGGCGCGGAAGATGGATAGCGCGTGGCGCCGCAGCAGCTTCTCGCCTGGCATGGGATTCCTCGTTTCAGAATATCGGCAGCTGGAGAATCTTCTCCACCGCCTCGGGCGAACCGCCCGGCCCCACCTCGATCCGGTAGTCCGCCTTCTCGTAGGCGGACCGCCGCTCATGGTACAACTGCTCGAACCGCGCCGGATCGCGCGCCAGCGGACGCGTGCCGGATTGCGCGATCCGGGCGCGGACGATCTCGATCGGCGCATCCAGCCAGATCGAGATCCCGTGGTTCGCCATCAGCTCGGCGTTGCGCGCCTGGGCGAAACAGCCGCCGCCCACCGCCAGCACCCACGGCACCCCGCGGGCGATGTCAGCCACGCGCTTCTTCAACACCTCGTGCTCGATCCTGCGGAACCCCTCCTCGCCCATCCGGTCGAAGATCTCGTTGATCGTCATCTGCTGGCGGGACTCGATATCGTCATCGAGGTCCGCGAAGCGCCACCCCAGCCGCCGCGCCAGCGCGCGCCCCACCGTCGTTTTACCGCAGCCCATGAAGCCGACCAGGTAAATGCCCGGCGTGCGCTTCAGCTTCAGGATCATGGAACCCGATCCCTTCCGCGGGCCTGCCGCGGACCTGCCGCCGCGGGGCCCGTCCCGCGCCATTCTCGACGTGCTTGCATGAGCGGGCTCAACCGTCCGTATGAGCCATAATACAAGCATGCCGGAGGAGATGCTGCCTCTGTTCCCGCTGGAGACGGTGCTCCTGCCGCATTGCGAGCTGCGCCTTCACATTTTCGAGGAGCGCTACAAGGAGATGATCGGGGAGTGCCTCCAGCTCCGGCAGGAGTTCGGCGTCGTGCAGGCGCGCGGCGGCGGGCTGATGCGCATCGGCTGCACCGCCTCCATCGAAGATGTGCTGCGCAGGTACGAGGACGGGCGCATGGACATCGCCGCCATCGGCAGGCGGCGCTTCGCTCTGGAGGAAGTCTCCGGCGGCCGCAGTTTCCTGCGCGGCAAGGCGCAATTCTTCGGCGACACCGACGAAACCCCGCCGGACCGCGAGCTGGCGATGCAGGCTTTCGCCGCTTGGCTGGATCTGGTCAAGTCGCGGGAGGCTGAAGCCGATCCGCCGGATCTCGATCATCCCCAGCTCAGCTTTCTCCTGGCCGACATCTCGCAGGACCTCCACTTCCGCCAGCGGCTGCTGGAAATGCAGAGCGAGCGCGGGCGCCTGGAGAGCGTGCGCGATCAGCTCCGGCGCGAGCTGGAGAAAGACCGCATCCGCGCCGCCATGGAGAAGGTGGTCCGCTCCAACGGCCACGGCCGCCATCTCTATTCGAAGCCGGAATAAACCTCCCCGCTCATGCACGGCACGCAATCCCTGCTCATCGACGCCGACGACACGCTGTGGGAGAACAACATCTACTTCGAGCAGGCCTTCGACGAGTTTGTGGGGTTCCTGGATCACTCCAGCCTGAGTCCGGCCCAGATCCGCGCCGTGCTCGATGAAATCGAGCTGGCCAACAGCCGCATCCACGGCTATGGCTCGCTCAACTTCGGCCGCAATCTCCAGCAGTGCTACGCGCGGCTGGCCGAGCGCGAGATCCGGCCCGAAGACCTGGAAACCGTCAAGGGCTTCGCCCTGCGCATCCTGGAGCAGCCGCTCGTGCTGATCGAGGGGGTCGAGGAGACGCTTGCGGATCTCAGCGCCCGCCACGACCTCACGCTTTTCACCAAGGGCCATCCGGACGAGCAGAGGATGAAGATCGACCGCTCCGGCCTGGGCCGCTATTTCCGGCACACGGCGATCGTCAGGGAGAAGGACCGCGCCTCCTACGAGGCGCTGGTGCAGGAACGCGGCCTCGACCGCGCACGGACATGGATGATCGGCAACTCTCCAAAATCCGACATCAATCCCGCGCTGGAGGCGGGCCTCAACGCCGTCTTCGTCCCTCACGCGCGCACATGGACGCTGGAGCGGACTCGGCTCCGCCGGCCGGGGCCGGGCCGCCTGGTCGCCGTGGAGCGGTTCAGCGATCTGCGCGAACTGTTCTGAGGCGTTACGCGCCGCCCCGCCGTGCGGAAGCGCTCTCGTTGGGCGACCACAGCACTTCCTCCACTCCGAGCTGCACGTTCGCCAGCCGGCTCCACACAAAGAACGCATCGCTCAGGCGGTTGAGATAGCGGAGGTTGACGGGATCGATGCGCTCCTGCCGCGCGGCGGTCACCAGCAGCCGCTCAGCCCGGCGGCACACCGTGCGGCAGATGTGCAGTTCCACGGAGAGCCGCGAGCCGCCCGGCAGCACGAAGCTGCGGAGCGGGGCAAGCAGGGCAGTGGCGCGGTCGATGTCGCGCTCCAGCGCCTGCACGTCCGCATCCGTGATCCGCGCCTGCTTCGGATGCACGTGTTCCGGACTCGTGGCCAGGATCGAGCCGAGATTGAACAGTTCGTGCTGCACGCGCCGGAGCGTGCGCGCCAGTTCGCCCAGCGCCGGGGCGCGCTGCGCGGTTTCCGACGCCGTGAGCGCCGCCGCGCCCACAAACGCATTCAGCTCGTCCACCGTGCCGTAGCACTCGATGCGCGGCGCGTCCTTCGGCACGCGCTCCCCGCTGGCCAGAAGCGTCTCGCCCGCGTCGCCGGTCTTCGTGTAAATGCGGTTCAGCGCCAGCCGCGGCTCTTCAAACGGAGGATTTTCTGTCATGGAGGACCTTTGCCTGAAATCAAGCGACGCCGTTACCGAAGCAGCGGTTCGAGGTGACGGAAGACAAGCTCGGCCACTTTCCGGCAGCCCGCCGCGTTCGGGTGCAGCGCGTCGGGCTGCATCAGCTCCGCGTTCATCGCCACGCCTTCCAGGAAGAACGGGATCGCCACGACGCCGCGCTGCTTCGCCAGCTCTCGGAAAATGCGCTCGAAGTCCCGCACGTACTTCGGGCCGTAGTTGCGCGGCAGCGTCATGCCGGCGAGGATGACCTTCGTCCCTTCGCCCTGAAAGGAATTGATCATCAGATCGAGGTTCGCGCGGGTGCGCTCGAGCGGCAGCCCGCGCAGACCATCGTTGGCGCCGAGCTCCAGAATGACGATCCTGGGTTTCAGCAGCAGCGCGGCATCCAGCCTGGAGACGCCGCCGTCGGTCGTGTCGCCCGAGACGCCCAGATTGACCACGCGGAAGGCATAGCCCCGTTCATCGAGCATCCGCTGGAGGTGGTCCGGGTAGCTTTCCCCGGGCTCGACGCCGTAGCCCGCGGTCAGGCTGTCGCCGAAGGCCAGGATCACCGGCCGCGGATCGGCCTTCTCCTCCTGCGTCTGCGCAGCCGGCGGCGCAGCCGGTGGGGCCTGCTGGCGCGCCTCGGGCGAAGGCCGCCCGCAGGCTGCCAGCAGCAGGAGCGCGAAAACCCAACAGCGGCGGGGCATCTCTTGCCATCATAAAGGACAGAGTTCAGCGTAGAATGACGGCGCCCGTTCTTTCCCTCCGCGAGGTCACCAAGACGATCGACACCGGCACGCACCGCGTGGAGATCCTGAAGGGGATCAGCTTCGATATCGTCCGGGGCGAGTTCGTCGCCGTCATGGGGACTTCCGGCTCCGGCAAGTCCACGCTGCTCGGCCTCGTAGCCGGGCTCGACACGCCGACGTCGGGCTCCATCCAAATCGAGGGCGAGGAGATCTCCCGGCTCGGTGAAGACGATCTCGCCGTGCTCCGCGGCCGCAAGATCGGCTTCGTGTTTCAAAGCTACCAGCTCATCCCCACGCTGACGGCGCTCGAGAACGTCCTGCTGCCCGCCGAGCTCGCCGGGGAAGACTCCGCTCCGGCCAGGGACCGCGCGCGCGAGCTGCTGAAAACGGTCGGCCTCGAAGAGCGCCTCGATCACTACCCCGTGCAGCTCTCCGGCGGCGAGCAGCAACGCGTCGCGCTTGCCCGCGCCTTCATCCGCAAGCCGCCGCTGCTGCTGGCTGACGAACCCACCGGCAATCTCGACTCCGTGAATGGAAAGCACGTGCTGGAACTCCTGCTCTCTCTGAACCGCAGCGAAGGCGCCACGCTCGTGCTGGTCACCCATGACCGGGAGCTCGCTTCTCACGCGACGCGGATCATCACGCTGCGGGACGGCCGGATCTTGAGCGACGAACGGCGGGCTGCGGCATGAAGCTCTTCCGCACTCCCGCCTGGCGCATGGCGTGGCGGGAAGCGCGCGCTGCCGCGCCCAAGTTCCTGTTCGTCGTCTTCGGCGTCGCCGCCGGCGTCGGCGCGCTGACCGGGGTGCGGGGCTTCTCCGCCGCTTTTCACGATTCGCTCAGGAAAGAAGCCCGCACGCTGATGGCGGCGGACCTGCTCATCCGGCAGTTCGCCGCGCCCACGGAAGAGCAGGAAAGATTGATCGCGCGATGGGAACAGCGCGGCGCGCGCCTGTCCCGCATCACCGAAACCGTCTCCATGCTGTCCGGCGCGGACAACGAGCCGCCGGTGCTCGTCAGCGTCAAGGCGGTCGATCCCTCCACCTATCCCTGGTACGGGCGTGTCCGGCTCGAGCCCGATGCCCCCCTGGCTGCGGCTCTGACTCCGGAGACGATCGCCGTCAGCGACGACCTGATGCTGCGGCTGAATCTTGCTCCCGGCTCGCGCGTGCGCCTGGGGGAAGCCGATTTCCGCGTCTGGGGGGTGGTGCGCCTGGAACCGGACCGCATGACCGGATCGCTGAACGTCGGACCGCGCGTCATGATCACGCGGGAGGGGTTGCAGCGCACCGGGCTGCTGGTGTACGGCTCGCGCGCTTCGCACCGGCTGCTGTGGAAGCTCCCCGCCCAGGGAGCGCGCATCGAAGAGCTGCGCGGCTCGATGCGCCAGACCTTCCGCGAGGCTCTCATCACCGACTACCGGGAGACGCATCCGTTCATCACGCGCGCGCTGGACCGCGCCACCACGTTCCTGAGCCTCGTCTCGATGATCGCCCTCATCGTGGGCGCGCTGGGCGTGGCCATGGCCATCCACTCGCACATCCAGCAGCGGCTGGACACGATCGCCATCATGAAGTGCATTGGCGCGCGCTCGGTGCAGATCATCCGCATTTACACGTTGCAGGCGGTGCTGCTGGGGCTTGCCGGGGGCGTGGCGGGGCTCGCCGCCGGCGCGGGCGTGCAGTGGGCTTTCCCGCTGCTGCTGCGGCGCTACTTTCAGTTCGAGAGCATCGCCTGGAGCGGCGCCTTCGCGATCGAAGGCATTGGCGCGGGGCTGCTGGCGGCGCTGCTGTTCACCGTGCCTCCGCTGCTCGCCATCCGCGACGTGAAGCCCGCACTGATCTTCCGGCGCGAGATGCCGGAAGTGAAACCGCCGCTGCGTCACCGGCTGCGGAAGCTGCTGCCGAGCCTGGGATCGGGCGCGCTGATCCTGGCGGGTCTGGGCGCAATGGCGGCGTGGCTGGCCGGCTCGGTGAAAGTGGGCGCATGGTTCGCCGGAGGACTGACGGCGGCGCTGGCGCTGCTGGGCTGCATCGCATGGCTGCTGCTCCGCGCGCTCCGCTGGCTGCTGCTGCACGCGCCCGTCCGGCTCCCCCTGTGGCTCCGGCACGGAATGGCCAACCTGTACCGCCCCGGCAACCACGCCGCCAGCGTCCTCGTGTCCCTTGGCATCGGCGTGATGTTCACGCTCACCGTCTATCTCGTGCAGAACTCGCTGCTCAGGGAAGTGATGGTGGCGATGCCGAAGGGCGCGCCGAACGTGTTCCTGATCAACATTACGCCGCGCGATGCCGGTGCCGTGCGCGGATTTCTCGCGTCGCGCGGGGAGATCGAAGGAAAGGCGCAGCTCGTGCCCATCGTGGCGGCGCGGCTCGAGAAGGTCAACGGCACGCCGCTCGACGAACTGCCGCCCCCGCCGGGCGAAGAGCGCCGGCGGAGGCGGAACTTCACGCGCAGCGTCACATGGATGCGGGAGATGCCGGAGGACATGCGCATCGTCCGCGGCTCGTGGTGGAAAGACGAACGGGCGGAAGCCCTGCTGAGCGTCGATGAGAACACCGCGCGCCGCTGGGGCATCGAGCCCGGATCCCTGCTCGAGTGGAGCGCGGCGGGCATGCGGTTCCAAGCGCGCGTCGCCGCCATCCACCGTTTTGAAAGCGTCCGCCGCGGGGCGAGCGACGAGTTCGTATTCACCGAAAAGGCGCTGGCGGGACTGCCCATGCAGTATTACGCCACGGCGCGCATCCGCCCGGAGCAGGCGGCGGTCTTCATGCGCGACAGTTTCCGGCGCTTCCCCTCGGTCACGGTGATCAACGCCGCCGATGTCGTCAACATCGTACAGGACGTGGTGGATCAGGTCTCGCTCGTCATCCGCTTCATCGCGGGCTTCGCCATTCTGGCGGGGGCCATCATCCTGGCTTCCACCGTGGCGGGCACGCGCCTGAGGCGGGTGCGGGAATCGGCGGTGCTCAAGACGCTGGGAGCGCGCCGGAGGACGCTCGTGTCGATCTTTTCGGTCGAGTTCGCCATCCTGGGGGGCGCAGCGGGCTTCCTCGGCGGCGCGCTCGCCACCGGCTTCGCCCGGCTGCTGATGACGAGGCTGCTCGATGCGCGTTTCGATCCGGAATGGAGAGCCAACCTCGCCGCCATGCTGCTCACCATGGCGCTGGCGGTGGGCGCGGGATGGCTGGCTTCGATCCGGGTGCTCTCGCAGCGCCCGCTCGAGGTGCTGCGCGACGAATAGCCGGCTGGTTACGACCCCGGCGCCGCCAGCCCGGACTCCATTCTTTTCAGCTGCCCGCAGGCGGCGTAGATGTCCAGACCGCGCGGCTTGCGGATGAAGCAGGGCATCGAGCGCTTCACAATCGCCTGGAATGCCGCCACGCGCTCCGGCGCGGGCGTTTCGAACGGAATGCCCGGCCCGGGGTTCAACGCAATCAGATTCACCTTGCAGCGCAGCGGCGCCAGGAGCCTCACGACGCGCCGCGCATCGGCATCGGAATCATTCACGTCCTTCAGCAGCACGTACTCAAACGTGAGCCGCTCCCATGGCCGCAGCGGATAGGCGCGGCACGCCTCAATCAGATCGCGCAGGGGATACTTGCGCGTGATGGGCATCAGCTCGCGGCGCTGCTCTTCGGTGGAGGCGTTCAGCGAGACGGCGAGCTTCGGGCGCGGCTCCGCCTGGCCGAGTTCGGCCATGCGGGGGATGATGCCGGAAGTGGAGACCGTGATGCGGCGCGGGCTGATGCCCACCCCCCTGGGGCCGCACAGCAGGCGCGCCGCTTTCAGCACCGCGGCGAGGTTGAGCAGCGGCTCGCCCTGCCCCATCATGACGACGTTGATCCGCTTCCCGCGCGCCCACAGGCCGTTGTCCTCGGCGAGGTGCAGCACCTGTCCCACGATTTCGCCCGCGGTGAGATTCCGCTCCAGCCCCATGAGCGCCGTCAGGCAGAACTTGCAGTCCACCGGGCACCCGACCTGCGTGGAGATGCAGAGCGTGTCGCGCGCCTCTTCGGGCATGAACACGGCTTCGACCGTCCTGCCGTCGGCGAGCCGCAGCAGGTAGCGGCGCGTGCCGTCCCTGCTTTCGAACCGCGAGGCGCGCTCCAGGCGCCCGAGGGAGCACTCGGCCGAGAGCCGCTCCCGCAGCTTCGCGGGAAATTCCGTGATTTCCGCGAACGACGACACCCGCCGCCGGTACAACGCGTCATACAGCTGCCGCGCGCGGAACGCGGGCTCGCCAGCCGGCAGCACGGCGCGCAGCTCCTCTGCATCCATTCCGATCAACGGGATCACGGCGCCCTCGCTTCCAGTCTACCGGGGCTGGTGGAGCCAGCCCAGCCACAGCGCTCCCGCCGCAATCGACAGCAGCGTCACCGGGGCGCCCGCTTTGAAGTGATCCATGAATCCGATGCGCACCTCCGGGCGCGCCCGCTCCACTACGATCAGATTGGCCACCGAGCCGACCAGCGTAAAGTTGCCCGCCAGCGTCGAGGACATCGACAGCACAAGCCAGCTCAGCTCCGGATCAGCCAGCTTGACGATCACCGGCTTGAACAGCAGCACGGCGGGCACGTTGCTCACCAGATTCGACGCCAGCGCGGCAAAGAAGCTCAATACCGCCGGCTGGTCCAGCGGCGTGCCTTCGGCGAAATCCAGCAGCCCCCGCTCCAGCGCCGTCGTCTCGAAGCCCCGCACGACAATGAACAGCCCGGCGAACATCGCCAGCAGCGGCCAGTCGATGTCGTGATAGACCTTCTCCGGCTTCACCCGCCTCGTAATCAGCAGCACCGCCCCGGCGACGATCGCCGTCTGCGCCACGGGCCAGCCGCTGAAGAAAAACAGCACCATGCCCGCCGAGACCGCCGCAGCCTTCCACAGCATGGGGCGGTTCACCCGGATCCGCCCCGCGTCGATCCGTTCGAACCTTCCCGGGCGGAACTCCTCGCGGAACGCGATCACCAGCGCCGCCCATGTCAGCACGAGCGAAACGGCTGCCACCGGCGCCAGCGCCGCCGCAAACCGCGGATAGGGGATGCCGGAGAGCGCTCCGATCATCATGTTCTGCGGGTTGCCGGTGATCGTCGCCACGCTGCCGGCATTCGCTCCCAGCGCCACACCCAGCAGGTAGGGGACGGGATTCCGGCCGAGCGGCAGCGTCACCTGCAACACCAGCGGCGTCAGCACGATGCACATCGTGTCGTTCACGAACAGCGCCGACAGCGCGCCCGAGACGCTCACGATGCCCGCCAGCAGCATCCTCGGGCTGTGGGCGTGCTCGACCACGCGGGCGGCCACAAGACGGAAGAAGCCCGAAAGGTGCAGGTTCGCGGTCACGATCATCATGCCCAGCAGCAGCACGATGGTGGTCCAGTCCACCGCCCGGAGCGCCTCGTCAAACCGCAGCGCGCCGGCGGCCAC
>DYJN01000008.1 GCA_020723085.1 Arcobacter sp.
CTAGGCAGCGGCGCCGTTCTACAAAATTTGACACTTGCGGCGCAACCCTTTTCCAGAAATGGCCGTTCAGGAAGGAGAGGAGGACCGCTTATGAAGCGACTCGTGCGGATGTTCGGCGTGGCAGGGCTGGCAGCCACGATGGCCATGGCGCAGATGAGGGGCGGGCTCGCCGGCGCGCAGCCGGACCCGGCCAGGATGGTGGAGGCGCGCGTGACAATGCTCACGCAGGCGCTGAACCTGACCGACGCCCAGAAGATGCAGGCAATAAAGCTCTTCACGGATGCTCAGGAAGAGGGCCAGCGGTTCCGGGAAGAGATCCAGGTGGCACGGCAGGAGATGCAGACGGCGATCAAGGCAAATGATCTGGCCGCCATCGAGCGGTACGCGCGCGAAATCGGCACGGCGACGGGCGAGATGACGGTGATCGAAGGCCGCGCGCAGGCCGCCTTTTATGCGTTGCTGACGGCCGGGCAAAAGACGAAGTATGACCAGATGCCGATGCGCGGCTTCGGCATGGGGCCGGGCGCAATGAGGCCCGGCGGCCGCCTGCCGTCTCAGCAGTAAGTGACAGGCGGGCAGACGGTGCCTGTAGTGCGCCTGCTCGCAGCCCGGCGGAAATCGCGAAAGGAAAGCATGGCCAACGTCAACGTGATTCCCCTGGCCAAAGCGGCGGCCTTGCCACCCCAGACGGGAAGACACCTGGCCGAGCGGGAGGTGGCGTGGGGGAGGCTGGTCAAGGCGGGACTCGCCTGGCAACCGGATCCCAACCGGCAGGCGGACGCAAACCCGGTGCTCATACTCTCCTCGGTATGCGAATGGACGGCGGAGCATCTGAAAGACGCGGCACTGCATGTGCTGCGGGTGGAAGCCGCCCTTCGGGAGATGGGCTGGACGCTGGGCGCGATCGTATCGCCGTGGATTCAGTTCGCCGGTTGCCGGCCGGTCTGGATCAGCCAGACAGCGCTCAGGCCGCGGGGGTCAGCCGATTGGGCTGGGAGACGGGCGTTTCTGGACGAATTCCTGAACCCACTGTTGCAATGGTGCGGCCGCCGGACTCCGGAGCCGCCGTGGCTGGGATTGCTGCGGCGGGCCGCTGCGCGGTGGACCGGACGGGCAGGCCGCGATGATCTGGCGGAACTGATGGAATCGGTGGAGAACTTGAAACCGCGGCCGCAATGGTCGCCGTGGAGAAGCCGTCTACAGGCTCTGGAGCCACCCGGGCTGGCAGCGATTCAGGCCCAGGAGGAGGCTTCGCGGCGCGGCGCCCGGCTGGTTTACGAGTGGCGCGGGCCGCAGCCGGCGAGCGAGCCGCTGCGGCCGTTTCCGGGCGCGGCCTGGATCCGGTTCCATTCCAACGGAGACGACGCAGCAGCGGACTATCTCGAACAGCGCGCCGTTCACGGCCGGGTGCTGCCTCTCTGGAACCGCAGCGGCGATCCGGTGGCCGCCTGCCCGCGACGGTCCGAGACCGACCTGTTGATCGCCGCGGGGCGCGGCAATGTGCCGTCCGGCGCCGCGTCTCTGGACGGCTTCGCCCGCATCATCCGCCGCATGGCGCGCGCCGTTCTGGTGGAATACGTGCCAGAACCCGGCGGCGTGACCTGGGAGACTTTCCTGCATACGATGCGCGGCGCCTGCCGCATTCTGCACGTCACCGAGACCGGCGCAGGACGCCGGCTGTGCCTGCTGGAACGCGCCGGATCGGCCGTCTGGTAGGCTGTTCGAGGATGGCTCCAGTTCCGAAAGGCACAGCGGCGGTTCTTCTGGCCGCAGCGCTCGCAGCGCCCGCAGTGGCGCAGGTTCCGCCGCCGCAGGTGCTGCTGCGAAACCGCTCGGCGACGGCGCGCGTGCATCTGCCGGATCCGCAGCGCGGCTACTACCGCGGGACACGGTTCGACTGGTCTGGCCAGGTATTCAGCCTGCGCACGCTGCGGCATGAGTATTTCGGGCAGTGGTTCAACCATTACGACCCACTGCTGCACGACTCGATCATGGGGCCGGTGGAGGAGTTCCGGACGGGCGGCGCAGCGCTGGGTTATGCTGAAGCGCCGGCGGGCGGCGAGTGCGTGCGGATCGGCGTGGGCATCCTGCGCAAGCCCGGCGACGGGCCATTCGAAACGTTCCGGACATACGAGATCGTCGATCCGGGGCAGTGGCGGATCAAACGGGCGCGCGGGTGGGTCGAGTTCACGCATACGATCCGGCCGTCGCATGGGTATGCGTATGAATACCGGAAAAAGGTGCGGCTGGTGAGGCAGAAGCCACGGCTGGAAATCGAGCATACGCTCATCAATACGGGTTCCAGGACGATCGAGACTGACCAGTACAACCATAATTTTTTCGTGATTGATGGCCTGCCTTCAGGGCCAGGCGTCCGCGTTATTTTCCCGTTTCAGCTGGAGGCTGTGCGGAAATTCCAGGCGGATTTCGTGGAAAAGCGAGGCAGGCAGATCAAGTTTGTCAAAGAGGTTCCTGAGGGGGCGAGCGCAATTGGGGAATTCCGCGGCTTCTCGGTCAGTGCCGCCGATTATGACATCCGTATTGAGCACGGACCCGCGGCGGCGGGGGTGCGGATCCGCGGATCGCTTCCGCTGGCGAAGCTCGTGTTCTGGTGCACGCGGCGGACCTTCTGTCCGGAGCCGTACGTGCATCTTTCCGTGCCGCCAGGGAAGCGCGTTTCGTGGCGCCTGACGTACGATTTCTACGACCTGCCGCGGCGCTGAGGCTGCGCGCGCGGAGCGGAACGCGATACTCTGGCTGGATTCGGACTCCAGCGGGTCCGCTGTGCGAACAGGGAGGTTTGTTTTGTTGCGCGCCATTTTGAGCGATGTTCAGTTCTGGATCCCCGTGGCGGTGCTGCTGGCGGGCGCAGCGCTGCTGGCGGCGATGGGGTGAGCCTGGTGCATGAAGCGCGGGAACCGAAGCTCTCCCTGCACGTGCTGGGCGTGGCGTGCGGGCTGACGGCGGGCGCCTGGCTGGGCGCGGCGGAGGCGCCCACAAAGCTCGTGATGACGGGCATATCGCCGTTCGTCATTTCCCTGGGGATGGTGGCTGGCGTGTTCGTGGCGCGGTGGACGTTGCCGGTGGCAATCAAAGGCACATCGTATGTGTGGATGGATCTGAAGGACAAGCCGCACCTGGCGGCGTGGGCGGTTCTTGCCGGGATGCTGTGGGCGGTGGCGAACACGCTGACGGTGTTCGCCATCCGCAACGTCGGACTCTCGGTGGCGTTCCCGCTGTGGAATACGAACAGCCTGGTGGGGCTGTTCTGGGGGTGGCTGCTGTTCAACGAGCTGCGCGACGCGGGGCGGGCTGCGCGGGCGAAAGTGCTGGGCGGCGCGGCGGCGATTGTGGCGGGGGCGATGCTGCTGGCGTGGGCAACCTCGCATCAGCCGCCGAATCCGGAGCATTCCGCGGCGCTGGGCGTGGCGGCGGCGCTGATGGCCGGCCTGTTGTGGGGCACGATGTACATTCCGTACCGCAAGGCCTACATCAGCGGCATGAACCCGCTGTCGTTCGTCACCGTGTTCACCTTCGGCGAACTGGCCACCTGCGTGGTGCTGGCGATGGCCTTTCATGGCGGCTGGCAAGCGATGTTCGGCGAGCTGGCCAGGGTGCGTCCGGCGATGTTCTGGCTGTTCCTGGGAGGCTTCTGCTGGGTCCTCGGGGACCTGTTCCAGCAGTATGCGGCCAAGTATATCGGCATCGGGCGGGGCATTCCGCTGTCGAACACGAATCAGCTCTGGGGGCTGGCGTGGGGCGCGCTCGTGTTCGGGGAGTTCGCCGGGCTGGGTGCGGCTGCGCGGGCGCTGATCATCGCCGGGTCGTTGGTGATGATCGCCGGGGCGGTGGCGATCAGCCTGGCGGCTGCGCCTGAGGCGGAGCGGCGATCGTGGCGCAAGGCGATGCGGCGGGAGTGCGAGCGCTACGGACTCAGGGAGGCGGATGTGGAAGCAGCGCTCGCCGGTGGCGATCCGCTGTCGGAGACGGCGCCCCGGCGGCGATGGTGGGAGTTCGCGGTGGTGGCGCTGGCAGTGGGAGTGTTCGTGTGGCTGGGGCGGCACGCGGGGCGGCAGCCTCTCGCGGTGGATCTCTTCTGGCTTGTCGTGCTGTCCGCGCTGTCAGCGGCGGCGCTGGCCGCGGGCGGCTGGATGCTCTGGCGGCGGACGCGCTTTTCCTGAAGAACCGCGCCATTCGGCGGGCCTCGGGTTGCGATATTCTGGACGCTTCATGCGAAGCGTCCCTCTGGTAGCCCCGCGCCGGCTTGAACTCGTGGAATCGCCCCTGCCGGAAGGCCCGCGCGAGGGTGAACTGCTGTTGCGCATGCGGGCGGTGGGCCTGTGCGGCTCCGACTTGCACTGGTGGGCCGAGGGGCGGATTCACTCCACGCCTGCGCGGTATCCGCAGATTCTGGGCCACGAGCCGGTGGGTGAAGTGCTGGCCGTGGGCGCGGGGGCCGAGAACTTCCGGCCCGGCGATCTGGTCTCGGTCGAGCCTTCGCTTACCTGCGGGCACTGCGAATACTGCATCGCGGGGCGGCACAATCTTTGCGTCCACGCGCGCTTCCAGGGCGGGCCGGACGCCCCGGGATTCCTGCGTGACTACGCCGTCATCCCTGTGCACAACGCGGACCGGGTGCCCGCCGGGCTGAGCGTGCACCAAGCCACCCTGATCGAACCGCTGGCGGTGTGGGTGCACGTGTTCGAACTGGAGTCCGTGCGGCTCGGCGATACGGTGGCGGTGCTGGGCGCCGGATCCATCGGGCTGTTGGGCATCGCCATGGCGAAACAGGCAGGGGCGGAAATGGTTCTGGCCTGCGACCGCGTACCGCACAGGCTGGAACTCGCCCGCCGCATGGGCGCCGATGAAGCGGTTCTCACAGGAGAGCGCGATTTCCGCGAACTGGTCATGGACCGGACCCGGGGCCGCGGCGTGGACGTGGCATTCGATGCGGCGGGTGCGCCGGAGACCATCGCGTTGGGGCTGCGGTGCGTGCGTCCGGGCGGCACGCTCGTGCTGATCGGAATTCCGGAGCCGCTGGAATTTGCCGTGGATCTTCACGCCGCGCTGGCGAAAGAGCTGCGCATCCAGGCGGTCCGCCGCTCGAACCACAAGGGGGCGCAGGCGGCGGCGCTTCTGGCGGCGGGACGGATTCCCACGGAGCTGATCACGCACCGGCTGCCGCTGGAGCGCGCGCAGGAGGGATTTGAAATTCTGCATTCCTATGCGGATGGCGTGGGCAAACTGGTCTTCGATTTCGATCTGAAAGGTTAGCCGTCATGTCCCGTTATTTGGCTTTTGATCTCGGCGCGGAAAGCGGGCGCGCCATCCTCGGCACGCTCGAAAACGGGCGTCTGGAACTCGAAGAACTGCACCGTTTCCTGAACGAGCCCGTGCGGCTTCCGGATGGTCTCTACTGGGACACGTTCCGGCTCTTCCATGACATCCGGGAAGGGCTGCGCATCGCCGGACGCGAGCGGCGGCTGAAACTGGACGGCGTGGCTGTGGACACATGGGGCGTCGATTTCGGGCTGCTGGACGCCAATGGCGAGCTGTGCCTGAACCCGCGCCATTACCGCGACCCGCGCAACCAGGCCGCATACGACGAGGCAATCGCGAAGGCAGGCCGGGAACGGATCTTCGCCGAAACGGGCAGCCAGTTCATGGCCCTCAACTCGCTGTACCAGCTCTATGCCGCGCGGCGAGCCGCTTCGCCGGGGCTGTGGTCCGCGTCGCGGCTGCTGTTCATGCCGGACCTGTTCAACTACTGGCTCAGCGGGGTCCAGGCCAACGAGCTCACCATCGCATCCACTTCGCAGTTCTACAATCCGGCGGCCGGGCGCTGGTCGCTGGAGCTGTTCGACGTCCTCGGTCTGCCTAAGGCGATTCTCGGCCCCGTCCTGCCTCCGGGGAAGCGGCTGGGCACGCTGCTTGACGAGATCCGCGCCGCCTGCGCGCTCGATCCGGTTCCCGTGTTCACCACCGCAAGCCACGACACGGCCTCGGCCGTGGCTGCGGTGCCTGCCTCGGGAGACCGCCCCTGGTGCTACATCAGTTCCGGCACGTGGTCCCTGATGGGCGTCGAAGCGGAATCGCCGGTCATCAACGGAAAGTCGCTCGCCATGAACCTGACGAACGAGATCGGCGTGGCGGGCCGCATCCGCGTTCTCAAGAACATTGCCGGTCTCTGGACCGTGCAGGAATGCCGCCGCCAGTGGATGCTGGAGGGGCGGGAATACACTTACGCCGAACTGACGGAAATGGCCGCCGGCGCCCCGCCATTTGTGGCTGTGATCGATCCGGACCGATTTATCGAGCCGGGAGAAATGCCGCGCCGGATCGCGGAATTCTGCAGGAATACCGGGCAAAAGGAGCCTGAATCGCACGCGCAGTTCGTGCGCGTGGCGCTGGAAAGCCTGGCCTTGAGATACCGTCAGGTGCTGGAAATGATCGAAGAACTGACCGGCATGAGGATCGAGGTGATCCACATCGTCGGCGGCGGCTCGCGGAACGGATTGCTGAATCACTTCGTGGCGGCGGCAACGGGGCGGACTGTGGTGGCTGGTCCGGCGGAAGCCACGGCCGCGGGCAACATTCTGGTGCAGGCGATGGGCGCGGGCGCCATTGATGGCCTTGAGGACCTGCGCCGCGTCGTGCGGGATTCGTTTTATCTGGAGACCATCGAGCCGCGTCCGGACCCTGCCTGGGACCGGGCGTATGAGAGATTCCGGCGGTTGCCTGATCTCTCAAGGCTGTAAGCCGCAGATCATGCAGTCCCGAAAAGCGCCCTCCGGAGCCAAATGGACGGAAGGATTGCTTGCCTGGATTCCATGGGGCTTCGCTGTTCTGGCGCTTGCCTTCACGTCTGTCAGGATCTTTGTTCCGGCGGTGGGAACGCTGCGGGACGACGGCATATACCTTTCTTGTGCACGGGCTTTGGCCACCGGCAAAGGATATGTCATTGACATATTGCCCGGCGAGCCCCTCAATACGAAATACCCTCCCCTGACGTCCCTGCTTGTCGCGCCGCTGTTCGCAGCCGGTCTGGATCCGGTCCGGCACTTTGCAGCCTTCAAGGCTGTCCCGTTTGCGTTCCTGATCCTCTGGCTCCTGGGGCTTCGCCGTCTCGGACTGCTCATTGGGCTGGGTGCTGGAGCGGTCGGATGGGTGATTGCTTGCACGGTTGCGAGCGCCTGGGTGGCGTATTGCAGCACGATGATTCTGTCGGACATCCCCGCTGCCGCCTTGATTACCTGGGGACTGGCGCTGACCATCGCGTCCGTTCAGCCCGGTCAGCAAAGCTTCGCTCTACCGGCAGCCGCCGGCGTGCTTCTCGGGTTGGCCTTCCTGACGCGAACTCACTCAGCCGCCGCCATTGCAGGAATCGTCCTTTATCTGCTCACCCGCCGCCGCTGGAGTCAGCTCGCCGCTCTGTCGTGTTCCTGCCTCATCTTGACCGTGCCATGGATTTTCTGGGTGAACAGCGTCCCTGCTGTCCAGGATCCCGTATTGCAGTACTACTCTGGTCACAGCTACCGCGGCTGGTGGGCTTGGAACACAGGATCGTTCGACAAGGCTGTCCAGGTCGTTTTTCTGAATCTGGCCATGTTCCTTGCGGCGCCGTCTCAATCCGTCGCGTTTGGATCCCCGATTCTTGGAGCGGGCGCGTTCATTCCGGTGCTTGTCATTGCGATGAAGGGCTTCGGAAAGCAGCAGTTGCGGTTGCTGCTCTATGCGATCCTGACCTCGGTCGTAATTGCGCTGTTCTGGCAGTGGAGGCCGTCGCGCCTGCTGCTTTTTGTTTTTCCCCTGATCTGGTCAGCGGCTTCGGCGGCGGCTTCGAGTCTCCACCGCCGTATCCTCGCCGGCGCCGCCCTGCTGCTCTGCTTGCAAGGCTTGTGGTTGCAGGGCAATCAAATCCCTTTCGCTTTCGTTGATGCAAATCCACCTCTGCCGGTGGGTAGAGGTGACGACTGGAACAGGCTCAGGCGGATTGCTGAGTGGCTGCGCCTGCGGACGAACGCAGGTGAGACGATTGCAGCGCTCCAGGAAGGCGCCGTTGCGCTGCTGGCCGAAAGAAAGGCGGTTTTCCCCGTTGAGGTGCGGCCTTTCTCTCTGATTTATGAGGGAGGCCTTTCGCCGCTGGGAACTCCGGCGGAGATGGAGGCCAGCCTGAAGAGAATGAGGATCCGCTACATCGTGCGCACCCCATCCCTGGTGTTCGCGGAGGCGGGCCAATTCGACAGACTCATCGGGACGCTCCACTCCTCACCAGACGGCTGTCTGCATCTGGCAACGGACTGGGGAAGTGGATATCGAGTCTACGAGCACACGTGCCTGGACCAGGATTCCTCTCCGCCCCGCGGCAGTCCCATGGCTCCATAGCGGCGGATCGGTCCGCAGCCATGTCGTGCCCATAGGCGGCGGACCGCCCTTCAAGCGGGTTCCGATCCGGCTATCACTTCTCCCGGCGCGCGATGATCTTGTCCACCATTCCGTATTGGAGCGCCTGCTCGGCTTCCATGATGTAGTCGCGGTCAACGTCACGCGCGATTCGTTCCACCGGCTGTCCGGTGGCGTCGGCGAGAATCTTGTTGAGGATCTCGCGCATTCGCAGGATCTCTTTGGCGTAGATGTCGATGTCCGTGGCCTGGCCTGCAAGGCCGCTCATCGAGGGCTGATGAATCAGGATGCGCGAGTGGGGCAGGGCGAAGCGCTTGCCCTTGGATCCGCAGGCCAGCAGCACCGCGGCCATCGACGCCGCCTGGCCCACGCAGTAAGTGACAATGTCGGGCTCCACCAGGTTCATCGTGTCGAGAACCGCCAGACCGGCTGTGATGGAGCCGCCCGGAGAATTGATGTAGAGCTGGATGTCCTTCTCGGGGTCTTCGGCGGCCAGGAACAGCATCTGGGCGATGACGAGGTTGGCCACCTGGTCGTCAATCGGCGTGCCCAGAAAGATGATGTTTTCGCGCAGCAGCCGCGAGTAGATGTCGTAGGCGCGCTCCCCGCGCGAGGTCTGCTCCACCACCATCGGCACCAGCATGTCCACAGGCGCCGGCGCAATTCTGCTTCCGTTCGGCATTCCGCCTCCTTCGCTTGTGAAGCCGCCCCGCCGGGCGGCGACCGCCTCGGGCCGGGATCAGCTCTTTTCGCTCTGCGCGGAGCGCTTCGCGGCCTTCTTCTGCATCCGCTCCAGGTTCTTCCGCTTCTGCTCGAACCCCTTGGCCAGATCCAGAATCGTCGTGCGCTCCAGATACTCCATGATACGATTCCGCAGAGCCTTCCAGTTGTCGTGCATCCCGCAAGGGGCGTCGTCGTTGCAGACAGCCATGCCGGCGGGGCAGCGCTCGAAGTCGGCTAGTCCGTCCACGGCGTCCACGATGCTGAGCAGGTTCAGTTCGCCCGCCGGAATCCGCAGGCTGAACCCGCCCGTCGGACCCTTGCTGGAACGCAGGAAACCCTTGCGCGCCAGTTGCTGCAGGATCTTCGCCAGAAAGTGCGCCGGGATGTCCGCCTTCTCGGCGATCTGCTTGACCATCGCATACTTGCCCTCGGGCACCGAAGCGAGCTGGACGAACGCCCGAATCGCGTATTCCGCCGAACGAGAATAGATCATGAATACCTCTAGAGCGCTGGATGTTAATACGCGTTTGTCCTTTAATACTATATACGAGGATGCAAGAGCCGCGACAGAAGATTCACACTTTGTTTCAGAGACTCAGCCCCAGGAAGCCCTGCACGGCTGGCGCCATGCCGGGCGCATAGAGGGCCAGGCTGCCGCCATAGATTGTGCGGCGCCCCTCGAAATCGTGCCAGAGGCAGCCGGCCTCTTCGCCGATGATGGCCAGCGCAGCCACGTCCCACGGCTTCAGCCGCGGTTCCAGATATGCCTCTGCCTTGCCTGAAGCCACCAGCATGGCATCCGTCGCGCCGCCCATCGAACGGACAGCCCAGAACGGTTCGAGGAATTCCAGGAGCCGCCCGCCCCACGGCTCGTGGCGCGCCCGGTTCAGTTGGCCGAAGCAGAGGACAGCCCGGCTGGTCTGCTGGATTGCCGAGCACTGCAACTGCGTCTCCGTGCGCCCTTCCAGGCGCCAGGCGCCCTGGCCCTTCGAAGCGTAGAAGACGCGGCCCTGCATGGGGAAAGCAGCCACTCCCAGCACGGCCTCGCCTTCCTCTTCCAGAGCCAGCAGATGGCACCACAGGAAGCCGCCGCGGACATAGTCGCGCGTGCCGTCGATGGGATCGATGATCCACCGCCGTCCGCCTGCGCCTGCGCGGCTGGATCCCTCCTCGCCGAAAACTCCATCGGCGGGAAACGTCTCGGCGAGGCGGGACGCAATCAGACGCTCGCATTCCCGGTCCGCGGCCGTCACCGGCGAGCCGTCCGTCTTGGTCTCGGCAGCAGCGGAACCGAAATGTTTCAGCGCCACGGAGGCGGCGGCCCGGGTCAGTTCCAGAGCCGTTTCCAGTTCGCGCTCCCAGGCCATCCCCCCATCTTACAGCCTCGCGATTCTGTAACCTGAAAAGAGCCGCGCCGGGCTGGCGCGCCGATCCCAAGCTGAGAGGATGATGACTGCATGGCGAGGACAGCGCCTGCCGTCCCCAAAGAGAGAAGGACCGTCTACCGGATGCTGCGCGCCGCAGCGGAGACATGGAACGGCAAGCCCGCGCTGCACCAGCCTTCCGGCAAGGGCGCCTACCGGACCTGGAGCTGGACAGAGTATCTCCATACGGCGGAAAGGGCCGCGGCTGCGCTGCGCGCCGCCGGCATCCGCAAGGGCGACGTGGTGGGGCTGGCGTCGGAGACCAGAGCCGAGTTCTACCTGGCCGATCTCGGCATCATGACCGCCGGTGCCGTCGCCGCAGCCGTCTATACATCTCTGCCGCCGGGCGAGCAGGTGCGCGCACTGAAAGCCTGTCAGCCGCGGGCCGTGTTTGTGGAGAATCCCAGGGCGCTCCGCGCGCTGGAACAGGCCGGTCTCGCCGAACTGGGGGTTCCCAGGATCCTGCTGGCCGGTGAGGAAGAATCGGCTGTCACCTTTCAGGAATTCCTGGCCGCCGGCGAGCGGGCGCTGGCTGCCGACCCGGACCTGATCGAACGCATCCAGGACGAGATCTCGCCCGCCGATCCAGCCATTCTGTATCTGACCTCGGGCGCGACCGGCGAACCCAAGATGGGCCTGGTGAGCCACAACGCCATTCTGGCCAACTGCGAATGCGGGCCTCCGGCGCTTCCGTTGGGGGAGAACGACTCGGCCCTCGTCTTTCTGCCCTCCGCCCACATCACGCAGAGGCTGGTGCTGGAGCTGCTGATGATCCGCATGGGAGTGCCGGTCTGGTTCAGCGAAGGGCTGTCGAAAATGCCTGCCGAATTACGTTCCGTCAGGCCGGCATTTTTCGTCGCTCCTCCACGCGTATGGGAGCGGATTTACTCGAGTATTACAACGGAGATCCGCAAGAAACCGGCTCCGGTCCGGAAGCTGTTCTACATGGGCCTCGGCGTGGGCTCTGAGGCGGCGCGGGCCCGCGCGCAGGGGCGGCAGCCCTCGCCCTGGGTGAAGGCCTCGCTCCGGTTTTTCGACAGGGCCGTGTTCTCCAGGATCCGCGGGCGGCTCGGGGGGCGCATCCGCGTGGCGGCCAGCGGAGCGGCGCCGCTGGGCCGCGATCTGGCCGAGTTCTTTTCCGCCATCGGCCTGCCGCTCATCGAAGGCTACGGGCTGACCGAAGGCGGCGTGGTGATCCTGAACCCGCTGTCCAATCCCCGTCCGGGTTCGATCGGCAAGCCGCTCAAGGGCGTCGAGGTGCGGCTGTCGGAGGACGGCGAACTCCTGTTGCGCGGCGAAATGCTTTTCTCCGGCTACTACAACGACCCCGCCGCCACTGCCGCCGTGCTCCGCGATGGCTGGCTTCACACAGGGGACATGGCGGAGATCGACGCCGACGGCTATGTGTGGATCACCGGGCGCAAGAAGGAACTGATCGTCTCTTCCAACGGGAAGAAGATCTTTCCAGCCCGGATCGAGGGGCTGTTCAAGCTGGAGCCGCTCGTCAATCAGGTGATGCTGCTCGGAGACCGCATGCCGCACGTGGCGGCCGTTTTCACCATCAACCCCGATGCCGCCGTCTCGCTCGGCCTCGTGCCCGCCGGCACGCCGCTGGCGGAGGCCGCCCGGGCCCCGGCAGTCCAGGAGGAGATGCGGCGCATCGTCGCCAGGATCAACCGCCAGCTCGCCCAGTTCGAACAGATCCGCAGGTTCAGGATCCTGGACCGGGAATTTTCCATCGAGAGCGGGGAAATGACGCCGACAATGAAATTGCGCCGCGGAAAAGTGATCTCGAATTTACGGGAAGTGGTGAACGAATTATACCCGGGCCGCGAAGAGATGGAATGAGTCTTTTCGTTCTTGCCCTCCTGTTGCAGTCCGGCTTCGTTTTTTCCGAAGTCCGTCCCTGGCGGTGGAGCGAGGGGCGCGGCGAGTACATTCCCGCGCTGGCCGCCGTGCTCGACAACCAAAACGGCCAGGACTTTGCCACGGCCCGCTTTCTGGTCCGCGTGCATTGCGATGGCGGAGGCGCGCGCGAGTACACGGTCCTGCTCCGGGATGTTCTGATGGGCCGGCAGCAGGTGGAGTTCACCGCGTATGGCGCCATTGGAACCGTTTCTTATTGCCCGGGAACGGCTGAAGCCGTGCCGCTCGAGCTGGCGCCTTACACCGGGCAGGAGCGGCCGGCGTTCGTTATCTTCGGCTTCAGCCGGCGGGACCCGGGCCAGGCGGTTTCCACAGATATGGAGGGCATTCTGGACTACCGCCGGCATTCGGATACGCATCAGACGATCGAGTTCCGCTCCTGGCGCCGTTACGGCGCCCGGTTCACGCTTCCGGGCGTTCCGGACACCGCCTTCTACATGGTCCGCGTTCCCCCTGGGCGGGTCGGGCTGGCCGGCTTCGCCGTAGAGGCGTCGCCCGGGCCGCGCAACGCGCTGTCCCGGTTCCTGCGCTTCTATGACGTACCGCCGGGAGAGGCGCGCTTCCTGGGTCTCTTCCATCTCGAAGTGCACGGCCCCGGGCGGGCATCGGTTGTCCTGACGCCGGCCGCAGAGCTCCTGCCCGAACCCGCGGCCCGGATTCCCCGGCCTCTGGCGGCGGCCCGCGCCATTTCTCCTGCCGCAAGCTCCACGGTGGTAACTGAGCCCTGACACGGCGCCGGCCGGCGCCCCGCTATCCTAAGATGCATGAGCGCATCGCAGCCCCTGGTGGGCGTGGTCATGGGCAGCAGTTCCGACTGGGAAACCATGCAGCACGCCTGCGCCATTCTGGAGCAGTTCGGAGTCCCTTACGAGACGCGTGTCGCGTCGGCCCACCGCACGCCGGAGTTGACGGCTGAATATGCCCGCAACGCGAGTTCGCGCGGTCTGAAGGCGATCATCGCCGGCGCCGGGGGCGCCGCGCATCTGCCGGGGATCATCGCCGCCTACACGACGCTGCCCGTGCTCGGCGTGCCGGTGAAAGGCTCCTCGCTGGAAGGGCTGGATTCGCTGCTCTCCATCGTTCAGATGCCCGCTGGCGTGCCTGTCTCGACTTTCGCCATCGGGCGGGCGGGCGCGGTGAACGCCGCCCTGGCCGCAGTGGCCATCCTGGCTCTCTCCGATCCCGTTCTTGCCGCGAAGCTGGAGGACTACCGCGCCGAAATGCGCGCCAAGGTGGACTCTTCCACGCTGCCGGACATCGTTCCGCCGAAGTCATGAAACGGAACCTGGCTCCGGGTTCGGTCATCGGCGTGCCCGGCAGCGGCCAGCTCGGGAGGATGTTCGCCATCGCCGCGCGCCGGATGGGTTACCGCGTGCATACGCTCTCGCCGGACGAAGACACTCCCACGAGGCAGGTGTCCGATGTCGAGATCCGCGCCTCGTACGAAGACCTCGACGCAGTGCGCGAGTTCGCCAGCCGCGCCGGCGCCGTCACGTTCGAGTTCGAGAACGTCCCCGCGGCTTCCATTGAAGCCTGCGCCGCGCTTGGCCCTGTCCACCCGCGCGCCGAGGTTCTGCACGTCACGCAGCGCCGGCTGCGGGAAAAAACATTTCTTGCAAAGAACGGTTTCCCCTGCGCGCCGTTCCGGCGCGTGCGATCGTCCGCCGAGTTGGAGCCGGCACCTGCTGGAATCGGCCTGCCCGCCGTCCTGAAGACCGCCGGCTTCGGCCACGACGGCAAAGGGCAGCGGCTGGTGCGGACCCCGCAGGACCTGAAGCCGGCATGGGAATCCATCGGCGCCGGGGAGGCGGTCCTGGAGAGGTTCGTCGATTTCGAGCGCGAGCTCTCGGTTGTGGCGGCGCGCGATCAGGAAGGGCGCTTCGAGCCTTTCCCCGTCTGTCTCAACACCCACTCGCAGCACATTCTGGATCTGACCGCCGCTCCGGCTCCCATCGACCCCCGCATCGCCGCCCGCGCCATCGAGATCTCGCGTGGCATTCCGGAAGCTGTGGACGGGGCAGGCGTGCTGTGCGTGGAGTTCTTCCTGGCGCGGGATGGAAAGCTGCTGGTCAACGAGATTGCGCCGCGCCCGCACAGCTCGGGCTATTACACCTTCGATGCCTGCGTCACGTCGCAGTTCGAGCAGCAGTTGCGCGCCGTTTGCGGCCTTCCTCTGGGCTCGCCGGAGCAGATGCGCCCGGCGGCGATGGCGAACCTGCTCGGTGATCTGTGGTCCGGCGGCGAACCGCTCTGGCGGCAAGCCGCGGCATTCCCGGACGTCAAGCTGCACCTCTACGGCAAGCTCGAGGCGCGCCCGGGGCGGAAGATGGGCCATCTCACGGCGCTGGCGCATAGAGTGGATGAAGCGAAGGACCGTGCGCTGGCCGCCCGTGCGTCGCTCGCACGGGGCGAGCGGGAGTCGTGAACCATGCCGGCCTTGCGCATCACCGTCATCGGCGGAGGAGCGGTCGGTCTGGCTTCGGCGTTCCGGATTCTCGAACGCCTGCCCGGCGCCCGGCTCACGCTGCTCGAGAAAGAGCTGCACGTGGCCGCGCATCAGACGGGCAACAACTCGGGCGTCATGCACTGCGGGCTGGCCTACCGGCCGGGCACCGCCAAGGCGCGCCTGGCGGTGCGCGGCTTCCGCCAGCTCATCGCGTTTTGCCAGGAACACGGCATTCCGCACGACGTTTGCGGAAAGCTCGTGGTCGCTTCGCGTCCAGACCAGCTCCCCCGGCTTCAGGATCTGCTCGAACGCGGCACGGCCAACGGGCTGCGCGGCCTCGAAATCCTGCCGCCGGAGCGCATTCGGGAATACGAGCCGCACGCCGCCGGCCTTGCTGCGCTCCGCGTGCCTGAAGAGGGCATCGTCGATTATCCCGCCGTCTGCGAAACGCTGGCCCGCCTCATCGAGGCCGGCGGCGGCCGCGTGGTGCTTTCCGCCGCCGTGCGCCGCCTTTATCTGAGAGGCGCGGAATGGATCGCTGAAACAGATCAGGGCGAGTTCGTTTCAGATTATCTTGTCGCTTGCGCCGGACTTCAGGCCGACCGCGTTGCCCGCATGGCCGGCGAGTCCACCGAGATCCGCATCGTCCCGTTCCGCGGCGATTATTACCGCCTGAAGCCGGCGCGCGAGTTCCTGGTCCGCAACCTCATCTATCCGGTCGCCGACCCGCAGTTCCCGTTTCTGGGCGTCCACTTTACGCGCATGATCCGCGGCGGCATCGAAGCGGGGCCCAATGCCGTGCTCTCGCTCGCCCGCGAAGGCTATTCGCGCACGGCTTTCCACCCGCGCGACGCCTTCGATGCGCTCGCCTTCCCCGGCCTCTGGCGCTTCCTGGCGCGCCATGTCTCCATGTGCTGGAGTGAGCTGCGCCGCTCCTTCTCGCGCGATCTCTTCTGCCGCTCGCTTCAGACGCTGGTGCCCGAAGTGCAGACCGGAGATCTCGAGCCGGCCGGGGCTGGCATCCGTGCCCAAGCCATGACGCCCGATGGCAGGCTGGTGGAGGACTTCGCGTTCCTCACGCGGCGCCGCGCCGTGCATGTGCTCAACGCCCCTTCGCCGGCTGCCACCGCCTGCCTGGCCATCGGCGAAGAGGTGGCCGCCCAGTTGTTGGAGCAGTGCCAATAGTACTACTCCGGTGTCACGCCGGGCCCCAAGAGTGCGTCCTTTATAACGGAAATTGCCCTTATGAGCCCGTTGATCCGTGCCTGTCCGAGCTGCGGCAAAGGCAACCGCGTGCCGCCGTCCCGGCTGGCCGACCATGGGCGTTGCGGCGCCTGCCGGGCGCCCCTGCCTCCGCTTGCGGAACCTCTGGAAGTGACGCCTGCGGAGTTTGACGCCGTCATCTCTTCGGCGCCTGTGCCGGTTCTGGCGGACTTCTGGGCGCCATGGTGCGGTCCCTGCCGCATGGCAGCGCCGGAGTTAGTGGCGTTAGCCCGGGAGATGGCTGGGCGGGCGCTGGTGCTTGAAGTGAACATCGATGAGCACCCCGGACTGGCGGCTCGCTACGGCGTGCAGTCGATTCCGAACTTCCTCGTCTTCTCCGGCGGGCGTTTGATCCTGCAGCGCCCCGGCTTGGCACCGCGCAGCGAGATGCGCCGCTGGCTGGAACACGGCTTCGCAGCCGCCTGACTGAGCCGGCGCGCCTGCGGCTCAGGTAGGCTGGACTGCATGCGTGTCCCTTTCCTCGCCCTGGCGTCCATCGCTCTCAGTGCCCAATCACCGGAGCGTCCGGTACGGGCGGTCACCGATCCGGGCGTGGTCACCACGCGGCAGGCCATTACTCCGGCAGGCGTGCCCACGGTATTTCAGGGCAAGGTCCATGCCGTCTCGTTCGGCAGCACGCCCAGCCAAGTGTGGGTTCTGACCGCCACGCACCTGTATCAGCTGGATTGGCGCGAGAACCGCGTGCTCGCGTTGTTCGCCCACAAGGGGACGCCGGGACTGCAAGGGCTGAGTCATGGCGAGCGGCCGTGGTTTACGGCAGTGGGCGGGAAGAAGGCAGCTTCGCTGTTCACCGTGGAGGGCGGGGCGCTGAAGACCGCAGCGTCGGGCTTCGGCTCGCACATTACGGGATCGCCTGTGGTCGTTGGCAAGCGCGCTTTCGTGCCGCTGACGGCGGAGAACCGCCTGGCGGTCATCGACCTGGACACAGGCGCTGTGGCAGCAAAGGTGGAAACCGGCATCGCGCCGTTCGGCGTGGCGGTGAACCGCGCGGGCACAGTGGCCTATGTGACGAACTGGGGCGGGCGCCGGGCGCTGCCTGGAGAACTGGTGGCGCGGACCGGACTTGCCAAGGACGCCGATGAAGTGGTCGTCGATTCCCGCGGCGTCGCCGCCACCGGTACGATTACGCGCATCGATCTGCGCGGGATGCGTGTGACAGATACGCTGCCGGCGGAGCTGCACCCGACCGCCCTGGTCTGGGACGAAGCCGGCCGCCGGCTGTATGTGGCCAACAACAACCGCGACTCGGTGACCGTGCTCGAAACGCGCAACCACGCCGTCATCCGCCACGTGCGCCTGCAGCCGTTCCGGGAGGAGGTGACCGGAATCGCCCCCACGGCGCTGGCGCTGGATTCGGCGGCGGCGCGCCTGTATGTGGCTTGCGGGGGAATCAATGCGGTTGCGGTCGTCGACACGCGCACGTTCTCCGTGCTCGGCTACATTCCGGCGGGGTGGTATCCCTCCTCGCTGGCGCTCTCGCCCGACGCACGGTATCTGGCTGTGGGAGCGCTGCTCGGCGCCGGGTCAGGCTGGCGGGACGAGCCGCGGCGCCGCTTCGTGCATGCCTACCGCGGCATGGTGAGCGTGCTGCCTGTTCCCGGCGAAGCGGAGCTCGCCGCCTACACGCTGGCGGTTTCGGAGAACAACCGGCTGCCGCTGCGCTCGGCCGCCCCGCCGGCCAAACCTGCGCGCGCCGCCGCGCCGCGGGCCATCCCGCTTCGCCCGGGCGATCCGTCCCTCATCCAGCATGTCGTCTACATCGTGAAAGAGAACCGCACCTATGATCAGGTGCTCGGCGACATCCCGCGCGGCAACGGCGATCCATCGCTGGTGCTGTTCGGCAGGGACGTGACGCCGAACCATCACCGGCTGGCCGAAGAGTTCGTGCTGTTCGACAATTTCTATGCCACGGGAGGCAACAGCGCCGACGGGCATCAATGGCTGACGCAGGCCAACGAAGTGGCCTACACGCTCTACCCCGGCTACCAGGGACGCAGCTATCCGTTCGACGGCACCGACCCGATCGCCATCGCCCAGGCTGGCGCGATCTGGGACCTGGCGGCGCGCGCGGGCAAGACGGTGCGGATCTACGGCGAGTATGCAGGGCGGTTGCCTGAGCCAGCCGCGGAGCGGATCGGATATCTGAAGCGTTGGCGTGACGGGGAGGACTTCGCCGCACGCTGGTTTGTGACTGCTCCGGCCGTCTCCGTGAACGCCTTCCTCGCCCGGAACTATCCGCCTTACACAAACGCGGTTCCCGACGTTGTGCGCGCGCAGATTTTCCTGAAGGACCTGAAACAGTGGGAAGCCGAGGGGCGCATGCCCCATCTCGTCATCCTGCAGCTTCCCTGCGACCACACTTACGGCGCCACGCCCGGCGCTTCCACTCCGCGCGCCATGGTGGCTGACAACGATCTCGCCTTGGGCAGGATCATCGAGGGGCTCTCCCACAGCCGCTTCTGGCCGCGCATGGCGATCTTCGTGGTCGAGGACGACGCGCAGAATGGCGTCGATCACGTCGACGGGCACCGCACGGTGGCGCTCGTGGCAAGCCCTTACGCGAGGCGCGGCGCCGTGGATTCGACCTTCTACTCGCAGACGAGCCTGCTGAAGACCATCGAGCTGATCTTGGGACTGCCCCCGCTGTCGCTGTTCGATCTGATCGCCAACGATATGCGCGCCGCGTTCACCGATGTCGCCGATCCGGCGCCCTTTCGGCACTTGCCCGCCACCTGGGATCTGTTTGAAGTGAACCCGGAGCTGAAAGCCCTGCGGGGCGAAGCGCGGCGGGCTGCCGCAGACTCCGCCCGCATGCGGTGGGACGTGCCCGACGCCGCACCCACGGACCGGCTGAACCGCATCCTGTGGCACTCTCTCAAGGGGTGGCGGGCGCCCTATCCCGGGGTCCGGCGGTCCGTGTTCGCGCCATACTCCCTGGATCTGGCGGACGACGAGCGCTGAAACGCGCGCCGTGCCGGGATGGGGAACGGGCTCGGCTAAACTGAATGTGGGCGGTCGATGCGCCGGTTCTTCTTGTCGCTCCTGGCTTCCGGGGTTCTCTGCGGGCTCACAGCCTGCCGGAGCGGTTCCGAGTTGCGCCCGCGCACGCGGGCAGTCTCGCCGGACGCCGACGATGCCGCGCGCTTCCTCGCAGGACTGCCAGGGCGCGGCACGAGTCCGTTCAAGCTCCAGGAATCCGAGCCGGCTTGGCGCGAGCACAGCCGCCGTCTGGACTCGATGTTTGCCGACTTCCGCGACCGCCGCGAGCCGCAGATGCGCGAGTTCGCCCGCTCGGAACTCAGCCGCCGCGAAGACCTGTCCTGTCCGGTGTTCTATCCCTTCTCCGGCGCCGACGCGCTGACTCTGCTGACGTTTTTTCCAGGCCGGAAGACATACGTCATGGCGGCGCTCGAGCCGCCCGGGCGGGTTCCCGCGGCGGCGGAACTGCCCGCAGAGGCGCTGCCTCGCCTGCTGCCGCCGCTGGCTTCCACGCTGCAATCGGTGCTGCACAAGAGTTTTTTCGTGACCCGTGAGATGGACCGTCAGTTGCGCGGGCAGGCAGCCGACGGCGTCGCCCAGCCGCTGCTGATCCAGCTTGCCCGGCTTGGCTACACCATCACGGACTTCGAATACGTCAGCCTCGACGCCCGCGGCGAGCCGGTGAGGCGCTCCGAGGACGTGCGCCGCGCCCAATCCGGCAAGAACCGCGGGCTGCGGCTGGAGACCCGCCGCGGGCGCCGCCAGTCCGCCACGCTCTATTACTTCTCCCTCAACCTGGACGATGCGCATTTGCGCGCGAACCCGGCATTCGGCCGCTTCCTTGCCTCGCTCGGCTCGCCGTGCACCCTGCTGAAAGCCACCTCCTACATGCCCCACGACCGGAACTTCCAGTTGATCCGCTCGCTGATCCTGGCGCGCTCGGCGCTCATCCTCCAGGACGACACGGGCATCCCGTGGCGCATGCTGGCGTCGGGCAACTTCGAACTGCAGCTTTACGGTGGCTACCGGAAGCCTTACGGAAAGGCGTTTGAAGGCCGGCTGCAGCGCGACCTGCGCGCCGCTTACGAGGATCCGCGGCAGCGCGTCAAGCCTCTGAAGTTCCGGATCGGATATGGGGCTGGGCGCGTGGCTTCCAACCTGCAGCTCGCCCGCCGGAGGAGCGCCCGCTCCTGATTCAGCGCCGCACGATGCGGATGGAGCCGTTCGACGAAGTCAGCTCGATCCTTTCGCCTCCCGCGCCGAGCCTCCCCTCCAGGCGGTTCTTGCGGAAGTCCCGCGCCGCCACTTCGTAATCGCTCGAGACGCGCCCGTTACTGGTGGAAGCGCGCACGTCTGCGTTCACTCCCTCGGGCAAGGCGAGCGTGATGGAGGCGTTGGAGGTCGTAATGCGCAGCGGATTCCGCGACCAGCGGTCCAGTTTCACGCTGATGGAGCCGTTCGAGCTGCGGAACACCTGCCCAGCGCCCTCTTGCGGCTCCGCGATTTCGGCGTCGATCGGGCCGTTCGAGGTCTCCACGTCGGCGCTGCCGCGCAGCCCGCTCAGGCGGATGCGGCCGTTCGAGGTGCGCGCCGTCATCGCGCCGCTGACTTTGTCGAGTTCCACGGCGCCGTTGGACGTGCGCGCCGCCCATTCGCCTTTCACGTCCCATGCCTGTACCTTGCCGTTGGATGTCGTGACCTTGCCGCTGCCTTCCAGCGCCTCGAGCGTGACGGATCCGTTGGATGTCCGCGCTTCTTCCAGAATGATCTTGCGCGGCACGCGCGCCGTGATGCTGGCGCCGCAGTTGCAGTTGCTTTGGGGCCGCCGCACGCGGACGCGCAGTGAATTGCCGTCGGCCGCCACGTCGATGTCCATCTGGTCCAACACTTCCTGCCGGGAGGCGTACTTCACGATCTCGAGGGAGACCTCCTCGCGGTCCCATCCGCGGATCTCGATCGGCCCGTTGAACGTCTCCAGCATCACCCGGCCGCCGCTCGAGAGCTTCTCGGTGGTCGAGTACGGCTCCTTGAAGCGCTGCATCGCGCCCCACTCGGAAGGATCCACCCAGTCGCAACCGGCAAGAACCAGGAGCCCGGCCACGGAGGCAAACAAGAGACTCTTGCGCATCAGGAAGTCCTCACGATGCCTATTACGGATCGGATTGGCCGAAAGTTCCCCCATGCTAGCCTGATTTTCATGAAGAAGCTGATGGCCCTCAACCGGGGCGAGATCGCGATCCGGATTTTCCGCGCCGCCAACGAGCTGGGCCTGCAGACCGTGGCCATTTACAGCCAGGAGGACCGGCTCAGCCTCCACCGTTTCAAGGCCGATGAGGCCTATCTGGTAGGCCAGGGCCTGGGCCCCGTGCAGGCCTATCTGGACATCGCCGGCATCGTCGGGCTGGCGAAGGAGAAGGGCGTGGATGCCATCCACCCCGGCTACGGCTTTCTGAGCGAGAACCCGCAACTGGCGCGCGCCTCAGCCGAAGCGGGCATCACCTTTGTGGGGCCCGGCGCCGAACTGCTGGAGCGGCTCGGAGACAAGACCGCCGCCCGCCGGCTGGCGCGCAAAGCCGGCGTGCCCACGCTGCCCGGCGCCGACCGCCCGGTGCGCAGCGCCGAGCAGGCGCGCCGCGCGGCGGAGGCTGCCGGATACCCGCTCATCCTCAAAGCGGCCTACGGCGGCGGCGGGCGGGGCATGAGAATCGTCCACCGCGCCGATGACCTCGAGGCGCGCTTCCAGGAAGCCAGCCACGAAGCCCACGCCGCCTTCGGCAACGGCGCCCTGCTGGTCGAACGGTACATCCGCCACGCGAAGCACATCGAAGTCCAGGTCCTCGGCGACATGCACGGAAGCCTGGTTCATCTCTGGGAGCGCGACTGCTCCGTGCAGCGCCGCCACCAGAAGATCGTCGAGATCGCGCCCGCCTTCAGCCTCGATCCCGGCATCCGCCGCGAGCTGTGCGATGCCGCCGTGCGCTTGTGCCGCCATGCGGGCTACTATTCGGCGGGGACCGTCGAATTTCTGGTGGATGCCGATTCCGGCGAGTGGTTCTTCATCGAGGTCAACCCGCGCATTCAGGTCGAGCACACCGTCACAGAAGTGGTCACCGGCATCGACATCGTGCGCGCGCAGATCCAGGTGGCGCAGGGGCTCTCTCTCCACAGCCCGGAAATGGCCATCCCCCCGCAGGAGGAGATCCGCGTCTTCGGCGCCGCCCTCCAGTGCCGCATCACGACCGAGGACCCCGCGAAGAATTTTCTTCCGGACTACGGCCGCATCACGACCTACCGCTCCCCCGCGGGCTTCGGCATCCGCCTGGATGGCGCATCCGCCTACGGCGGGGCGGTGATCACCCCGTACTACGACTCGCTGCTCGTGAAAATCACCGCCTGGGGCAACGATTTGCTCGCGGCCTGCCAGCGCATGGACCGCTGCCTGAGGGAATTCCGCATCCGGGGCGTCAAAACCAACATTCCTTTCCTGGAAAATGTGGTCAATCATCCGGTCTTCCAGGCGGGAAAATCGACCACCACTTTTTTGGAAAATACGCCGGAATTGTTCCGCTTCCGGCCGCGCCAGGACCGCGCCACGCGGCTGCTTTCCTATCTGGCGGAGGTGGCCGTCAACGGCAACCCGGAGATGGCGCGCCGCCGCCCGCCGGAGACCGTGCGGAAGCCGCCGGTTCCCGCCCACAACCCCGCCGCGCCGCCGCCGGGCACGCGGCAGAAGCTGCTCGAGCTCGGCGCCGCAGGCTTCGCCGATTGGGTCCTGAAGCAGAGGCGGCTCCTGCTCACCGATACGACGATGCGCGACGCCCATCAGTCGCTGATGGCCACGCGGATGCGCAGCTACGACATGCTTGCCATCGCGAACTTCTACGCGCACTCGCTCGCCGGGCTGTTCTCGCTCGAAATGTGGGGCGGCGCCACCTTCGACGTGTCGATGCGCTTCCTGCTGGAAGACCCGTGGGTGCGGCTGCAGAAGCTGCGCCGCGAGATCCCGAACATCTGCTTCCAGATGCTGCTGCGGGCGTCCAACGCCGTCGGCTACACGGCCTATCCGGACAACGCCGTGCGGCGCTTCGTCGAGGCTGCGGCGCAGGAGGGCATCGACATCTTCCGCATCTTCGATTCCCTCAACTGGCTCCCGAACATGAAGGTCGCCATGGAAGCGGTCCGCCGCACCAGCGCCGTCTGCGAGGCGGCCATCTGCTACACCGGCGACATTGTCGACCCGAAGCGCGACAAGTACCCGCTCGCTTACTACGTGCGCTTGGCCAAGGAGCTCGAAAAGATGGGCGCGCATATGCTCGCCATCAAGGACATGGCGGGTCTGGTCAAGCCGTATGCCGCCTACAAACTTGTCAAGGCGCTGAAAGAGGAGGTCGGGCTTCCCATCCATTTCCACACGCACGATACCTCCGGCCTCAACGCCGCCTCCATTTTGAAGGCCGCCGAAGCCGGCGTTGACGCCGCCGACGCCGCCATCTCCTCCATGAGCGGCTCCACCTCGCAGCCGAACCTCAACTCGCTCGTGGCTGCCCTCGAGCACGACCCGCGCCGCGCCACGGGCCTCGATTTCGACGCCCTGGACCGCTGCTCCGACTATTGGGAACAAGTGCGCCTGAACTACGCGCCCTTCGACACCGCGCCCCGCTCCGGCACGGCCGGCGTCTACCTGCACGAGATGCCCGGCGGCCAGTACACCAACCTGCGCGAGCAGGCCGAAAGCCTCGGCCTCGGTCACCGCTGGCCCGAGATCGCGCGCATGTACGCCGACGTGAACCACGCGTTCGGGGACATCGTCAAGGTCACGCCTTCCTCGAAGGTGGTCGGCGACATGGCGCTATTCCTGATTCAACACGGCATGACCGTGCAGGAATTCGAGAATCTCGGCCCCGACCACGCGTTGAACATCCCGAATTCCGTCGTGGAAATGTTCGAGGGCGCGCTCGGCGAGCCTGAGGGCGGCTGGCCTGCGAAGATCGCCTCGGTGGTCCTCAAGGGCGGCAAGCCGCGCCGTGGCCGCCCCGGCGCCCGTCTGGCTCCGGTCGACTGGAGCGAGACGCGTGCGGCGATCGAGAAGAAAACGGGCCGCAAACCGGCGGAGACCGACGTGCTCAGCTACGTCATGTATCCGGACGTTTACCTGAAGTTCGACAAGGCTCGCACCGCTTACGGCGATCTCACCGTGCTTCCCTCGCCCGCTTTCTTTTATGGGCTGAAGCCGGGCGAGGAGATCACCGTCGAGATCGAGCCAGGCAAGGCGCTCATCATCAAGCACACCGCAACAGGAGACCCTCACCCCGACGGCACGCGCACGGTGTTCTTCGAACTCAACGGGCAACCGCGCGAGATCACCGTCCGCGACCGCCATATCAAGGCGGAAACCCGGGCTCAGCCCAAGGCCGACCCGGCCAAGGAGGGCCACGTCGGCGCGCCGATTCCCGGCGCGGTGGCTTCCATGGCCGTCGAACTGAACCAGACGGTGAAAAAGGGCGACAAGCTGCTCGTGCTGGAAGCGATGAAGATGCAGACCACCGTCTACGCCCCCATCGCCGGCAAAGTGGCCGAGCGCCACGTCAGCGTCGGCCAGACCGTCGAGCCGAAAGACCTCCTGCTGGTCATCACTCCGGTATCCTGATAGGCGCCATGCGCGCCACAAGACGCTTCTTCCTCGGTGCGGCAGCCGCCGGGTTGGCCGCCCGCGCACAGACCGCCCCCAGCGACCGCATCCGCGTCGGCTTCATCGGCTGCGGCGGCATGGGCACGGGACGCATCCGCCACTTCCTCGATCATCCTGACGTGGACGCCGCCGCCGTCTGCGACGTAGACCGCACGCATCTGGACCGCGCCGCGGCGCTCGTCGAATCGCTGCGCGGCCGCAAGCCGGAGGCGTACAGCGACTTCCGCCGCGTGCTCGACCGGAAGGACGTCGACGCCGTGATGATCGCCACGCCAGACCACTGGCACGCCCTGCCGGCCATCCTCGCCTGCCAGGCGGGCAAGGACGTCTTCGTCGAAAAGCCTTTCTCCTATTCGATCGGCGAGGGACGGCGCATGGTGGAGGCCGCGCGCCGCCACGGCCGCGTCACGCAGATGGGCAACCACATCCACAACGACCTGCCCAACTACCGGCGCGTCGTCGAACTGGTGCGCTCCGGGCGGCTGGGCAGGATCGTCCGCGTCCACTGCGGCCTGCGCTCGAACGAGAAGTCCATCGGCTCGCCGCCCGACGGCCCTCCGCCGCCGGAGCTGGACTACGATTTCTGGCTCGGTCCGGCGCCGAAGCGGCCATACAATCCGAACCGCTGCCATCTTCGGTTCCGGTATTTCTGGGACTACTCGGGCGGAGTGTTTGCGGATTTCTGGTGCCATTACGCCGACGTGGCCTACTGGGCCCTCGACCTGCGCGCGCCCCGCGCCGTGAGCGCCGCTGGAGGCCGCTGGCTCGCGCAAGACAACGCGGAGACGCCCGACGTCTTCGAGGCGGCGCTCGAGTACCCGGGCCCCGTGCTGCTGACCTGGACGCTGCACCCGCAAGGCCGGCCGGGGTTCGAACACATGGGCAGTTGCGTGATCTTCGAGGGGACGGAGGCCACGCTCGTGACCAATTACTCGAAGCACGAGGTGTGGGTGAAGGGCAGGCCGGCGCCCGATTTCCCGCGCCCCGAGCCGTCGATCCCCGATTCGCCCGGCCACATCCGCGAGTTTCTCGACGCCATCCGTTCGCGGAACACGCAGACGACCTGCAACTTCGAATATGCTCACCGGCTGAACAAGGGCGCTCTGCTCGCCAATCTCGCCTTTCGCACGGGCGCGCGGCTGGAGTGGGATGACGCCCGCGAACGGGTGGCCAATCACAGGGATGCCAACCGATCGATCACGCGCCGTTACCGCAAGCCGTGGAAGCTCGGCTGAGTGCGTCTTCTCTCAAAATTCGCTGACGACGTCCGATATGCCCTGCGAGGTCATAAGAACATGGCATTCATCGACTGGAAACCCCAATACAGCGTCGGTCACATGGAGATCGATCAGCAGCACAGGAAGCTCGTGGACATCATCAACAACCTTCACGATGCGATGAAGCTGGGAGGCAAGCCCGAGGATCTGATGCGCATCTTGAATGATCTGGTGAACTACACCCGCTACCACTTCACTCACGAGGAAAAGGTGATGCAGCAGGCGGGTTACCCGGACCTGGCGAACCACCAGAGGGTGCACCGGGCGATGGTGGAGCAGGTGGAAAAGTTCCGCCGCGAAGCGGGCAGCTCGCGCACGGGCTTTTCGATCCGGCTGATGGGCTTTCTGAAGACCTGGCTTACGGACCACATCATGGGCACGGACCAGAAGTATGCTCCAGCGCTGAAGTCGGCGAAAGTCTGAACGCGGCGGCGACGCAGCGGCGGAGCAGGGCATTCGGCACACAGCCCGCCCGCGCCGCCCGACGGCGGGCGGGAAGGAAATTCTGCGGCTGCGATGGTCATGAGCAGGGCAGTCCAGCTTTCCGTCGCCGCCGCGCATCCCGCAGCGGGCAAGGAGAGCTCGCCGGGAAACTCAGGCTCCGAAGTCCAGGCACTCGATTTGCAAAGTGTCGCTGCGGGCTCGGTCATGGCGGCACTCGCGCGGGCAGGAGAGACATCGGCCGCGAGTGTCTGTAAACCTCGGCTGCAATCCCCCGTCATGAGGAGCGGAGGCGCACGAACATGAAACATTTCCTGATCGCCATTGGCTGCGGCGTTTTGGCCGCGTCTTTGCTGCCCGCGCAAAATCTCGCCGCACGGCAGAAGCATCAACAGGCGCGCATCGCCCAAGGCGTCCGCAGCGGATCGCTCACGCCGGGAGAAGCCGCGCGGCTGGAGCGCCAGCAGGCGCGCATCCATCGCGAAATCCGCCAGGACCGCGTGGATGGCGGCGGCTTGACCCCGCGCGAACGCGCCAAGGCCGACCGCATGCTTGATAACGCCAGCCGGGACGTCCGCCGCCTGAAACACAACGGGCGGACCCGGTAAAGGAACCATCTCCCGCGGCGGCGGCATATTGTCAGTGCAGGAAACATCGCTTGCCCGCGAAGCATCTTCTGTATAGATGGATCCGGCTTCCTCCGTCAATCCGGGCATTGCCTGCGCACGGATTCGTTTGCTTCGGCAAGGATTCTGGCGGGTGCTTCCCGCGTCGGCCTTTTTGTGGCTGGCGCCGGTTTTCGCCGGATCTCTGCCCTCCGATCCGCGGGATTTCGTGAGCGTCGACTCGAAGACGCGGTTCACGCCGCGCCATTACACAGATCTGAAAGGCTGGGAAGCCCGCCGGGCCGCGCTGCGCCGGCAGATCCTGGTTTCCGCAGGGCTGTGGCCGCTCCAGCCGCGCGGTCGGGTGAAGACACACCGCTTCGGCAGTGTTGCGAAGGGTCCGTATGTGGTGGAAAAGCTCGCGCTGGAAACGCTGCCGGGCTTTCTGGTGGGAGCGAACCTGTACAAGCCGGCGAAGCTGACCCGGCCGGCTCCCGCGGTGCTGGTGGCGCACGGGCACTGGAAGCACGGCCGCACGCACCATGCCGAAGATTACTCCGTGCCGGCGCTGTGCGCCAACCTCGCGGCGCAGGGTTTCGTGGTGCTGGCCTGGGACATGGTCGGCTATGAGGATACGCGGCAATTGCCTCATCACTTTGGCGATGCCCCGGAAGAATTGGCCTGGTTGTTCACGCCGTTCAGCCTGCAATTGTGGAATGCGATCCGGGCGCTGGACTTCGTGCAGTCGCTCCCGGAGGTGAACCGGTTTCAGATCGGCATGACCGGCACTTCCGGCGGGGGCACGCAGACGTACCTGCTGGCGGCGATTGACGAACGGATCCGCGCCGCCGCCCCGGGAGGCATGGTTTCCGCCACATTTCAGGGCGACGACGTCTGTGAGATGGCGCCGGGGCTGAGAGTGGGGACAAACAACCTGGAGTTGACGTCGCTGATCGCGCCGCGCCACCTGCTGCTGGTGGCGGCGACGGGCGATTGGACGCGCGACACGCTCAAAGTGGAGCTGCCGGCCATCCGCTCGGTCTATGCCTTATACCGGCAGGAGCGGCGGGCTACGGCCGTGATGATCGACGCCGGCCACAATTGCAACCGCGATAGCCGTGAAGCTGTGTATGCGTTCTTCCGCCGCGCGCTGGCGCGGCGGTATCTGTGCGCCGCGGCGCCGCGGGAAAGCGACGCAGTGCCGCTGCCCTCGCGCGAGGAATTGCTGATCGGCGAAGCCATGCGGGCGCAGGCTACAGCGTCCCGCGCGGAGATTCTCGCGGCGTGGAAGGCCATGGCGATCGAGCGCACCGCCTCGATGTCTCTGGAACAGTTGCGCGAGCGCATGGCGGCCGTGTTCGGCGTCTCGATGCCCGCGCAGGTGACGGTGCCGGAGTCTACGCCGGAGCTGGTGCTTCTGCGGACGGACACAGGCACGCCGGTGCGGGCCAGATGGGTGAGGCCGCCCACGACGCACGCATCGGTTTTCGAGATCGTGGTCAGCCCCGAAGGCCTGGCCTGTGAGGAGTGCCGGCGCCTGCCGCCGGACGCCCTGCCTCTGCGCGCCCGTCTGCTGGTGGAGGTGTACAGGGCGGCCGCGCCGCCTCAGCCCTTCCGGCTGGAGCGGGCCACGTTTCACCGCACGGTCTTCGCTGAGCGCGTGCAGGATATCCTTGCCTCCATCCGTTACGTCTCAGGGTTTGCAGCCGAAAAACCGGTCAAGCTGAGCTGCAGAGGGCTGGCGCAGGCGTGGTGCCTGCTGGCGGCGGCAGCCGCGCCGCCGGGAGTGAGCCTGGAGCTGGACGGCGGCTTCGAGGCAGGCGTCACGGCGGGGCTGGCTGAGTACCTGAACCATCCGGGAATTGCTTACGCCGGCGGGTTGCCCGTGCTGTTCCGCCTGTCTTCCCGCGGCGCGGCGGCCACAGAGCCGGCCGTTACAATGGGGAAGTGATCCGCACGCTGATCTTCGACCTCGGGCGCGTCATCGTTCCCTTCGATTTCCGCCGCGGCTACGCCCGCATGGCGGAACGCTGCGGCCTCGAGCCCGAAGAGGTCCGGGCGCGGCTGAAGTCCGATGGACTGGTGCACGCGTTCGAGTCGGGCGCCATCGACGGTTATGAATTCCACCGGCAGGTGGCGCGGCTGTTGGAAACCGATGTCGCATATGACGAGTTCCGCGAGATCTGGTTCAGCATATTCCTGCCCGAGACGCTGGTTCCCGACAGCCTGTTGGAAGCGTTGCACGCCCGCTACAGGCTGGTGCTGCTGTCGAACACGAACGTGATCCACTTTGAGATGATCCGCAAGCGTTACCCGATCCTGCGCCACTTCGACGCGTTCGTCCTCTCCTATGAAGCCGGCGCGATGAAGCCGGACCCGCGCATCTATGCCGCCGCCATCGAGGCGGCGCAATGCGCGCCTGCGGAGTGCTTCTATACCGACGATATCCCCGAGTTCGTCGAAGGAGCGCGGCAGGCGGGCATTGACGCCGCCGTGTTCGAGGGCGCCGAGGCTCTCGAGCGTGATCTGCGCGCCCGCGGCGTGGTCTGGGATCAGTAAGCCAGCAGCCGTTCCGCTTCGCGCTGGATGTCCTGTGTCTGCGGCAGGATGGCGTCTTCCAGGTCCGGGTGGTAGCCGACCCAGGTGTCCTTCGCGGCGACGCGCCCCACAGGCGCGTCGAGATGCTCGAACAGTTCGCCGGCGATGCGCGCCGCGATCTCGGCGCCATAGCCGAAGCTCAGCATGTCCTCGTGCACGATGAGCGCGCGGCTCGTCTTGCGGACGCTGTGCGCGATGGCCTCCCAATCATAGGGGGCAAGCGTGCGGAGGTCGAGAATCTCGATCGACAATTCCGGCCGTTTTTGTTCGATCCAGGAAGCCGCCACCAGCGACTTCTGCACCGTCATGCCGTAAGTAATGATCGTGAGGCCGTTGCCCGGCTTGACGACGCGCGCCTTGCCGAAGGGAATGGTGAAATCCGGGCCAGGGTGCGGGCTGCGGTTGTAAGGCTCGCGGTAGAGCCGCTTGTGCTCGAGGAAGAGCACGGGGTCGTCGCAGCGGATGGCGGTGCGAAGGAGCCCGCAGGCGTCCAGCGCGTTCGAGGGGAAGACGACGCGCAGCCCGGGGATGTGCGTGAAGGCGACTTCGCCGCACTGGCTGTGGTAGATGGCGCCGCCGTTCAGGTAGCCGCCGACGGCTGCGCGGATCACGGTTGGAGCTTTCCAGGCGTTGTTCGAGCGCCAGCGGATGTTGGCCAGCTCGTCGCGGATCTGCATCATCGCGGGCCAGATGTAGTCGAAGAACTGAATCTCGACCACCGGCTTCATGCCGCGGCTGGCCATGCCGATGGCGCGGCCCACGATGGCCGCCTCCGCGATGGGCGCGTTGAACACGCGGCGCGAGCCGAACCGCGCCTGCAGGCCGTGCGTGGCCTTGAACACGCCGCCCTTGCCCTTCACTTCCCGCAGATTCTCGTCGCGGCTGCAATCGGCCACATCCTCGCCGAAGACGACGATGTCGGGGTTGCGTTCCATTTCCTCGGCGAGCGTCAGATTGATTTCGTCGACCATGGTCCGCGGCTCGCCGTCGTACTGCGGCTCGGCCTCCAGCGCGGGCGAGCAGGGATCGAAATCCGGCGAGTAGAGGAACTCGAGCGCGGTGGCGGGCGCGGGCGGCTCCGCCTTGAGCACGCGCTCGGTGATCTGCGCGATCTCGAGATCCACTTCGTGGCAGATGCGCTTGTAGGAGACCTCCTCGAGCAGATTCTCGGAGATCAGCCAGCGGGGGAATTGGATGATGGGGTCGCGCTCGGCTTCGGCGGCGCGCTCCGCCTCCGTCTTGTACAGGCGCTCGTCGTCGCTGAGCGAGTGCGAGTAGGGGCGGATGCAGTGGGCGTGGACGAGCGCCGGCCCTTCGCCGGAGCGCGCATGGGCGGCGGCTTCCATCATCGCCCGGTAAGAGGCGAGGAAGTCCGTGCCGTCGCACTCGATGATCTTGAGATGCGGGAAGCCGGTGACGAGCCGGGAAATGCTGCCGCCTGGCGTCTGCTTCTCGACGGGCACGCTGATGGCCCAGCCGTTGTCCTGGATCAGGAAGATCACCGGCAGGCGGTTCAGGCAGGCGGCGTTGAGCGCCTCCCAGAACTCGCCTTCGCTGGTCGAACCCTCGCCGCCGCTGGCGAGCGTCACTTCTCCGGCATCGGGCCGGAGATAGCGCGACGCCTCGGCGCAGCCGGCGGCGTGAAGGAACTGGGTGCCGGTGGGAGACGAGCCGGTGAAGATGTGCAGCTCGGGGGACGACCAATGCGAGGGCATCTGCCGGCCGCCGGAGGCGGGTCCGGCGGCGGCGCCGACGCTTTCGAGCAGCATCTCTTCGGCGGTGACGCCCAGGGCGAGGGCCAGGGCGCGGTCGCGGTAGTAGAGATGGAACCAGTCGTGGCCCGGCTTGAGCGCCATTCCGGCCGCCGTCTGGATGGCTTCGTGCCCGGCGCCGCTGATCTGGAAGTAGATGCGGTTCTGGCGCTTCAGCATCACCTCGCGGTCGTCGAGCCGCCGCGACATCTGCATGGTTCGGAAGGCGCGCTGGAAGTCTTCGCGGTCAAGGCCGTAATAGCCGGGGCTTGGCGGTGCGGGCACGGTGACAGTCTTGGCGGTCGCCATCGGCTTGCTTCCCTTTCCCTTCAGTGTACCCGCTCCCCGGAGGCTGGCCACCGGGCTGAAACGGTACAATGTGAGGTTCTATGCACGACCTTGGTTATTTTAGGGCGAATCTCGAGGCGATTGCGGCCCGGCTGGCCGACCGCGGCTTCGCGCTGGATGTCGAAGAGTTTCGTTCCTTGGATGCGCGCCGGCGCGCCGCGGTCACAGAGGCGGAAGAACTCCGCGCGCGCCGCAACGCGGAAAGCCAGGAGATCGGGCGGCGGAAAAAGGCGGGCGAGGATACTTCTGCGCTCCAGGCGGAAGTGCGGGCGCTGGGAGACCGGATCGCCGAGCTGGAGGAGCAGGTGAAGGCGCTGGATGAAGACTTCCGCGCACGGCTGGCGTCGATCCCCAACGTGCCGCATGAAAGCGTCCCCGCCGGCGCTTCGAGCGAGGACAACGTCGAAATCAAGCGCTGGGGCGCGCCGCGTGAATTCCCTTTCCAGCCGAAGGCCCACTGGGACCTCGGGCCGCAGCTCGGCATTCTGGATTTCGAACGCGCCGCCAAGATCACCGGCGCGCGGTTCGCCGTGTACATGGGCGCTGGGGCGAAGCTCGAGCGGGCGCTGATCAACTTCATGCTCGACCTGCACACGCGCGAGCACGGCTACACGGAAGTGCTGCCGCCCTTCCTGGTCAACTCCGGCTCTCTGTTCGGGACCGGCCAGTTGCCCAAGTTCGCCGCCGACCTGTTCAAGTGCGAGAACTTCGATTTCTGGCTGATTCCCACGGCTGAGGTTCCGGTGACGAACCTGCACCGCGAAGAGACGCTCGACGGCGACGCGCTTCCGGTCCGCTACTGCGCCTTCACGCCCTGCTTCCGCAGCGAGGCGGGCTCATATGGGCGCGACGTGCGCGGCATCATCCGCCAGCACCAGTTCCAGAAAGTCGAGCTCGTCAACTTCACGCGGCCGGATCAGAGCTACGAAGCGCTGGAGCGGTTGACGGAGAGCGCCGAGCATGTGCTGGAAAAGCTTGGGCTGCCCTACCGGCGCGTGGTGTTGTGCACGGGCGACATGGGCTTCTCCTCGGCCAAGACCTATGATCTGGAGGTCTGGATGCCGGGGCAGCAGGCGTTCCGCGAGATCTCCTCGTGCTCGAACTTCGAAGCGTTTCAGGCGCGGCGCGCCAGTATCCGTTTCCGCACGGGCAAGGGCAAGGCCGAGTTTGTGCACACGCTGAACGGAAGCGGCCTGGCGGTGGGGCGGACGTGGGTGGCGGTGGTCGAGAATTATCAGCAGGCAGACGGCTCAGTCGTACTGCCGGAGGCGCTGCGGCCGTACCTGAACGCGGAACTGATCGACGCGAGCGGGCAGCTGCGCTGACGCGGGCGCCCTTCAGGGGAGCAGGACGATCTTGCCGACGCCGTCGGCGTAAGCTTCCAGCGTCTCGAAGGCCTGCTGGACGCGCTCGAGCGGCCAGCGGTGCGTCACCATGGGCGCGAAGCGGGCAGCGTGATCGCGCAGCAGGCGCAGGGCGAGCTCGCCCCGGTGGTTGGACCGGCGCACCGGGAAGAACCACTGCTCCTTGCGCCGCAGCGTGAAGAAGTCGATCGGCAGCCGTTCCGCGCTGGGCAGCGCCGTGATGACGATCCGTGCCGCCGGCGCGCCCATCTGGATTGCCTGGTTGTGCGTGTCGCCCTTGCCGGCGCAGTCGAAAACCATGTCCACGCCGCGCTGTCCGGTGTCGCGCAACACTTCCTTCACGGGGTCGGCAGCTGAGGGGTCGATCGCCGCGTCCGCGCCCGCCAGGCGGGCCATCTCGCGGCGGTGCGCCACTGGTTCGACAGCCCAGATGCGCGCCGCTCCCGCCAGCCGCAGGCAGGCGATGGTCACCAGCCCGATCGGCCCGGCGCCGATCACGGCAGCCGTCTCGCCGAGCTTGGGCGCGCCGAAGCGGAACGAGTGCAGCGCAATGCCGATGGGCTCGAACAGCGTTCCTTCGGCCATGCCCAGCCGCTCGGGCAGCGGCAGCAGGTTCACGGCGGGCAGATTGACATGATCCCGGAAGAAACCCGGTTCGCCGGCGTTGGAAAGGAACCGGACGTTGTGGCAGAGATTGTGCCGCCCGCTCAGGCAGAATTCACAGTGATAGCAGTACAAGGGCGCTTCCAGCGCCACCCGGTCTCCCGGCGACCATTGCGAGACGCCCTTGCCCACGGCGCTGACCACGCCCGTGGGCTCGTGGCCGAGGACCATGGGGTAGATGCACTCCATGCCGCCGACGCTGCCTTCGGTAAAGTTGTGCAGATCGCTGCCGCAGACGCCGACGGCGGCCACGCGCACCTGCACCTCGCCCGGTCCAGGCGGCTCCGGCTCGTAAGCGCGGAGCTCGAACGTGCGGGGACGCGTAAGCAGTGCGACGGCCATGGGGGCGGGGAGCCTACTTCTTGAAGAGCCGATCGAAGGCGAGACGGGCGTCCGCCGCGCTCTTGGGGGCGGCCACGTCCGGCCGGTCGTTCATGCGGACCACCGACGAGGGCGGCGCGCTGTCCCGCGCCACGGTGACGCGCGGCCGGAAGAACGTGCACTCGTTGGCCTTGTCCTTGTACGGGATGCGCGCGGGAATCGGCTTGGTGCACTGGAACCGCGTAGAGGGCTCGAAATAGGCGCACTGCTTGCAGCAATGCAGCTCGGCGCCGCACTTCGGGCATATTCCGGAGAAGTCCATGTCCGGCGGAAACGGCGTGGCGCAATTGTAACAACGCGCAGCGGTGACCGTCTCCACCATGCGCGGCAGGCGCGGACCGGTGATGTCAATAGGCGGCTTGGGCCCCCTGGGCTTCGGACGTTCGCGCTCGCGCTCTTCGCCCGACGGGGCGTCGTAGTCCATGTAGCCCCGTTGCTTGTACTTGCGGTCGCCTTCCATGCGGGAGAGTGCTCCTTTGGTGGCTCGGTCGATTTGCAGGCAGTCCAATCGGTGCGGATCGTATTCCTGAGCAGCTCGTGTGAGTCCAGTTCCTGACGGGAGCCCATGGCGATGGATCACGCCGCGAGGAAGGAGAATCGCACCAGCCTGTGTGCCGTTTCCACCGCTCGCCGAAGCATCCCAGCTTCGCCGTGCGGCCGCTCACCCGGCACACCCCATACATACCACGCTTCCGCGCCAGAATCCAGCCCCTCCGGCTAATTCCGCGCGGTCCATTTGACCGGCAGATGGCAGGGGCGGGCGACGGGATCCTCGCTGCGGTTGGGACTGACGCGGAGGGTGTAGCCGATGCGCCCGGTCTGATGCGGCACGAACTCCCGGCCGAACAAAAACCGGCCATCCTGTTGTTGCAGGAACGGCAGGCTGATCACGGTGGTGTCATACAGCTCCCCGTCCGGGTTCACGCGGCCCACTACAGCCTCCACGCGTACGTCGCCGGGCTCCAGTCCAGCCAGGTGCACCGAGGCGCGGAGCTGGATGGGCGCTCCGGTGACCATGGACCGCCCGGCGGAGCTGGAAACGTCTTCGATCTGAACGCCGGGCCAGGCCTGGTCCACCTTGCGGTTCCACTCGGCCTTCTCGTGCGCCCACTGGTATTCGTCCTGGCGCGCCCGGAGGCCGGCCAGGTGCGCCGGCTCGTACATCCGCTCGGCGTAGTCCCGCACCATGCGCTGGCAGTTGAACAGCGGGCTGAGGTTCATGATGGAGGTCTTGACGCGCTTCATCCACGCCACCGGAACCCCTTCCTCCCGGTTGCGGTAGTACATCGGCACGATCTCCGTTTCCAGCAGCGAGTAGATGGAGGAAGCGTGGACCTCGTCGAGGTCCGGCGTGTAGGGATCCCGGTCGCCGATCGCCCAGCCGCCGCTCGCTTCGTAGGCCTCGTCGAACCATCCGTCCAGGACCGAGAGGTTCAGCGTGCCGTTCATGGCGGCCTTCATGCCGCTCGTGCCGCAAGCCTCTTCGCCCCGCCGCGGATTGTTGAGCCAGAGGTCGACGCCCTGCACCAGCTCGCGGCCCACCTCGATGTCGTAGTCCTCGACGAGGACGATGTGCCGCGCCAGTTCCGGATCGCGCGTGATCTGGATGATCTCCCGGATCAGATGCTTGCCGGGCGTGTCCTTCGGGTGCGCCTTGCCCGCGATGACGAGCTGGACGGGCATCTGCGGGTTGGTCATGATCTTTTTCAGCCGCGCGATGTCGCGGAAGATCAGCGTGGCGCGCTTATAAGTGGCGAAGCGCCGCGAGAAGCCGATGGTGAACACCTCGGGATCGAAGATCTCCGAAAGGCGTTTCTGCTCGGCGCTGGGCGCGTGCCGCTCCTGCGCGCGCCTGAGCAGCCGTTCGCGGATGAATGCGATCAGGCGGCGTTTGCGGCGGCGGCGGATCTCCCACAGCTCCTCGTCCGGGATGTCTTCCACCTGCGCCCAGATGGCTGAATCCATGTACTGCTCGCGCCAGCCCGGCGCCAGGTACTGGTCGTAAAGCCCGGCCAGATCCGGGTGCAGCCAGGTGGGCAGATGCACGCCGTTCGTGATCGGAATGATGGGCACTTCGTGCACGGGGAAGTCCGGCCACAGCCGGCTGAACATCTCCCGGCTCACCTCGGAGTGCAGGCGGCTGACGGCGTTGCGGTATGCCGACATCTTCAGCGCCAGCACGGCCATCGAGAAGCGGTCGCCCTGCTCTTCGGTGCCGCCCTGGCCGAGGGCGAGGAAGCGGTCGAACGGCACGCTGTTGCGCTCGCAGTAAGCGTGGAAGTATTCGTAAATCAGCCCCGGATCGAACATGTCGATCCCGGCGGGCACGGGCGTGTGCGTGGTGAACGTATTGTTGGCGCGGGCCGCTTCCAGCGCCTCCTCCCAGCTCAGGTTGTGCTCCTGCATCAGCAGCCGCACGCGTTCCAGCGCCAGAAAGGCCGAGTGGCCCTCGTTCATGTGGTATACGGTCGGCTCGATGCCCAGCCTCTTCAGCGCGCGCAGGCCGCCCACGCCCAGCACAAACTCCTGCTGGATACGCGTCACTGCGTCGCCGCCGTACAGCTGGTCCGTAATGTCGCGGTACTCTTCGATCGTGTTTTCCGGAATGTTGGTATCCAGCAGGTACAGCGGCACGCGGCCCACCTGCATCTTCCAGACCTTCGCGTAGCAGTTGCCGCGGGGCAGGCGCAGCTCGATGATGATTTCACTGCCGTCCGCGTCCTGGGCAGGCGCCACGGGCCAGGTGAAAAAGTCGTTGACCGGATACTTCTCCACCTGCCAGCCGTCCGGATTCAGGTGCTGTTCCAGATACCCTTTCTGGTACAGCAGACCCACGCCGACAAGCCCCAGGTTGGCGTCGCTGGCGGCTTTCAGGTAATCGCCGGAGAGAATGCCCAGTCCGCCGGAGTAAATCGACACGGACTCCAGCAGACCGTATTCCATGCTGAAGTACGCCACTTTCATCCCGTCCGGCGGAGGCTGGACTTTCATGTACTCGTCGAACTCGCGGCAGGCAGCCTGATACAGAGCCACATAGCGGGGGTCGGCGGCTGCCCTCTGAAGCGTCTCCTGAGGGATGCGGCCGAGCATGAGCACCGGATTGCGCCGGCACTCTTTCCACAACACCGGATCCAGCCGCCGGAACACGGGGCGCAGATTCTGTTTCCAGCTCCAGAGGAAATTCAGGGCCAACTCCCCGAGCCGCGAAAGCTCAGGCGGCAGCGCCGGGCTGACGAGAAACTCCTTGACGGGATGAATGCGGTACGCCATGGAAACTGATTGTTGCTCCCTGTTCTAAGGTAGCAGAACCCCTTGAAACTGCTAGGCGGGGGCTGCCGCGACGGGGCCCTTCTGCTATTCGTTTGGATGCGGCCGGTCCGCCGGCAGGAGCGGAATTCGGAATCCTGCCCTCACGGGGCCGGCAATCCTAAACAACCGGGTTTGTGGTCTTTTTATCTCGATTTGGCCCATCTTGACGTACAATGTAAGCATGAAACTGAGCGCGCAGGAAGAATATGGGCTGAGGTGTCTTCTATACATGGCCCGCCATGGCGAAGACCGCAGCCACAGCATTCCGGAAATCAGCCGCGCAGAGGGTCTTTCGGTTCCCAACGTGGCTAAGCTGATGCGCATTCTTCGGCTTGGAGGATTGGTGCAGAGCGTGCGGGGGCAGGCAGGCGGCTATACGCTGGCCAAGCCGGCGGCCGAAATCCCGGTTTCGGAGGTGTTGGGGCTGTTGGGGGGCAGCTTCTTCAACGCGCATTTCTGCGACCGGCACGCCGGGCTCGAGCGCAACTGCACGCACACTCAGGATTGCTCGCTGCGCATCCTGTGGGGTACGGTGCAGAAGAGCCTGGACGCGATCCTCACGCGCACCACACTGCACGATCTGCTCCGCAACGAGCAGGAGATGACCGCGCTTCTCCGGGAGCGCGCCTCTGCTGCGCTGCTGGCTGCGGCCGAAACCGGCGCGCAACCGCGCGCCTGCTGAACTGGTACGGTCCCCGAAGCCGCAGGCGCCCGGCGCCGCCCGATATCCTGAGAGAGCAGCGCCTGAAGGCGTCTGCCCAACTGCATGCCGGATCCAAATTCTGTCCCAAGCTTTGCTGTGACCAGCGCCGCGCCGGGAGCGGGCAAGACCCACGTGGCCTGCGCCCTGGCGAGGTGGCTGGCCAATGAAGGCTACCATCCGGTTCCTCTTCATTTGTCCTGCGGCGCCGGCAGCCGTGTCGGCTGTCCTGGCGGAGGAACCGTCTCGCTTCCGGCCGCCCTGCTGGCCGAGGCCTGCCGGGTGCCGCCGGAACCCCTGTTCGAATCCTCCTGGTCCGGGCTGGGCGAACTGGCCACGCGGGGCGACGTGGTCATCATCGAATCGCCGTGGGAAGAAGCCCGCTCAAGCGGCCTGCCCCTGATCCGTGTGGAGCGGACGCCCGGGGGGCTCTCCGTGAACGGCTTTCCGTTGCCGCTTTTCTCCTTCGCCCTGACGCCTGCCGAGGCGCCGGAACTGGAAGGACTGCCGGAGTGGGACTACGCCACAAGGCCCCGCACCGGCATTGTCAGCCTGCCGCACCTGCTCGATTTCGGAGACCTGGCGCTGCTGCGGGGAGCGGAGTGGCTGACGGCGGCAGGCATCGGGAAGTTCGAATTCATCTTTGTTCCGGCGACAACAAACGCACCGCACGATGCCGCGTGGCTCGAAGAGACGGGATTGCAGGGCTGGCTGGAAGAACAGGCGCGCAGCGGCGCCGAGGTGGTGAGCTGCGCCTGGGAGGTGGGTGGCGCGCGGGTGGTCGAGCGGGCGGATCTGACAGACTACCGGCGGCTTTCCCTGCTGCTGGGGAGGCGGCTGGCGCCGCCGCTGCCCGGCGACGCCGTCTTCGACGAACTGGCCGAATGGGCTGCTCCATGGGCGCGCCAGGAAACGCTGCTGAAGGCGGTTCTGTGACGGATGCAGCGCGCCGCCGGCGGGGACGTAGTAGATTAGGATCTGAGCGGCCTTTGAGGAACGCGCTTCGAGGGCCGGGCGGGGGTGGGCCGGGACATGAAACCGGAGTGGGTGGCATGCCGCGCCCGGAGCGGCTAAGGGGAGGCAGAGATTGACCGTCACGCATGGTGGAAACGTGTTCGCCGTCGCACGGGAGCGCGGCTGGGACTGGCGCGAGATCCTGGATCTAAGCGCGAGCATCAACCCGTTGGGGCCTTCGCCAGCCGTGCGCCCCGCCATCGAAGAGGCGATGGACCGGGTGGCGCTCTACCCGGATCCGCTGCCCGCGCAACTGAGCGAAGCGCTGGCCCGCGCCTGGGGCGTGGAGCCGGATCAGGTGCTGGTGGGCGGCGGAGGGACGGAGCTGATCCACTTTCTGGCGCGCGCCGGCTGGAACGGCCCTTGCGCGCTGGCGGCGCCGGTCTGGACGGAGTTCTACCACGCTTTCCCCTATGCCCTGCGCGTGCGCGCCGATGAGCCGGAACGCTGGCCGCAGCGGGGCTTGCTGGTGCTGAGCCAGCCGGGCAATCCCACAGGCATCCCGGCGCCGGCGGAGGTGGTCAGGCGCGCCATTGCCAGCCGGGAAGGGCCGGTCCTGATTGACGAGAGCTTCATCGAGTTCACCCGCCTGGAGTCTGCCGTCGGATGGGTGCAGGACCATCCCAATGTGCTGGTGCTGCGGTCGCTGTCGAAATTCCACGCGCTGCCCGGCCTGCGCGTGGGGGCCCTGGTGGCTTCGCAGGAATGGATCCGCCGGTTCCGCCGCAAGCGCGAACCGTGGCGGGTGAGCACGCTGGCGGAAGCCGCGGCGCTGGCCGCAGTGCGCGACACGGCGCACGCGGAACGCTCGCGCCGGATCGTGGAAGAAGAGCGCGCCTGGCTGCTGGCGGCGCTGGATTCAATGGCGGGCCTGCGCGTGCTGCCGGGCGAGGCCAACTACCTGCTCGCCTACACGGACCGCCCGGCGGCGGAAGTCTGCGAGTGGTTCCTGAACCGCAAGATTCTGCTGCGCAACTGCGCCGGGCTGCCTGGAGTGGAGGGAGAGGCGGTGCGGTTTGCCGTGCGCACGCGGCCGGAAAACGAGCGCTTCGTCGCGGCGGCGCGGGAGTTCTTTTGCGAAAGCTGATTCCGGCCCTGCTGCTATGCGCGGCGGCTCCGGCGGCGCCTCCGCAGCGCATTGTTTCCACGGCGCCGTCGCTGACGGAAACTCTGTTCGCCCTGGGCCTGGGGCCGCGCGTCGTCGGCGTCACCGAGTTCTGCCGCTACCCGGCCGAGGCGGCGCGGAAGCCGAAGATCGGCACCTTTCTCGAACCGGATTTCGAGCGGATCCTCGAGCAGCGGCCCGATCTGGTGCTGGTGGTGCGCAACCCCGTGCGCCTGGCCGAACGGCTCTCGCAGCTCGGGCTCCGCGCGGTGGAGATTCCGCAGGACACGGTGGCGGAGATCCTCGCTTCCATCCGGCAGATCGGCAGGCTCGCGGGCGCCGGGCCGCGCGCCCGTGCGCTGACTGCCTCGATCGAACGCGATCTCGATGACGTGCGGCGGCGCGCGGAGAAGCTGCCGCGGAAGAAAGTCCTGTTTCTGGTGGGCCGCTCTCCGGGGACCTTGCAGGGCATGGTGGGTGTGGGCCCCGGTACGTTCATTGATGAACTGATCCGGATGGCCGGCGGCGTGAATGTCCTGGCTGGATCGCCGATGGCCTATCCGCGGGTCTCCGTCGAGCAGATTCTGGCCGCGGACCCGGACGTGATCCTCGACATGGGCGACTTCGCGCATCATGAGGGCAAGCCGCTGGAGACGCCGCAACAATTCCGCTCGGTGTGGGCGCCTTACCGTTCGCTGCGGGCGGTGCGCGGCAATCAGGTGCGGCAGGTGTCGGCTGAGGCGCTGATCCGCCCCGGGCCGCGCGTGGCGCAAGGGGCGAGGCTTTGCCTGGAGCTGATCCACGGAGCCGCGGGCCGATGAGCGTGAAGTACGAGCTGGATCATGCGGGGATGCGCTACGGCGGCGTGGCAGTGCTCGAGGGAGTCTCGCTGCGCTTTCGCCGTCCGGAGCTGGTGACGCTGATCGGGCCGAACGGGGCGGGGAAGTCCACCATGCTCGGCATCATGGCCGGCCTGCGCCGGGGCCACGAAGGCCGCTGCCTGTTGAACGGGCGCGCCGTATCCGAATGGCGCCGGCGCGAATTTGCCCGCCTGGTGGCCTTTGTCCCGCAATCCCTGCGTTTCGACTTCCCGTTCACTGCGGAGCAGGTGGTGCTGATGGGCCGCACGCCGTATGCGGGAGGGTTCTTCGACAGCCGCGAGGACTGGCTGGCCGTGCGGGAAGCGATGGAGGAGACCGATGCGCGCGCGCTGGCGCGGCGCGACTTCCGCTCGCTCAGCGGCGGCGAAAGGCAGCGCGTGATGCTGGCCGCGGCGCTGGCGCAGAAGCCGGCGGCGCTGCTGCTGGACGAGCCGGCGGCGTTTCTCGACCTGCACCATCAACTGATGATCTATGAGCTGCTCCGGCGGCAGGCCCGCGCGGGGCTGCTGGTGATCGCCGTGACGCACGACGTCAATCTGGCGGCGTCATTCGCCGACCGCGTGGTGGCGCTGCGTGCCGGGCGCGTGGCGGCGGACGCCGCGCCTTGCGAGGCGCTCTCGGCGGAGCGGATCCGCGAAGTCTTCGGCGTCAGCGCCGAGTGGATCACGCGGCGGGACGGCAGGGCCTGGATCGCCTATGGGGATTGAGCCGCTCACTCCCGGACGGGCCGCGCGCGTGCTGCTGCTGGCGGCGGTGTTCGCCGCGGCGGTGATGCTGGTGACGCCGCTCATCGGGCCGGCGCGGATCGATTTCTGGAAGGCCTGGCGCGGCGAGTTTCCCGATGCGCAGATGTTTTTCGGCGTGCGCTGGCCGCGGACGCTGCTGGCCATGCTGAGCGGCGGGGCGCTGGCGCTGGCGGGCGTGCTGTTTCAGGCGCTGCTGCGCGATCCGCTGGCCACGCCGTTCACTCTGGGCGTGTCGAGCGGAGCGAGCCTGGGCGCGGTACTGATGATCGTTTTGGGGGTGCATACGCTGTGGGGCTTGCCTGCGCTGTGGGCCGGCGCCGCCTGCGGGGCGCTGGTTGTGCTCGTGATCGTGCTCTCCGCCGCGGCCGAAGGGCGGCGCGTGTCCTCCTTTACGTTGCTGCTGGCCGGCGTGGCTGTGAACAGCATCGCTTCGTCGCTGATCATGCTGCTGCATAACATGGCCACCGTCGGGCAGAGCTTTGCCATCGTGCACTGGCTGATGGGCAACATTGATCCCGTGCCCGGGGCGACGCTGGCGGGGATGGCGCTTGTGGTGCTGCCGGTGTCCATCGCCGCCTGCGCGTTTGCGCGGCATTGGAACCTGATGGCCGTAGGCGAGGAGTGGGCCGCGGCGCGCGGCGCGTCTCCGCAACGGCTGCTGTTGGGCGGCTATGTGGCGGGCAGCCTGCTGGCGGCGGCGGTGACGGCGGTGACCGGGCCCATCGGATTCGTCGGGCTTGTCGTGCCGCATGCGCTGCGGCTGCGCATCGGCAGCGATCACCGCGTGCTGCTGCCGGCGTCGTTTCTCGTTGGCGGCGCGTTTCTCACCCTGTGCGACACGGCGGCGCGCACGCTGTTGAGCGTGGAGCTGCCGGTGAGCGTCGTCACGGCGCTGGTGGGCGGGCCGGTGTTCATTCTTCTGCTCCGCGGACGCCGCCGGAGCCTGTGGCTCTGAGCCCGGGACTCGGGCGGCCCGCAAGGCTCAGACGATAAAATGGAAAATCCGGCCGGAGGCCGGCGAAGCCGTTGATCAACCGTCTCGTTCTCGAAAACCTCAAGCACCGCAGGCTGCGTACTCTCCTCAGCGCGCTCTCCATCGGTTTCCAGGTCACGATGATTCTTGCCGTCGCCGGCCTCAGCCGGGGCATGCTGGAGGATTCACGGAACCGGGCCAGGGGCGTCGGCGCCGATATCTGGATCAAACCGCCTGGCGCTTCCGCCATCTCGCTCACCGGCGCGAGCATGCCGCAAAGCGTGCTCCGCTATTTCCGCCAGGTGCCCCATGTGAAGCTGGCCACCGGAACCGCCGTGCAGCCCATCGGCGGAGTCAGCACCATCACGGGGATCGAATACGCCCAGTTTGTGGCCATGAGCGGTCCGTTCCGCTTTCTCGACGGCGGGCCTTTTCAGAGCGACGACGACGTGATCGTCGATCAGTACTACGCCATGCAGCAGAAGCTCAAAGCCGGAGACACGGTGACCATCCTGAACCACCGGTGGCGCGTGTGCGGCGTGGTCGAGCCGGGCAAGCTGGCGCGGCTCTTCGTGCAGCTGCACCGGCTGCAGGAACTTACCAACAGCGAGGGCAAGCTGAACCAGGCGTTTCTCAAGCTGGATGATCCGGCGCGGGTGCAGGACGTGATCCGTTATCTGAAGAGCCAGCCGGAGCTGACGGGTTACTCCATCTATTCGATTGAAGAGTTCCTGAGCATGTTTTCGATAAGCAACGTGCCGGGACTGCAGGCGTTCATCTACGTCATCATCGGCCTTTCCCTGATCATCGGGTTCCTCGTGGTCGGACTCACCATGTACACGACGGTGCTTGAGCGGACGCGCGAGATCGGCATCCTCAAGGCGCTGGGCGCCTCGCCGCTCGATATCGTCGGCATCCTCGTCCGGGAGACCGTCGTGCTGGCGGTGGCGGGATGGGTTGCGGGCATCCTTCTTTCGCTCGGCGCGCACTGGGCCATCAACGCGCAGGTCCGGGCGAATCTGCAATCGGAGATCGCGCCGGACTGGTGGCCCATCGCCCTCGCGGTCTCCCTGGCCGCAAGCCTTCTGGGCGCGCTCTATCCGGGGTTGCGCGCGGCGCGGCAGGACGCCATCGAAGCCCTTTCCTACGAGTAGCAGGACAGAATCGTGGAACCCATCATCGCCGTTCGCGACCTCCGCAAAATCTACCACGTGGGCGAAGTCAACGTACACGCTTTGCGCGGCGTGTCACTGGAAGTGCCCCGCGGAGAGTTTGTCAGCATCGTGGGGCCTTCCGGATCCGGCAAGTCCACGCTCTTCCATGTGATCGGCGCCCTGACATCCATCACCTCCGGGCAGGTGATCGTCGACGGGCAGGACCTGTCGCTGCTCAGCGACAGCGAGCGGACGCGGCTCCGCCGGCAGAAGGTCGGCTTCGTCTTCCAGCGCTATAACCTGCTGCCGACGCTGACCGCGCAGGGCAACATCGAAATCGCCCGCTATTTCGGCGGGAAATCCGGGCCTCTGGAAAAGGACTTTCTTGACATTCTCCGCCTCCTCGGCATCGAGCACCGGCTGCGCCACAAGCCGCGGGCGCTGTCCGGAGGCGAGCAGCAGCGCGTGGCCATCGCGCGCGCTCTCGTCAACCGTCCGGCCATCCTGCTGGCCGACGAGCCCACGGGCAACCTCGACACCGAAAACAGCGAGGCCGTCCTGAGCCTCCTGCGGAGCCTGAATCAGCGCTTCGGCCAAACCATCCTGATGATCACGCACAATCCTGAGGCGGCCGCCTTCGCCGACCGCATCATCCAGATGCGCGACGGCCGCGTGGTGCTGGAGAGCTGAAACTCCCGGACGAGGAGCAGCGCCGCGAGAGAGGGAATCCGGAGAGACCGCGAGAGCGGGCTGTTCCATCCACACGGGCGCGCCGTGGATTTGGCCGCCCGTTCCGGCTGCCGGCGCCGCCCTCGACGGAGTCCTCCCCGCTGCAGCCTCCGCCGGCTGCTCGACCCGCGCGCCCCAGGGGCCGGGCAGCGCCAGAAACCGGATTCTTCTCCGGCATGGGAACAAAGGCCGGCCGTCTGCGTCTCTCAGACAGACCATGTCCGGATGCCTGTTTCTTTCTCTCCTCCTGCTCCCCGTTGTTCTCGGCGCCGTTGCTCCGGAACGGCTCGACCAGCAGGCCCGCGCATATTGCGAACTCCGAAGGCGATCGACGCCACGATCGAATTGAGGTGGACACGGAAGGGAAAGCCGCTGCGCTCATGCTGGACCAGGGAGGCCCGCGCATGCGGGGCGTGCGGAAGTAGGTCCGGCGGCAGTCATGGACGTTTTCCGGCCAGATGGCGTGCCACCGCTCCCGCTGTGTCCAGCCAGATGCCGTTGGCCGGATTCCTGGCATAGGCGGCGATGGCCTCGATGGTGGCGGCGTCGACCGACTGGAACTTGCGCGGACCGATGTCGTGGCCGACGAAGATGACCCACCGGCCTTCCTTCGCCGCGGCTTCCAGAATGCCGAGCGCCTGCGCCGGGGCCATGTCGTCGAACGGCGTGCCCATGGCGTTGGCCGGATCGAAAGCCGAAGGATCGTTGGCCGCTTCGCCCATGTAGCCCCGGCCCAGCAGGAAGCGCTCCGCCACCAGCGGCACGTAGCTGCGCGCCTGCCGGCCGCGCCCGACGAAACTCTGGCCGCAGGGATAGGCGAAACTGGCCGGCGTGACGCCGAGGAGCTTGCCGATGGCGGCCTGCGCCGCGCCGATGTCCAGCGTAATGCGCTCGAGGTCGTAGTCCTCCAGCGCGTTGGCGCGCGAGAACAGGTAGTTGCCCGTGCAGGGGTGCGTGCGCGAATGGTTGCCGATCTCATGGCCGAGCGCCACGGCCCGCTTCCATCCTTCCAGCCGCTTCTCCACGTTGCCTGGCAGGACGAAGAAGGTGACGCGGATGCCCAGCTTCTCGAGCAGCAGCAGTCCGGTATCGAGCTGGCTCGGGCGGGCGTCGTCGAATGTCAGGCTGGCCGCGGCGCGCTTGCCCTGCGGCCACACGGACGGGGGCTGCGCGGCGGCATTCACGCAACCAAGGATCAGGAGTGCGGGGATCAGGCTTCTCATGGTCATGCGCGGGGCGCGCCGCGCATGATCGTATCAAAGCCCGCCCCCGGCTTCAGCAGCCTCCGCCCGCGCCCTCCGACTCCATGAAGTAATAGGCGATCATGTGGCACACGATCATGTGCCCGTCCTCGATGCGGCCCATGTGCGGATCCGCGACGCGGATCTCGAGCTGCGCGAGCGGCCCGAGCCTGCCGCCGCCCCGCCCCGTGAGACCGATGGTACGCAGCCCGTTGGCGTTGGCCCACTCCACGGCGCGGAGCACATTCGGCGAATTTCCTGACCCGCTCAATGCGATCAGCACATCTCCGGGCTGAGCGAAGTTCTTCAGCGGCTCGACGAAGACCTGTTCGTAGCTGACGTCGTTCGAGTACGCCGTCAGGGTGGGGAGATTGTCGTTCAGCGCGAGGATGCGGAACCGCTGCGGGCGGCCGTAGGAACAGCCCTTGAGCACGTCGCAGACGAAGTGCGAGGCGGTGGCGGCGCTGCCGCCGTTGCCGCAAATGAAGATGCCGCGGCCCGAATCGCGCGCCTCGCGCAGCCATTCGATGGCCTGCGCCACGCGGTCGAGAGGGATCCGCCCGAGCGTCTCCGACAGACGGGCTCGATACTCGGCGATGAACTGATCAGCTTGCATTCTCTTCTTATTGTCCCAGAGCTTCGCGGCCGAGTTCGTAAGCGCCCCACAGGACGCTGTCGTCGCCGAGCGAGGCAGGAACGACATCGATCCTGGCGCGGGACCACGGAGTGATCTGCCGGCGCAGCTCGGCGCGGAGAGGCGCGAACAGCGCGTCTCCCGCCTTGCTGATGCCGCCTCCGATGACGATGCGGGCCGGATTCAGCAGCATGATGGCGGCTTTGAGCCCGCGGGCGAGGTCGACGACGTAGTCCTCGACAAACGCCGCATCCCGCATCAGCTCCTGCGCCGTCCGCCCGTAGTCGCGCTCGAGCCAGAGGCCGCAGCACATCCGCTCGAAGCAGCCGTGAGAACCGCAAAGGCACGCCGGACCGTCGGGACGGATGTTCAGATGCCCGATCTCTCCGGCGTAGGAATCCGCGCCCCGGTAGACGCCGGATTCGAGCAGGATGCCGCCGCCGATGCCGGTGGACAGGGTCATGTAGAACAGCGGGCGGAATCCGCGTCCCGCGCCGTGCATCCCTTCGCCGAGCGCGCCGGCATTGGCGTCGTTGTCCATCAGCACCGGCACGCCGAATTCCGCGCGCAGCCACGCGGGCAGGTCGAAGCCCTGCCAGCCGCCGACGTGCGTGGAGAGCACCACCTGCTGCGACGGGAAGTCCACAGGTCCGCCGAAGCCCACGCCGATGGCGGTGAACTCTTCCTCCGCCCGCCAGGCGAGGCCGATCCGGCGCAACTGATCGAGCATCCACTCGCGCCCGCCCTCGCGGTCGGTGCGGCGCGACTCGCGCCGCGCCATGCGGCCATCGCGGAACAGCGCGGCGCTGAATTTGGTGCCGCCGATGTCGATGGCGAAAATGCTCATGGCTGCGCCGTCCTCCCGGCTGCCGCGAGAACTTCCTCCGGCGAAGCCGTGCCCGTGCCGGGCTTCATGATCGTGATCGAAGCCGCCAGATGGCCGAACAGCGCCGCTTCTCTGGGCGGGGCGCCCGCCCGCAGGGCGAGGGCGGCGCCCGCGGAAAAGCTGTCGCCCGCGCCGCAGATGTCGACCGGGTTTTCGACTCGCTGCGTGGGCACGCGCTCCACTGCGCGAGCCTCGACCAGCGTGATGCCGTCGCCTCCGTGCGTGATCACAACGAGCGGCGCGGCGGTGGCGCGGCGCAGTTGCTCATAGTCCGGCTCCGGCAGCCCGAGCCTTCCGCACGCCTCGCGCGCCTCGCGCTCGTTGGGTTTCAGGACGACGCCGCGGAACTGCTCGATGTGCATGCGCGAGTCGACCCAGATGAGCAGCCCGGGGCGGCGCAGGGCCAGCAGTTCGAGCTTCTCCCGCACCCGCGGCGTGACCACTGCCCCCGATGCCGTCTCCATCTGGTCTGATACGAGGATCAGGTCGAATTCCGCCGCAGCCGCCTCCAGCCGCCTCAGAATCTCGTCTTCCACCTCGCGCGGCGGCGGGAACGTGACGAAGTCGACGCGGCCCAGGTCTTCCACCTCCGTATAAGCGTTGATGAGCTTCGTGTAGGTGAAGGTCTGTCCGGGCGCGGTCACCAGCAGGGAATCGTCGATGCCGCGGCGGGCGAGCGCGGCGCGCAATTCGTAGCCGTGCCCGTCGCCGCCGATGGAGCCGAGCACCGCCACGCGCCCGCAGCCGAGAGCGGAGAGATTGGACGCCACCGTGCCGCCGGCGCCGGGCGTGCATTCCGTGCCGACCACGGCGATGCGGTCGATCCCGGTTTCCCGCGAAGGTTCGGTGAGCCGCGGATCGTAACGGCACCAGCGGTCCAGGCAGATGTCGCCGGCCACCAGCGCGCGCAGCCTTGGAATGGCGGCGAGGATTTCAGCCGGAGTCATGAAGAGGGCGCCTCCATCGCCCGCAGGAACGCGACGCGCAGCGCGGGAAACGTGGCGCGGTGGTCCCCGCAGAAATAGAAGCTCTCGCCGCCGTCGGCGACCGTGCGCACGAGCATGGTCTTGTGGGGGCGGAAATAGTAGCCGGGATCGGTCTTCGGCAGCTCGCGGCGGAAATCCCCGCGGATCGGAACCAGATCGAACACCGCTGTCGTGAAATGCCGGATGACGCGCCCCTCCTGATGGGCTGCGTTGCGCGCCATGGCCAGCGCCTTCAGATACACTTCCGGCCCCATGATGGCGGAGCCGAACGACAGCAGCACGCCTCCTTCGAGCCCCTCCACGACACGGGCGAAGATGAGGAAGTCGCGGTAGCTCGCCTCGCCCAGAGCGGCGCCATGGCAGTTCGGGTGCTCGTGCAGGATGTCGTAGCCGATGCCCGCGTGGACGGTGACGGGCACGCCGCAGCGGTACGCGGCAGCGAGGACGCTCCAATCACGCCAGGGGAAGTCCGATTCGAGAATGCGCCTGCCCGCGTGCTCTCCCAGCCCCTCGCCGGAAGCCGCCGCATCGCGGATCCACTCGTTCAGCTCGCCCGTCTCGCGCCACAGCCCGAACTGCCCTTCGCGGATGTAGCGCGCCACGCTCTCCGTGGTGGCGCCGATCCGGGCGAGTTCGTAATCGTGGATCATTCCGGCGCCGTTCATGGCGATCACGGAGATCGCGCCGCGTTCCAGCAGGTCGATGATGTGCCGGTTCGTGCCGGCGCGCAACAGATGGGCGCCCATCATCAGGATGCGAGCCGAGCCGCGTCGCTGCGCCGCCGCCCAGCGCTGCGCCACCGCGGGCAGGTCCGGGTGCTCGAAGGGCGGCGCGGGATCGTCGAGCCGCAGCCAGTGCTCGATGTGCAGATCGTGGACGCGGTCCGCGAGCGGCAGGATCCTCAGCCGCGAGCGGTCGAAGAGCGGGTAACGCGAGGGCATATGCGGTACAACATTTCAGTTAATCACATACGGACGCCCGGAATATTGCATCAGAGCCAGTATTCGAAACGCCCGGAGGAGAGCACCCACGCGCAGAGACAGGCGTTCGTGACCGCGTGAGCGAGGATCAGGTCGCCGAGATTCCGCGTCCGCACCATCCAGTAGTTGTAGGCGATGCCCGCCAGCAGTCCAACGTCCCAGTACGCGCCGTGCTCCAGCGCGAACAGGACAGCCGTGATCCAGAAGGCGCGGGCGTGCCAGGCGCCCAGGGGGACGCGTTCGAAGTCGGGATTTTCGATCCACCGCATCATCCATCCGCGCCAGAACAGCTCTTCCACGACGGGGACGAGAACGACGGCGCGGGTGGTGCGCAATGCGAGGACGAGCGGGTCGCGGAGCGCCCCGGGCTGGAGGCTGGCCGTGGCCTCTCCGAACAGGGAATTGCTGAACAGCCAGTGGGCGCGCCAGCCGGGGAAAACCGTGTCAGGAGCGATCCACATCACGAAGACCGCGATGCCGAAGGCAGCCGAGACCCACGGAGAGGATGCCTGGAACCTGAGCAGCCGGCGGCTGAACAGCCAGACGGCGGCCAGACCGGAAAACAGCCAGACGGCCAGTTCGGCCCGCGGCGCCAGCCCGAGCTTCGGCAGAACAGCCAGGCAGAGGACGAAGTACAGGAACGGCGCCACCCAGGGCGCCGCCGGGTGCCTCAGCAGCATCGGCTTAGCCGGCCCGCGACAGGGCTTCCTGGATCCTCTGCGCGTCTTCCTTCGACGGATTGAGCGATAGCGCCGTATGCAGGCTCTGCCTTGCGGCGGTGCGGTCTCCTTTTTGCAAGAGAGCGAGTCCGAGGTGGTAGTGGAACAGCGGATTGCGCGGCTGTTTGGCGATGAGCGGCTTCAGCAGCGAGATGGCCGTGTCGTTGAGGTTTTTCCGGATATACACCCACGCCAGCGTGTCCACGACGTCGAGGCTCGTGGGGGCGCGCTGTTGGGCGCGCTGCGCATAGGTGAGCGCAGCGTCGAGATCCTTGCCCATGTCGGCGTACCGGTAGGCCAGGTTATTGAGGGCAATCAGATGGTTGGGATCCTGCTTCAGGATCCATTCGTACAGAGGAACGGCGGAGCGCCAGTCGCCCAGAGCTTCATGAGTGAGGGCCAGTTGCAGGGCGAGCCCCGGATACGCGGCGTTGCGGGCGTATGCCTGTTTCAGCAGATTGAGAGAAGCGTTGATCTGCCCCTTGCGCCGCAGGACTTCGCTCAGGCGCATGGTGATGTCGATGTTGTCCGGATCCAGAGCCGCCAGGGCGCGGAACTGCTGTTCCGCCGTGTCGAGCTGATTCACTCTCATGGCGGTGTTGGCCACCGCCAGCTTCAGTCCCGGCAGGCCCGGGTCTTTCCGGTACGCATCCTGCACAAGCCGCATGGCGTCGGCCTGCCGGTTGGTGCGCAGCATGACCTCGGCGATGGCGAACAGCAGCCGCAGGTCGTTGGGGAACCGCTGTTGCAGGGCGCGGAACTGCTGCTCGGCCTCCTGGTAGCGCCGCTCGACGAAATTGACAATGGCCAGCTGGTACTTCAGGTCGGGGTTGTCAGGCGTGTCCTTCAGATAGCTGTTGATGTCGATGCGCGCCTGATTTGTGTTGCCGCCGGCCATCAACCCGTTGACGCGCATGATTCGCGCGGCAAGGTTGCCGGGATCGTAGGCGAGAACCTCGTCGGCGGAGGAGACCGCCTTGCCGGCATCCCCCTTGGCCAGCGCGATCTGGGCCAGCCCGAGATGGGCCGCGGTGAGATATTTGGACACCTTGACGGCTTCCGAGTACTGCGTGCGCGCTGCGTCGAGCTCGCCCCTGGAATGGTAGGCCCGGCCCAGGTTGTAGCGGATGACCGCGTTGTTGGGCTCCTTGGAAATCAGCTGCTGAAGATCCTTCACCGCCGCGTCGAATTGTTCCTTTGTGCCGAAATTCAGCCACAGGGACGCGCGCATCGAGATGGCGCCGTTGTTGGAAGGATCTTCCCGGACGGCGGTTTCCGCCAGCCGTATGGCCTCTTCCCGCTTCTGAAGAGACAGAAGAGCAGGGATCATTTTCAGCCGGAATTCCGTCTTTTGGGCAGGGAATTTCCGGACTCCGGAGGCGTATGTGTCGTAGGCCTTCCCGGGTTCGCGGAGCCGGAGGTACGTGTCGCCGGCGCGCTTCAGCAGCGAGGCGCCGGTGTCGGCGCCGGAGGCGATTGCGGCCAAAATGCGCAGGGCCTCTTCCTTGCGCTGGGTGGCGAAGAGAAACTCGGCGCGGTCCACCTTGTAGGCGGGGATCCCAGGGTTGGACTGAACGAGCCTCTCGACGACCGCGTCGGCGTCCTTCAGGCGGTTTTGCTGCATGTAGAGGCGGCTGAGGAACCAGTAAGCGCCGGCAACCCCAGGCGAATCCTGGATGATTTCTTTCGCGTATTTTTCGGCTTCCTCCAACTGGCCCACCTGAGCCATCGTCTGCACCATCGCCAGCCTCAGCTCCGGCTGCTTCGGCTTGACCGCGTCCGCCTTCTTGAAAAACTCGATGGCGCGGAACAGGTGTTCCTGAGTCTTGTCCGTCGTGTCGGCGAGGTTGAGGAAAGCCCGCAGCCGGAGAGCCTGGAAGGAGTTGGGATTCTTCGATGCCAGTTGTGACGCCAGGTCTTCCACTTCGCGCAGGAACTGCGGGTCTTTCTTGGGCGAAAGGACATAAGCCGCCAGGTAAATGTCGGCCAGCTTGCCGGCAGGTTCCTCAGGGTCGGAGTACAGTTCGACGGCGCGCCGGTAGGCTGCCACAGCCTGCGCGGGCATGCCGCGCCGCATTTCCGCGTCGCCCAGCCGCAGGTAAGCCTCGCCGAAGCGCGCATCGCGCTTCAGGGCGTTGCGGTACATGATGATGGCCTCTTTGAACTTGCCCTGCTGCGCGTAACGGTTTCCGTTTTCCAGATACCGCCGCTTGGCTTTCTCCGGATCCCGGCCGCAGGATGCGGCAAACAGGAGCGCGGCGGACAACAGCATTGCCCACGCTCTGCTTCGTCTCATCATCGTTCGTCTTTCCTCCATGCAGCCGGCGGCTGAAAGGCCCGCTGTCCTGTTCTTTATGAGCATAACCCGGAATGGCTTGCCGGACGAGTCCGCCTGTTACCGGCGCTTTGCGGGAGAGAGCTTCAGAGAAGCGCCGCGTCCAGTTTCTGCGGCTCCTCCTCCGCCGCCTCCGGCACGGGCGCTGGGCGGGCCGCCGCGGGACCGGCGCCGAGGAACTCCAGCAGGGCTTCCGGCCTGCCGTCGAACAGCGAGTCGGTCAGCTCGCGCACGGCCAGGGAGCGGATCTCCTGTTCGGACACGGACGGCTTGTAGAGAAAAGACCGCCCGGCTTTCCGCCGCGTGAGAACGCCCTTGCGCGTCAGGCGCTCCAGCATGGTCATCACGGTCGTATAGGCCAGCGGCCGCTGCGGGACCAGCCAGTCGCGCACGGCCTGAACGTTGGCCTCGCCGAGCCTCCACAGCGCCGTCAGGCAGCGGAGCTCCAGAGGCGGCGGAATGGCTCGGGCCGTTCGCGGCATGGCTACTGCCCCTTCCCGCCCTGCAGCGCCGAAGACAGCGCCTGGGCGAACGGCGAGGATTTCCGCGTTGGCGCGGGTGCCGCCGGCCGCGGCTGCGGCGCGGGCTGCTGAAGGTACTTCTCGCGATCCAGAAGACTGCGCTCCAATGCCGCATTGTAGCCCGTCCAGATGCTGCCGGTGCTCTTCTCGCGCTCCAGCGAGGTCTGGATGGCGGCCATCTTCGAGTCGGTGAGGTCGATCAGGTGCAGCAGCATCGCCTCGGCGAAGCACGGCAGCTTGGGGCTGCCGAACTCGAGCTGTCCGTGGTGGCTGAGAATCAGGTGCTCGAGCAGGTTCCGCAGCTTCGGCGGAAAGTCCGGCGGCAGGTGATCGGCGACGATGCGCAGTCCGATCTGAATGTGGCCGACCAGGCCGCCTTCCGCCGTATACGAGAAGCTGCGGCTGTAGTCCAGCTCCCGGATCTTGCCGATGTCATGCAACAGCACGCCCGCCAGCAGCAGGTCCCGGTCGATGCCGGGATAGTGCGAGGCGAGGAAGCGCGCCAGCGCGCACATGCTCAGCACATGTTCCAGCAGCCCGCCGATCCAGGCGTGATGGATGCCCTTGGCAGCGGGCGCGCGGCGGTAAGCGTCCGCAATCCCGCGGTCATCGAAAATGGCTTGCAGCAGCGCCTTCAGATGCGGATCGGCGATGGAGGCGAGGATCTCCTCCAGCTCCTGCCACATCTCGTCCGGGTCGCGGCGGGAGACGGGGAGGAAGTCGCCGATGTCCACGTCGGCATCGGAGATCCGCTGCAAAGAATGGACTGTGAGCTGCGTCTTGCCCTGATAGAGGCTGGTCTGGCCGCGGACGCGGACGAAGTCGTCGCGGTCGAAGGTCTCCAGCACGTCGGCGACGTTGTCCCACATCTTGGCCTCGACCTCGCCGGAGCGGTCCATCAGCACCAGCGACAGATAGGGTTCGCCGGTCTTCTTCTGCCGGACATCCTTCGACTGCACGAGGAACACGCCCTGGACGGCTTGCCCCGGGGCGAGGTCGCTGCACATGGGGGATTTCATGGAGAGATTTTACTTGCTGGAGGACTTGCTCGTGTCGGTGATCGAGGTGCCGGGAATGGGAAGGAAATACAGCAGACGCTTCAGGCGCGCCTGAGCCGCCACTTCCTCCTTGGTCACAGTCTCGGCGCGCAGCAGAGCCGGGTCGTTCCAGTCGGTCTTCTGGCCCGGCACGGCGCCGGTGTCGACCCACGGCTGGCGGATCTCGATGAAAGAGTTCTTCCGCAATTCGCTCAGGTACTCGCGCACCTTCGGCATCATGATCTCCTGAGCCAGCTTGTCGCGGATCTCGCCCTCGACCTCGGAGAGTTCGGCCAGGCCCTCTTTCTGGTGGTCTTCGACGCGCAGGATCAGCCACCCCGCGGGCACGCGGATGGGATCGGTGACATGGCCCTTTTCCTTGTCCCAGACAAGCGCCTCCAGTTGGGGGCTGAGGATGCCTTTCTCGAACGGATCCAGCAGTCCGCCCTGGCGCGCCGAGACGGCTTCGGAGAACTCGCGCACGAGCTCCGTAAAGCGCTCGCCCTTGCGCGCCCGTGCCACGATGTCGCGGGCTTTCTTTTCAGCCGCCGCCGCAGCCGCCGGGTCCATGCCCTGGGTGCTGACGAGGATCTCGCGCAGGATGACCCGCTCCTTGCGCGTGAAGGACTGCTTGTTCTTCTCGTAGTACTCCTCGATCTGGCGCCGCGGGATGTTCACTTTGCTGTAAACCTCCTGTCCGACGACGCGCTGGCTGAGGAAATTGTTGCGGAGCTCGGCCCGGAAATCCTCATAGCTCATGCCCGTGTTCTCGCGGATCCAGGCCTGGAATTTCTCGGGATCGGCGATCTTGTTCTCCGACTGGATCTGCGCCAGGTACTTGGTGACCTCGCTGTCGACGTTAAGGTTGAGTTCCTTGCCGCGCTGGATGAACAGCAGGCTGTCAATCTTGTCCCGCAGCAGGTCCTTTTCGGCCTGCGCCAGGATCCCGGCCATCTGCGAAGCGGGCAGCTTGCGCTGCCGCAGGTTGGCCTCCAGCTCCTGCCGCGCGCGCGCCAGATCGGAACGCGTGATGATGTCGCCGTTTACTTTGGCGACAATCTGCTCGACGATCGCCTGCTGCCCCGGGCACAGAGAGACGGCGGCGACCGCGGCGCACAAGCCCAGCCGAAAAACGCTCATGCCTCCATTATCCAAAACGGCGCGGCGTCCGCTCCAGGCGCGTTCATCCGCGAAGGCTCTCCAGCAGCTGCCGCAGGAAGCCCAGCAGTCCGGCGGCGCCGTTCTGCGGCACGGGGACGCGCAGCACGCCAGCCGGCGTGAACTGGGCCTGCGGAGTGGAAGCCACCAGCTCCATCAGCCGGCGCGGCTCGATCGGAGCGCCAGGGTGGAACTTGATCAGCGCCGCGCCCGCGCGCCGGTCGATGGACTCGATGCCGCAGCGCGCGGCGAGAGACTTCAGTTGCGAGAATTCCACCAGCAGCCGGACCGGCTCCGGAGGCGGACCGTAGCGGTCGGCCAGCTCTTCGAGCAGCGGCGCGGCCTTGTCCGGCTCGCCCGCGTCTGCGATGCGCTTGTAGGCGCGCAGCCGCTGCTGCTCGTCGGCGATGTAGCCGAGCGGGATGCGGAGGTCGAGGCTGAGATTGAGCGCCGAATGCAGTTCGGGCAGCACGGTTTCGCCCCGCAACTCGCGGGCGGTCTCCTCGAGCAGCTTCACATAGGTTTCGTAGCCGACGCTGGCGATGTGGCCGTGCTGCTCGCCGCCCAGCAGGTTGCCCGCGCCGCGCAGTTCGAGGTCGAGCGCGGCGATCTTGAAGCCCGAGCCGAGATCGCTGAACTCCTTGAGCGCCGCCAGCCGCTTGCGCGCCACCTCGGTGAGTTCGCCGTCATCAGGAACCAGGAGGTAGGCGTAAGCCCGGCGGTTGGAGCGCCCGACGCGGCCGCGCAGCTGGTACAGCTCGCTGAGGCCGTAGTTCTGCGCGTTCTCGATGATCATCGTGTTGGCCAGCGGGATGTCGAGCCCGTTTTCGACGATCGTGGTGCAGACGAACACATCGGACTCGCGCCGCATGAAGCTCAGCAGCACGCGCTCCAGCTCCGCCTCGCTCATCTGCCCGTGTCCGACGGCGATACGGGCCTGAGGCGCCAGCTCCTGCAGCATGGCGGCGCGGGACCAGATGGAATCGACGCGGTTGTGGATGAAATAGACTTGGCCGCCGCGTCCGATCTCCTGTTCGATGGCGGCGCGGATCAGATCGGGATGGAAGCGTGCCACCACGGTCTGCACGGCGAGGCGGTCTTTCGGCGCCGTTTCGATCACGCTCATGTCGCGCAGTCCGAGCAGCGCCATGTGGAGCGTCCGAGGAATGGGGGTGGCCGACATGGTGAGCACGTCCACGCTCTGCCGGATCTGCTTCAGCCTCTCCTTGTGGCGCACTCCGAACCGCTGCTCCTCATCGACAATGAGCAGGCCAAGGTCGGCGAACACCACATCCTTTGACAGCAGCCGGTGGGTGCCGACAAGGATGTCCACTTTGCCGGCGGCCAGATCGGCCAGCACGGTTTTGATTTCGCGCGCCGTCCGGAAGCGGCTCAGCATCTCGACGCGCACGGGGAACGGCGCGAAGCGCTTCCTGAACGTTTCGAAGTGCTGGAGCGCGAGCACCGTGGTCGGGGCCAGCACCGCCACCTGCTTCCCATCGCCCAGCGCCTTGAAGGCGGCGCGCATGGCGACTTCCGTTTTGCCGAAGCCGACGTCGCCGCACAGCAGGCGGTCCATGGGGCTCGGCGATTCCATGTCACGCTTGATTTCCGCCGCCGCCTGCAGTTGGTCGCGCGTGGGCGCGAACTCGAAGGCGTCCTCGAACTCGCTCTGCCAGGCTGAATCAGGCGAGAAGGCGAAACCCGCTGCCAGCTTGCGCGCGGCGTAGAGCTTCAGCAGCTCCCCGGCCATGTCGCGCATCTTCGCTTTGACGCGCGATTTTGTCCGCGCCCAGGTGACTCCGCCCAGCCTGTCGAGCGAGGGCGCGGCTTCGCCGGCGCCGCGGTACTTCTGGATGAGATCGAGCCGCGTCAGTGGCACATACAGCCGGTCTCCGCCCGCGTACTCGACCAGCATGAAATCCTCGGCGGCGCCGGACGTGACGATCTGCTTCAGCCCCGTGAAACGCCCGATGCCGTGCTGCGCGTGCACCACGTAATCGCCGGGCTTGAGGTCGAGCGTCTCCGGCGTGAACAGCGCCGCGTGCGAGCGGGCGCGCGCGGGTTGCACGTCGTAGGCGGCTTCGAACAGATCCCGGCTGCCGACCAGCGCCAGCCGTTGCTCGGGCAGCCGCGCGCCGCGGGCGAGTTGCCCGCGCAGCAGATACACGCCGGCGCTCTCCACGGCCATGAACGCCCGGCCGGCCAGATACGGGGAAGCGCCGCCGCCATCCTCCTCGCCGATCTGGAACGGCAGCGAGTACTCGCTGAACACGTCTGCCATGCGCTCCAGATCGCCGCTGGTGGGCGCGAAGAACGCCACCTGCCAGCCCTGCGAGACGAGTTCGCGCGCCTCGTCGACCGCGGCGCGCAGGTTGTTGCGAAAGGCGGTTCCGGGCTGCGAGCGGATCTCAACGCTCGCCGCCTCGGGCGGCAGCTCGGTCTCCAGAAGCAGTTCGCGGAGCTCGACCTCCCGCCGGGAAGGACGGTGCGCGGCAAGTTCGCCCCAGTGGAAGAAAAGCTGCTCCGGCGCGGCTGGCGCCTGCGGGGCCAGAGCATCGAGCTTTTTCCATAACCGTTCGGAGGCGGCGCGCAGCGATTCCGGCTCGTCATAGATCATAATTGCGCCCGGGAGGAAGTCCTCCAGCGAGGCGGAAGGATTTTCCGCCGCCAGCGCGGCGAATTCCCAGCCACCCTCCGGCTCCCCCCCTTCGTCCTGCCAGGCAGGAGAGCCGCCTGTCTGGAGCTGCCGCGGAATCTCTTCCAGAGGCAGGAGCGTGACTTCGGAAACCGCCAGCACGGAGCGCTGCGTTTCCGGATCGAAGCGGCGCAGGCTTTCGATCGAGTCGCCGAAAAACTCGATTCGCACCGGGCGCTGCGCCTCTGCGGGAAACACGTCGAAGATGCCGCCGCGAATCGAAAACTCGCCTTCCATCTCCACGGGCTCCCGGCGCTGGTATCCGATGGAGAACAGATGCGCGGCCAGGTCTTCCATGGAGACCTCCTCGCCTTTGCGCAACGTGAGCGCCATCCGGCGGTAGGCGTCCGGGGGCCGCAAGCGCAGCAGCGCGCTGTCCAGCGGCGCCAGTACGATGGACGCGCGGCCGCGGGCGAGGCGGCACAGGGCGGCGGCGCGCTGCTCCTTGACGTCGTTGTGCGGCGAAAGCCCCTGGCCGGGCAGCACGTCGTAAGCGGGCACGAGCAGCGGGCGAGGCGCCGCCGCGCCGTCGTCCAGAATGTCATGGAACGTGTCCAGCGCCTCCAGCCATGCCTCGGCATCGCGCGGCGATTCCGTGATCACGAGCAACGGCTGCTCCAGCGCATGCCACAGCAGCGCCGTGTAGAGAGCCTTGGCCGGCGGCGTCAAGCCGCTGAGGTACACCCTCCCGGAGTCCCGCGTCGAGAGGAATCGCAGCAGCTTCTGGAAGGGCTGCGAGCGGGACAGCGATTGAAACAAATCGCGCACCGCCGGGTGCGTCATGGCGAACTCCGCCGCGCCAGGGCCTGTTCCACCGTCGCCGTTGTCGAGTAGCCGGCCTCGAGCGGAAGCAACACGACCCGGCCGCCCGCGGCCTCCACCTCCTCCCGCCCGGCCACAAAGTGGCTCCAGTCGCTCCCTTTGACCAGAACATCCGGCAGCAGCGCGGCGATCAGTTCGCGCGGCGTGTCCTCTTCGAACAGCGTCACCGCGTCGACTGCTTCCAGCGCGCAGGCGAGCGCGGCGCGCTCGAGACCGGGAATCACCGGCCGCGCAGGACCCTTCATGCGCCGCACGCTCGAGTCGCTGTTGAGAGCGAGCACCAGCACATCGCCGAGCGCGCGCGCCCGCTCCAGCGTGCGGATGTGGCCCGGGTGCAGGATGTCGTAACAGCCGTTGGTGAAGACCACCGTGAGCCCCTCGCTGCGCCAGCGCCGGCGCACGGCGAGCAGATCCGGCCGGTTCAGCAGGACTCCCATCGAGAGTTTCTGATTCCAGTGTAGCGGGGCGCGCGGAGACGGCAAGGGCGCGGCAAGCGCCGCGCCCCCGTGCGATATGCCGGCCTCAGGCGTACCGGTAGCGGTCCGCTTTGTGATCCCAGAGGACCTTCTTGCCTTCGCGGTAGCTCAGCACGCTCATGAAGCCGGGGATCGCCGCTTCATAGCCCGCCTGCGGCGGGGCGACCGGCTTTTCGATGCCGCGGATCGAGTTGAACCAGTTGCGGATGTGCGCCTCCACCGCCAGATGGTCGTTGTTCGGAATGGTGATCGACAGCTCCTTGCGGGCTTTCACCTTGTCGGACACGCCGGGATAGGACTCCGGATAGAAGTTCAGCGTCTGGCGGCTGATGACCTCGATCATGCCGTCGTTGCCGAGGAACTGTTCGCCGTAGCCGAAGCGCGCGTTGCCGAGATAGCAGGAGTAATTGATGTGGAAACGGCCGCGCGTGTAGTCCATCAGCACGCTCCAGGTGTCCGGCACGTCCCGGTCGTCGTTTTCGGTCCAGCGGTAGACGCCGCCGGTGGCGACGACGCTGTCCGGGATGCCCTTGCCCATGACGAACGCCGTGATGTCGGTCTGGTGCACCATCAGGTCGGTGGCGATGCCGCTGGAATAGTCCCAATAGAGGCGCCACTGGAAGTAGCGCGGCTTGCTGAACTCGCGCGCCGGGGCGGGGCCGAGGAACCGCTTCCAGTCGGTGTTTTCCGGCGTTGCGTCCTGAGGGATGGAATAGCGCCAGGCGGCTGCGCCGTTGGGCAGCGCGTTGCGGTACCAGAAGGCGCGCACGTAATGGCAGTCGCCGATGAGGCCCTGCGCGATCATGGTCTTCGCCATCTGGTAAAGGCTGTTGGAGCGGTTCTGCGTGCCCACCTGAACGACGCTCTTGCTCTTCGACACGGCCTTCATGATCTCCTGGCATTCTTCAATCGTGTGCGCCAGCGGCTTCTCGACGTAGACGTGCTTGCCCGCGGCCAGGGCGTCGAGCAGCATGCGGTGGTGCAGGTGCTCGGGCGTGGCGATGATCACCGCGTCGATGGCCTTGTCGGCGAGCAGTTCGCGGTAGTCGACGTAGCCCCGCGGCGACTTGCCGCTGCGCGTGGCGACGACGTCCTTGCCCTTGGCCAGATTGCCGGCAAAGGTGTCGCAGACGGCGTCGACGGTGAAGCGGCCCTTGCTGCCTTCAAAGCTGCGCTCGACGAGATAGCGCCCGCGTCCGCCGGCGCCGATGACGCCCATGTGGATCACGTCATTGGCCCCAAGGGCGGGCAGCACGGCTGGCGCCGCGAGCACTGCCGCCTTGCGGGTGAAGCTTCGTCGGGAGAGTTCCTGGCTCATGGGACGTTCCTTCCTCTTCGGAGTATGATTACCGAAACTCCAGCATACCTGAAGCCTTCCGGATAGGGGGAATTGTACGATGAGAAACGATGTCCGCGTCCGGCAGGCCCCGGTGATGATCCCGCCCCCCGGAATTCTCAGCCTTTCCAGCGTCTTCCCGCGCCCCGGCGAGCCGCGTTTCGGGCTCTTCGTGGCAAGGCGGCTGGAGCACCTGGCGAGGCTCGCGCCGGTGGAAGTGGTTGTACCCGTGCCGTGGATCGAGACATCCGGCCCGCGTCCGCGCATGCCCCGTCTGGGCGGCGAGCCTGCGGTTGCACAGGGCGCGTTGACGGTCCATTACCGCCGCTGGCTCTACCCGCCGGGGCTGGGCGTCTGGCATCCGGCGTGGATGGCGGCGCAGCTCGCGCCATTCCTCCGGCGGCTGCGAAAGCGCTTCGCCTTCGATGTGATCGACGCGCATTTCGGATATCCCGAGGGCGCCGCAGCGCTGCGCCTGGCCCGGCGCCTGGGCGTTCCCTTTACGGTGACGCTGCGGGGCGTCGAGCTGATCCACGCCCGGAGCCCGCGCCGCCGCGCGCAGATGGCGGAGGCATTCCCTCATGCGGCAGCCGTCATTGCGGTCTCCTCCGAATTGCGCGATCTGGCGGTCTCGCTCGGCGCCGATCCCGGCCGCGCCGCAGTGATCGGCAACGGCGTCGACACCGGCGTCTTCTACCCGCGGCCGCGCGAGGAGGCGAGGCGGCGTCTGCAGATGGATCCCTCACGGCTGCACATCCTCTCGGCTGGGTGGCTGGTCCTCGAGAAGGGCCATCACCGGATCGCCGCGCTGCTTCCGCGCCTGCATGCCGCCGGGCTGCGCGCCGATCTCTGGATTGTGGGAGAGGCGGGACGGGGCGCGGACGCAAGGCCCGAGATCGCGAGGATCGTCGACAGGCACGGCCTTCAACAGCATGTCCATCTGCCGGGCGCGGTGGCGCCGGAAATTCTGGCCGAATACATGTCTGCCTGCGACCTTTTCTGCCTGGCCTCGGAGCGGGAGGGGTGGCCCAACGTGATTCAGGAAGCGCTGGCCTGCGGTGCGCCGGTGGTCGCCGCTCGTGCCGGCGCCGTCGCAGATCTCATTCCTTCCGAGGAATTCGGCCTCGTCGTTCCGCCCGGCCGCGACGAGGCCTTGCTGTCTGCCCTCGACCAGGCATTGCGGCGCAGCTTTGACCGCGCCAGGATCGCCCGCCACGGCGGCTCGCGCTCCTGGGCTCAGGTGGCGGCGGAGGCGATGGAGGTCCTCCGTGGCGCGGTTCAGGAGCGGCGCCCGGGCAAAGGAGGAAATTCGTGACCCTGGATCTGCACCGTGCCGCCGGCCGGGTGCTTTTGACCGGCGGCGCCGGTTTCATCGGCTCGCATCTCGCCGAAGCGCTTCTGCGCGGCGGCTGCCGGCTGCTGGTTCTCGACGATCTGAATGACTATTACGATCCTGCGCTGAAACGGGCCAACCTGGAAGCGGTGCGCCGGGCAGGGCCGTTTGAGTTCGTGCAGGGCGACATTTGCGATGCGCCGCTCGTCGATGAGCTGTTCGCGCGGTTCCGCCCCGAAGCGGCCGTTCATCTGGCGGCCCGAGCCGGGGTGCGGCCGTCGCTTGAACAGCCCGCGCTCTATCAGCGTGTCAATGTGGAGGGAACGGCCGTGCTGCTGGAAGCGGCGCGGCGGCATGGCGCGGAGCGCTTCGTCTTCGCCTCGTCAAGCTCCGTTTACGGCGCGGCGAGCCGCGTGCCTTTCTCCGAAGACGATCCCGTGCGCGCGCCGATATCGCCGTACGCTGCTTCGAAGATCGCCGGCGAGGCATTGTGCCACGTGTATTCACACCTGTACGGCATGCGCATCGTCTGCCTGCGGTTTTTCACGGTGTACGGGCCCCGGCAGCGGCCCGACCTGGCGATCCGCAAGTTCGCCGAATCCATTGCCGCCGGACGCCCGATCCCGGTTTTCGGCGACGGCTCGACCGGGCGCGATTACACCTACATCGACGACATCGTGGCGGGCATCCTGGCGGCGATGGAACACGAGACCGCGTTCGAGGTGTTCAATCTCGGCAATTCCAGCCCCGTGCTCCTGCGCGAGATGATCGCCACGCTCGAGCGCGTGCTGGGCAGGCAGGCCATCATCGACCGCCTGCCCCTCCAGCCCGGCGACGTGCCCATCACTTACGCCGATATCTCGAAAGCGAAGCGGATGCTGGGATGGACGCCACGCACGCCCCTCGAGACCGGGATCCGCCGCATGGCGCAATGGCTCGGGCTGGCAACTCAATGAGCTGCGCCGGGCTCACGGCCTGGGGCCGGAAAGTCGCGCCCGCCGCCGCTCTCCGCGGGGAGGATGCGCCTGCGCCTGGAAACGAGGGAGCCGGGAGAAAGAGCGGGAGCGTCAGGCCTCTTTCTGTGCGAGAATCATGGAACTGCGCCACTGCGCTGCAGGCGCCTGAGAAGCGACCGGGCATATGAGAATTCAGCCGGCCGTCTTTCTGGACGGCCATAGCAATCTGCTCAAACAGCCGGCCGCCTGGCTGCCGTGGCTGCTGCTGTTCGTTTGGTGGGCTGGTCTGCGCGTGGTTTTCTTCACCGGTTTCGTCGGCTCCGACGATTTCTTCCATCTCCGATATGCCGTCCAATGGGACGCACCGCCCGTGAATCACTGGGAAGCGAGGCTGGCGTTCAACGCCATCCTACGGGCTGCGATCCGGCTTCTGGGATACCAGGAATGGGTTTGCGCGCTGCCATCGCTAGCCGGCAGTCTCCTGCTGGTGACTGCCGCGATCCGGGGGGCGTATCTGGCGGGCGGGCGGCGAAGCGCTTTTCTGGCGGGGTGGATCGCGGCCTCGATGCCGCTCGACGTGATTCTGTCTACGATGCCGATCGCCTCGCCGCTTTCATCGGGCGCCGCGGGCTGGTTTTTTGTGGAGCTGTTGGGCGGCAGATGGATTCTGGCTGCCCTGATCGGCGGGGTTGCCGCGGCCCTGCATCCTGTCAATATCCATTTCGTGTTGATGGCTGCGGTCGTGACGGCGGCCCTGGAGAGGCAGATCCGCCCACTGGCGGCGGCGGCGGTGGCCTTATGCGTATATCTCCTGCTGGATCTCGGAATCAACGCGCTCTCCTGGGGGGACCCGTTTCAGAGCTTTCGAATCCTCTCCCGGGTGGACTATTCGGACCCTTATTACCCTGCCTGGACCGCTGCGTGGTTCGTGTATCCCTTCCGGTCGTTCGTGTTCTCGAAGGAACTCGGAGTCGCAGCCCTGCTGTCCTGCTGTGCGCCGTTTCTCCGCCCCGCTGGCCGCAAGTGGACGCTCCTGTGCGCCGCCACAGTGGCGGCATTCTGGCTGTGGGTCGGATTCGGCAGTGTGAAGCCCACGGAATATGAGCCCTTCTGGCGGCTGATGAGGTTTCACTATCCGCTGATTGTCCCCATCAGCATGGCCCTGGCGGCTGCGCTTCCGGGGCTGCGCGCCGGAGGCGCCATCCCGGCGGCCATCCTCAGCGTGCTGCATGTTTTACTACTGGCCGGTTCCGGTTCATTCGGCGAATCCGTGGAAATTTCCAGGCGGTTCCTCGCGGAGGTGCGGAGCCGGCCTGACCGCGCATTCCTCACCGATCTCCGGACCGAGCGGGAGATGATCGGGCTGAACCGGTTTCAGCCGATCGGCAACCTGCGGTCATGGCCGCAGGTGTGCCGGAGCGGGGAGGCGTCAGGGGAGTGGCTGCTCGCGGAGAACTCCCTGAATCTGGCCAATTATGGGGCTTCCTTCAGGCCAAAGCCCGTCTGGACTCCCGCGGGACGCCCTCTGATGGTGCTCGAAGCTGTCCCAAGAAGGGCGTTCGCCTGGGCGCCGCGTTCCTGGGTGTTGCGATATCCGTTCCTGCTCCGCAGGCCAGAGGCGCGGCTGCTGCCCGTCACGGTTTCAGGCTGCCGGGACTGAGCCGGCGGCGCCGGGGAGTTCAAGAGGCCATCCGGCGGTACGCTGCCGCCTCCGGTCCCGCGGCATCGCCTTCCAGTCCTTCGCCGTCAGAGCCCGCCCCAACGGCGGACCCACAATTGCAGCACCAGCAGGTTCCACAGCCACCGGTCGCGGTTGCGGGCGCCTGAAACATGCTGTTCGAACAGGAGTGCCGCCTGCTGCCGGTCGATCAGGCCGGCATCGGGGCCTTCGAGCACCTCCCGCTCGAACAGAGGGCGCAATTCTCCGCGGAACCACTCTTTCAGCGGCATGACAAATCCCATTTTCGGACGCCAGAGAATATCAGCGGGAACCAGCGGCTCGACGGTCTTTTTGAAGATGTATTTCCCATTCGCAGCCGTCGCTTTCCATTCCGCGGGGAGGCTGGCGGCCAGCTCCGCCAAACGGTGGTCCAGCCAGGGAGACCGGCCTTCCAGCGACCACGCCATGGTGGCGCGGTCGGCTTTCACCAGGATGTCGCCGGGCAGGTAGGTCTCGATGTCCACGGCTTGCAACTGCGCGAGCGGAGGCAGTTCGCGGTAGGGCAGGAAGCGTTCCGTGTAGCCGGCGCGGGGGTCGTATCCGCCGAGGGCGGCGCGCAGGTCCGCCGACAGCGTGCCGGCCAGCTCGCGGCCGCGGAACGCCGTCATCGAGTTGTAGTAGGCGCCGGCCAGTTCGTGGCCCAGATTCGTGAGAATGGTTTTGGCGCGGAATACTTGGGGTAAATAATCGAATTTCGGGTAAATTTTTCCGGCAAACCGGAAGAAAGACCGGCGGAACCACTGCGGGAATTTCCGCCGGATGCGCTCTTCGACGAGCGCATGGCGGTAGCGCCGGTAGCCGGCGAAGACCTCGTCGGCGCCGTCGCCTGACAGCGCCACGGTGACGAACTGCCGCGTCATGCGCGCAAGGTACAGCATCGGGATGGCGGAAGCGTCGCCGAAGGGCTCGTCAAAATGATCCACCAGAACGCCGAGCATCTCACCGATCTGCGGGCGCACGGTCTGTTCCTGGTGGTCGGTCTGGTAGCGTTCAGCCACCATTCGCGCGTAGCGGGTTTCGTCGTAATCGTATTCGCTGAAACCGATGGAGAATGTGCGCACGCGCCCCGGCGCATGCCGCGCCATATAGGCGACTGCGGCGCTGGAATCGACGCCGCCGCTCAGGAAAGCCCCAAGCGGCACGTCGCTGACCAGGCGGAGGCGGACGGCATCGGAGGCGAGCCGGTCGATCGCCGCGACGGCATCCTCCCAGTCGCGGCGGCAGCCGCCGAACTCCAACCGCCAGTAGCGGCGCTCTTCCAACCGGCTTCCGGAGACCAGCAGCGAGCATCCCGCGGGCAGTTTGCGGATCGAGCGGAAAATCGAGCGGGGCTCGGGAACGTATCCGAAGGCGAGGAAATCGGCCACGCTTGAGGGCTCGACGGTCCGGTCCACGCCCGGCAGCGCCAGCAGCGCCTTGGCTTCGCTGGCGAACGCGAAGCGGCAGGGACCGTGGTCCAGAAGGTAGTACAACGGCTTCTTGCCGAAGCGGTCCCGCGCCAGGAACAGTTCACCCTTGCGGCGGTCCCAGATGGCGAAGGCAAACATGCCGTTTAGACGATCCGTCATCGCCCCGCCGTACTGCTCGTAAAGATGCAGCAGGACCTCGGTGTCGCTGCGCGTGCGGAACCGATGGCCCAGGCGCTCGAGTTCCGGGCGAAGTTCGAGGAAGTTATAGACCTCGCCGTTGAACACGATCACCAGCGAGCCGTCCTCATTGGCCATCGGCTGCGCACCCGTCTCCAGGTCGATGATGCTCAGGCGGCGGTGGCCGAGGGCGAGGCCGTTCTCGACAAAGTAGCCCTCACCATCCGGACCGCGGTGGGCGAGGCTCGCCCCCATGCTGCGAATCCAGCTTTCTTCGGCGCGCAGGCCGCTGCGCGTCAGGAATCCGGCGATGCCGCACATACGAGGGTGGCGGTGGTCTCCTCATTGTACCCGCGCATGCCGGGGCGGCATGGTTCCCGCTATCATGAATGCGTGTCCGGCGCCAAGGCCATCCGCATTCCCCTGCTCGACCTGCGGGCGCAGTATGAGACCATACGCGCCGAAGTGGAGCAGGCGGTGCGCGGCGTGTTCGAGTCCCAGCAGTTCATCCTCGGTCCTGACGTCGCCGCCCTGGAGCAGGAGGTCGCCGAATACTGCGGAGTGAGCCATGCCATCGGGTGCGGCTCGGGCACGGACGCGCTGCTGCTGGCTCTGCGCGCGCTCGACATCGGCCCCGGCGATGAAGTCCTGACGACTCCATTCACGTTTTTCGCCACTGCCGGGGCGATCGCCAACGTGGGCGCGCGTCCGGTATTCGCCGACATCGATCCGGCCACTTTCAACCTCGATCCGGCGCAGGCGCGGGCGGTTCTGGACAGCCACCCGCGAGTCAGAGCCCTGCTGCCCGTCCACCTGTATGGGCTGTGCGCGGACATGGACCCGCTGCTGGAGATGGCCCGGGAGCGCGGCATTCCGGTGATCGAAGACGCCGCTCAGGCCATCGGCGCCGAATATCGCGGCCGCCGCGCCGGCAGCATGGGCTCGATCGGCTGTTTCAGCTTTTTCCCGACCAAGAATCTCGGCGGCGCCGGCGAGGGCGGCATATTGACCACCAACGACGGCAGATTGGCCGCGCGGCTCCGCGCGCTCCGCGTGCATGGTTCGCGTGTCCGCTACTTCCACGACGAAGTGGGAACCAATTCGAGGCTGGACACGCTGCAGGCGGCAGTTCTGCGCGTCAAGCTGCGCCATCTGGAGTCTTGGACGGCCCGGCGCATCCAGCTTGCCGGGTTGTACCGCGAGAAGCTCGCAGCGCTCGGCGGCCCGGTGATGCCGCCTCCACTGCCGCCGTACCCGGCCCGTCACGTATTCCATCAGTTCGTGATCCGGGCGCCCGAACGGGACCGTCTGCGCGAGCGCCTGTCCGCGCGCGGCATCGGCTCGGAGATCTACTATCCGCTGCCCCTGCACCGGCAGAAGTGCTTCGCCTGGCTTGGCTATCCGGAGGGCTCATTTCCGGAGAGCGAGCGCGCTGCACGCGAAGTTCTGGCGCTGCCGATCTATCCCGAAATGTCGTCCTCGTCGATCGAGGAGATCTGTTCCGTCATCGGCCGATTCTATTCCGCTTCCTCATGAGCCTACGCATCCGACCCGCGCTGCCCGGAGATGACGCCGCCTGGAATGCCTTCGTCGATGCCCACCCGGAGGGCAGCCCGTTTCATCTCACTGCCTGGCGCGACTGCATCCAACAGACCTTTCCTTACAAGCCCTGTCCGCTTCTGGCCGAGGACGGGAAAGAAATCCGTGGCGTCCTGCCACTGTTCCTGGTTTCCTCCCCAATGTTGGGGCGCGTTCTTCTCTCATCGCCTTTTGCCGTCTACGGAGGGGCACTGGTCCGCGACGAGGAAACCAGGGCCGCGCTCAGGCAGGCCGTCGAGGACCGGGCCCGCGCGGAAAAAGTCGATTATGTCGAACTGAGGAATGCCTGGCCATCCCAATGCCTCGGCTTCGAGCGGGTGCAGCGCTACGTGACTTTCACGCTCAAACTGGAAGGCAGCGAGGAAGACCTGCTGTCCGCGATTCCCAGGAAGACGCGGAATCACATCAGAAAATCTCTGAAGTGCGGCCTCACTTCGCGCCATGCCAGCGATCTGGAGCCTTTCTATCGCATTTACTTTACGAACCTGCGCAGACTTGGCACGCCCGCGTTTCCCCGCGTCCACTTCCAACGCATCCTGCAGGCCTTCGCCGGCTCGGCTTACGTCCTGGAAGTGCTGCATGAAGGGCGGCCTGTCGCCGTCATGCTCACCTTTGAGTACAAGGGCGCCGTCATGCCCTACTATGGGGCTTCAGACCGGGAATTCAATCATTTGGCGCCTAACAACTTCCTCTTTTGGGAACTGGGGCGCTCCGGCCTGTCGCGAGGCATGCGAGTGCTGGACTTTGGCCGCAGCAAGAAAATCGAGTCCGACGGCGTGTTCATTTTCAAATCACAATGGGGCTCGGAGATGCGCGAGCTCCCCTATGAGATCCTCCTGGTCCGGAGGCGCGATATACCCTACGTCAGTCCAGCCAACCCGAGGTTCCGCCCTTTTCTTTCGGTTTGGAGGCATCTGCCGCTCTGGTTCACAAACCGGATCGGCCCAATGCTGGTAAAATGGGTGCCCTGAGCGCGATTACGGCAGCCGTCGTGGCTGTGCGGGGTCCCGGAGCCGGAGGGCGGTTTTTTTTAAGGATTGCATCATGAACGCCGGAGCCACACCTCTCGTCGATCAGGACGCCGCCTCGCGCGGTTTCCCCTGGCTTGTGATCGGCTGGATCGGCCTCCTGCTGACCCTGCTGTATTTCCCGGTTCTCCGCAACATGGTGCTCGACTGGTATCACGACGAGAACATGGGCCACGGCTTTTTTGTTCCCTTCGTTTCGGCGTGGATCATCTGGCAGCAGCGCACGAAACTGCTGGCGGCGGCTTACCAGCCCAATCTCTGGGGGCTGGCCATCGTGCTGATGGGGGGACTGCTCCTGCTGGTGGGGACCTTTGCGGTGGAGCAGACTTTGATGCGGGGCTCGTTCCTCATTTCTTTGTGGGGAGCAGTGGTCACCCTCGGCGGCCTCCGGCTGCTGTGGGATCTCGCGTTTCCCCTGTTCCTGCTCGTGTTCATGATTCCGCTGCCGGCGGTGATCTACAACCAGATCACGTTTCCGTTGCAGATCTTCGCCAGCCAGGTGGCGGAAACGGCGCTGAGCCTGCTCGGCATCCCCGTGCTGCGGGAAGGCAACATTCTGGAGCTGCCCAGCCAGAGGCTTTCGGTTGTAGAGGCTTGCAGCGGCATCCGCTCGCTGATGTCGCTGACATATCTTTCGCTGATCTACGGACACCTGTTCGAATCCCGCGCCTGGCTGCGGGCTGTGCTGCTGCTGCTGACTCCAGCCATCGCGATCCTTGTCAATGCGGCGCGGGTGACGGCGACCGGGCTGCTCAGCGAATATGATCCCAAGCTGGCCGTCGGCGCCTTCCACACGATGGAAGGCTGGTTCATGTTTCTTCTGGCGCTGATGACGCTGGTGATTGTCCACAGGCTTCTGGGGAGGATGGCACGCCGGTATGGACCGTAGAGTAGGCCGTTCCGCGCCGGGTTCGCGCCGGGGCGCCGTCATCGCACTGAGCCTGCTTCTCATCTGTCAGGCGGCCGCCTACCATTCGCTGCCGAAGTCAGAAACGGACTTTGCTGTCAGGCCATTGCGGGAGTTCCCGGCGGAGATCGACGGATGGCGAATGGTCGCTGATAATGAGATCGATCCGGAAGTGCAGCGGGTCCTGCGGGCCGACGATACGCTGAACCGCGTGTACGCGAAGCCGGGGGGGGCGGTGGGGCTCAGCCTCTTTGTCGCGTTCTTCCGGTCTCAAAAAACGGGCGCTGCGCCGCACTCTCCGAAGAACTGCCTGCCGGGATCAGGGTATGCGCCGCTGGATTCGGGGACGACATTCATCGAAAGCGATTCGGGGCGCCGTGTCGAAGTGAACCGTTACATCGTGGCGCGGGGCGAGTCGCGGAGCCTCGTCCTGTACTGGTATCAGACCCCGGCGCGGATTGTCGCCAGCGAATACGCCGCCAAGTTCTGGCTTGTGGCAGACTCGCTGCGCTACCGCCGTTCGGATACCAGCCTGGTGCGCATCGTAGCCCCGATTCTGGATGGCGACGACAGCGAGCGGGAGGCGCATGAGTTCGCCCGGGTCCTGATGCCGCGCCTCACGGAGTTCCTTCCCCGCCTTAAGGGCGGCGCCGAATGAGCCGGATCAGCGTCACGGCTGCCTGAATCAGAACGTAAAACGCCCACACGGTCAGCCGGTCCGCCAGCAGTCTCCAGCGTTTCATTCGAGGTCGGGAAAGGCCAGCCGGTACTGCCGCTTCGGGAAGAAGTCACGCAGCGCCCGTTCCGGCGAACTCCGTGCCACGTACAGCACCCTGCCGCCGGAACGCGCCGCCATTTCGCGGGCCACAGCGAGCTCCTGATTGACTTCAGCCAGGCCGGGCGCCTGCCCGGACTGCAGCCATTCCTCTGTCCAGCGGTTCAGGCGCCGCTCCCATTCCAGATCGGCGCAGCGCCATTCGCCGCGCCGCAGGACGGCTTTGTGCTTGCCCACGCTCAAGATGATGCCCATCGTGCTCGCCGTAGAAATTTCCTTGTACCACAAGACGCACTTCTTCGGAGAGAAATCCCGTGCACAAGCCCACTATTTCCTGTGAGCGCAGAAAACGTGGAGGCGGCTGCTGGAAACCTCCATGTCACCCGGTACCGCTTCCCTTTCGGCATTCCGGCCTTCGAGCACCTGACTGGCTTCCGCCTTCTGGAAAGCCCGGCCTGGGCGCCGCTTGTGGTGCTCGAAAGCGAATCGGAACCGCCCGTGCGGTTCGCCTGCGCCCCGGTGCGGCTGCTGATGCCCGGCTACCGCCTCGAGTTGTCCGATGCGGAAATGGCCGCTCTGGGGTGGTCCGGCGGCGGCACGGAGCCGATCCTGCTCGCCATCCTCACCTTTGTCGAAGGGCGGCCCCCGACGGCGAACCTTTTGGCGCCCGTTGTGCTCAATCCGGAGACGCGGTCAGGCGTGCAGTCCGTCCAGGCGCACGCCTCTTACTCCCACGCTCACCCGCTCCGCCAGGAATCGTCATGTTCGTGATCCGCCGCAAAATCGGGCAATCCATCCGCATCGGGGAGCAGATTGTGGTGGAAGTGCTGGATGCCACCCCGAACCGCGTGAAACTGGGTATTCACGCGCCTTCCGAAGTGCGTGTGGCGCGCACGGAGGTGCTGATCGCCGAGATGCAGAACCGCGTGGCCGCCGGTTCGGCCGCCATGGACGCTCTGGCCACTCTGGCCGGGCAGTTGCGGACGGCGCGCCCCCAGAGCTGGGCCGCCGGCCGCGAACCGGCCGCCGATGGGCCGGCTATAGCTGCGGCCAGCCCCGGCGAAGACCCGTCTTGACCGGATCCAGCGCCTCGGGACCGGAACTGGCGTACTGGGAAGAAACGCCGCCGCAATGTCTCATAAGGTCTTTACCGGAGCCGCCGTTTCGGGTTGAATGGAGTTGATGGCGCATCCTCAGGTATCTATCGGAGCCGGGAATCGGGCGATCGCGCTGAGTCCGACGCGGGCGCTGTTGGTATACGCTTACCTGCAAGCCTTGGACGTGATGACCACGCTGGCGTTTCTGCTGGCGGGCGTGCAGGAAGCCAATCCATTGGTGCGCCAGGCCATGGAATGGACCGGCAGCCCGCTGGGCGGGCTGTTGATGGTGAAGTTTGCGGCTCTCCTCTTGGGGCTTTACTGCTGGGCGAGCGGGCGGCTCCGGCTGTTGCAGCGCGCCAACGTGTTCTTTGCCGCGCTGGTGGCGTGGAATCTCGGCTGCCTGGTGCTGGGGCTTGGCCGCGTTCCTCACTCGTGAGGCGGCGTGGGGTGACCTGCGTCCTTGCCGCGCAAGCTCAGGTTTGATTGGTCGAGTTCATCAGAATCTCGGCGATACGGTTGTAGATTTCCCGCATCGAGCTCGTAGCGGTATAGGGGATCAGCGCCGCGCAGGCGACCGCGATGAAGCCGACGATCAAGGCGTACTCCACCAGATCCTGTCCGCGGCTGCTTCTCCGCCCCGCGCGGAAAAGCCCCGTCATTTCTCGCCCGAGCCAACCCGCCATGGCATGCAATCGGCAGTGCATCATAGTCCTCCAACGCCTTCAGTACTAGTTCTATCCTGGCTTTGGGTTGGAGATCCTTCAACCAAGGAAAGGCCGTAGAACGGTGCAAAAGTCCACTTAGCTATTCCGGGCCATGGTGCAGGCTTTGGAGGGTCCGTTTCGGCCCCGTGGTGCGCCCCGGTTTCGACTACACTGTTGATTTGCCCCTGAAGCTCAGCATCCTGATCCCGGTCTACAACGAGCGGGCTGTTGTGCGCCGGAGCCTCGAGCAGGTTGTCTCTGCGCCGCTGCCGGAGGGCATGGAGCGGGAACTGGTGATCGTCGACGACTGCTCGCGCGACGGCACTTGGGACATTCTGCGGGAGATTGCGGGGCAGAACCCCTGCGTCCGGCTGTTCCGCCACGAAGTGAACCAGGGCAAGGGAGCTGCCGTGCGGACCGCCATCGGCCATGCGGAGGGCGATTTCTGCCTGATCCAGGATGCGGACCTCGAGTACGATCCGCAGGAGTATCCGGTCCTGCTGAAGCCGCTGCTCGAAGGCCGCGCCGACGCCGTCTTCGGCTCGCGCTATCTGGCGGGCGAGAGCCGCCGTGTGCTGCCTTTCTGGCACACGGTGATCAACCAGACGCTCACCCTGATCTCGAACGTCTTTTCCAACATCCATGTCACGGACATGGAGACCTGCTACAAGGTTTTCCGCACCGACCTGCTGAAGTCGATCCCGATCCGCTCCAGCCGCTTCGGTTTCGAGCCGGAGATCACCATGAAATGCGCCAAGCGGAGGCTCCGGATCTACGAAGTGCCCATCAGTTACCACGGGCGCACGTACGAGGAGGGGAAAAAGATCGGGTGGAAAGACGGGCTGCAGGCGCTGGGCGTGATCCTGAAGTTCTGGTTGATCGATGACCTGTACGCCGACACGCGCGGCCGTGAAGCGATCATCAACCTCACGCGCACGCCCGCCTACATTGACTGGCTCTGCTCGATTCTCCGCCCGGAGCTGGGCGACGAGGTATTCGAACTTTCGGCGGGCCTGGGGACTTTTTCCGCGCGCCTGATGGGGAAGCGCCTGCGGTATGTGGCCACGGATCACGATCCGCTGCATCTGCACGCTCTGCAGAACCGTTTCCTGCGCACGCCGAACGTGGAAGTGAGTCCGTGCCGGCCGGACGCCGTCGGGGATTTTCGGCCATGGGCCGGACAGTTCGACAGCGCTCTCGCGGTGAACGTGCTGGAGGGGCTCCCGCACGCGGAGGCGGCTCTGGAAGGGATGCGGACGGTGCTCCGTCCCGGAGGGCGGCTCTTCCTTGTGGCGCCGCAGGGGCCGCGGCTCTACGGCAGCGTCGACCGCGCGATGGGGCAGTTGCGCCGCTTCCGCAGGCAGGAGCTGGCCCGGATGCTGGAGTCGGCTGGTTTCGAGGTGCTGTGGATCCGCGACATCAATAAGGCCGGAGTCCTGGGCTGGTGGCTGGCGTCGCACGTCTTCGGGCGGCGGAGGCTATCGAAGCTCACCCTGAAGCTCTTCGACAAGACCGTGTGGCTGTGGCGCCTGGCCGACCGCCTGCTGCCCTGGCGCGGGCTGACGATGCTCGTCTCTGCGCGGCGCAAGGAGGTTCCCGGCGGCCCGGATCAGGTAAACTAGACAATTGCTTTCATATGGGACAACGTTTCCGCCACGCCATCTGCAATGAGGTCTATCAGGGCTGGGACTTCGCCGAAGCCTGCCGGCACATCAGAGCGGCCGGATATGAGGGCATCGAAATTGCGCCGTTCACGCTCTCCGAAGACCCCTGCAACATTCCCGCGGCAGACAGGCGTCAATACAGGGAGATCCTCGAGGGCGAAGGGCTCCGCTTCGTCGGACTGCACTGGCTGATGGTGGCCCCGAAGGGCCTCCACGTCACGACGCCCGATGAAGAGCTGCGCGCCAGGAGCTGGGAGCATATCCGCAGGCTCATCGATCTGTGCGCCGATCTCGGAGAAAACGGCGTAATGGTTTTCGGTTCCCCTCTCCAGCGCGGAACTGTCGGCGGCAGCACGCGCGAAGAGGCTACGCGGCGCTTTATCGAGGGGCTCGCCTCGGTTGCGCCCCACGCTGAAGAGCGCGGAGTGACGATCCTGGTGGAAGCCCTGCCAAAGAACCAGACCGACGTCATCGGCACGCTGGCGGAAGCCGTGGAAGTGGTCCGCTCGGTGGGAAGTCCCGCCGTGGCCACCATGTTCGACACCCATAACGCCGTCGATGAGAAGGAGCCGCATGAAGCGCTGATCGAGCGCTACTTCCCGCTCATCCGGCACGTGCATGTCAACGAGACCGACGGGGGCCATTGCGGCACCGGCGACTACAATTTCCGCCCCGTGCTCGCCGCCCTCGCCCGGCTCGGCTATCAGGGCTGGATTTCTCTGGAGACCTTCGATTTCACGCCCGGGCCCGAGCGGATCGCCACCGAGAGCCTCCGCTATCTGAACTCCATCATCGAGCAGCTATGAACATTGCCGTCGTCACGGGCGGCGCCGGTTTCATCGGCTCCGCGCTTGTCAGGACCCTCCTCGCGCAGGGCGCTCCTCGCGTGGCGGTCATTGACAATCTCTCCTCAGGCAAGGAAGCGAACCTCGCCGAGGTGCGCGGCAGCGTCGATCTCTACGCCGTGGACATCCGCGACTACGCCCGTCTCGCGCCGCTGCTGAAAGGCGCGCCCGTCGTGTACCACCTTGCCGCGATCCCGTCCGTGCCGCGCTCCATCAGCGAACCTGCGCCCTCGCACGAGGCCAATATCGACGGCACTTTCAATGTCCTGCGCGCCTGCGTGGAAGGCCGGGCGGGCCGCGTGATTTACGCCGCCTCTTCCTCCGCCTACGGGGACACCGAGGCGCTGCCGAAATCCGAGACCATGGCCCCGCGGCCCAAGTCGCCATATGCGCTCCAGAAGCTGACGGGCGAATACTACTGCGCCGTGTTCACGTCCTGCTACGGCCTGGAAACCGTCTCGCTGCGCTTCTTCAACGTCTTCGGCCCGCGCCAGGATCCTTCCAGCCCCTACTCGGGCGTGCTGAGCATTTTCATGAAGCGGCTGCTCGAACGCCGCCCGCCGGTCATCTTCGGCGACGGCGAGCAGAGCCGTGACTTCACCTACGTCGAAGACGTGGCCGAACTGTGCCTGAAAGCCGCCCGGGCGCCGGGCGCCACAGTCTCCGGGCACGTTTACAACGCCGGCAACGGATGCCGGTACACGCTGAACGAGACCTGGCGGCTGCTGTGCCGCATGGAGGGCGTCGAAATACAGCCCGAATACGGGCCGCCCCGCCCCGGCGACGTGCGCCATTCGCAGGCCGACACGGCCGCCGCCGTCCGCGACCTCGGCCACGCGCCGCGCTTCTCCTTCGAGGAGGGGCTGCGCCGGACGCTCGAGTGGTACCGCTCCACGCTCTGATCTCAGGCGCCGCCCGCCAGTTCTTCCCCCGCCCGGCGCACGGCGTCCCACGTCTGCCGCACGTCCTCGCGCGTGGTCTTGATGTTGCCGATCGCGATGCGCGCCACAAAGCGGCCGTCCAGAACATTTCCAGACAGAAATGCCGCGCCGGATTCGTTCACTTTCCGCAGCAGCGCGCGCGTCGCTTCATCGCCTGCCTTCAGCCGGAAGCAGACGAGCGACATGGTCACCGGCGCCGCCACTTCAAACAGCGCATGGGCGCGGATCTCCTCCGCCAGCTCGCGGGCCCAGCCGATATGCTGCCGGATGATCGAACAGACCTTGCGGAATCCGAAGTGGCGCATGACGAACCACAGCTTCAGCGCCCGGAAGCGGCTGCCCAGCGCAATGCGGTAGTCCATCAGATGCACCGCCTTGGGATCCTCCTGCGACGCCAGATACGGCGGCGTAAGCGAATAGGCCAGCCGCAGCGCATCCGGGCGGCGGCAGAAGAAGGCGCTGCAATCGATCGGCGTGAACAGCCACTTGTGCGGGTTCATCACCAGAGAATCGGCCTCGCCGGCGCCATCCAGCATCCAGCGGTTTTCTTCGAGCATCGCCGCCGCGCCTCCGTAAGCGGCATCGATGTGGTGCCACAGGCCTTCCCGCGCCGCCACGGCCTGAATCTCCCTCACCGGATCCACGCTTGTCACCGATGTCGTGCCCACCGTGGAGACGACGCAGAACGGCCGCAGTCCAGCCTTCCGGTCTTCCGCTACGGCCCGCCCTAGCAGGTCCGGGCGCATGCGGTAGGCGGAATCGACGCCGATCTTGCGCACATTCTTCCGTCCGATGCCCAGGGCCATGCACGCCTTTTCCACGGAGGAATGCGCGTGCTCGCTTGTGTACAGCACCATTCCGGGCCGGGCGCCGTTCTCGCGCAGGTCCGGGTCCGCTGCGGCGCGCGCCGCGCCGATGGCGTGCAGCGTCGAGGTGGACGCTGTGTCATGGATCATTCCGAAGAACGCCTCCGGCAGCCCCAGCCATCGGCGAAGCCACCCCATGACCGCCAGCTCCAGCTCCACGGCAGCCGGGCAGGACATCCAGAGCATGCCGTTCACGTTCAGCGCGGCGCTGAGCAGCTCTCCCACAATGCCGGGGCCGGAAGCGCTCACCGAAAAGTAGCCGTGGAAACGCGGATGATTCCAGTGGTTCACGGCCGGAAGCACGGTGCGCTCGAAATCGGCGAGGATCGCTTCCATCGGCTCGCCTTCCAGCGGCGCCTCGGCAGGAATGGCCTCCAGAAGGCCGCCGGGCCGGATCGATGGCAGCACAGGGCGCTCGCGGATGTTTTCCAGATACCGCGCCACCCAATCCAGCGCCGCCGCGCCGTGTTCTCGCAGTTCTTCTGCCGTCCAGTCGGCATGCTCCATGTGCGTGCTCCTTCCGTGCCTGGCGCAGGAGAGATTGCCGCGCAAGGCCAAGTTATATACTAATGGGCGGCTGAGGTGCCTTTTCACATGGAGAATCAAAAGCAACAGACAAGCCGGCGTTCCTTTCTCGCCGGTCCTGCCGCCGGCGCGGCATTCACGATCGTCCGGCCTGAACTTGTGCGCGGGTGGGGCGCGGAGAAATTGCGGATCGGCTTGGTCGGCTGCGGCGGCCGAGGCACGCAAGCCGTCGAAAACGCCATGACCGCGGATCCGGCGGTCGAACTCGTCGCTATGGCGGACGCTTTCGAAGACCGCCTCGAGGGCAGCCTCAAGCGGCTGCGCAGCCGTCCCATCCAGGACCGCATCAAGGTGGATCCCGAGCACCGCTTCGTGGGCTTCGACGCATACGCGAGGCTCATCCAGTCCGGCGTCGACGTCGTCTTCCTGTGCACGCCTCCCGGCTGGCGTCCTCTGCACTTTGAGGCCTGCATCGAGGCGGGCAAGCATGTCTTCATCGAGAAGCCCTTCGGCGTCGACCCTGTGGGCGTGCGCCGCATCATGGAAGCGGGCCGCAAGAGCGTCCAGAAGAAGCTCACCGTGGTCAGCGGGGCGCAGCGCCACAGCGACCCGTTCTACCTGGAGAACGTGGACGCCATCAAGAACGGCAAGCTCGGCGACGTCGTGGCCCTGTACGCCTACTGGGTCGGCTCGCCGGTGATCCAGCAGCGCAACGGGCGCAACCCGAAGTGGGGCGAATTCGAGTGGCAGCACCGCAACTGGTACTCGAACCTCTGGCTTTGCGGCGATCAGATCGTCGAGCAGCACCTGCACAATATCGACGTCTGCTGCTGGATCATGGGCGGTCCGCCGGCGAGCGTCGTCGCCAGCGGCGGCGCCGCGTGGCGCCCCGTGGGCGACGAGATCTACGGCAACATCTACGACCACATCTCCGCCGATTTCGAGTTCCCCAACGGCGTCCGAATGTCCAGCTACTGCCGCCAGTATCCGCAGGGTTCCTATCAGCAGGTCAACGAGATCGTCGCCGGCAGCAAGGGGCGCATGACGCTCGCTCAGACCCGCGGCGGTCCGGGCTACGTCAACGAGCACGCCAAGCTCTACAAGTCCATCCGCGGCGACGGGCCTTACATCAACGAGACGCAGGCGGTGGCCGAATCCACCATGACCTGCATCATGGGCCGCGAATCCGCTTATTCCGGGCTCAAGATCACCTGGGACATGATCATGAACTCGAAGCAGGACCTGATGCCCAAAGCTGAGAAGTACACTTACGACTTCAAGGCCGAGCCGACGCCGTTCCCGGTTCCCGGCAAGTACAAATTCATCTGATCCCGTTCGAAACAGAAAAGGCCGGTTCCGGCAGCGCGCCGGGGCCGGCCTTCTGCATCCCCGCACTCCCGGCTTCTCACCTCCTCCAGAACGCCGGCGTCAGCACCACCACCAGCGTGTAGAACTCCAGCCGTCCGGCGATCATGCAGAACGACAGGGTCCATTTCGCCAAGGCAGGCAGGTGGGCGTAGTTCTCCGCCGGCCCCACCGTGCCGAAGCCCGGACCGATGCTGAACATCGCCGCCGCCACGCTGCTGATCGCCGTTAACAAGTCCGACCCGGCCGCCGAGACGATCAACATGGCAATCAGAAATATGAGCAGCGACAGGTAGACCAGGTTCAGCAGGCCCTGAATGGCTGGCTCGGGAATCGTCTCTTCGCCGAACCGCACGGCGAAGACGCCCCGCCGGAACGACGTGCGCTTCAGTTCCCGGTCGACGATCTTTCCGAGCAGGAGGACGCGCGCCACCTTCCAGCCGCCCGCCGTCGAACCCGTGCATCCGCCGACGAACATCAGCGCCAGCAGGAGCGCATGCGGCAGCGGGGGCCATTGCTCGTAGTCCGCCGTCGCAAAGCCCGTGGTCGTGCCGATCGACACGGCCTGAAACAGTGCCGTCCGAAGAGCCGCCTCGCCCGTCATCTGTCCGCTCCGCCACAACGCGGCGAAGATCGCCAGGGTCGCGCCGGCCAGGATCAGCATGTAGCCGCGCACTTCGAAGTCCGAAAAGAACCGCCTCGCCTCGCCCCGCACCCAAAGCCGGTAGTGCATGGTGAAGTTCAAGCCGGCCAGGATCATGAAGACGATGATGATGTACTGGACCGCTGGGCTCGGAAACGCGGCGATGCTCTCGCTTCGGGTGGAGAAGCCTCCCGTGCCCAGCGTGGAGAAGGTGTGGCAGGCGGCGTCGAAGGCGCTCATGCCCGCCAGCCGCAACAGTACGTACTCGATGAGCGACAGCCCCGCATAGACCTTCCAAAGGGACAGCGCCGTCTCGGCGATGCGCGGCGCCAGCTTCTCCGACCGCGCGCCGGAGAACTCCGCCCGGTAAAGCGCCATGCCGCCTGCGCCGATCAGCGGCAGCACGGCGATGGTCAGCAGCACCACCCCCATCCCGCCCAGCCAGTGCGTGAAGTGGCGCCAGAGCTGAATCGCCGGCGGCAGAACTTCCACCCTCGGCAGAATGGTGGCGCCGGTGGTCGTGAAGCCGGAGACGGACTCGAATACCGCGTCCGTCACCGATTCAAAAGCTGGCGTCAACAGGAAGGGGATTGCGCCGAACAGGCAGCCTGCCGCCCACAACAGCACGGTGAGCAGAATCCCTTCGCGCCGGCTGATCTCCGTCTGCGGCGGCTTCAGCCACGAGGCGAGCGCGGCGCCAGCGCAGCCCGTGACCAGCGCCGCCTGCGCCATTGCGCCGGCGCCGCCCTCTCCCGCCACCCAGCCCCAGGCGGCAGGCAGGGCCATCGCGCCCGCCAGCAGCAGCAGGAAGACGCCCGCGATATGAAGGAGTCCACCGGCGTGGATCATCGCCTCCACAGCCCTCCCAGCCCCGCCTCAGCCGTGCCGGACGACATCATCTCCTCCAGCTTCGGCAGCGCCTTTTCCGACGTAAAGAACAGGATCCGGTCTCCCTCTTCGATTACGTCGCCGCCGCGCGGCACGACCACCTCGCCGTCCTTCCGCAGCAGCGCTCCCGCCACCACATCGCGCGGAAATGGGATGTCGCGCAGCCGTCTTCCGGCGTATTTCCACCGCGCCTGCGCCGTCAGCTCGATCGCTTCGGCGGCTTCGTCGCCGAATGTGGTCACCGACTGCACGTCGCCGCGACGCGCAAACTGCAGGATGCGGTCCACCGTCGTCAGCCGCAGGCTCACCGTCGAGTGAATCCCCAGCCGGTGCGCCAGAGGCAGGTAATTCAGCCGGTTGATCAGCGCCACCAGCTTTTTTGCCCCGAGCCGCCGCGCCAGCATTGCGGCGATCAGGTTCTGCTCGTCCTCATGGGTCAGCGCCAGATAGGCGTCCACGCCCTCAACCCCCTCCTCGGCGAGCGTCGCCGCGTCGGTGCCGTCTCCATGCACCACCATCGTGTCCTTCAGGATCGACGCCACCTTCCCGCAGCGCGCCGCGTCCCTCTCGAACAGCTTCACGCGCACGCCCTGCCTCTCCAGATGCTCCGCCACCAGGATCCCCAGCTGCTTGCCGCCCAGGATGAACGCCCGCTCCACCTTCGCCGACTGCTCCAGTCCCAGAAACTTCAGCATTTCAGGAAACTCGTCCGTGCGGGTCAGGGCGTAGACATGGTCGTGAACCTGAAGCGCGTCCGAGCCGCGGGGAATGATCACCTGCGTCCCTCGCAAAATCATCACGAGCAGAGAATGTTTTGGCGGCCCCATGCGCGCCAGCTCCATCACGCTCTTGCCGGCAAGCCAGTGGCCGCTTTGCAGGAACATCCCGAACAGCCGGACCCTGCCGTCGGCGAAATCGAGGATGTCCGTGATGCCCGGCAGTCCGAGCACGGGCAGGATGCGCCGGACCTGCTCCGACTCGGGATGGATCAGCAGGTCGATCTTCAGCCCGATCCGCCCGCAGGCCTCGCGCCACTCTTCCACCTCGTGGCTTCTTACCCTCGCCACTTTTACCGGCACATGGAACTCGGCCTGCGCCGCCAGACAGGACAACAGATTCACCTGGTCGCTGTTGGTGATGGCGATGAACATGTCGGCGCCGCCCAGTCCGGCCGACCGGAGCGTGCGGATGCTGGCGGCGTCGCCCTGGACGACGTGGGCATCCAGCGTGTCATCGAGATGCTGGCAACGGTCCGCGTCGGGCTCGACGATGGTCACTTCGTTGCCCTCGCGCACGAGCCGGCGCGAGACAAGCTCGCCGACTCCGCCGCCACCTGCAACGACGATTCTCATGCTTCGTCCTCCCGCTCCCTGGAACGTTCAGCGGTGCGCCAGGGCTGTTTCGCCCCCGTGTTTCTTCGCAGTATATGGGAGGCCGCGCCGCCGCGAGAAACGCCGCCGGCCTGACCGCCTGACACGCCCGTCCCGCAGTACAATTCTCTCCATGACCCGCCGGGACATGATACTGGCCGCGGGCGCGGCCGCTCTGGCCTCGTGCGCGCGCTCCCGCCCTCCGCGGCAGGAAACGGCCACGCTTTCCATTGGCGAACTCGCCGCCGGCCTTCACTCCGGCCGCTGGAGTGCGATGGAACTCGCACGCCTGTATCTGCAACGCATCGACGCCATCGACCGCCGCGGACCTCAGATCCGCGCGGTGCTGTCGCTGAACCCCGGCGCCCTCCAGCAGGCTGCCGAGCTCGACCGCGAGCTGAAAGCCAAAGGCCCGCGCAGCGCCCTTCACGGCGTGCCGGTTCTGATCAAGGACAACCTCGATACTTCCTTCATGCCTACAACCGCTGGTTCACTCGCGCTCTCCGATTGGCGTCCCCCGCGCAACGCGCCCGTCGTACAGCGGCTGATCGATGCCGGCGCGGTGATTCTGGGGAAAACGAACCTGAGCGAGTGGGCCAATTTCCGCTCGAGCCGCTCGGTGAGCGGCTGGAGCGCCGTCGGCGGCCAGACGCGCAACCCGCACGCGCTCGACCGGAACCCGTCAGGATCCAGTTCCGGCTCGGCCGCCGCTGTCGCCGCTTCCCTCTGCGCCGCCGCCATCGGCACGGAAACCGACGGCTCCATCGTCAGCCCCGCCAACGCCTGCGGCATCGCCGCTCTCAAGCCCACCGTCGGCGCACTGCCGGGCGAAGGCATCGTCCCCATCGCTCCTTCGCAGGACACCGCTGGCCCCATGGCCCGCACGGTGCGCGACCTCGCCCTTCTTTTCGAGATTCTCGCCGCCGGAAATTCGGCTGCATATCCGGAGAAATTCGATCTCCATTCCCAGTTGGGCCCCGGCTCGCTGAGAGGCGCCCGCATCGGAATTCCCCGGCGCTTTTATCAGCGGCGCCAGCTTCTGAACCGCTTCCTGGATGCGCAGATCGAGATCCTCCGCAAGGCTGGAGCCGAGGTCATCGACGAGGCCGAACTGCCTTCCCATGGCCAGATCGGCGACGCCGAGTATACCGTCCTGCTGTATGAATTCAAAGACTCGTTGAACCGGTATCTGAGCCGCCTGCCGGAGAATTTTCCGGCGCGGACGCTTGCACAGCTCATTGAGTTCAACGAAAAAAACCGCCAGAGAGAGATGCCCTGGTTCGGGCAGGAAATTTTCATCGAAGCGGAGAAGAAGGGGCCGCTCACCGAGGCGGCCTACGTCGAAGCGCGGCAGACATGCATTCGTCTGGCGCGCGCCGAAGGCATCAACGCCGTGATGGATCAGCACAGGCTGGATGCGCTCGTCACATTGACCAGCGGACCGGCGTGGTTCATCGACTGGGTGAATGGCGACTCGGGGGGCGGAGGCTGCTCGCAGCCCGCCGCCGTTGCGGGCTACCCGCATGTGACCGTGCCCGCGGGCTTCATCCGGGGGCTGCCCGTCGGGCTGTCCTTTTTCGGCCGCGCCTGGAGCGAGCCGCGCCTGCTCGAACTCGCATACGCCTATGAGCAGGCCACGCACGCACGCCGTGACCCTGCGCTGCGGCCTGGCGGCGCCGCCCCCGCGGCCGTCTGAATTGCCCGAAGCGAACAGCCTCGCCGGCGGCTGGAAGAGGCGGGTCCTTGCCTCCAGAACGCCGCAGTCGGCGATTCACCCATTCCGCGGGCCGCTTTAGCGGCGGGTTCCTCCGTTCTGTTTGTTGCCGCCATCGGGGAGGATGGCTCTCTCCGCGCGGCCGGAATGCAGCGCTACGGCGATCCGGTTCGGCCCCCTGCTAGTCTGAAACCAGAATGGTGCGCATGAAGTTTGGCCGGCTCAATCGGCTGCGTTCGCTCTGCAGGGTCTCCGGCGCCGCTCTGATCCTGCTCATCGGCGCTTCCTGTGGCAGGAGCAGGCCTGCGCCTGAGAAGTCCGGCGCTCAACAGGATCTCGAGATTCTGTTCCGGCGAATGCAGGCTGTATGGAATCATCTCTTCACGGCCGGCGGAGCCGGCGAGTACCACATGGCGCGCCTGGAATTCTTCGCCGGAGAACAGGAGACTCCCTGCGGGAAGATTTCCGGCGGAATTCATTACTGTCCGGAGAACCGCGCGGTTTTCGTCAGCCGCAGCTGGCTCGAAGGCGCCAACCGGCCGGAGGCGGGAGTGCGCAGCTATCTGCTGGCGCGCACTCTGGCCCGCCACGTCCAGCATGAACTCACAATTGATGAGCGGGTGGAGAAGGCAATCGCAGCCAATCCGCGCCGGAAAGACGAGCTCCTGCGCAGGCGTGAATGGCAGGCCGAGTGTTTCGTAGGGCTTTGGCGGCGCCATCACGAGGAGACCGAACCGGCGGCTGGGGCGCTGCGCCAGACGTTGCAATCGGCTGCGCCGCAGGGCAGCGAAGAGCTTCTCCTGCCTCCGGTCGAGGGCCGCCTTCGCTGGTTCGAGCGCGGGCTCGCCTCCAATGAGATCGACGCCTGCAATGTGTTTGCCGAGCCTCCCAGCCGGTAGCTGCCGCTGAAGCAGCGCGGCGCCTGCCTGGAGCGTGCCGCCAGCTGGCCTGCTCCTTGCGGATCTGGCGCCGGCACGAGCCGGGAATCGCTCCAGCACCCTGATCGGCGGAAGCAGGGCGGGAATTCGTCCCGCCGGGACGCGGCGGCTTCGCTGGCGCCGCCAGCGCCACCGCTATCGGGACGTTGCCGGCTCCTCGCCGCGGCGCTTCCCGCCGCCTCGTTCCTGCTCACCGCCTGCTCGCGCCATTTGGCGCCGCTGAAGCCCGATTGCGCCCTTGTGCGTGCACCGTATTTCGGAATGCTACACTAGGAGCAGCGCGGATGCGCTTCTCACCTTCGGTTCGGGCCGTGGCGCAGCCTGGCTAGCGCGCTTGCTTGGGGTGCAAGAGGTCCCGGGTTCAAATCCCGGCGGCCCGACCA